>JBEEOW010000011.1:0-110368 GCA_041191405.1 Bacteroidota bacterium
TTTAATTAAAATATTATATACTTTAGATTTATAATATTTTACTAAGTATGAAGATTATTAAATGTAGATTTTCAAATAATAAAACATATCCTGTTTTATTAACTAGCAAAGGGTTACCAGAATTCAATTCAATGTTATTTTGTTTAATTAAGTTAAAAGCTAAATCATTTAATACTAAAATAAATCATTTAGTTTCAATAAAACTTTTAAATTCTTACTTAAATGAAAAATATAAAAATGAAAATTTCGAAAATTTTTTGAATGAAAATTTAATTGAAGAAATTGATGGATTTTGTCACTGGATGTATCATAAAAAGTATAATAAATCAAACGATTCAGTAATATCAAATCAATCATTTGATATTTATATAAGAGCTATTAGTAATTTTTTAGAATGGTATTTTATAAGAAAAAAAATTAGTAATAATAGACTTAATGAAATCAAAAATAAATTTAAAATTAATCTTGTACATCATCCTCCTAAAATTCGAGAATATAAAAGTTTATCTGAACTTGAGGTTTCAAATATAAAAAGTATTATCTCAATCAATTCAAATAATAATCCTTTTAAAAATGAATATAAACTAAGAAATTATTTAGTAATAGAACTTCTATTACAAACTGGTTTAAGAATTGGTGAATTGTTACTGCTCAAAATAGAAAATGTGATTAAAAGTGATAATAATTATTACATTCAAATTGCTAAAAATGATAATGATTTTGAAGATACACGTAAAATAAAGCCTTCAATTAAAAATAATTGGAGTTATAGAATTGTTTCTATTTCCCATGAATTATACAACCTACTTGATATTTATTTTATAAAATATAGAAAAAAAATATCACTGAAAAACAAAGTTAAAAATGGTTATATTTTTATAAGCAATTCTGGACAACCTTTAAATTTAAACTCGTTAAATAGTATTTTTATTGTAATTAAAACAAAGTACGAAATTCAGTTTAAAGATAAAATTAAATTAACTCCTCACGCATTAAGACATACTTTTGTAAATCAACTTTTAGAATATTTAATTGATTATGAAAAAATTGAAATGGAATTGGCAAAAGACAAATTAAGGCAAATTTGTGGTTGGAGCAACTCCTCTCCTATGCCTGCTTTTTATGCAGGTTATTTTATAAACAAAAGAGCTAATGAAATAAATATACAACGTATTAATAATATAAATTATGAAATATAAGTTTTTAAATCCTTTAAAAATTAAAGTAAATACTCGTATTTCCGAAGAAGATAATTTTATTGATGTTTCTGGTGAGGTATGGTCATTTTATGATGGTGGTGTTAAAAGAGTAATTAACTGGCATAATTTCGAATTAAATCCATATTTTAAAGAAATAGCCAAGGGATTTATAAGTAATAGATTACAAATTAAATCATTACGAACTGTATATGGAAATGACATGTATATATTCACAGTGATATCTACAATTTTAAACCCCAAAGAAGAAATATGGTCAAATGAAGATTTTATAACAATTGCAAAAGGTATATTATTAAGAGGATTAAAACATTATTTTAGTTTTATTTCATTTTATAGTTGGTGCTTAAATCATGGTATAGATAATTTCTCTAATAAAACATTAAAAGAAATTAAGAATATTAATAAAGAAATAAGCACTCCATATTCTAAAGCACTTTTATACCCTAATTATTTAACACAAAACGATGAAGTTAATATAATCAATCATTTAAATGTAATGTACAAATCAAAAAATTACATTGAAATTAGAAATGCTGTAATTTTGAATATTTCATTCGAACTTGGATTACGACCTATTCAAATTTATTCAATTGACAAAAATGATTTTGATTACATTGAAACTGAAGATGGGGATACTAAATTTTTTACTTTAAACATTTTAATGGCAAAAAAAACATCCAATACTGCCTTTCAATATAAAAAAAGAAGTATTAGTGATAAATTAGGTAAGCAAATTAAACGTTTAATTAGTTTTAAAGAAAATATTAAAAGTATTGAAGATACAAATGGAATTTTCTTAAAAATAGCCAAATATTCTACTTTTAAAAGACTTAATACAAAAGATATAACTAAAATAATTAGTAATGAATTAAAAAAAATTGGCTTTAAAAAAGGCGAAGGTGCTACACTTTTAAGACATCATTTAGCACAAAGTCTTGCAGACCAAGGAACTCCAGCTGAAATGATTGCAGAAATATTGGGGCATAATTCAACGGTTCCAGCAAGAGCTTATATATCAGCTACTCCTGAAATTGCAACTATCAAAACTAAAGCATTAGGTAAAAATGAAACATATAACAATATAATGGATATGTTAAATACTGGAAATATCATTGAAAAGGTTAATTCAAATCCTAAACAATGGGTTAAAGGTATGGTAGGTGATCAATATATTGGAGGAATTGGTTCTTGTGGTTTAGCTGAAAATACTTTTTGTGCAAAAAATCCAGTTTATGCTTGCTACAATTGTGAAAAATTCCATCCATTTATAGATGGAAAACATGAAGAAGTTAAAATGAATCTTGAAAATAAAGCTCAGTATTTTTTAGATATAGCTTCATCTGGAATGGATTTAGAACATAATCGTTCAGTTTTACAATTAGAAACTATAATTAAATCAGTAGATGTAGTAATTGAAAAATGTAATAATTTAAAAAAATCAAATTTAGTGTAATGAAAGATTCAATTAATAATTTAGAAAGATTCATTCAAACAGAAAAGGAGTATTTCAAACAATTAAATACCGATATTGATTGGGATAATAATGTTTGGGATGTTTCAAATTTACTTTTTCATAGAGGAAAAGATAATCTGTTTAATTTCACATCATTTAGTAAATTAATTAAAAGTGTATGTCCTAATGATACTAATCTAAAAGTTGATTCTATTTCAAATAAATATATCAATTTTATTAAAGCAATTGTTAGTAATGTTTATAGAAATAAAAAGATTGGATATGTGGCTATTCGAAATTATATGATTGAATGTAAGCGTATTTATATTTTACTTTTAACTAAAAATCAATCACAAGTTAATGAACTTACTAGAATTCATTTTGATGAGCTAGTAGATTTATTAAAAGAAAATAAATATAAAAATCTATATGATGCAGCTACGAATTTACAATCTATTGCTAAAATAATAGATGAATTTGAACTAACCCCCTATCCTATTTGCTTTAAACATAATTTGACATCTAATCATAGGTTTCATGAAGTTAAAACAATTAAAGAAATTGAGGAAAATAAACGAATTGGAGAAGAAAAATTACCTTCTTATGAAGCAATAAAAGCTTATGCAATTTGTACTAATAACCCTATAAACGACAATGAAGAGATTTTATTAAGAACTATTGACCTATTGATTGCTATGGGGCAAAGAGGTAATGAAGTAACTGTATTACCTTTAGATTGTTGGGTTGAAAAAGAATTAATAGATAAAAATGGTAAAGTAATTACTGATGCCCATAATAAACCTATAGTTAAAACTGGTATTCGATATTATGCGGAAAAACTTTTTAAATCAAGGGTACATTGGTTAGCTGAACAAGATATACAATTTGCCAAAAGAGCTTATGATAGATTGGTTATTTTAACCAAAGAAGTAAGAGAAGTTGCTAAATGGCAAGAAAACAATCCAGATAGACTTTGGGACTTAAGTCCTGATTTATTAATTGATGATGATGATTTGATGAATTATTTTCATTTTAAATCAATAATTAATCTTCAATCTTTCACTAAAAATTTAAAAATACCTGTCCAATTCATTTCAAAAAGCTATAAAAGAGAAAAATATTTTGATCAAGGTAGATTTAAAAATTATCGAAAAAATCAACTTTACCTTGTAAGAAATATTGAAAACGCCTTATTAGCAAAAAAAAATGACCATATAGTATTGAAAGAATTAGTAAATGGTCAATGGAAAACTATATTAAAAACAAGTGAAACATTATCTATTTCATTTGATGGTGCTTTTAGATTCAATTTAAGAACTAATTTATCTAAATTGTTCCCTCAAAGAACCACAATTATTGACATTAATAATGCATTAGGTAGCAAATTATATGAGTCAATTTTTGAAAGAAGAAATTTAACAGAAGCAGATGGTAGTAAAATAAAAATGACAAGCCATCAGCCAAGACATTGGAGAAATACTTTGTATGAATTAGCTGGAATGAGTAATGTTCAACAAGCACTAGCCCTAGGGAGAAAAAATTTAAATCAAAATGCTGCCTATCAACATACTAATGTAAAAGAAAAAACAGAATTTCATAGAGATTTTATTTCATTTAATAGTATTGTGGATAAAGTGAATTATTTACATAATGGCGTTAGAAATAAAAACATACTAGGAAGTATTACTGATACTTACCATTATTTAAAAGAAAAAGAAGATTTAAATAAAGCTGAAGATTTTTTAAAAACACATGCAATGGCTATTCATATTACACCTTTTGGTGGTTGTACTCATGATTTTAGCCAAACTCCATGTGTAAAACACTTACAATGTTGGAATAATTGTTCTCATTTGCATAGAACTAATATTCCTGGAGAAACTGAACGTATTCAAGAACAATTGGACCAAAGTTTAAAAGTTCTTGAAAAGATGAAAAGTGATTCAGATGAATATGGTAGTGATAAGTGGATTATTGATTTAGAAATTAAAATAGCTAATTTAGAAAAAGCTGTAAAAATGAATCCAATTGATAAACCAGTTCAAGTTTCTCCAAATGGTATCCAAATGACTATTCCATTAGATTTTAAAAGTAAAAGTTCAGTTTAATATGGCAAATAAAAAATTAAGAGGTGACGATTTAGACCAAAAATTAATTAGAGAATTAGAAATTATGATTAATCAAGGTTCAAAACTTGCTCCTATTTCAAGACCTGCACTCCAAAAAAGATTAGGTTTATTAAGTAGAGGTACTTTAGCTACTAAAGAAAGAATTGAATTGATTGAAAATGCTAAAATTCAACAGTTTAAGAAAGAAGGTTTAAGCGTTAATGGAAAGAAAAAAAGAAATTCAATTTATGAACAAAATGAAATTCTAAAATTAAAAATTATAGATTTAGAACAACAACGTGATAATTTAATTGAAACTATTGCAATGATTGCTAATGGACTTCAAGCTAAAGGATTAAACGTTGATGATTTTATGTTACCTTTAAGAATAAAATAAATCGATTATTCATTAATGAAAATTATTGCTTTAGGAGATACACACGGTAGAAACTACTGGGAATCAATTTGGGAAAAACACTCAGATGCAGACTATTTTGTATTTATTGGAGATTATTTTGATAGTAAAGAAGGTATAACTGCCGAACAACAACTTGAAAATTTTCAAAAGATTGTTGCACTTAAAAAACAACACCCTCAAAAAGTAATTTTACTTTTTGGAAACCATGATTATCATTATACTGACTTAGTACCAACTATTGATAAATATTCTGGTTATCAGTTTAATTATGCTTCATTGATTTGTAAAGCAATTAAAGAAGCATTAGATGAAAAACTATTTCAAATGTGTTTTAAATATGAAAATTTTCTATTTTCACATGCAGGAATTTCAAAAAGATGGTGTGATGTATTTTTGAAAATTAAAGAAGAAAACAATTTTCTAATTACCAATATTGATGAATTGGTAAACAACTTGTTTTATAACAACCCAGAAAAGTTTGCCTTTGCAATGGGAGCAAATTTTGATTTTGAGGGAGATGATATTTGCCAAACTCCAATTTGGATAAGACCTCCAAGTTTATTGAAAAACAAGATAAATGGATATACTCAAATTGTTGGGCATACAGTTCAAAACCAAATTAATCTAAATCAAGAAGTTATCTTTATTGATACTTTTGAAAAATCTAAAGAGTATTTGATTATTGAAGGTTTCAATTCATTTAAAATTGATAGTTTTAACGAATAGGTTTACTCACAACTTCATACCATACATTTTTTCATCCAGCTCTTTCCAATTGCTAATGTATTTTGAAAGTTCTGCCCAAAATTCTTTTGAGTGACTTTTAACTTTTGTATGTACCAATTCATGCACAATAAGATAATCAATCAAGCTAAAAGGTAATTTAATAGCTTCTAAGCTGATAATGATATTATTAGCTGGTGTGCAACTCCCCCATCGTTTTTCAAGTTTCATGAATTTCAACTCATTAAACTTTAAACCAGTTTCCTTTGACCATTTACGTACTCTAGGAGCTATTTTATCTATGGCTCTTGCTTTAAAAAATTGCTCAAATGCCTGTTTTAAGTTTGCTTGAATATTTAAACTTTGAGGTAAAGTAATTATGAATTTTGATTCAGTAAAATTTATATTAATTTCATTAACATCATTATTGATAAAAATTTCAACATAGTATTTTCTTCCTAAATATTGAATTCTTGAACCAGTTACAATATCCTCTTCTCCTATAGAAGCAACTAATTCTAACTTGTCGATAATCCATTTAGCTTTTTTCAAAATCAGCTTTTGAGCATACTCTTCTGATATTGCTTTACCAGACAGCACAACACCAAGGCCTTTCTCAACACTAATATAATGCGATTTAAGCCCTTCTTTTGTAAGAAATGTATATTCTATTGTTTTGTGTCCGTATTGAACGCTAGGCATCTTTATTTTTAATTAATACGTCAACCATTTCTTTTGCTTTGATTTTGGCTTCTGCTCTTTCAATATTGGCAGTACTCAAATAGCGCATAATTTTAATCTCAATGTCTTTTTGTACTTGCCCCTTTGTTTCCCAACCAACTATATCTAACTCTCCTTTTATCAAGTCAAAAATAGTTTTGGTGGCATCTTCTGCATTTTCACCAAAATACACTTTCATTGAGTTGTAAACAGCTCTTTCTCTTTCTGTTGTAAATCCTTTTTCTTCTCCTTCTTTTTGCTCTGCAATGATTTCGTCTTGTATTTCAGTGTAAGCCAAAAGCAATTGTGCTTCATCAATTCTTTGCGCTTCCTTTTGTCTGAGTAACTCTTCTAAACGTTGCGCCAAAGGTTTATAAAAGTCAGGGTTTTTATCAATACCAACTTTAATAGTGTGTTTCAAGTTATTTCGCATCTTCAACTCTTTGGTGGCTGGCGAGGCATTCATGATTTCTTGTTTGAATTTATCTTTGTCAATTATAGAAATTGGCTCAGCTAACAGACTAACAATTCCATTTGACGTAAGATGTTCATCAATCATGGCTTGAAGCATTTTACTTTCATCCTTGGTGATTTTCAATTCTTCATCGTCAGGGTACGCATTACGAGCTTGTAATTTTATCTCGTTAAATAACTTGAAATCAGATTGATATTTCAAAGCTTTGGTATTTGGTAAAACAATACTGATTGATTTATTAAAATCTTTCAATAAAGCCTTAAAATCATCTCTTCTGTTGATTGGTTCTATGAATAAAACCGCTGCATCAATAAAAGCTTCTCGTTGGTAATTTTTATCTAATTTAATGGGTTTAAAGAAATCAACTAACTTAGTGTGATTCATTTCCAATTTGGGTAATTCTTCGTTGATGTTCTTTAAAATATCATCGGGTCTTAAATCACCAGAGAATATTTCTAAAGCTTGAATCAAATAGGCTGTAATACCATTATAATCAACAATATAACCTGCACTTTTTCCTTTTCTAGAACGGTTTACCCTTGCAATTGCTTGTAATAAATTGTGTTCTTTTAGTGGTTTATCCAAGTATAAACACGATGCAATGGGAGCATCCCAACCTGTTAATAACATGTCAGACACAATCATAATGGCTGTATTATCAAACATCTTTTTGCCCGATTTTTCTATTTCCTCTTCATTTCCAAATGGAAGTTTGAAATCATCCGTTGCATCTTTGATGTTTTCGGGTGGTACTACATAAATAGGCTTTTTGTTAGTTGGATTATTTCTGTTCCATTCCAAGGTTTCATAATAAGCTTTGGCTAATGGGTCTGATTTTGGCGAACTTATACTTACCACCACTTTTGATTCGAAGTTGTGAAAGCCTTCTTCTTTGAGTTGATGTAAAACTTGTTGGTATTTTATGGCAGCCTCTCTCCCATCACAAACCAACATTGCTTTGTGCCCATCTGGATAAATTTTGTTTTTGAAATGCTCAAGCATGTGCTTGGCAATGGTTTCGATGCGTTCTGATGATAATTGGTATTTGCGAAGCGCTTCTCTTTTGAGTTTATCTTTTTTATCTTCAGATGCATCGGCAAAAGTAGCTTCAAACTCTTTGTCGAGCTCTTCTTTCTTCACATCTAGTTTGCAAATTCCTTCATCATAGAGCAATTCTACAGTTGCACCATCGGCTACGGCTTCTTTAATGGTGTAAATATCAATGTATTTACCACCATAGAATTCTCCTAAAGTCGATTTATCTTCTTTGGAAATAGGCGTTCCTGTAAAGGCTATAAACTTAGCATTTGGTAAAACGGTACGCATGAATGAAGCTAAAAATCCATAATGACTTCTATGTGCTTCATCTACAAGAATGTATAAATTTTCTTTTTTGGAAAGCTCTTCCAAATCAATTTCTTCTCTTTCAATTTCTACCCATTTACCTTTTTGGAGTTCTTTGGTGATTTTGATGAGCTTGTTTTCTTTAATTTGCTTCTCTACTAATAAGTTACCTCGTTCTTCCAATTCTGTTTGGTCATCGGCTGAGGTGGCATCTTTATCGGTTTCTTGGAATTTTTGAAGCGTTGTTGTGATTATACCTCCGTAATCGTTGCGTAATAATTTATCTAAATGAACCACCGATGATGCTCTATTTAGATTTTTGAACCCAACATTTTCAAATGTGGTTGTAATCTGTCTATCCAAATCCTTTCTATCGGTCATTATGACAACCGTAGGGTTATTGAAACCAAATTCAGGAGCTTGTAACTTACGAGTAATATAAGCCATGGTGATAGACTTACCCGAACCTTGTGTATGCCAAACCACACCACCTTCTCCTGCTTGTAAGCGAGCAATGGTTTTGTTGGTAGCTCTAATTTGCTGATAGCGTGGTAGTTTTTTGATGGTTCTACCCTCGTCTAATTCAAAAAGTACGAAATGACGAATCATATCCAACACTCGGTCTTTCTTAAAAAGTGCAATCAGTAATTTATCTTGTTCTTTTTGTGCTTGTGATAGGATATCTATATCATCTTCACAGGTTTCAAATACAGAGTAGAATTGTTGTGGAGAATTGATGGCTCCATATTTACCACTTACTCCCCAAATACCTGCACAAATTTGATTGAAGTGAAATAGTTTCGGACTTAAATCCTGATATTGGTGTAAATCAGAATAGGCAGACTCCCAAGCATTTGGAGCGCTCGGTGATTTGCATTCTATCACGCCAATGGGCATTCCATTGATAAAAACAACTAAATCAGGTCTTGATTTTCTACCAACCCGGTTATGAAATGACATTTGATTAACTACCAAAAAATCATTGGCTTCTATGTTGATGTATTCAATAAAATGTACTGCATGATAACCTTCTACCCCATCAATGACTTGCTTTACCGTAAAAGTTCCTCCACGAATCAATTCCCAAATCTTTTGGTTGATTTCCATTAAGGAAGCTCCATTTACCGAAGTAATGGCTGTATATGCTTTATTGAGGTTATTCTCGTTTATCCAAGGGTTTAGCTTGGTAATAGCTTTTAAAAGTCTATCCTTTAAAATAACTTCTGTTATATCGGTACGTTCTTGAAGCTTACTACCATCAAAGTATTGATAGCCCATTTTTTGGAACAACTCAATAGCTGGTAATTCGCTTTGTATGTATTCGGGACTATTCATGTTTCTTCATTTGAAACTGCTGTTGAATAATTAATTTTTCACGTTCAATTTCAGCAATTAATTCTGCTTCGGTTGGTAAATAAGGTAAGTATTTACTAGTGAAGATTTGGTCGTTTTGATTTAAAATAGAGTATTTTGCGATGGTTGTATCTGTTTCGGTACAGAGTAAAATACCAATAGTTGGATTGTCGGATGATTGTTTTTTCAAATCATCGTACATACGTACATACATATCAATTTGACCAATGTCTTGATGTGTTAATTTATGTGTTTTGAGTTCTATTATGACAAAACACTTCAAAATATAATTATAGAAAACAAGGTCGATATAAAAATCGGAAGTTTCGGTACGAATGAGTTGCTGACGCTCAACAAAAGCATATCCTTTGCCTAATTCGAGGATAAACTTCTGAAGGTTATCGACCAAGGCTTTTTCCAATGTTTCTTCGGTATAAGCAAGATTGTTTGGTAAATGCAAAAAGTCTAGTACTGCTGGATTCTTAATGAATTCTAAAGCATTGTTTTGAAATTCTTGAGTATGGGCAAGCATTTCATTTTCAACAGGTTCTTTGATTTGCGAAGAAAGTAGGCGTTGATAATAAAGGGTTGAAATGTTACGGTCTAAGGTTTTAATTGTCCAGTTGTTTTGAGCAGCCTCTTGTAAATAATACATGCGTGCTTTTTCATCCGAAATCTTTAAAACTCTTTGATAATGAGACCAACTCAATTTGGCGAACGGCGTTCGCCAAATGTCTGTATCTGATTCGGCAGACAGTGTCTGACCTTTTGAAATCGACAATTCGGCAGACGGCATCTGCCGAATTGAAAAAAAATCAGGAAATGTTACATAGAATTGCCTAAACTCTCTTAGGCTACGAATCGAGAATCCTTTACCAAAATCAATAGTTAGCTCATTCGATAAATTTTCCAATACTTTTTTACCGTACTGAGCTCGTTTCTCACCATTTTGTTCTTCTTCAACAATACGCTTACCGATTTGCCAATAAGCTTCTACCATGGCCGTATTAATGGCAACATAGGCTTTCTGACGTGCTGAAGCAAGTATTTGCTTTATTTCGCTGATATAGTTGGATGGACTTATCATAGTTTTTTCTCTTTTTTTACTAGCTTACACTTGGCTGAGTTTTTAAAATCAACAATTCGTAAAATTGCCTTTTGGTACTGTCTTCAATTTTAATAAGTTCTGTAAAATGGGTGTATGAAATATTCTGAAAAATACTTAAAACTTGCTTTAAATCATCGTTTTGTAATTCTTGGGTTGGCAACCCAAGAATTGATTTATCAACATTTTCGGTCAATAAATCAAAAGGAAGAATGTTTTTAAATTCTTGGGTTATCAACCCAAGAATTTGAGGATATGTTTTATAAAACTGACGGCAACGTGATAATTCGGGTGCCGTAAGCCCTTTAACACGGATATTTTTGGCTATGTTTTCTAATAGTTTAGCTCCATATTCTGCTCTATCGCTACCATTTTGTTCAAACTCAACAATGTAAAAACCAGTAAGCCAATTTCTCAAGGTGAGGTGCGTGTTTACTGCTTTTACAGCGTTTTTCAGTAAAAAGTCATTTGTTTCTTGTATTCGCAGTACTAATTTCTCAAAATTCATTTGCAAATTTTTAGTTTTCATGAATGATTTTTCAATTGATAATTAATAATGGATAATTGATAATTGTCCATTATCCATTATCCATTGTTAATTGTTCTTATTTTCCCCGTTAACAATTGTTGCATTAAGCCTTGTTTTAATTCTTGGTAATGCGTTTTCTTTTCTGATAAGACTTCTAGTTTATTGCTAATTGTAGCTAAAATTTCAGAAATTTCCTTTTGCTCTTTTAAACTTGGGAAAGGAATTTTAAAATCTCTTATATTTTTTGCGCTTATATGTGGTATTCCTGAACTTGTTTTTACTGTATCAACATAATTTAACCATAAAGAACCTCCTATAATTTGATTTAAAAATTCTAAATCTAGGGTATTTTTTGCTCGTAAACATGCTACTCGTTGAACTATTAAAAGTGGTAGATCATCTTTTTTAACTCTTGCATAATTTCTTCCTACAAGTGACCCATCCATAGAAATTACAAGGTCACCATCTTGAGCTGAATATTTTTCAATTTCCTCAAATGGTAAATCCCACCATCTATCAAGTTTGTCGTTCCATCTTAATTTTCCGACAGTTATGTTAATTCCCCTTAAAAGCTTAATTCCTTTTCCTTCTTCATTAAATCCTTCACTTTTGAAAGCAAACCCAGAAAGTAATTCTATATGTTTATTTAATTCCACCAAATCCCAACTCTTCGGAATCTTCCCCAAAGGAGAATCTTTAAACTCTGTGTGACCAATGCCTTTGGTGAGTAAGCGTTGCATCAAGCCTTTTTTGAGGGCTTGGGTTTCGGTAATTTGTTGGTCAATTAGCTCTATTTTAGCATCTACTGTGCTTAATATTTCGGCTATTTTTTGTTGTTCTGGGAGTGGTGGAACTATAAAAGGGAGTTTTTTTAAAAATCCAAAATTGATTGCTGGCATTGTAGAAGAAGCACTACCGTCATTAATTTTTCTCATTGTTTCAGAGAATCTAAAGTAATGCTCAGCAAAATCATTTAAAACTAGATTATTAAATGATATTTTGAACATATTATTTGCAATAATGCCTTCTATTCCTCTTCCTATAACTCCAGGTGTTCCGTACCTTATCATTACTATGTCTGAAGCTTTTGCATAATACCTCTCGCCTTGAGTCGGAACATATCTTAAATCAGCGTTGTTGGGCTGAGTGTAATCAATAATTCTTATAAATCTTTGATATCCATCAATTAACTCTGAGATATGTTGCTCTGTTCCAACTTGAATTCCTTGTGAGAAAGTTGCAATATCACCTAAAGGATAAAGTTCCCAATTTTGAGGAAATATTTTTATCGTGTTCATACACCCAATTCTTTTAAAAATCCAGCTAATTTCGCATCAATTTCAGCTTCACGTTGTTCTAATTCTGATAGCTTTTGGTGTACAGCTTTAATATCCACTTCCACTTCTGCTTCGGAAGTATCAATAAAACGAGAGATATTTAGGTTATAATCATTTTCGGCTAATTCGGCAATGCTTACAATACGCATGTATTTGGCTATATCGCTGGCAGAGTCGTAAGCATTTACAATTTTTGCCACATGCTCAGGCAAGAGTTCGTTTTGGTTTTTGCCTTCTTTGTAATCGTTGCTGGCATCAATAATAATCACTTTGCCTTTTTGGGCTTGTGTTTTGTTTTTATTGATAATCCAGATAGAAGCTGGTATGCCTGTATTGTAAAACAAAGCACTTGGCAAACCTACAATGCCTTCTACCAAATCGGCTTCTAGTAATCCTTGTCTGATACTGCCTTCGGTGCCACTTCTAAACAAAGTACCGTGAGGTAATACCACGCCAGCTTTACCATCTTGCTTCAATACAGCAATCATGTGTTGCAAAAAAGCCAAATCGGCATAACCTCTTGGTGGTATTCCGTACTGGAAACGTCCGTAAGGGTCGCTTACTTGCTTGGCATAATTGGGTGTTACTTTTTGCTCTTTGCCCGCTTTATCCAATTTTACTTCAATGGAGTTTTCGGCAGGTGTCCACCAGCCATCCATCGAAAAAGGAGGATTGGCAATTACTCTATCAAAAAGAGTTAATTCGTTGTTGTCGTTTTTATGTTGAGGCGTGGTAAGCGTATCGCCTTTGCGTATATCGGCATCCATGAAATTGTGCAAAAGCATGTTCAATTTGCCAATTGCCCAAGTACCAAGGTTTTTCTCTTGTCCGTACAAAGAAACGTTTACATTGTTTCCAACTTTTCCGTTGGGTTGCTCAGCTATGTAACGAGCTGATTCTATGAGCATACCACCCGAACCACAGGTAGGGTCGTACACTTTTTGCTTAGGTTCTGGTTTAATCAATTGTACAATCAACTGCACCACACCACGAGGTGTATAGAACTCCCCTCCTTTTTTGCCTGCATCATCGGCAAACATTTTAATCAAATACTCATAGGCATCGCCCAGTAAGTCGTTCGATTCTAAATCTGCATTGCGTAATGAATGTTGGTTGAAATGTCTTAAAAGGCGTTGTAGCAATTCATCCGAAAGCTTTTCTTTGTCGCCAAATTTAGTGGCGGTCATTACGCCTTCCAGAGAAGTGTTTTCACGCTCTATACCTGCAAAGGCTTTATCAAGTGCAATACCAATGTTTTCGGTTTCTTTCTTGATGGTTTCCCAACGAGATTCAACAGGCATTTGAAAAAATGTTTCATCTTCAGCTTCTTCTCGAGATACTCCATCACGTTCCATGATGGCTTCTACTTCTTCTTCAAATACGTCGTTTGAACGTTTCAAAAACAATAAGCCAAAAATGTAATTTTTAAAATCGGAAGAGTCGATACTACCACGTAATATATTCGCCGAATCCCATAACCAAGATTCGAGTGTTGCTAAGTTTAGTTTGTTTTGCGACATTTTTAATTGATAAATGACAATGAATAGTAAAAATACGAAATTTTGTTAGAAAGCTTTAAACATATATTGACTTTGAATCAACCTACACGATTATTTTTCAAAAAATAAAGCTTTTTGTTAGTTATATCATTTATGTAATATCTTTTTAGTTTGCCTAACTAAGTTAACAAATAGCTCTTCTTTTTCATCATAGTTCATTTTCGTTATAGGTCTATTTGGAGGATTCATTGTTTGAAATACATTTAATTCATTAAATTCTTCAAACAGGCATGGCTTTAAAATAACTATTAAAATTACAGCACCTTCTTTCTCTGCTGCACTCAATAAATGAGGCAATTCATTTGATGCAATAAAATCTGAACCTAAAAAGTCTGTACTAACAAGAAGAATTGCTACTTTGGTTGTTAAAATAGCCTTTTCAATTTCTTCTTTCCATTTTTGACCTGGTTCAATTTTGGAGTCATCCCAAAAGTCTATTTTACTAAGGAATGGTTTAAAATGTCTTTGAACATCCGTTAAGAATTCTTTGTCTAAATGACTATAACTTACGAAAACCTTGTCTCTAATTTTATGTTCATTGCTTTTAAATTTTTGATGAGCAATAATTGGTAAAGTGTCAATTTCTTGCTTTATATAGAATAGAAGATTTTCTGCTTTAATTTCTTTTGGACATTTCGGAATTGATTGACCATTGTGAGCTTCTAATCTATGTTCTTCAAGGTCTTTTTTTATTTGAAATTCGATTTCATCTAAAAATATTGCTTTGTTCTCTGATGTGTAAAAATCATTAAGTCGATGTTTTAACTCATGAAAATCATCAATAGCATTAACTTTATTTGAGCTTTTAATTTTGTTGTCAAAGAATTTAAATGATTCTTTTCTTATAATTTCTTCTTCATTCATATTTATAAATAGTTTATTTTTAATTTTTGGTTAATTATTTTGCATTTTCAATCCATTTAGGAAAATTATTATATCCATTATCATCTATCCAATCATAAACATTCACCCATTCCGATAGTTTAAAACCTTTTCCCCAATGTTGTCTGTCCATATTAATTAATTTTTTAATGGGTAAATCAGTATAAATTTTCCAATTCCTACCATCGTGTTCATAATAAGTCAAAGTAGTACCGTCCTTACTAATTGTGAAACCTAAATAATCAAAAATATTAGGTCCTTTCGAAAATACATTTTGATTCTTATCTTTTACACTATTTATGTGAACTCCAAATAATTTATTACCTCTGTCATAACTTTTTAAAATTTCGTATCTAACCCATCGTCTCTCCCAAGTATTTGTACCAATTAATGCACAAGTAACAGATGTATTTTCTAGATTTGAATTTATTAGTCTTTTTAAAGAAAGTTCTCCATGTCTTTTAGCATCCTCCCAAATGGAAGCATCAAAAAAACCAGCATCTTGACCACTTTGTTTTGTAACGCCGTGATTTCTTACAACATTTGCTCTAAATGTTTTTACATCTTCATAATGAAAACTAAAAAAAACTCTTTTTGCCATCTTTAATTAATTATAAACATTACTATAAGTGTGATAATTAAAAGTGTACCATAAAACATAAGAAGTGTTTTTGAAAAAGTACAAGGAATCCATGTATTCTTTCCTTTGTTATATGGAGATGCATTTAAATCAAAATCTATATCTTCTTCATTTTTGTTTTTTACAATATTATAAAGCTCTCGATATTGCCTTTCTAAGCTTAAATAATAGCCGTCCAAAAACCAAAATAATGGTGTTGATATGTAAGTTATAATTATATATTTTATGTTCAGATCTTTAGCTGCAAATGCAAAAAGTGCTGCAACTAAAGAAACAGTCCAACCTTTCAAAAGAAAAGAGTTTACATTCATCCTAGTTATTACTAGTTGAATAAATTCTAGATGTTTTAATTTTTTTTCCATCATTTAAGTTTTGATTCTTCACAAAATTATATTCATGTCTTTAATCGACTTAATTTTATATAATATATCAAGTGCAGATACAGCATTATTTGAAATATATTTTTTTTGCCATTCTAGTAAAGTGTTCATGTTTATATCAACTAAGTGTGATAAATTGACATCATATTTTATTTTAAGACTCTCATTGATTACACCATCCTTTGAGAAATATTTGGTTTCTTGATTATTTCGTCTTCTAGGAATTGACTTTCGAATCATTTGTGACATTGCAATTTCAGAGTAAATCCAAGGTGATTCTGTTTTGCCTATTACTTCTGTTGTTGAAATAGAGTTTGGGGTATTTAGAAAAAATAAACACTCAGTTTTATCAATCATCATTGATAATGCAGTTGATAACATCATATGTACATGACTTGTAGAATAATTTCTTTGATTATAATTATAATAACCATCAGCTTGAATACAATATTTTTGATCAATGAGTTTAAGTAATTCATTTGAATAACCCCAAATACAAGAATCAATAAATGCTTTAATCTTAAAAGTATCATAAAGCCAGCCAGCTAATGTGATTGCTTGTTTCTCATCTTTATGAGAATGAGAAATAAAAATGTTCGATTCAATTTGTGGAAACCAATTTGATTGCATTAAAGAACCATTTATTGAGCCATCTGAATATGTAAATTCTTTTAATGTACTTCTAACAGTACTCTTATTTGTTTGATAAAGAGCAAATCCTTTTTCGTAATATTCTTCGTTATCCCAATCAAGAACTAAATTAAATCCTCTATACATATATTATACTTTTATTGTCAATACAAATTTGTCTTGTTGTTTTATAATTTCGAATTAGGTCAAATTAGTAATAATTTTAGACAGTTTATTTTTGAAATAATTAATCTGAAAACTTGAATTACTTTATTGAACTAACAAATTAATTCATTAGAATGAATTAATAATTAATATTTACAATCTTATTGAATTTTATTTTAACTACAAAAAGTTTACAAATATTTTTACGTAAAAAACACTATGTGTATTTTTAAAGTTAATCTATCAGTTCGTTACCTCACCGTTAACATATTTTTGGGATTTCTCTTTTCATTGTCTGTCATTTTTTGTTTTTCCATATTGAAATTCTATATTACCTTTAGTATTACCAATAATAATTTCATCTATTACTTCTTTCTTCCAAACAATACCAAGTTGAGCATGTATTTCTTCTTTTCCAATTCGTCCAGAATACACTCCGAGAAAACCTCTTATTGTTCCAATAATTGAATCATTATTAAAACCTACTTTTTCGTCATAATGTACCCCATGTCTTTGATATATAACAGGTGAGCCAGATAAACCAGGTCTTGTTGCAGTGTCTATGAAAATTTTAGGTAGTTGATCTTCATTAATAGTAGGTTCTGTAGCGATACTAGCTTTTTTCCAAATTGGTAATCCTAAATATCTGAAATCGTCAAATGGATAACCTATTACAAAACAATCATCTCCAATTTCGGGAGGAAAACTTGTGTCAAATTTTACAGTGTTAATTGCAGAGTAGATAAAATTATCTGAAATATTAAGTTTAATAGCAACTACATCTACATTTTCTTGATATTGGGGATGAACTAACCATTTTGGTAAAGTCATCTCATCATCTTCGTAAAGTAATATTTTTTCAAGTTTACTTTGTCCACCACCATTTTCTAATCTTAGATATGTCAAAAAAATATTAGGTATCCCTGCATTTGTTTCTGTCAAAGGTTTCCCAGTTAACGGATTTCTTCCTGTTACATTATGCCAATTAGTTATTAAGTAATATTCATTTAAAAACAAATATATAAATCCTGTAGCAGTTGAAAATATTAAGTCAGTTTCTGTAAACCCAATAGCAAGTTGTTGGGTAGTCAATGATAAGTAATTGGGTTTTATTATATTCATTGTATTGGTTTTTAAAAATGGTTTATAACGAACAGGGCTTTGTGACGGGCTGGTTCAAAAGCACAAATTCCCAAGTTGTTACTAAAGTTTAATTAAAATGCTGCTGCTTTTATTTTCCTCTTGCAATTTCAGCTTCCATTTCAATCCAGCTCCAAAATTGATGTTCTTGATATTCGTCCATTAAATCAATTACCTCTTTCCTCATTTTAAGAGCTTGAGCTAGATTATTGGAAAAATGTACATTCCATTTATGTAAGTCTGGATGAATTTTTGTCAAATCGCTTGGGTCGCTAAATTCCTTATTATTTGATGTAACAAAAATTAAGTCAGTTGCTATTTGATTTTCTTTAATAACGTGTTCAACAGCTCCAAAATAAAGTAAAGCATCTGCCATATTATTTTTGCTATTATGAAATGGTGCTTGTTTTGTCAAAGCACGATTTGCCATATCTAATTTTAGCTTGTCTTCGATTTTGAATAACTCAGAACCTTTTATTAATTTTTCTACTCGGTTGAAAAAAACTTCTGCAAGTTTTTCTTGGTCAGCCTGAACTTCAGTATACTTTTCAATAATTTTTTTAAGCTCTTGTCTATCTGTTTCGGGAAGAAGTTCAGCCATTTTTAAAGCACTTTTTGCATGACTACGAATACTGGCCACAACTTCTTGAAGAACTCGTGGTTTATTTCTTTCCCATTCTTCAAGAATTATATCACACGTCAAAAGTACTGTAATTCCGATGTTTACTTGCTCTTCGAGTTCAATTAGGACTTCTTCTATTCTTGGTTTTGCAAGGTCTAGCCAAGTGCTAGTATCTAATATTAATTTTGCCATTCTTATGTCGTTCTTAAAGTTGCAGCTAACATTTATACTTACTCATTCAGTCAATCTCCTTTATAGTTTCGGTAGGGTTTTTCTTGAAATAGTTTAACTGAAAACTTGTTACAAATTGATTAACAAGTAACGGTTTTTATACTTACATTTTTATTTCAATTACAAAAATGTATTTATTTGTAATTATATTAAAATGTAGCATAACTACAAAAAGTTTATAAATATTTTTTACGTAAAAAACACTATATAGTATAGTGTATATATCAAAACAACCTCATTTCCAATTCACTATACAAAAATCTATTTTTAACTTTTTCAATATTAGTATTTGCACCTTTTGTTGAAATCAGCTTAGAAATAGTAAATGCATCCATCAAATTTTCATCAAAAGGTTTAGCAAAAGAAAGTATTTCGCTTTGGGTAAGTGAGTTATTTAACCACAATGATTCATTTTCAGGTGTTAAAATCACTGGCATACGTTTACCTTCGTTATGAATACGAGCCATTAATGGGTTTGCTTCACAAGTAAGTATTGAAAAAGATTGTATTAAATCGCCTGTTTGAGGGTTTTTCCAAGTGTCAAAATGCCTACCATTGCAAAAGGCTCATTGTCTTTTAAATGGATATAATGTGGGTATTTCTGTTTGTTAAATGTCATCCATTCATAAAATCCATTACTCAAAACCAAACACCTATTTGATTGAATAGCTGACTTAAATGAAGGCAATTCAAAAGCAGTTTCCGAACGAGCATTCAAGGTTTTTGACCGATACTCATTAATTTTTGTGCTATCCTTCACCCAATTAGGTATCAATCCCCACGACATTGAATCAATTATTCCTGGTGTAGTTATTACTGACCACTTAGGAAAATCAAATCCATTTGCATGAAAAATTGGTTTGTAAACATACTTGTTTTTCAACTCAGCTTTAAAACGATTTTCAAGCTTTTTGGCTTCGGTGTTGAGTGAATCCCCGTTGTAAATGCCTGCATTTCGCATACTTTCACCAACAACCCTCACAAAAAATGTAGAGTAAGGATTTTTGATTAATTCTTCATTTAAATCAATTTGTTCCTCTGCAAAGTCCATCGCTGGACTTGGGAATCCTGCATTAATTCTCGAACTAACTAAACTAATTTTGATACTAGTTTCGCAAATTGGTTTGTAAAAAGTTAATTCAGTGTTGCTATATAATTTTTCAATCTTCATTGTGTTTGAACTTTCCACAAAGAAGGTTATTATTATTCTCAATTAGCGAGAATGAAAAAAATGTTTATTTAAGTTATTGAATTAGACAAATATTAGCGTGTTTCATTTTTATCAAAATGAAAAATTAATTATATTTATGTAGTAGTAAATAAATCTAAAGTATTCATAAAATTAAATATCTAAAATTATGAAAAATAACGAATTAAATCCATCAAAATTTAACGATGAAGAGTATAGAGCATTAAAGACCCAAGAGGAAAAGGATAAATATTTTAATGAAAAATCGATGTTAAGTCTATTGGAATATATGGATGAATTTACAGATGAATTTTTTACATCAAAAACTAAAGAACAAAAATTGCAATTGTTAAAAAATCTATATGCATCAGATATGTTTGGTTTAGATGCTGATGACAGATATTTTGAGGTTGACCATATTTTAACCACCATCCATGTTAGGTTTTCAGAATATAAAAAAGAATGTAAATCAGGAAATATTAAAGACGACTATACACCTAAAGATTGGCATAAAAGACATCATGAAATTAAACATTCATTATGGAAAAAAACTGGCGATGATTATAAAAACGGTCTTTTTGAATTAAATGAAATTATAAGAATTACTGAGGAAAAAACAGCAGAACTACGAAATAGAAATATTTAGAATTTGTATATTAGAATTTAATTTACATTTTATGTTATTGTATAAAAAAACTAGCATTATTGTTATAATATGCTAGTTTTTATATTTGATAACAAGGAAAATGAATTGTATTCATCTAATTTTTCTAAAGGATTTTGCTTAATTCTATTATAGATTTTATAGTATTTAAATTTGGTTTTTCATTAAAACCTAATTCTCCAAAATGCAATACGTTTTCAAATAGAAATTTACTTAAAGACGATTGTTTTAAATCATTAGGTCTAAAGGATTTTCTAATTGTCCATTTTTCATATTTTGCTTTTTCAGAATATTTATATAGCCTAATTATCAACTGTTTAGAAGCGAAATCATTATCCCATTTTTTATCTATAGATTCTCTTAGAATATAATTTGAAGAATTATAAATCATATAAAAAATCTCTGAAGTTGAATAATCATCTAATAGATTTTCAATTATAATTTCATCTTCATAATTTGGTGTAAGCTTAATGTTGAATAGTTTTTGTGAGGTATTTATTATGTTTTCTAAACATTCGTTTACACAAATTGATTTCCATAAAATTAAAAGTTCTATATCCTTAAATATTTGTAAATCAGGCTTTAATAAGTTTTTATAAATTGTTTTAAATTCTATTTCTATATTATTAAAATTTATATTCCATTTTGTATTTAGAATTTCTTCGTTTGAAATTTCAAAAGGATTAATTAACCCTTTTTTTTGTAAAACATGTAAAATTTCAACAGTTTGAAGGTTTCCTGGAGATAATGGAAGTTTTGATTTGGAAATACTAGAAATAGAAAAGTCTTTTAAAGAAATACGGTCAATTAACAAAGCACCTAAAAATATTTTTTCAGTTGCACTCAAACTATTTAATAACTTTGAGTTATAAGAAAGAGTGTTTTCCATAGTAAATTTTTAGTTTAAATAAGTTTTGTATAAATAAAAATAGGGCGGAACCTCTCGCTTTATCGTTTTCAACTCAACTAAGGTATCGCCAAACACCCGCAAAGAATTAAAAAACAGCAAGAGGAACACGCCCATAGCAGGCGCATCCACTCCGACCATTTCTCTCTTTGCTTTAAAATTTTGGCGATTTTTAGTTAAGAGAAATTATCGAGCAACGCTCTATATTTAATATTTTTCTATCGCAAATTTAATTAAAGAAATTGGAATAAATTATTAAAAATGAAAAAGTAAGATTGTAATTGTAAAAATTTGAAAAGTTAGTTTTTTTTAATTTTTCATGAAAAATTAAAAAAATCAGAAAAAAGTAAAAAATGAATGATTTTTTGAAAAAAATGTGTCATGAACATTTTTTATGAACAAAAAACTTTAAAAAATCGTTTAAATTATTGATAATTAAATATATAAATATAAATATGAACAAAATACACTGAGTACTTGTTAAATAACTCCTACAGTAATTCAATATTTAAAATTTGTATAATCTATCTTTAAAATCTACTTATTAAGAAAAATCAATTTATTTCTATCTGAATTTACATTCATTTCTATATGAGTTACTGAACCAAATTCAATTGAAATTCTAAATGTATTTTTAAGCGGTAAATTTAAAATATGACATAAATTTGTATAATCTATCTTTAAAATCTACTTATTAAGAAAAATCAATTTATTTCTATCTGAATTTACATTCATTTCTATATGAGTTACTGAACCAAATTCAATTGAAATTCTAAATGCATTTTTAAGCGGTAAATTTAAAATATGACATAAAAAACTTCGAATTACTCCTGCATGAGTAATAATCACAACCTTGAGTTTACCTGTATTTTTCAATAATTTTTCTTTAATAAACAATTGTACCCTTGCATGTAATTCAGTAAAACTCTCACCTTTGGGTGGACTTTGATTTACAAAATCATTCATCCAAATAGTAAGTTCTTGTTCAGGAATATTATTCCATGCTTTATTTTCCCAATCTCCAAAGTTTAGTTCTTGTAAATAGCTATCAATAATATATTTATTAGGAGAAAAAAATTCTGCTAATTTAATACATCTTATTAAAGGACTTGTATAAACTAAATAATCTTCATCTGGAAATTTCGACTTAATTTTATTGAATTGATTTACAAATGGCGACTTAATGTCAAGGTTTGTTTGGCCGTAACAAATACCTTTCTCTGCAACAGTTTCAGTGTGTCTAACTAAATAAATTTCCATATAACTAAAAAAGATAAAATTGTAATCAATTCTGCAAACTGCTCAACTGCACCTAGGCAATCTCCTGTGTAACCACCTAACCATTTATAAAAATAATTAGCTGAATATAAGCGTAATAAAAGTAAAGGTATTAAAGTAAAAATAAATTGCCATTGAAAGTACGATAAAAGTAAAATCGGAATTAAACCGAAAATAAATGAACCAAATACTTCTTTTATTGAATGTGATTTTGCTATTGGTTTTGCTTTAGAAGTTTCATCTTCACGAGCATATTGTTCGGTAAATACAATTGAAACAGCAATAAACCTTGCAATTGCATGATAGCTTATAAAAATAAGGTAAATTATAAATAATGAATGATTATTTAAAGCTGATAATAAAGAACTTAATGTATAGAATTTTAATGAAAATGAAAAAATTAAAGCAATTAAACCATAAGCTCCTACTCTACTATCTTTCATTATGGTAAGTATTTTTTCTTTTGTCCAACCACCTCCAAAACCATCGAAAACGTCAGCCAATCCATCTTCATGGAAAGCACCTGTAGTTAATACTCCTGCTAAAATTGAAAATATAACAGCTAATATTGTATCAAATATAAAGCTTGACAGATAATAAACTATGAATGAAATACTTCCAACTATCCAACCGATTAATGGAAAATACCTTGTAGCTTTGTTTATATAATCCGGAGAATGATCAACAAAACTTGGACACGGTATTCGAGTATAGAACATTAAAGCTGTAAAAAATATTTTAATTTCGTTTTTCATGATTTTTCTTTATTTGATACCGAAGCTGATTCAAAACTTGCCATATTATTCATAAAATCGCAAGCACTTTTAACCAATGGGTAAGCCAAAGCACAAGCCGAACCTTCACCTAAACGCATATTTAAATTTAATATAGGTTTTGTATTTAAATACTGAAGTAACAAGGCATGTCCTCCTTCGTGAGATTGATGACAAAAAATGGCATTATCAATTACTTTAGGATTTAATTTATAAGCTACTAAAAATGAAACTGTTGAAATAAATCCATCAACTAAAATCAGTAAATTATTATCGTAACTTTCTTGTATGGCTGCTACAATAGTTGCTATTTCAAAACCTCCAAATGTTTGTAAAACATCTAAAATATTATGTTTATCAATGTTTTTATGGAAGTTCAAAGCTTGTGTTAAAATGGATTGTTTTTGTAAATATTGAGCATCATTTAAACCAGAGCCTCTACCAATACAGTTTTTTAATGGAATATCAGTTAAACAATGCATTAGCATAGCTGCTGACGAAGTATTACCAATGCCCATTTCACCAAACCCAATAATATTAGTATTATTAGATGCTAAATGATTTTTTACAACTCCCCTCCCATTTTCAAAACATTGTACTAATTCATTAATTGTCAAAGCCTTTTGATTTAAAAAATTTATTGTTCCGTAATTTACCTTGCAGGAAATTAATTGTTCAATATTTTCAAAATCTTTATTTACTCCAGTATCAACAATTTTAACTTTAATTTGATGTTGATTTGCAAAAACATTTATTGCTGCACCTCCATTTAAAAAATTTAGTACCATTTGCCAAGTAACATCCTGAGGATAAGCACTCACGCCTTCATTGGCAATACCATGGTCGGCAGCAAATACTACTATTAAAGGCTCAATTAATTGAGGACTTAATGTATTTTGTACTCTACAAATTTGCAAAGCCAATGATTCTAAATCTCCTAAAGCACCTAGTGGTTTGGTTTTAAAATCAATTTTATGTTGAATTTCGGCTATACTAATCATTATAAATTATTTAGGTAATAAATCACAAAAGTAAAAACCCATATTTTTTGAATCTGTGGTACAAACATCATTTTCAGATTCTTTGGGTTTGTTGTATTCTCTATATACAATTTCGCCTTTTTCAAAAAGAATTGGAGTTTTAAAAATAGGTCCGTCAAACACAAATGAATGATATTCACCATTTTCTCCGCAAACATCTACATTTTCTGGTAAATCATTTACAAATGATTCATCAATGATTCTACCACAGAATGATTGATCAAGGAATTGTCCGTTTACACAAACAATTATTGCCTTAAAACCCAGAGAAATAAACTCTTGCATCAATGTTTTAGTTGAAATACCCCAAAGAGGGAAATGAGCTGTAATTCCTGTTTGGGACAATTTATCTTCTCTGTATTTCCTTAAATCTTCTAAAAAAATATCCCCAAAAAAGGTATCATTTATTCCTTCATTTTTAAATGAAAGTACTTGATTGGTAAGAATTTGTTCATATTCCTCCATCGATGGTTGCTCAGGTAATTCGATGGTTTTTAGTGGAATACCAATTGAATTCGCTTGTAAACGTAACAATTCACTACGAACTCCATGCATTGAAATTCTATCGAATTGCTTGTTTACACTTGTTAACAAATGAGTTATTTGAAAATCATCATTTTGTAATACTTTATATAAAGCCAAAGACGAATCTTTGCCACCACTCCAATTCATGTATGCTTTTTTCATTATTATTTCAATTCCATAGCCAAACCCGAAACCATAAAAATAGCTTTATCTGCTTTTTGAGCTATATATTGATTCACCCAACCTTGTAATTCAACAAATTTTCGTCCGATTTCGGCTTCAGCATGTACCCCCATTCCTATTTCATTTGATATAATTATGTAAGTTGAATTTTGAGTATCTAAACTATCAATTACATTTTTTGCTTCGTTTAATGACTCTGTTACATTACATTTAGAATCCGTATAAAAATTTGTTAACCAAAGTGTTACGCAATCAATTACTGCTACTTTACTTTTCAAATCAATTAAATGTAAGTTTTTTTCTTCTTCAATATTTACCCAAGTTGAATCCCTTTCAGATTGATGCCTAACAATTCTTTTCTCAAAATCTGCATCCCAATGGCGTGCTGTTGCAACATAAACTGGATTATCACTTAATTTTTTAGCTAATTCTTGAGCATGTCTACTTTTTCCAGACCTTTCACCACCGGTTATATAATATATCATCTAGTTTGATTTATTTAAATTTGATTTGTTATGAATTTTATATGGGCAATGCCTGCAACCATTATTACAACAATACCCTCGTTTTAAATGATACCATTCGGTAAATACCCAAAATCCATTTTCGATGTAATAATCAAGTTCAGGAATCAATGAACTTTGCGAAGCTAATTTATTGGCTATGTTATACTTAATACCTTTTTGTTTTATTTGTTTAACATATTCTTCCACTTTTATGAGTGATGCTTTATGTAAACATGTTGGGCATAAACAATCATTTGTAGCCGATAACTCAAATATTGGAGGATATTGATTACACCAACAACTTGATGATAAAGTGTCACCACAATTAAAATCGACTTCACAATTTGAACATTGTTTGGTTTTAGACATTGAAGTATTCAGTTTTTAGTTCTCAGTGATCAGTTTATCTACAGTTACTTTTGACTGATAACTGATTACAGATGACTGATTACTAATTTTAAACAAATCAGGGTGAAATAAGGCAGCTAATACCTCAACTCCATCTACCAAAGTTGATGCAGAAGGTTGAGTAAACATATCAAAATCAGCGATATGAACCTGATTATTTTGAACAGCTTGTAATGAATTCCATTCAGGTTTATTCCTCAATAAATGTAATTCTTGTAATGCTCTTTCAGGGTGAAAACCACAGGGAGCAATTACTAAAACTTCGGGATTGTATTTAACCACTTTTTCCCAAGGTGTAACAATGCTATCTCCACCAGGGTTCGACAACATATCAACTCCTCCTGCATACGCAATTTGAAATGGAATCCAATGTCCACAATTGTAAATTGGCTCAATCCATTCCATTAACATTACACGTTTTAAGGGTGCTTTGTTTGCTCTTAATGTATCTACAATATGGTCTAATCTTGCTTGTAATTTAGCTAGATAAATAAATGCAAGTTCTTCTTTACCAACAGCTTTCGCAATAGTAATAGCACATTTAAATACATCTTGCAAATTATCAGGGCTTAGCGATATAACCTGTGGTTGTTTTGGTAATTTTGCTACAGCAGTTGCTGTACATGCAGTATCTATCTGGCAAACTTCACAAGTATCTTGAGTAAAAATAATATCAGGTGCTATATTATGAAGTATTTCTTCATCAACATAATATAAACTTTTACCTTCGGCTTTACTAGCACTGAAAATTGTATCAATCTCTTTGCTTGTTAGGGTTTTACCTTCCAAAATGCACCTAACAACTTTCTGTTTTTCTGCCAAAGCAATTGCTGGACATTCAAATGTTACTCCATATAACATATCAGCCAAACCCATGTCATATATCATTTGGGTGGCAGCAGGAAGAAATGAACAAATTTTCATTTACAGTGAATTATGTAAGATGTGAAAGGTAAAATGTGTGATGTTTATTGTAGAGACGTGACATGTCACGTCTCTATCATAATAATTCTTTATAATGACGTTTGCGACTCTAAAATTGGTAATCTTCTTTTAACCAATTCATAAACTCCAAACATAATTGCAGAATAAAACAATGTTCCCATTAAAAACTTTAACATATATGGAATTGCCATGGTGTAACACAAAACAAATCCATTTAAATCTCTGGTATATAACCCATTACAACCACCCAACCAAACACCAAAGTCAGTTATAATCCAATGTGTTAAAGCCGCTATGCAAGAAGCTAATACAATACTAACTACACTTACATGTTTTACTACATAATTTCCAATTAATACTATGATGGCAAAAGTACCATACACCCAATACCAACCTTCGTAAAGAGGGAAACCATATTTACCTTGATATACAACTCCTTGAATCACTAAATCACTTAAAAACAAAGTAATTAAAGGTGTTAAATATGCTTTCCATTTATCAGTAAAATAGGCACCACCGAAAATACACATTGCTCCAAGTGGTGTAAAATTATCGATGTGAACTACCAAGCGACTAAAACCTGCTATTACAACCATTGCAGCTAAAACTACAAATTGGATGTTTATTTTTTTTATTTTTTGCATTTTGAAAGAGATTTATGAAGTGAAATGTAATTTTAAAATGTTAATTGTGAAAGGTGAAATGAAAGTTGTAAAATGTAAAAATGAAATGAAATATTTTTTTTAATATCTTACATTTAACATTTTACTTCTCACATCTCCCCCAAACCAACTACCTAAAAAAGAAACCATTAGGCGCAACTCCAACTTTTAAAGTATCAATTACAGAACCTGAAATATTATATCTGATAACTTTTCCTGCACTTGAATAATCTCCTGCATCAGCTCCATAAATTATATCTGAAGTTGGGTCAATTCCTAAGCCATAGAAACTTTTATTTACAACCGAAACATTATCTAAAGTTGTTGAATTTACACTTTGACTATATACTTTTCCATCATAATTAAAAAATAATTTATCTTTAGACATGTTGATAGTTAAATCAGATGGCATTGAACTTGTTGAAGTAAAATCTAAAGATAATGTAACAGAGTTTGTTGAAGGATTTATTTTTACTAGTCTTCCTGATTTTTCAAGTCCTGACCAATCTGACTTATATTTACCTTTACATAAAACCCAAATATTTCCATCTTTATCTTCAACAATACTTGCAGGGTTTGCACCAACAACCAATGATTTTTCAACAGTTTCTGATGCTGTATTTATAATTGAAACTACTGAATCGCTTACATTACCTCCACTACAAGTTACATAAACATAATTACCTTTTTGTAACATTTTTTCAGGACCATTTCCTGTTGATATTGTTTTAGTTACTGCATTTGTACTCAAATCAATTACTTTAACTTCACCAGTTGAACCACTTCCCCATTGCGATACATAAGCTTTATTACTAGCTGTTTGTATTATATATCGAGGTTGAGTTAAACCAGATATTGTTTTAACACTTTTAAAATCAACAGCATTAACAACTTCTATTTTATTTGCATTATTTACAACAATGTAAGTTTTACCATCAATAATATTCATTGATTGAACAATATTCCCAAGTGGTAATGCATTATTATATTTGCCAAATAAATCATTTACTATCTCTTTAGTATTTCTATTGTAAAAACTAATTGTACCTGTACCTGAGCCATAAGGTCCTTCATTTACAATATAAACACCTGCATAAGGAACTTGCATTGGAGGGTTTTCAACTGGTTTAGGGTCACATGAGGTGAAAATACTAGCTGCTGAAATGGATGCAATAAATAATAATTGCTTTGTAATTGAAATCATTTTCATGGTTAAATTTTATTAAGTTTATTAAGATTAACTGAAAAACCGATTTGATAATTCCTCATCGGGGAAGGATAATAAGTTATAATTTGATATGATAAATTATTTACATTATTCACTTGAATAAATGCTTTAAACAACTGATTATTAACAACAAAACTTTTACTAAAATCAATATTAACTAGACCAAAACCTGGTAAAAAGCTTGCATTATCTGTATTCTCGTATCTAAAACCTACATAATTATAAGCAACACTGAGTCTGAATTTTTTATACTCGAGATTCAAATTAGCTATAGATTTAAAAATTGGCGTAAACATTAACTGTTTATTGAGTGTTTCTTTCGAAGGAGATTTTACAGTTGTTGTTTTTATGTATTGAGCATGAAAATTTGCATTCAACTTAACTTTACCTAAAGTATAATACAATTTCAAATCAGACTCCACCCCTCTCGACCAAACTTCACTAATGTTATGAGGTGACCAAACTCCTTTACTATCAGGCACCCACATAATCCAGTTTTCAACATTTGAATTAAAAAATGAAGTTTCAAAATCAATGGCAAACTTATCAACACATTTAATATATGCTATACCAATTTCCTCATTATAGCCTAATTCGGGTTGTAAATTTGGGCTCCCTCCTTGCCCCCAGTATAAATCATTAAAAGTTGGTAAGCGGTAGCTTTTTGAAAAGTTTGATCTAATTTTTAAATGTTTATAAATCAAAGACTCAAGCCCCCAATTATATGTAAATGGATTAACAAAATCGCTTACAAATTCTTTTCGTACTGAAAGTGTAGATTTTAAATTAGATTTTTTATTTTTTATTTGATATGAACCAAAAACAGAAGTTTTATTTCTATTTGGGTTAAACGTATAATTTTTAGTGATTGCAATATTATTGGTATTATTTACACCTAAATTAACAAACTGTAAATCACCTATTTTAATTTTTGATTCAATTTCAGAGATAAATGTTTTTATATTACTTATTGAACTTAATTTAATTGCTGAATCAAAATAATTTAAGTTTTCATCAAAATACCCAACTCTTGCAAAATAATCAACTTTTGAATTAATATGTTGCCATTCAGAAGTTAAGCGCAAAACGTTGTCTTTTTGATTAGCTGTTCCAATTCCAGAGGTTATACTATTTGGTATATTTCTATCATTTGTTTGATACCAAATTCTAAAATTAAGAATCTGTTTATCAGTTAATTTCAAATAATTTTCTTGTAAAATACCCTGTTGACTAATTTCTGAATTTTGAAAATTTTCAATTGGTATTCCAACTTTAGCTGTATTTATAAAAGGAAAATTGTTTTTAGCATTGTGATTAAAAAGTTTTATGGTTGAAATATATCTTTTTTTACTAACACCCAATCCAACATTTATTTGATTATCGCCAAAACTTCCATTTGTATAAGTTACATCAGCCAATAAACCTTTACTAAAATCAGGTTTATTCAATAAATGAATTGTACCTCCTATTGCTCCACTACCCCACAAGGCTCCAGCTCCACCAAATTGCAATTTTACATTATTTACAAAGTTACTTGGTAAAATATTTAAATCTTGGGTTCCATTCATGGAATTACCAATATTAAATCCATTCCATATAATGGCAGTTTGACCAGCATTCATTCCTCTAAACGAAGGACTTGCTAAGCCTGAAATGCTATAACTTTTTACAAATACTTGCGATTGATTTGCTAATAATTCGGATATAGAATTTGAAGCATTTTGAGCCAAAGTTACAGAATCTATCTCTCCAATTTTACTTCCTGTAGTAAAACCAGTTAGGCGATTAGAGGATATTACCACTTCTTTTGTACTGTAAACTGAGTCAGAACCCAATTTTTGGGCAATAACATTGCTAACAGCAAAAAAGCATAATACACTAATTACGAATACATTAATTTTGTTGAGCATAAACATTTCCTAAAGTTTAGGTTAAGTTTAATGCCGACAAGAATTCTAATAAAACAAAGATACTTAAGATGATAAGAAATCTCCATTCCAAATAACTTTCTTCCCGAAGCATTGAATGATACATTGAGGCAGGTCTCCTGACTTACTCGTGTGCAGCCTTCCCGAAATAAATTTCAGTGGCTTGAGGTTTGCACGTTTCAACAAATGTTGAAGAGCTTACAGTTGCGGGAACAGTTCGTGAATCTAACACGATTCCCTTTTAATTTCACAAACAAAGAATATGTTCTAGAAAACCAAAATGTGATACAAAGGTAGGTAATAATAATTTATAAAAACAAACATATATAATTTAAATATTACAAAACGCTACATTAAGTATTGATTATAAAACTATTATGTCAAATTTAATTATCAAAACGAAAAAACTAATCAATAAAAAAAATGACAAAAATCAGTTGTAATTAAAAAAATATATCCCAACTTGCCGATAATTAATGAACGAAAATTCAAAACTACATATAGTATGAAAAAGATATTAATTCCTACATATTTTTCTGAAAATGCAGAAAATGCAGTTTTATATGGTTTGTTTTTATCTCAAGTTTTAAAAGCAAAACCAGTATATTTTTATGTAACGCATAAAAATATTTTAACCTCAAAACCTCATGATACATTTTTACATGAAGTTGAAAAAGACATAAAACATCAAACTGAAGTTTTGCATAATTCAATTAAATCTATTTATGCTAAAGCAAATATAGAATTAGTTGAAAACCATTGTGAATTTTTGGTTAAATACGGTGCTGACACCATTGATTTAATTGAAGAACAAGCAGATAACGGACAATATGAATTTGTTGTAATGGCAACTCATGGTGCTTCAGGATTGAAAAAATTCTTTGCTGGTAGTAATACATCAGGAATAATTCAAAAATCAAAAATACCAGTACTTGCAGTTCCTTATGATGCTAAATATAAGTTAATTGATGATATAGCTTTTGCATCTGATTTTGAAAATATTGAACAAGAAGTTGAGTTGACTTTGCCAATTGTAAAAAAATTGAATGCAAAACTTACTATTTTTACTGTTCACCCAATGTATCCTTCAAGCTTTAATCCTGAAAGTAAAAAAGTATTAAATATTTCAGAGGAATTAAGAAAGAAATTTGATTACGAAAAAATAAATCATATTGTAATTAATAGAGCTGAAGAAAATGATATTGAGGGTGGTATAAAAGATTTTGTTGCCAATCACAATCCAGATATTTTAATTATGTTTACCAAAGAACGTACTTGGTTTGAAAACTTATTGGATAGAAGCAACACTTCTGAAGTAGCTTTGGATATCAAAATACCGTTATTGGCTATGAAAAAATAAGCCTCGATAATCAGAAAATAAAAGCTCCCAATTTCATTTTAAATTGGGAGCTTTTATTTTTAAATCAAATTTTTAAGAATAAACTCTAAATCTTCTGGCGTATCTACTCCTACTGAATCCCACTGACTTTCAAGCACTTTTATAGAATACCCATTTTGCAACCAACGTAATTGCTCTAAACTTTCGGCTTTTTCAAAACTCGACATTTCTAATTTTGTAATTTTTGAAAGAATATCAGTTCTTAAAGCATATATACCTAAATGTTTAAAATAATCATGATAATTTAACCAAGTAGATTTTTCTTTTCCTCTTACAAATGGAATTGCTTGTCGGCTGAAATACAATGCATTATTTTGATTATCAAATACAACTTTTACTTTATTTTCATCAAAAACAGCATCAATATCCTCTAACTTTTTACAAAGAGTAGCAATTTCAGTATTACCGTCTAAACAATTTGCCAACAAAGAAATTTGCTCAGGTTTAATAAACGGTTCATCTCCTTGAATATTAATGATATAATCAAATTCTTTAGCATAATTTTGATATGCTTCATATACTCTATCCGTACCTGATTGGTGACTTTCAGCAGTCATAACCACATTAGCACCAAAAGATTGTACATGATTATAAATCAATTTATTATCAGTAGCAACTACAACTTCACTAATAAAATCACAAGCTTTTACTTGATTATGAACACGCATAATCATACTAGTTCCTGCAATGTCAACCAGCGGTTTGGCAGGAAAACGAGTGGACGCATATCGAGCGGGAATTACACCTAAAATTTTCATTATAAAGTACTATTTGGTTGATTTTTGCTAAATTTGGAAAAACAGTTCAGATAAACAAATTTAGCCTTGAATCTAATTGAAAAAAATACAATTTTAATAAATGATAAAATCTGGAAAATCATTGAAAGTGAAACATCTAGTGAATCAAAAATATTTATTGAAGTTAGAAATATAGAGAAAAAAGAAATGAGTATTTATTCATATCATTTTGAATCTAATACTTATTCCTTGGTTTTTGAAAAATTAGATTGGTGGTTGAGTATTCAATATGCAAATAATTCTGTGGTTATTTTTCAATATTTTGATCCAGAAAAAATGCCATATTCAAGTAAAATTTTGGCTTATTCTATTCAAAATCAAAATATTATATGGGAAATTGATAATGCATTTTATGTTTCTACTTTCAACAATGATAAAAAATATGTTCTTGTAAATAGAACGCAATTTGAAATTCAAAAAACAATTATCATTGATTCTGAAAATGGAAATGAAATTATAGATACAATGCCTTTGGAAAATAAACTTCAAGAAAAAATTATTTTATATAAAGAAGAAGATAAATATTTTACTGATTTACAGAGTTTTATTTCCCAAACTACAAATCATACTGCAATTAAATTGATTGAATATTGCGAATGGCAATGTTTCATTTTAATTTCTTATTATATTTGCAGAAGTGAAAATTCATTTGAGAATTATTTACTCATTATCAATGAGAAAGGTGGCTTACATTTAAGTGAAACTTTGGGTACTTCATTAAAAGGAGTTGCAACTGGAACTTTCTCGGTTTACAACAATTATTTGTATTTTGTAAACACTGATAATCAGATTAAAATATTGGCAATAAATGACAAATAATATGAAAAACAAGCGATTTAACTATATAGTATTCACGATTTTAATAAGTATTTTTAGTTTTAATATTTCTTTAGCACAAAGTAAAAAAGTGCATATTTTAAAGAAGGGCGAAAACTTATCGGTTGTTGCAAAAAAGTATAAAGTTTCATTATCGGAATTAAAAAAAGCAAATCCTAATTTAGGTGATAAATTAGATATTGGCGACAAAATCAATTTGCCAGCTTCTGCAAAATCTACAGAGAAACCAAAGCCAAAGCCTGCAACTGCTAAAGGGAAAAATAAAAAACCAGAAGCACCTGTTGAAAATGAGGAAGTTGCAGTTGAAGAATCTCCTGTAAATGATAGTGGTGATTTTATCAAACATAAAATTAAATCAGGCGAAAAATTATCTCTACTTTGTAAAAAATACAATGTAACTCCAAAAGAAATTAAAGATGCCAACCCAACTATTGGCAAAGAAATAAAAGTTGGAACTGTAATCAATATCCCTAAAAAAGAACAAGTTACAACAGTAGTGTCTGTAGAAGAAGAACCAAAAGCGGAAACAGAATCAACACAAAATACCAATCCAAATCAAACAATTCATGTTGTAAAGTCAAAAGAAACACTTTACACAATTGCAAAAAAATATAAAACTACAGTTGCTAAAATTCAGAAATTAAATCCTGAATTAGGTATGTCTGTTAAAATTGGGCAATCAATAATTGTTGCAGATAAATCTGCAAATTCAAAACCAAATGTTTCTGAACAAGCTAGTAATCAAGAGGAAACAAAAGGAAATGGCATTCATATTGTTAAGTCAAAAGAAACATTATCATCAATTGCTAAAAAATATAAAGTAACTTTAGTTGCACTTAAAAAAGCTAATCCCAAAGCAGCAAAAGGCTTAAAACTTGGTCAGGAATTAATTATTCCTGGTTTAAATAATTCACAAGAAACAGTTAGCGAAGAAGTTGTAGAAAAACCAACTAAACCACAAGCTGAACCTGTTACTGAAGATATTTCAGTTGAAAAAGGTTATCATTTAGTAAAACCTCGTCAAACACTTTATTCAATTGCTAAGCAATATAAAGTTTCGGTAACCCAATTAACCAAATGGAATAATTTAAAAGGAAGCATTGATGTAAATCAAAAACTAATAGTAAGTAAAGCTAAATTTGATGAAATAAATGCTGAAAATGTTTCAAATACTCCAACTGAAACTATTGCTTCAAGTGAAGTAAAACAAGAAGAAAAAGTATCTCCGATTGTTCCAGCTGAAACATTAAATACAAGAAAATCAGCATATACCGAACCTGATGAACCAATAAAACAAGAAACATCAAGAGCAGTTGTTGTTGTAAAAGAACCTGAACCAGTTGTTGATCCTTCAACAATTAAAGTAACTACTAGTACTGCAGTAAATGCAAGTGGTTATAATAAAATTACTGAATCTGGTTTAGGGGAAATTATGGGTGAAAATGTAGAAACTACTAAGTTTTTGGCATTACACAAAACAGCTCCAATTGGAACTTTGATTCAAGTAAAAAATCCAATGAATGGCGTTGCAATATTTGTGAGGGTAATTGGTAAATTACCTGATACGCCAGCAAATGATAAAATTGTAATTAAAGTTACCAAAAAAGTAAGAGAAAGAATTGGCGCTTTAAATTCAAGGTTCCCAGTTGAAATCTCATACATACCTTAAATTATATGATTTAAATTACTTTTTTTAGAAAAATTTAAAAAGTTTGTCTAAATTGGTGATTCAAAAGTAAAGTAAAAATGCTTAAGAAAGTAGAAAACATTGCATGTGAAACTTGTGGTAGTAGGTCAGAATCTCTATTTAGTGGAATTTCTGAAGTACACCTTTGTCAACTGTCTGAAAATAAATCTTGTATCAAATATAAAAAAGGTCAGGTAATATTTTATGAAGGTACAAGACCACTTGGTTTATTTTGTGTAAATGAAGGAAAAATAAAAATTTACAAAGACGGCTCTCAAGGTAAAGAACAAATTATCAATTTTGCTAAAAATGGTAGTTTTTTAGGTTACAGAGCTTTACTAAGTGAAGAGTTATATGCAGCCTCAGCAAGTGTAATCGAAGATGCTACAGTATGTTTTATTCCTAAAGCTGATTTTTTAAAAGTATTTAGCGAAGATGCTAATTTTGTAAACAAATTGATGAAAGCTGTTTGTCACGAAATTGGAGTTTTGGAGGAAAAAGTAATTAATCTTGCACAAAAATCTGTACGTGAACGTTTAGCTACTACCCTACTTATGCTTAGAGAAGCATTTGGTTTAGATGGTGGCGACAAAACAGATCTAATTGACCTTGCACTTTCTAGAGAAGATTTAGCAAATATTGTAGGTACTGCAACTGAAACTGTAATTCGCTTACTTGCTGATTTTAAAGAAGAAAAACTGATTGCTACAGAAGGTAAAAAAATTAAAATATTAAGTGTAAAAGGTTTAGCAAAAGCTGCTGATTTTTACGGTTGATAATCTTGTAAATAAATTAAATATTCAAAATCCTCTTTCAATTATTGTTAGAGGATTTTTAGTTTTTAAATGAGTATTATTTAAATAAAATACTTAATCACTATTATTTTTTACTTAAATTTAAGAATTAAAATATTGTTTTTTACCATGAATCCAACTTCAAAAGTATTTGCTGATTTTTTTAAAGACGAAACAAATTTAAGTTCAAAAGCTGAATTGTTAATGGACAAAATGCTTGAAGGGCACATTTGTATTCCTTTAGATATTGAAGAATCAAAAGCTTTGCAAAAAAGCAAATTCGTATATAACAATACAGAAAAACAACCTTTTATAATTGAAAATTCTAAACTTTATTTACAACGATATTTTGAATATGAGACTTCAATTATTCAGAGAATCAAAGCTTTAATTGATGCTAGTCAATCGGAAGTTGAAAATACAATGCAAAAGTTATTAGCTGAAAAAACGCTAATTACTCAACTATTTACTAATGATGGACCGGAAATAGACTGGCAATTAATAGCAGCATTGAATGCTTGTTTACATAACTTTGCAATCATCACTGGCGGACCAGGAACAGGTAAAACTACCACTGTTTCAAAGCTTTTATGTATTTTATTGAAGTTAAATCCCTCATTAAGAATTACTTTGGCTGCACCTACCGGTAAGGCTGCTATGCGAATGAAAGAATCTTTGAGTAATTCATTTAAACATTTAAAGATTGATACTGTAATTCAACAAAAATTAGAAATAATTCAGCCACAAACTATTCATAGATTATTAGGATACATTAAAGATTCTCCATACTTTAAACATCATGCTGATAATCAGTTGCAATATGATTTAATTGTAATTGACGAAGCTTCTATGATTGATATTCCGATGATGTCAAAATTACTAGAAGCGACAAATGAAAATACTAAAATTCTATTTTTAGGAGATAAAAATCAATTGGCTTCCGTTGAGGCAGGTTCTGTATTTAGCGATTTTTGTTCATTGCAAAGTAAAATGAACACTTTTAATCAAGCTAAAATTGATTTATTTAACAGTTTTGTTTCATTGCCTTCGCAAAAGTTAAACATCGATTATATTAACAATGAAAACCACTTTTTTGCTGGTTTAACAACTGAATTACAAGTTAGTAGAAGATTTAACAGTGAAGAAGGAATTGGTTATTTTAGTAAATCCGTTATTGATGGAAAAACAATTGAAATTGATAATTGGAAATCTCAGCCAACTCATATTCAAAAAGGAATTACTTTATTTAATGAATTAGCTGATTTGAATCAAGATATTCTTCAATTTTCAAATTATATAAATGAGCCAGATATTAATAATGCATTACAATTAACTTTGAAAATCAGAGTTTTATGTGCAGTAAAAGAAGGTATTCATGGTGTAAAAGCATGTAATCAATACATTGAAAAAGTACTTACTGATGCAGGATTAATTCAGCCTAAATACGGGTTTTATGAAAATCAATTAATAATGATTACTTCAAATAATTATGGATTATCCTTATTTAATGGAGATATTGGCATAGTTAGGAAGGATAAGGAAGGTAATTTGAAAGCCTTTTTTGAAGACGCAAATCAAGAGAATGGTTTAAAAATTATAGCAACAAGTTATATAAAAAGCTACGAAACTGCTTTTGCAATGACAATTCATAAAAGTCAAGGCTCTGAATTTGATACCGCAATTGTAATTATGCCTGATAATGAAGCTCCAATTTTAACTCGAGAATTATTATACACTGGTATTACTAGGGCTAAAACAATGGCTAAAATTTTAGTAAAACAAGATATTTTAGATTTTACTATTAATCAACAAGTTCAACGAATTTCAGGTATTCAAGACAGAATAAAACAATGGGTGTAAAATTATATTTTTCTAATAAACTTAATTCATTGGTAAATCAACTTTCAGATGATTTACATCAATTGCAATATTCGGTTTTCAAACCTGAGTTAATTGTTACGCAAACTGAAGGTATGCAACAATGGGTTTGTATGGAATTGGCAAAACTAAATTCTGTTTTTGCCAATTTTGAGTTTAAAAAACCTAATGATATTATTTTACATGTTGCACAGTTAGCTAGCGTAACTGAACATTATGCAATGAACACCGAAAAAATTAAGTGGATTTTGTATTTTTTACTTGTTGAAGATGAGTTTAAAGTGAAGTTTCCACAAGTGAGTCATTATTATCAAAATGCTGATAATGCAGATGTGAAAAGAATGCAATTGGCTACAAAAATAGCCGATTTGTTTGACCAAATGGTTATTTATCGCCCTGCATACATCAAAGCTTGGAATGAAAATTCGCTCCTCAACACCGATGATGAAACAGAGCAATGGCAAGCTAATTTATGGGCTCAAATGCGATTGAAACTTGATAATCCATTAGATAGAACACAATTGAAAGATAAATTAATTTTTCAATTGAAAAATGATAACAATCTACAAGAGTTATTACAGAAATCTTTACCAACAATTTCGGTATTTGGCTTGTCAATTTTAACGCAATACCACATTGAGTTTTTTTATGAAGTTTCAAAGTATGTAAATGTAAATTTTTATTTTCTTAACCCTGCTCCTGAACAATTTTGGTTCGATTATAAATCTGAAAAAGAAATAATTAGATTTAAATATAAGTATAAAGACTTTAACTCTGAAAGTGTACTTGTTGGCAATGATTTATTAACTAGTTGGGGTAAAATTGGTCAGGATTTATATGCTGAATTATTAGCAATTGATGAGTTTTCTAATGCTTTAGAAAGCACAGAAACCATTGAACCTGAAAGGAATACATTATTAAATATTATCAAAAATGAAATATTTAACAATATTCCTCCTGATGAACGTGAAAATATAGATTCTAAGTTTTTGTACGACAAAAGTATTCAGATAGTTAGTTGCCATACTGAAGCTAGAGAAATAGAAGTTTTGTACATTTTTTTAGTTAAAACAATTTCAGAAAATCAAGATATTTCGCCGAGTGATATTTTGGTAATGGTGCCAAATATTGAAAACTATTCTCCATTCATACAATCAATATTTGATAATGCACCTTATAAACTACCTTATGCTTTGGCAGATAGAGATTTACAACAAAGTGATGAATTGATTGCAGTTTTATTTTCATTATTAGAATTAACAAGTTTTGAATTTACATCAGAAAAAATACTACAACTTATTGATTATAAAATTATAACTAATAAATACAATATTACAAATCCTGCTCTAATAAGACGAGTTGTAAAAGATGTAAATATTAGATTTGGCTGGGGAAATACTGAAAATGAACTTAATTCAGCAACTGAAACATACTTAGTTTCCTGGCAAAGTGGTATTGAACGCATAGTTATGGGCATTGCCATGAAAGGTGGCGAAATGTACAATTATAATGGCAAAGAAACACTTTGTTATGATGCTCTCGAAGGTGGTGATGCCTTAGAATTATTAAATTTCATAGTATTTTTAAAAGCTATTCAAAACTTAATTGTTGAAGGTATTGAAGAAAGAACTTTGCCTGAGTGGCGAGTATATATTCAACTTATTGCCGAAAAACTACTTGACGATAATACCGAACATGAAGGTTTAACTCAAGTTTTAAATAGATTAGATTATATCATTGAATTAGAAGAACTTATTGATTCAAAAATACCGAGAAATGTATTTATGCAATCAATCAGTAGTATTTTTAATTCAAATGCAGCTAATACAGGATATCTTAAAGGAAATATTACTTTTTGTTCTACTTTGCCCATGCGTAGTATTCCATTTAAAGTAATTGCAATGCTTGGAATGAATAGTTTGGATTTTCCACGTCAGGAAACTCCAATCGGCTTTGATTTAATTGCTAAAAAACCTCAAAAAGGCGATAGAAATAGCAAAGCCAATGATAAATATTTATTCCTAGAGGCTTTATTATCAACTGATAATGTATTTTATCTGAGTTACAAAGGTAGAAGTACAAAAGATAATTCTCACAAGGAACCTTCAATATTGATTGATGAATTGGTGAATTATATTCAGCAAAAGTCTAAAATTGAAAATATAGATAAAATACTAATTACTGAGCATCCATTACATGCATTTAGTGAAAAATATTTCAATGCAGAAAACGATAATTTATTTACCTATTTTAATTTTTCAGAGAATAAAAATACAGTACAATTTTCTGAAAATATTCAAGAAAAGCCATTAGAAAAAGAAATAAAACTAGATGCATTTATCAATGCAATTGCAAAACCTATAAATCATTACTTTAACCATAAGCTAGGAATTTATTATAATAAAGATTCATTATTAGTTCCTGAAAATGAAGAATTTGAATTAGACAAGTTAAAGCAATTTAATTTAAAAAATTATTTAGTTTCTAATGAATTAAATGAAGATTTTATTAAATTAGAAAAACATAAAGGTACAATTCCTTTGGCAAATGCGGGAAAAGCAACATTAAGTCTAATTGATGAAGAAATTGCTGAATACAAATCAATATTTAAGTCATTAGTTGAAGATACTCACAAAATTAATCATAACGGAATTGTACAATTATCTCAATTAGAAATTCATTTTGATATTGATTTATTTTTAACATTAAATGGAGTTGAAAAACAGATCATTGTTGGATTTTCAAAAGATTTGGCATCAAATACCATTCGAGCATGGATTAAACATTTAATTTTAATTGCATCAGGAAAAATCGTTGAAACACAATTGATTAGTAAAAATACAAAAGAAGTAATTACCCTTTATCACACAACTTTTAATAATCAACATGAAGCAGTTAAATTACTTCAACAATTTGAAGAATTTTATTTGAAAGCAAGTGCTGAAATTCAAGTATTAGTGCACAAATCGGCTTTTGATGAATGGGAGAAATTGTCAACAAAAGAACCTAACCCTCAAAAACTTGCAGAAAATATTGCCAAAAAATTAAAAGGTGTAAACGGCGACATAAACTATAATGAATATCTACAAGTGCTTGATTCGTTAAATGGAATTAAAGATGAATTTGATGAGCAATTCATCAATTCAATTGATTCAATTTACAATCCAATTAAACAACATTTTTTAAACCAACAAAATTAATTTTATATGCAAAAGTTTGATGTAAATACTGTTCAATTACAAGGCAATAATTTAATTGAGGCAAGTGCAGGTACTGGTAAAACTTACTCAGTTGGTATATTGGTATTGAGACTTTTAATTGAAAAACCAATTTCTGTAAAAGAGATTTTAATGGTAACATTTACCGAAGCTGCTGTTGAAGAATTAAAAAGTAGAATTAGGAAATTTATATACCAAGCCTGGCAATATAGTAATAATACTTCAATTCAAATTGAGGAAAAAGGTATCAAAGAATTACTAGATAAGCGTACAGATTTAGAGGAAGTTAGCAAAAAATTAAATGAAGCAATTTTGCTTATTGATGAAATAGCAATTTCAACCATTCACGGATTTTGTACACGAACTCTTAAAGAATTTGCCTTTGAAACAAATCAAAACTTTGATTTGAAGATGGTTCCTGACTTATCAGAAGTAAAAAATGAGGCACTGTTTACAGTTTGGAGAAGGGATGTAACTGTTTTACCAACTGAAATTTTAAAAGTAATTTTCAAAGCTGGTTTTAATCAAACGCAATTATTAGATATAACAAAACAAGTTATTGATAACAAAAAAATCATTGATGATTTAATTGAAAATATTGATGACAATCAACTTGTAATTAATACTTTAGATAATCTTTCTAACCTTCAAGTTACAGCTTTAGAAACACTTCAAGAATTTATTAAAGATAATTATAGTTCTATTTCAAATTCAATTAATAAAGCTAATAAAAACAGTAACTTATATAAAAAGTTTAACAAGTCAATTGACCAAATTTTAGATAATTTTGATGCCTTTCTTGAGGACGTAAATAAAAATATTCAGAAAAATATATTTGATAATCAGTTTGTTGAAACTTTTTTACAGTTTCAACATGATACTGCAGAATATGGCATTTTTGTGAATAAATTAGTTTCAAGCTATTATTTAAAATGTGCGGTTTCAATTTGCGAAGAAATCAAAAACATTAAAAACAGACGCAATATTCAATCTTTTGATGATTTAATTCTAAATCTTCATAAGACAGTTACTGTATCTGAAAATAATGAACAATTAATCAAGGGCTTACAAAAAAAATACAAAGCTATTTTTATTGATGAATTTCAGGATACAGACAAATTGCAATACGAAATATTTTCATCAGCATTTGAAAATTCGTCTGCAATAATGTTTTATATCGGTGATCCAAAACAGTCAATTTATGGATTTAGAAAAGCCGATTTAGATACTTACAAACTTGCCAGAAGTAAAGCAAATTGTTTTACGATGGATGTAAATTTTAGAAGTAATATTGCATTATTAAATGAATTAAATAACTTTTTTTCACTTGAAAATCCATTTTTAGACCCTGAAATTGAATACCAAAATGTGCACTGTGGTAAACCTAAACTTGGTACTTTGGTAAATACTAACAATGAACCAATTCAAAGTTTAGAGTTTTTTTCTTATTCAAATAAAGAGAATTTAAACACTCATTTGGTAGAATATATTTTGTTAATGCTTAGTTCGCCATATCAAATTTTTGAAAATGAGGTTTACAGAAATGTGCAACCAAGTGATATTGGTATTTTGGTTAGAAGTAACGATGAAGGTAGAGCATTAAAACTTGATTTGGGCAAACGTGGTATTCCTGCGGTTGTGGTTGATGATACCAAGATTTTTGATTCAGACGAAATCAATTATGTAATATATATCTTACAGGCAATCAATGACATAAACAATAGTACAATCAATAAAGCATTAGGTACTCCCCTATTTTTAGATCATTTTGAAGATATAATTCGCATTAATCATGAAGTTGAAATTTTAAACTTTGAAAAAATTAAAGAAGAATTAAATACCAAAGGTGTTTACAGTGCTTTGCACACTTTGCTCGATATTTATAATCTGAGAAACAATCTATTACAAGCAAATCATAAAAAAGGGAATAGAATAATTACCAATTTTCTACACATAACTGAGTTATTACATAAGCAACAATCTCGATTTAAGTTAACACTTGAGGAGATGATTGATTGGTTAAAAAGAGCTCAAAAAGGCGGTATTAGTACTGAAAATAATTTTGAACAAAGACTCGAAAGTGACGAAAATGCTGTAAATATTGTAACTGTTCATAAATCTAAAGGCTTGGCTTACAATATTGTATTTGCGCCATTTCTTGACAAAACCTATAAACCACCTAAAAACAATATCTTAAGTTTTAAACAAAATAATGAATATGTTTTTAGTTTAGATTTAAAAAATGAGGAATACTTAAATATTCATAAATCTTTATTTGATCAAGAGGCTAAAAGACTTATTTATGTTGCTCTTACAAGGGCTGTATATTATTGTGGTGTTTATGGAAAATTGAAAGACAAAAGCGAGTCAACATTATCGTCGTTTATAAACCATTGGGACAGAAATTATGGAACAATTTCAGTTGAAGAAAACACTTTAATAACTGAAAATCAATATAAAATCAACATACCAATAGTAAAATATAAACCTCATTTACAGGCTATTAATAAAGATTTTAGGAAGAAATGGTCTGTGTTGAGTTATTCAAGTATTGCAACGCACAATACTTTATTCATTGCAAATAACAATGAGTCATTACCAAGTGATGAATTTGAGCATTTTATTTTTTACAAAATGCCAAAAGGAACCAATTTCGGACAATTTGTACATCATATTTTAGAGAATATTCATTTTGCTGATGCTAAGTTTTGGGATAAAAAAATACACTTTGCTGCTCAAAAATATTTGGGATGGACAAATACTTTAACTCCAAACAATGAAATTGAATTAAAACATTATAAATCCTTTCTAAACCATATTTGTAATACTGAAATTTATACACCTCATTCAACTTTTAAAATATCTGACATTCAACACAAAATATGTGAAATGCAGTTTTATTTTGATTACAAGAAAATCAATTTAAACAACTTAAAAACTGTACTTAAACAAGAATTTGAGTTAGAACAAAAGCATGATATTCATATTGAAGGTTTGATGAATGGATTTATTGATTTAGTATTTGAACAAGATGGTAAATTCTATATTCTTGACTGGAAAACGAATTATTTAGGCAATAATTTGAATGCTTATAATCAAGAAAACTTGCTTAATGCAATGAATATCAACAACTATCATTTGCAGTATATGATTTATACTGTGGCATTGGTTAGGTATTTACGTCAGAAAATTGAAAATTTTGATTACGATACTCATTTTGGTGGTGTATTGTATTTATTTGTTCGTGGTGTTAGATTAGACAATACTACAGGTATTTATTTCAACAGACTCACTGAAAATGAATACTGTATCATTGAAAAAGTGATTGGGTAAAGACTATTTTAGTAATTATTACCTCAACCCTACCGCTACAACAACTCCCGAAAAAATCATAATTACACCTAAAATTTTATTTGAAATAGTTAAAATTTTAGGTGTAATTAATTTTCGTAATCTACTAGCTATAAATGATTTTGTAACATCAAAACTTAGTGTACAAATCAATATTCCTGCAAAAAATGCAATGAAATTAGGCATTTGATTGTCAAATTCTACCAAGGCTACTCCTACTGTTGCCAACCAAAATAGCAAAACCGAAGGTGTAAATGTGTTTAATGTAAATCCATTTACAAAAGCTTTAAACCTAAATAATGTTTTATTACTTCTATCCTGTTGAATTACTTTTGATTTTTTAATAATGTTAACTAAGCCAAACATAACCAAAACCAATCCTCCAATAATTTCAACAATACGCTTATTAAAATATACATCAAACAAACTTTCTATTGCAAAATAACTAAACACAATAAACAGTAAATCAGAGAGAACAATTCCCAAAGCTGCACAAATGGCAACTTTTACACCTTGTTCAATACTGGTTTGAAGTAAGAAAAAAAATACTGGTCCAACCAAAAATGCTAATAAAAAACCAGCACTTACTCCTTCAAAAAACGATTCAATCATATTAATTTAAACATTTACAGTTGAAATAAAATTTGTCCAATCTGCAAGCATACCATTTTTCATAACTCTAGGAAACTTATGCGAACCACCCACTTTGCCCTTACTTTTCATCCAATCCATAAATATATGTGAAGGCAAAACTTCTACAATTACATCTTTTAAAGCACAAATTCTCTCCACTTTATAATCATCATTAATCAATTTTAAATTTTCATCTAATTGATTTTTAAATAATTGTGTGTCTATTTTATCATCAGAACCTAAATACCAATGATGTGCAAACATATTTTCAAATGGCACTCCAGCAACTGTAAATTCCTTAATATCAACATTTAATTGTTCCGAAGTCATTTTTATTGCTTTGTTCATATTATCAACCGATAAATGTTCACCACATAAACTTAAAAAATGCTTCGTTCTACCTCTAATTATCAATTCCTGTTTGTCAACATCTGTAAAACGAACTACATCACCAATTAAATATCGCCAAGCTCCTGCACAAGTTGAAAGTAAAATGGCATAATCAACATCAGGTTTTACTTCATTAATCATCAATGTTTCGGCTGTTGGTTTAATTTCTCCATCAGCATCAAAATTATCATCATTAAATGGTACAAATTCATAAAAAATGCCTCCATTGAGCACCAATTTCATAGATTTTGTATTGGGCGAAGTTTGAAAAGCGATAAAACCCTCAGAGGCTAAATAAGTTTCAATATAAACCAATGGCTTGGCAAGTAATTTTTCAAAGCTCTTTTTATAAGGTTCAAACGCAACGCCACCGTGACAAAAAACATATAAATTTGGCCAAATATCGTGTATAGTTTTAACTTTATAATGTTCAATAATGCGTTCCATCATAATCTGAATCCACGCAGGAACACCAACAATATAGCCAACATCCCATTTCGAGGCATTTTCAACTATTTCATTTAATTTGCTTTCCCAGTCTCTATTTTTGGCAATTTTTTTACCGGGTTTATAAAAATGCTGAAACCAAAAAGGAATTTTACTTGTACTAATTCCACTTAAATCGCCTTCGAAATAAGTACCATTAAATTGCAAATGCGTACTTCCACCGAGCATTAAAATACGTTTTTCAAAAATATCTTTTGGCAAATCAAATTCAGCCAAACTTAACATTTGCTTTACACTCGTTTTTTTAATTGCCTTCAGCATAGCCTTTGTTAAAGGAATATGTTTGGTACTAGCCTCTGAGGTGCCACTACTTAAAGCAAAATATTTCACTTTTCCTGGCCAAGTAATATCTTCTTCCCCATTTAAGTTTTTATGCCACCATTCTTTAAAAATAGAATTATAGGTATAAATGGGAATTTCAGATTTAAATGCTTGATATAATGAGCTTTGTGAAGTAATGTTTTTGTTGAATATGATGTCTGAAAAGTTATAATATTGTCCGAATTCTGTAAACTCCGCTTTATTTAGCAATTTTATTAACTGTTTTTTTTGAAGTATAAATGGATCTATTGTTTCTGATTTGAAATTTTTGCTTAAATCTAATCCCTTTTTGAGCAAAGTACCTAATATTGCCATAATTTCATTATTTAATGTAAATCCTCACACTTTTCCTTGTATTTTTGTGGTACTCAAAATAATACATTGATTATTACTAAATCATTAACTAAAATTAAAATTCATTGATGTTTCAATAAGTTTTAAATAATAATTGTAAATATTTGCACCAAACTCTACTGATGTTATAAGATGGAATACATTAAAAGAAACTTAGATATATTACTAAATAAAATTGAAGGTACAGGTTGTCAATTGGTTGCAGTAACAAAAACGCATCCTATTGAAGTGCTTGATTATACTTATAAATTAGGTTTTAAGCGTTTTGGTGAAAACAAAGTGCAAGAAATGTGCGACAAGCAAGTGCAACTTCCTGCTGATGTTGATTGGCATTTAATTGGACATTTACAAAGTAATAAAGTAAAATATGCAGCTCCTTTTACGTCTTTAATTCATGGAGTAGATTCGTTTTCATTGTTGCAAAAAATTAATAAACAAGCACTTAAAAATAACAGAACCATTAATTGTTTACTTCAATTACATATTGCTCAGGAAGAAACTAAATTTGGTTTAGACGAATCTGAGCTAAAAACAATTTTAGATAATCCTGCATTTTATGAGTTGAAAAATATTAAAATTAAGGGTTTGATGGGTATGGCTAGTAATACGGATAATCAAAATCAAGTACGAGCTGAATTTAGAGGTTTAAAAACTCTTTGGGACTCAATAAAACAAAACTACCAAAACGAAAGAGTTGATATACAAACACTTTCAATGGGAATGAGTGGCGATTACCAAATTGCTATTGAGGAAGGTAGTACTTTGATTAGAGTTGGTAGTGCCATATTTGGTAATAGAGGGTAAAAATATATATAAAATTTTTCAGTAAAAATTAAAATCATGTCACGCTACCACCGACAAATAATTTTACCAGAAATTGGTTTAGAAGGTCAAGCTAAATTAAGCAAAGCTAAAGTATTAGTTATTGGTGCTGGCGGACTTGGTTGTCCGGTGTTAAGTTATTTAACTGGTGCTGGAGTTGGTACTATCGGAATCATTGATAATGATACCATTAGTGAAACAAATTTACATCGACAAGTATTGTATCAAACTGCACAAATTGGGAATTTTAAAGCAGAAACCGCTGTATTAAATCTAAAAAAACTCAATCCAGAAATTGAATTTGAAACTTATACAGATTGGTTAACTGTCGAAAATGCACTAGATGTTATTACAAAATACGATATAATAGTAGATGCAAGTGATAATTTTGCAACAAGATATTTAGTAAATGATTCTTGTGTAATTTTGAATAAACCGTTTGTTTTTGCAGCTATTCAAGGTTTTGAAGCACAAGTTTCGGTTTTTAATTACAAATCCGGACCAACTTACAGATGTTTATTTCCAGAACCGCCAACTGATGCTCCTGATTGTAATACTTTGGGTGTTTTGGGAGTTCTGCCAAGTATTGCAGGAAGTTTTCAAGCAAATGAAGTATTAAAAATAATATTAGAAATTGGAGAGGTTTTGAGCGGTAAATTATTAATTTATAATACTTTACAAAACTCTTTTTTAACTTTAAACTTTGTAAAAAACGCTAAAAACACTCAAATTACAAAACTACAATCAAGCTATAATTTCAGTTGCGATGTTCCATCTGAAAATATTAGTTTAGAGGAGTTATTAAAATTAAAAAATCAAAACAAAAACCTGACAATCATTGATTTACGAGAAAAAAACGAAGTAAATTTTTTTGATATTGAAGATGCAATCCAAATCCCTTTAAGCTTATTGCCATTTCAATTAAATAAACTCGATAAAAACAATTCTCTGGTACTATTTTGTGCAACTGGCACTAGAAGTACTAAAGCAAAAGTATTTTTAAAAGAACAAGGTTTTGAAAATGTTGTGTTGTTGAAACAAGAATAAAGACTTAAGATAAAAGACGAAAGACTTAAGATTTTAGACATTTCATATCTATAATCTTAAGTCTTCCGTCTTAAGTCTTTAATCTAATCTAAATCTTAACTAAAATACTTCAATTGAATCACTTCTTTTTCAGTTAAATGTCTCCAGTGACCACGAGGTAAATCTTTTTTGGTTAAAGATGCATACATCACTCTATCCAAACGAACTACTTCGTATCCAAAATGCTCAAACATACGACGAACAATTCTGTTTTTACCTGAGTGAATTTCAATTCCTAAAATACCAAATTTCTCGTCAATGTGTGCTACTTCGTCAGGTTTCACAAAACCATCTTCAAGTGTAACTCCATTTTGTAAAGTCTCAAAATCCTCACGAGACATTGGCTTATCTAACTGAACTTCATATATTTTACGAATATTTGTTGATGGATGCGCTAATTTTTGCGATAACTCTCCATCATTCGTTAATAATAAAATTCCAGTAGTATTTCTATCCAAACGCCCAACAGGGTAAATACGCTCATTACCAACATTGGCAACAAGTTGCATTACAGTTTTGCGTTCTTGTGGATCACGAGTTGTTGTGATAAAATCTTTAGGTTTGTTCAATAAAACGTAAGTCATTTTTTCACGTTTTAAAGTTCTGTCACCATATTTAATAGTATCAGTTGGTTGCACTTTGTAACCCATTTCAGTTACAACTGAACCGTTTACAGTAATTTCCCCAGCTTCAATTAATAAATCGGCATCTCTACGTGAACAAATTCCAGCATTAGCAATAAAACGATTCAAACGAATACCATCTTCATTTTTAACGCCGATTTTCTCTTTTCTGAATTTGTTTTGTTTTTCTTCTAAAGCTTTAAACTTACCAAAATCGTAACTTGGAGCTTCTAGTGGATTTTTAACCAAAGGTTTAGCCTCTTTACTTGTTGATAGTGTTGGAGCACCTGTAACGTCTGAATTATCAATACGTCCACGTTTTTCTTTTGCAGTTTTTACTCTTGCTTTGCGTTCAAAACCATCTGGAGTAATAATCACAACCTCTTTTTTCTCTTTTACTAAACGAGTTTTCAACCAAGGTTTATCTTTTACAGTACCTTGTGAAGCTTCTCTATTTAAAAATTTCTTAGTAACGGTTGGTTTTGTTGCTGAAAATGGTTTATCAGACGATTTTTTTGCATAAGGACGAGCATTTGGTCTGTTGCTGTCAAATGTTCGTTCAGCCCTATCTGCACCTGGAGCTGTGTATGGACCTTTTGAACGTGGTCTGTCCGATGAAGATGTTTTTTCATACCTATCAGCACTTGGTTTGCCAGTTGCATAAGGTTTATCAGCATATGGTCTACCAGAACCAGAAGATTTAGGTCTGTTACCTTCAAATTTTCTTTCTCCACCTCTTTCAGAAGCAGGTTTTGAAGAAGAATACGGTCTTTCTGATGATGAAGTAGTTTTTGAATAACCTGCAGAACGAGGTTTTGCATCTCTATCAAAACTTCTTTCGCCTCTAGTTTCAGAAGCAGTTTTTGATGAGGAAAAAGATCTACCTGTAGATGATGAAGATCTTGAATCTGGGCGAGCTGATGATGAGCTTCTTCCCTTGTTAGTTGATGAGCCAGCTCTATTAGTTGACCCTGTCGCAGTTCTGCCATCTCGGCCTTTGCGTGAATTTGTATTGTCTCTCATTTCAAGTGTACAGTAATCACTACTGTGAAAATATTTCTATTTACAAAGGTATATGATTATCTTGTAAAAAGCTATTTTATTGAGAGATAAGTTATTGAGATAATAAAAATGATTCAAATATGGAATTTAATTTTTTTAAAAATAGAGAATCAAATATTTTAATTTAGGTTAGAAAAAAAATCAACGAAAAGTCCTTTAAATTGTTAGACTTAAAGTACTTTTCGTTGAGTCGGGGTAGCAGGATTTAAAGCAACATCCTTCCCGATTTCAATACGTAACGAGATGCATAAAACAAAAAAAGTCCTTTAAATCGTTAGACTTAAAAGACTTTTAGTTGAGTCGGGGTAGCAGGATTTAAACTACAACCTTCCCGTTCAATTCGGGACGAGATACCATAAAAAAAGACTTACCATTTATCATGATTAGTCTTCGTTGAGTCGGGGTAGCAGGATAAAACTACGACCTTCCCGTTCAATACGGGACGAGAAACCATAAACAAAAAAAGTCCTTCAAATCGTTAAACTTAAAGGACTTTTCGTTGAGTCGGGGTAGCAGGATTCGAACCTACGACCTCCTGCTCCCAAAGCAGGCGCGATACCGGGCTACGCTATACCCCGAAATGGTATCACAAATTAACAAAAAACAATATGCGGAGAGGGAGGGATTCGAACCCTCGGTACCGTTGCCAGTACGTCAGTTTAGCAAACTGGTGCTTTAGGCCACTCAGCCACCTCTCCGTATTAAGTGTTTTCCTTAATTGGTTCACAAAAGTAGTTTTTATTTTTGAAATTCCAAACTTATTAAAGCAAGTTTTTGGTATAATTTTAAATTAATTTTATATCATTCTATATTTCAATTCGATACAAATAGATTTATTTTTTAATTTATTTTAAACTAAATTTGTATATGTTTTTTAATAAACCAATTGGAAATATAGAATTTTATATGCTACTCTTTTTCGGAGTATTCTACTTACTTTTTATAGGTAAAATGATTTGGGTTGCTTTTCAGTTAAAATCTTCAATTAAATATTTAATTTTTAAATTTTTACTTAGAACATCCTATTTCCTACTAATTATTATTTCAAGTTTAGGTCCTGGCTTTGGAGATTCAAAAGAAGAAATTGAAGTAAAACAAAAAAATATTTTACTTTCAATAGATATGTCAAAATCAATGCTATGTAATGACATTGCTCCAAATAGAATTTCAAAAGCTAAACTATCTTTAAAAAAACTAAACGAACTTATTGGAAATGAACATATTGCTTTAAGTATTTATAGTCAAAATTCATATTTAGTTTGTCCATTTACCTTAGATAAGTCTGCAATAAATACTTATATTGAATCACTTTCACCTCATCATATTATTGAAAATTATGGCACAAATCCTGAAAGTGCATTTAAGTTAGCAATTAATCAATTTAAGTCAAAAGCTAAAAATGAAGCTAACATTTTTATTCTAGTTTCTGATGGTGAAAATTTAAAAAATGTGTCAGAAGATATAATTAAACAACTGAAAGATAATAATATAATTGTAGTTTTAGTTGGGATAGGTTCAGAAAAGGGCTCTCCTATTCCTGCTGCTGTTGGACATTATTTACAAGGAAATGGAAAAATTGCAATTTCATATTTGCATAAAAATGACTTAAAAAATTTAGCATTTATCTTAAATGGGAAATATTATGAAATAAATGAGATATTTAATGAAACAGAAACTCTTGCTAATTATATAAATAATTTGGAAGGTATTAGTATTGGAAAAATAGTTGTAGATACAAAATCAAATAAATATTTTTATTTTTTAATATTAGCTTTAGTTTTGATTTGTTTTGATGTATTAATACCTGTAAAAAGTATAAGAATTTGAAATCTGTAATTGTCATATTAATAATAATGCTTCAAAGTCTTTTTAATTTAGATGCGATATCTGATGAGAATTTTTTGAAGAAAAATGCTGAAAATTATTACTATTCAAACAATTACTTAAAAACCATTTTCAGCCTACAAAAACTAAGTAAGGATAATGATAATATATATTCAATTAACTTAAATCTGGCGCATAGTTATTTTAATTTAAAACAATATACGAATGCTTATAGAATATATAAAAAAAGTTTACAATCATCAGATAAAATTGTACAAAGTATTGCTTTAATGCAAATAGGATTAATCCACGCAATTACAGCTCAAGAAATGCAAACAAATTCATTGTTAAAAAAGAATGCAAATAATCACTATTTAAAATCATTAAAATATATAAAACAATCAATTTTGGCTAATCCAGAGAATGATATTGCTAGATTAAATTATGAAATTTTAGCCAATAATGTTTCTCTTAATAATTTAAAATTAGAATCGTTAATCTATAAACCAAAAGAGAAATCGAACAAAACAAAATCAAAAAAAGTTGATTCTCAAAAAAGAAAACAGAAAAATGATGAAATAAATGAGCAAAACACTCTAGGTAAAAGTGAAATAAAATCTGAGAAAGAGACTGAGAATAAAGGATTAAGTGCTCAAAACTCTTCTCAAGGTTCAAAAGAAAACAAGCAAACTAACACACAAGAATCAGCCCAAGGAATGAATGCAAAGTTAACTGATGATAGTGGGCATTTACAAGGTGGGATTGACCAAAATAAAGGTTTAGCAAGCGACAAAGGTAAGCATCATGGTAAAATCGATATCGAAAAAAAGACAGATACTGATGAAAAACCACAAATGAATAAAAATAAACTTAAATCATTAAGAATAAGTGAAGAAGCTGCTTTGAAAATTTTAGACGAAATGCAACAAAATGAAAAGCAATTTTTACAACATTATTACTTAAAACCTGATGTAAAAGGTAAACCCAATTACAAGCAAAAATGGTAAAATAGCTTAAAATCCTCGAATTGTTTTACTCCATTATTTAAATATAATACAATAAGTTAACAATATCATGATTAGTATTGCCTACCAAATTTGGTTGGTTCATTTAAGTCAATCCAAAATACATGTGTAGGTTCACCTTCATCTTGTTTTCCATTTGAATTTGTATCTAATTGAGCAAAAACATACATAAAATCTTTTGCTAAATCATATTCAGACTTAATTACAGAATAATTTTCAGGTATTAATAATTTCACTTTTTCACCTTTGATATTGAATAAAAACAACCTTCTTAAATCTGATTGATTTATAAAACCGTCTTTATTTGTATCCTCATTATAAGCCGAAATCATAAAGTAATTTCTACTGATTGGCTTAAAATTCAATGTATCGTTTAAAAGTGTGGGATAATAAAGTGTTTTTATTAATACAGGTTTTTCAAAAAAATAGTTGGTTTTGTTTTCTTTAATGTCGAAATGCGATACATTAACTAAATTATAACCAGTAACAGCCTCAAATCCTGGCATAATATGGTTATTCCAATTATTGCCATTTTTAATTTCATTGTCTTCATATTTAGAATAAAAATTATTTGATCCAATAAAAGATTTTGTATTGTTTTTATTATAATTTACTTTATAAATAGTTGTTAATCTTACATTTGAGTTACCAGTTAACAATACACTACTTGGGCGAGTATCAAACTTTAAAGAATCTTTATTAAGACCTTCAATTTTTGAATTATCGCCATTATTGACATTAGTACTTACTTGAAAACCTTTGTCTTTAATTTTAGTATTTCTAGCACAATTTGTAAATAGAACTACAATCGAACAATACAATAACAATCTATATTTCATTTATTGGGTATAATGAAGGTTTTAAAGATATTTAAAACAAAAAACTACCAAAAAATTAAATTCTTGGTAGTTTAAGTTAAATGTAAAGCGATTACAAACCAATCTGTTCGGCGATGCCGTAATCGTCTTTTTTGTGAGAATCTATATTGAGCATTTCGCCAATAAAGCCTGCTAAAAACAATTGAATCCCTCCTAAAGCTGATACTAAAGAGATATAAAACAATGGATTAGATGTTGTTTCTCTATATGGCAAATGATAATGTAAGCAATATTGTTTGTTCAATAACAAGAAAATTGTAATCAGAAATCCTAGCAAAAATGCCAAACTACCTAATACACCAAAAAAGTGCATTGGGCGTTTTTTGAATTTTGATACAAAGGTGATTGAAAGTAAATCTAGGAATCCGAAAACGAAACGTTCTAATCCAAATTTAGTAACTCCGTATTTACGGGCTCTGTGTTGAACTGATTTCTCTCCTATTTTTGCAAATCCTTGCCATTTTGCAATTACAGGTATATAACGGTGCATTTCACCAAATAAATCTATTCGTTTTACTACTTGGTGTTTATAAGCTTTTAAACCACAGTTAAAATCATGCAGGTTGTTTATGCCCGACATTTTACGTGTAGCCCAGTTAAATAATTTCGTTGGGATTGTTTTTGAAAGTGGGTCGTAACGCTTTTCTTTCCAACCAGACACTAAGTCCAAACCATCTACTTTGATCATTTTGTATAAATCTGGAATTTCATCTGGACTATCCTGTAAATCAGCATCCATAGTAATTACCACATCGCCTTTTGTAGCTTTAAAGCCAACATGCAATGCTGCAGATTTACCGTAATTTCTAACAAATTTAATCCCTTTTACATGAGGGTTTTCAGCTGCAATTTTTTCAACAACTTCCCATGAATTGTCTTTACTACCATCATCAACCAATATAACTTCGTAAGTAAAGTTATTATCAATCATCACCTTACGAATCCAATCGCAAAGTTCAGGCAATGATTCCTCTTCGTTATAAAGTGGAATAACAACGCTTATTTGTAATTTATCAGAAGTTTGGGTAGTCGCCATTGTTAGGATTTGTTGGTGATTTTCTAAGCATGATACCAATCATAGGTGTTAACATCATTATGTTTAACATCATTGAAAATACTATGCTTGTAAAAAGAAAAGAAACACTATTTTGATTAATAATTTCAACTGTTTGATTTACTTCATTTGATTTAAATCCATTTTCAATCAATTGATTTTTAAGCAATAATATTGTTGCAGATAATTCTTCAGGACGAATTGTATGTAAAACATAATCAATATATGCTGCTCCTGCAATTGAACCCAAAAGCGTAATTATCAATGATATTTTAAGAACTTGTTTGAAAGTTATAAATCCACCAGAATAACGCTTGTAATCAATTACTGTAAATATAATTGCTCCGATTACAATAACGGTATAAATAGTTGATAAATTGTCTAATCCGTTTGGTACATTACTAAATTGAACCAAAAACGAAATTGCTAACACTGCCAAAGCAGTTACAAAAGCGTATTTTAAAGTCCAAATTCTAATTTTTATCATTTTGTTATTTATAAATATACCTTATTTCTTTTTCTTTTCAGTCTCTTCTCTTGTATCCAATGCCACCACATCGGTTCTTCTAAAGAAAACACCTAAAGCAATTACTGGAACAGTTAAAATAAATCCTTTTTTAATGAATTCATCAATAGCGATGTGAATTGGTTTGGTGTTAGCTAAATTTTTCAATATCAATTCATATTCTTTGATATTGGCTCTATCAGCAAATACAGCTGCTTCTTGCGTTGCAATATGTAAATCAAATACTTGTGGAAACCAGCTCGACATTGCAAAATACATCAATATTGAATACAATACCACAGATACAACTGAAATAGTCAAAGCAATTCCTGCCCCTTGGAAGAATATAAATTCTTGTTCGGCCAATAAAAAACGATAATACCAAACGCCTGCACCTATAAAAAAGGCAATAATTACTATTTCTAATAAATGTACAGAACTAAATGGGTACACTCCGATTCCCATTATAAAAACGAAAAACAAAAAACTATTTAACGCTGCCAAAGCTCCAAATACTAATGTGGTAGCTAAAAACGGACGTTCACTAAATATTGAATTAAACATTTATGGTTATTTTAATTGATAACTAATTGATTTTTATTGATTACAGCTTTTACTTTTCCTTTGAAAGTTTTACCAATAAAAGGTGTATTCAATGATTTTGATTTAACATCCTTTTCTGTGAAAGTCCAATTTTCGTCAGTTGAGAATAAAGTTAAGTTTGCCTTCGCTCCTACTTCAATTGTTGGAACTTCTATTTTTAACAATTCTCTTGAAGTAATTGAAAGTATGTTAACTAGCTTATCAACAGGAATTTTACCCACAGTATTTAAAGCTGCAAAAGCAGTTTGTAAACCTAACATTCCAAATTCAGCTTGGTCAAATTCAAGCTTTTTTGATTCTTCGTCTTGTGGTGTATGGTCAGTAACAATTAAATCTATAATATCCTCATTTACAGCTTTCCAAAGTGCAGTTTGTGTTTCTTTACTTCTTAAAGGCGGATTTACTTTTAAGTTTGTATCAAAAGTATTTAAATCCTTATCGGTAAATAATAAATGATGAACTGCAACATCACAAGTTACGTTAAGTCCTTGTTTTTTAGCAGCTTTAATTAATTCAATTGATTTAGGACTTGAAATACGTGAAAAATGAATTCTACCACCTGCATATTTTAATAACTCTATATCTCGAGCTACAATTAATTCTTCAGCAAGTTTTGGTATTCCTTTTAAGCCTAAAAATGTACTTACTTTACCTTCGTTAATTTGTCCGTGTAAAGTTAAAGTTGTTTCCTCAGCATGTTGAATCAACAATCCATCAACTAATTGCAAGTATTGCAAACTTCTAACCAAAACACCTGGGTGCCAAATAGGTTTGTTTGCATCTGTAAAAGCCACAGCACCAGCATGATGTAAATCAAGCATCTCTGTCATTTCCTCCCCTTTTGCACCTAAAGTTACAAAAGCCATAGGATGAACTGAAACTGGACCAACTGCCGAATTTTTAATATAATGAACTGTTTCTTTGTGTTCTACAGCAGGTTTTGTATTTGGCAACACTGCAACATCAGTGTATCCACCAAAGGCAGCCGCTGCACAACCCGAACGAATATCTTCTTTGTGTTCAAAACCTGGGTCTCTAAAACTTGAACGAATATCGCACCAGCCAATACTTAATTTCAAACCATCAGCGGGAATAACTGTAGCATTTTCCTCTGCATGTAGGTTATTACCTATCGCAGTGATAACACCATTAGTAATTTGAACATCAAGTACTTGTCCGTTATAATTTGAACGAGAATCAATAATCTCCGCCGATTTAATAAGTATATTCATTACTGTTTTTTAATTTTTGTTCCCAAAGGAAAATATTTAACCAACACAATTTCGGATAGCAAAGCTACTAAAGCTAACAACAGAAACCAACGCCAAAGTGAAATTCCCAATTGCGATGCCTGTAATTCGCTAGCAAGGTCGTTTTTTTCTGCACCTTCAAATATCTTTATATTTTTTTGTTTTAAAAACATTGTTTTTAATTCTTGTTCCGAATAGCATGATAAATCACTTTCTTTGCCATCAGTATTGAATGCTAAAATATTCAACAATTGTTTATGTTGCGTTAAGTTGTAATATCCTGATTTTAATGCCAATGCAGGAATTTGCATGGTTAAAATGCCGTCGTTAAACTGCTGATAAGGCACCATTTCAGTTTCATTTGAAACTAATTTACAAGGCTCATCTAAATTAAATTTATACAAAGGAACTGAAATATTTTTTTCGGAAAATTTAAACGCAACAGCTGATGGTTGCATAGCTTGGAATGCCAAACGATACATAATTGGCACAAATACAGCGTGTTTAGCTAAATCTGTTGCAGTATTTGTTAAACATGCACTTGAGATATAAACATTTCCTTTTCCTATGCTAAATCTCTTTAAAACTGTATTTCCATTTTGTAGAGAAATTAAACTTTCGCCGCCAACCGGTAAATTAATTACAGGCTGAATATTTGGCATGGCTTCTTTTCCTGTAACTTTCTCAAAAATATGATGATACAAAGGATTTTCAATATTCAACATTTGCATTTGTGATGATTTTGCATTGTTTTGAATACTAAGTCCTGATAGATTTAAGGTGTTTGCAAATGATTGTAAACTTGCATCTTGTGGTTTTTCTGATGGAAATAAAACTATACTTGCTCCAGCTTTAGCTTTATCAATCAATGTTTTAGCCAATGTTGATGATGCTAAATCAAAATCTTGAATAACCACCAAACCTGACTCTTTTAATTGTTTGTAATTAATGTTATTTAAAGTTGAACTTGAATGTATAAAGAAGTTTTTACCTGAATACACTTTATCTACATAACTATTATTCAATGCACTAGCAGTAAATACAGGTAAAGGAGTTGCAGCTCTGAGCGTAAAATAAAATTCATTATCAAAAATTATCGGACTATCATTTAATTTAATCACCGCTTTTTTGAATTTATTATCATTCAATACAAAATCAAATTTGATAATTTGCTTGTCTTTTTCAGTTGCAGAAACGCTAGCAGTACTTACCAAAGCATTTTCTATTAAAAAATCAGCTTTAATTTTTGCACCAACTTTTAAACCGTGATAATTAACTCTTACAAACAAAGAATTAGTTATTCCTGGTTGAACAAATGGTTGCTCAAGCCAAACCGAATCAGCATATACATTTGCTTGGTTTGGTACATTTATAGGAATTAAATTAATTTCTGTATTTGCTGATAAAGAATTTAATGTTTGCTTTAAGTCACCGAGTGTAGCTTTCTGAAAATCAGATAAAATATATAATTTTTTCTTTCCCATTTCAGCATCTAAAGCATTTTGCTGACGAGCAATAATTTCTTTTAAACTACGAGTTTGAGCTGAAAGTTTTGATTCAGTTAATCTATCTGAAAATTGTTTTGGAGAAAGTAAATATTGGTCTTTTCCTTCAAAATTATTATCAAGATATTGCAATTTAGTATTTTGAGATAAAGTATTTACCCAATTACCAACTTGCGACAAAGCCATATTGTGTGCATTTTGCCCAGCAACATTACCTTGCATACTTAATGAATTGTCGATATAAATACTCAATGCCCTACTTGGTGCTTCTTTTGTGTTAACATTTGGAATAAAGGGTTGAGCAAATGCAAGTACTAAAGCCGTAATTGCAATAAATCTTGCAATCAAAACCCACCAATGTTTTAATTTATATCCCTTATGTGAACTTTGTTGAAGGGTCAAAAGTAAGCGCACATTGGTGAAGTACACACGCTTAGGACGCTGAAAATCAAAAAAATGTATAATTATTGGCACTGCCAAAGCAGTTAATGCCCACAATATAGTTGGATTAATAAAGTTCATACAGCTACGAATTTAGGCTTTTTCATTGATTTTTTACTACATTTGCTATGTCTAATCTTAACAAATGTATAAACTTAATATACTCGACAAAAAGCTCATCAAAATCACGATCAGTAGATTGTGCCAGCAGCTTATTGAAAATCACCAAGATTTTAGAGATACAGTCATTCTAGGCATCCAACCAAGAGGTGCATTTTTGGCTGCAAGAATCCAAAAAGAGCTTAAATTACTCACTGGTTTAACTATTCCTTTGGGTAAATTAGACATTACTTTTCACCGTGACGATTACCGCAGAAGGGAATTTGCAGCAAGCAGTTACCCAATGGATATTCCGTTTGTGATAGAAAATAAAAATGTAATATTAATTGATGATGTACTTTACACTGGTAGAACTATCAAAGCTGCATTGGAAGCAATGGCAGCATTTGGCAGACCAACTACTGTGGAGTTATTAGTTCTTATCAACAGAAAATATTCTCGTGAATTACCAATTAGTGCCAACTATGTAGGTAAAAGCGTAAATAGTTTGGCAAGCGAAAAAGTGATTGTCGAGCTAAAAGAATCAGAAAACAAGGAAGATGGTGTTTGGCTTATTCAACAATAATTAAGATGCAAAAACAACTAAGTGTAAAACATTTATTAGGTATCAAAGACCTTACTAAAGATGATATTAACCTTATCTTAGATACTGCTACTAATTTTAAAGAAGTAATAAACCGACCTATCAAAAAAGTACCTTCACTACGTGATGTTACTATAGCCAATGTTTTTTTCGAAAACTCTACTCGTACTCGTCTTTCATTTGAATTAGCTCAAAAACGTTTATCTGCTGATACCATTAACTTTTCGGCAGCACAGAGTTCAGTTAAAAAAGGCGAAACTTTGCTTGATACAGTGAACAATATTTTATCTATGAAAGTAGATATGATTGTGATGCGACACGCCTCAGTTGGTGCTCCTCATTTTTTATCGCAGCATATTAAAGCAAATATTGTAAATGCAGGCGACGGAACCCATGAACACCCTACACAAGCTTTGTTAGATAGTTTTTCAATTAGAGAACGTTTAGGCGAAGTGGCTGGAAAAAAAGTGTGTATTTTCGGAGATATTTTACACTCAAGAGTAGCATTGTCAAACATTATTTGTTTGCAAAAACAAGGAGCTGAAGTGATGGTTTGCGGACCAATAACTTTGATTCCAAAATACATCAAAGACCTTGGAGTAAAAGTTGAATTTGATGTACGTAAAGCATTGTTATGGTGTGATGTAGCTAACGTTTTGAGAATCCAACTTGAACGTATGCAATTGAAATATTTCCCTTCATTAAGAGAATATTCGCAATACTTTGGAATTAATAAACAATTACTTGAAAGCTTAAATAAAGAAATTGTAATTATGCACCCAGGTCCAATAAACCGTGGTGTTGAAATTACAAGTGATGTTGCAGATTCTGGTCAATCAATTATACTTGACCAAGTTGAAAACGGTGTAGCTGTTCGTATGGCAGCATTGTATTTGCTGGCTGCGGATAAGTCGAAATAGGAATTAAGACGGAAGACTTAAGATATAAGATTAAAGACTTAAAATTTTATAAATTTGAAAAGACGCTTATTTGGCGTCTTTTTTTGTTACAAAATAATTTGTAGTTTTAAAACTAATTAAATTAATTAACTGTTTAAAGTTGAATAAATTTTAAGAAGATGGCTGTTCAAATTATAAAAGATGGATTTGGTGAAAATACAGTCGTATTTATCCCAATTAATGATTGGAATAAAATTACTCAAAAACATGAAGATTTGAGAAATTTAGTAAACTTAAGTCCAAGCCCTAAAATAAAACTTTCAGATTTAGCTGGTAAATTATCAAATCAAACTGCATTAAAAATGCAACAATCAATTATTGAAAATAGAAACGAATGAGACGATAGACTAAAGTAAATTTAAGTTTATGAAATATTGACTTGATACAAATATTGTTATAAGTTTTTTTAAATTCTTCAATTCCTGAAAATGGAATGTTATTTTTGAATAATATTGTTGATAATGAACCACTAATTTCGATAATTACCAAAATAGAATTACTTGGATTCAACTTTAATTCAATAGAAGAACAAGATTTAATGGAATTTTTTGTTAATTCCTCGAAAATTATAAATTTAGATGAAGATATTGTTAATCAAACTATTAAACTTCGAAAAATTAAAAAGATAAAATTACCTGATGCAATTATTGCAAGTACTGCTATAACATATAATTTTACTTTAATTACTCGAAATGTTGCAGATTTTAAAGACATAAAGAATTTAGAATTAGTTAACCCATTTGATATTTAATTTTTTTTATGCTAAAAACATTACTTTACACATTCATTTTATCATCATTAATTGCTTGTAATTCAAAGCATACGAGTGAAATAAAACAAGATTCAATAAAGTATTTTGTTAGGGAAATAAAGAAACTAGCTATTGAGCCAAGTGACTCAATGTTAAATATTAGTTTTTTCAAATTAAATGATTCTGTTAAAACAGTTAAATTGAAATACAAATTTGAAAGACTAAAAGGCAAATATTCTTTTGAAAAAGCTTTGTCTAAATTCTTAAATGAAAAATCGTATTCTAGTTTAGATACAAGTTTAGTTGGTACATTTAGAATTAAGTATTCGTATCAGATTGAGCATTTAACATTTAGATCTACTTGTGTTAAATTAATTGATAATATATTAGAAATTAAAGAATTTGATTGTGAAGGAGGTTGGGGATTACCCTATAAGTTTAAATTATTAAAATCAAGAAATAAGAAAATCTCTAAAATTGAATTTGAAAAATTTAGAGAATTAATTAGAATTTCAGAATTAGAAAATTTAACAAGTCATGATATTGAAAATGAATCAATGACATGTTGTATGTGTTCTTATATTCAATTAGAAACACTCAGAAGGAAATATAATTACCCCAAAAACGACTATAAATACATTAAAATAACTCGTAACACTAAAAATAAACAAAACAACTTCATAATTGCTTGTAACTATCTTTTGGATTTAGCTGAGGTTAAAAATAGATATTAGATAAAATGATACTTATCTAATATCTATTTTTAGAAATAATATCTACTCAACAACAACTAAATAGTTATTTTTCTTGCCTTTTGAAATTAATAAGTATTTATTATTCAATAAAGTAGCTTCCAATTTTGCATTTGCATCCTCAACTTTGGTTTTGTTAATACTTACACCACCACCTTGAATCATTTTGCGAGTTTCAGCTTTTGATGGGAAAATCAATGTACCAATTGTTACAGCTAAAAAGTCGGTTACGTTAGCAGCAGCTTCTAAGTCAGATTTAGTAATTGTAACTTGTGGAACTCCATCAAATACTGATAACAATGTTCTTTCATCTAATTGAGAAAGTGTTTCTAAAGTACCTTTACCAAACAGAATATCAGATGCTTTGATTGCTAATTCTAGCTCTTTTTCGCCGTGAACTAATGTTGTTAACTCAATAGCTAAAGCTTTTTGCAACACTCTAGCACCTAAATTTTCTGCATGTTCTTTTTCAAGTTTTTCAATTACTTCTCTATCCAATAAAGTGAATATACGAATCCATTTTTCAGCATCAGCATCAGTAGCATTTATCCAAAATTGATAAAACTCATAAGGAGATGTTTTTTCGGCATCTAACCAAATATTTCCTTTTTCTGATTTACCAAATTTGCCTCCATCAGCTTTTGTTATTAAAGGACAAGTAAACGCAAATGCCTCACCACCAGCTTTTCTACGAACTAATTCTGTTCCTGTGGTAATATTACCCCACTGGTCAGAACCACCCATTTGTAATTTGGCATTCTTGTTTTTGTATAACCAATAGAAATCGTAACCTTGTAATAATTGGTAAGCAAACTCGGTGTAACTGATACCTGTTTCACCTTCGATACGTTTTTTAACGCTGTCTTTGCTCAACATATAGTTTACAGAAATATGTTTTCCTGTATCTCTTAAAAAATCAAGAAAACTAATTCCTTTAAACCAATCGTAATTATTTACAATTTCGGCAGCATTTGGTTTTGATGGATCAAAATCTAAAAATTTAGCCAATTGCGCCTGTACACCTTTGATATTTTTTTCAAGTGTTTCAACATCCAATAAATTACGTTCTTCACTTTTTCCACTTGGGTCGCCTACCATACCTGTAGCACCACCAACTAATGCAATTGGCTTATGACCAGCTTTTTGTAAATGAACTAATAATAAAATGGGTACTAAACTACCAATATGTAAACTTTCGGCAGTTGGGTCGAAACCTATATATGCGGTGGTTATTTCTTTAGCTAATTGTTCTTCAGTACCAGGAATAATATTATGAATCATTCCTCTCCAACGCAGTTCTTCTATAAAATTTGTTACCATTGTAATTGTGTCAAAATGCAAAATTTTTCAAAAATACAAAAATAGAATCAATTAGACTTGTAATTTTCTGTACTTTCATCATTATCTTTGTAAAATGGTAACAAAAACTGACATTCGTAGTCTTTCTCTAGCTCAATTAACAGAAGCATTGGCTGCTTTTGGTGAAAAATCATTTCGTTCAAAACAAATTTATGAGTGGCTTTGGAAAAAGTCGGCACATAGTTTTGATGTAATGACAAACTTATCTGTTGGCCTGAGAGAGAAATTGAATGAAAACTTTGTTATCAACGCTGTAAAAGTTGACGAAGCCCAAGTGAGTTCTGATAAAACTATAAAATCGAGTTTTAAGCTTTTTGACAATAATTTAGTTGAAGGTGTATTAATTCCGACGGATGATAGAATGACAGCCTGTGTTTCGTCGCAAGTGGGATGTTCATTAACTTGTAAGTTTTGTGCTACAGGTTATATGGATAGAAAACGTAATTTAGAACCTGCCGAAATTTACGATCAAGTAGTTCATATACATCGTCAGGCTGAAAGTAACTATAATATTCCATTGACAAATATTGTGTATATGGGAATGGGCGAACCATTGCTTAATTATGCCAATGTATTGAAATCAGTTGAAATGATTACTTCGCCAGAGGGATTGAATATGTCGCCAAAACGTATTACAGTTTCAACTGCTGGTGTAGCCAAAATGATTAAAAAACTTGGAGATGATGAAGTTAAGTTTAATTTAGCTTTGTCGTTACACGCAGCAAACGACGAAAAACGAAATACGATTATGCCAATCAATGAAAGTAATTCATTGGTTAACTTGGCAGAAGCATTGAAATATTTTTATAAGAAAACTGGTAATAGAGTTACTTTTGAATACATTGTTTTTTATAATTTTAACGATACATTACAAGACGCTGAGGAATTATACAAATTCACAAAACATGTTCCTTGTAAAGTAAATATCATTGAATATAACCCTATTAAAGAAGCTGATTTTGTAAATACTACTGCAAATAAATTAGATGCATTTGCAAATTATCTTCAAAATAAAGGCGTAACTGTTGTAATTAGAAGAAGTAGAGGAAAAGATATTGATGCTGCTTGCGGTCAATTAGCTGGCAAGAAAAAGGTGGAGTAAAAAGTATGAAAATAAAGAAATTATTGTTTCTAATTATTCCATTTTTGATATTATTATCTTGTGAAAACGAAAAGAATGAACAAGATTATATAGTTTTTGAAAATAATCCTCTAGAAAAGGATATTCCTTTTAAGCCTTCAAACGCTCAAATTGAAAAATTAAATATAAAATTAATTGATTTTCTTAATAGTCAAGAAAAACCAATTTACATTAATAAATCAGGGAATAAAACTCCTTTGATTGAACAATTGAAATACTATAAAAGAAGATATTTTGGACGAATTAATATAGAAGGTGATAAAATTATAAAAGTAGAATTTGTATTTGTTCGATGTGCTTCAATGTGTCAATGGAAAAATGTAATTATTGATAAAAAATATAAAGATTGTATTTTTTCAGTCCAATATAGAGTTGAAGATGATGAAATTTATGGTTTAAATTTTTAAATAAGATTATTTCAATTATTCAAAGAATCGACTAGCGAAAAACTTACACTTCAGCTCCGCTCAGTGACCGTTTTCGAGTATCAGTTACTCGAAAAATGTACTTTACGGTTACTGAGCGGAGTCGAAGCATTAGTAAAGTATATTTTTCGCTAGAAATCTTTTATCTAAACAAAAAAACGATTCCCTTTTTCAAGAGAATCGTTTTTTGCATTAAGAGAATTTTTAAATTATAAGTGAATCACTTCACCATACGCATCAGCAGTTGCTTCCATTACAGCTTCTGATAATGTTGGGTGTGGGTGAACAGATTTTAAAATTTCGTAACCTGTTGTTTCTAATTTACGAGCAACTACAATTTCTGCAATCATTTCAGTTACGTTTGCACCAATCATGTGAGCTCCAAGTAATTCGCCATATTTTGCATCGTAAATTACTTTAACAAAACCATCTTTGTGTCCAGATGCACTTGCTTTACCTGAAGCTGTAAATGGGTATTTACCCACTTTTAATTCATAACCAGCTTCTTTTGCTTGTGCCTCAGTTAAACCAACTGATGAAATTTCTGGTTGGCAATAAGTACAACCAGGAATGTTACCATAATTTAATGGCTCAACATGGTGACCAGCAATTTTCTCAACACAAATAATACCTTCAGCAGAAGCTACGTGTGCTAAAGCAGGTCCTTTTACAATATCTCCAATTGCATACACACCTGGTATATTAGTTTTGTAATAATCATCAACTAATACTTTTCCTTTGTCGGTAGCAACACCAACTTCTTCTAAGCCAATATTTTCAATATTAGTAACAACACCTGCAGCAGAAAGAACTACATCAGCTTCAAGCGTGATAGTTCCGTTTGCAGTTTTTACATTCACTTTTACACCAACGCCTGATGTATCAACAGATTCTACAGAAGAACTTGTCATTACTTCAATACCAGCTTTTTTGAAGTTTTTTTCTAATTGTTTAGAAACATCAATATCTTCAACAGGAACAATTCTATCTTGGAATTCAATAATAGTTACTTTAGTGCCAATTGAATTATAAAAATATGAGAACTCAACCCCTATTGCACCTGAACCAACTACAATTAATGATTTTGGTTGAGAATCCAACACCATTGCTTCTCTGTACGAAATTACTTTTTTACCATCAATTGGCAAACCAGGTAATTGACGTGCACGTCCGCCAGTAGCTAAAATAATATGTTGCGCATCATAAACAGTTTTAGTACCGTTTGCATCAGTAACTTCTACTTTTTTGCCAGCTAATAATTTACCAGTACCAGCAATTACATCAATTTTATTTTTACGCATTAAGAACTGAACACCTTTGCTCATTCCACCTGCAACTTCTCTACTGCGTTTTACAACAGCTGAAAAATCAACATTTGCATCTTTTACATCAATGCCATAATCTTTTGCATGTTGAATATAATCAAATACTTGTGCACTTTTCAACAATGCTTTAGTAGGAATACAACCCCAGTTTAAGCAAATACCACCCAATTCTGAACGTTCTACTATTGCTACCTTGAAACCCAATTGCGAAGCTCTAATAGCTGCAACATAACCTCCAGGACCGCTACCAATTATGATAATATCGTAAGCACTTGCCATATTTATATTTAGTTTTATAGATTCTATTTGAAAAAGCAAATTTAAACTTTATTCTGAATATTATTCAATTCTAGACTTAAGAATTTAGTTTTTAGACTTAAGACATAAGATGAAAGACTTAAGACTTAAAAAAATATCCACTATCAATTGTCAACTATCAATTATTCACTGAAAACTGACTTCTGATAACCGAAAACTCAATCACGTTCCGCAATAAGTTTGATATCCTGCATCAAAATTTGGTGTAATGTATTGATATTTACCAAATTCTTCTTTGAATGTATAAGGATTTTTTAAAACATCAAGTAATGAATTAAACAATGAAAAATCATTTTTTTGAGATGCAGATTCCAGAGCTTCTTCAACATATTCATTACGAGGAATATAAACTGGATTATGTTGCTTCATAATTGTTAAAGCTTCATTTAAACCACCCTCATTTAATTCAACTCGTTTTAACCATTCAGTATATAAGTACTGAAATTCATTTGAAGAATAAAGTTCATCTGATTGAAATTGTTCACCTTGTAATGCTAAAAATGTATTGGTATAATCAGCTCTTTGTTGATTCATCCAAGTTAAAAATGTTTTGATAAAATCTAAATCATTATCTTGTAATAAACTAAATCCTAGTTTATTACACATCATTTGCATCCATTTACTTCTATATTTTTCGTCGAATGAATCTAACACTTTTTCAGCTAAAGCAATTGATTTTTCAGGATTTGCATCAAATAATGGTAGTAAAGTTTCTGCAAATGTGGCTAAATTCCATTTCGCAATATTGGGTTGATTACCAAATGCATATCTCGAATTTCTATCAATTGAACTAAAAACTGTTCTTGGATCATAAGCATTCATAAATGCACACGGACCAAAATCTATACTTTCTCCAGCAATACTCATGTTGTCGGTATTCATTACTCCATGAATAAAACCTACACGTATCCAATTGATAATCAAATCTACTTGCTTGGAAATTACCTCATCTAACAAAGCCAAAGGTGGATTTTCGTTAGACTTTAAATGAGGATAATGTCTGTCAATTACATAATTTGTAAATTGTTGTAATTCATCTAAAGAAGTTTGTGTTCTCACATATTCAAAAGTACCTACTCTTATGTGACTTGATGCAATTCGTGTTAAAACAGCTCCTTGATGCGTGAACTCTCTATAAACATTTTCGCCAGTTGCAATTACTGCCAAACTTCTAGTAGTTGGAATATTTAAATAGTGCATTGCTTCACTAATAATATATTCTCTGAGCATAGCACTCAACGTTGCTCTACCGTCTCCCCTTCGTGAATATGGCGTAATACCTGAGCCTTTTAATTGAATATCAAACCTTTGATTATTGTTGGTTAAATGTTCTCCCAATAAAATTGCTCTACCATCGCCAAGAATATTAAAATGCCCAAATTGATGTCCTGCATACGCTTGAGCAATAGGCGTTGTATTATCAGGGATTTTATTTCCCGAAAATATCTCAGCTATTTCATTTTCATTAACTTTTGAAAAATCTAAATTCAATTCCTCAGCCAAAGTATCATTAAAAATTGCTATTTGTGGAGATTTCACTTTGGTTGGTAACACTTTAGAAAATAAACTTTCAGGCAGTGTTTGGTATGAATTATCGAAATTAAATTTCATGATTTTTTATTTTAGGCTTAAGATGAAAAACTTAAGGTAATAACAAAGTTAAAAATATTTTGGACTTAAGTCTAAAATCTAATATCTTAAGTCTTCTTTCTAAAACAAATTTCAAATTTCATCTACATACACCTCTTTTTTGCCGACTTAAAGACTTATTAAAATTATAGTTTTTTGAATAAATATTCTTTAATTTGTGATAATTAGTACTGAGAATTTATTTTTGATTTTCAAGTGCTGTAAACTCAAAACCAATTTCAAAATGAATAATAAATCACTCATTTCTGCGAGTTTTTTGTTTTTAGGAACATTAACTAGCATTCATGCTCAAACAAAACCTGCTGTAACAGCCAAACCTAAGGCTAAAGTTACGGAATCTGTAAGTGTTGGTCCGTGGACTGCAAACGACTTAAAAATTAGTTGGGAAGTTCTTGAAAACAACGTGAACAATGAAACCAATTTCAAATCAAGACTGGTTATTAAAAACACTGGTAAAAAGAATGTTAACGGTAATGAGTTTAACCTTTACTTTAACTTTGCTCGTAAAATTAAATCTGATTTAGTTGAAGGAAAAGCTTCTATCAAACAAATAAATGGTGACTTTTTTCAGTTAACTCCAAACGCTGATTTAGTTATTAAAGCTGGCGAAAGTATTACAGTTGATTTTATTTCGGCTGACTGGGCAATCAATTATTCTGATGCACCTGCAGGTTTATATATTATTAAATTAGACCCAGCTACAAAAAAAGAATTAGGTTCAGAAATTGTTAAAAACTTTTCAGTAAAACCATTTGTAAATGAAAAACAATACAAACGTTTTTCAGGAGATAAATCACCATTATTTACTCCAAAATTAAATTTTGACCAAAATAAACAAGTTGTTAAAACTAAACTTGAAGCAGGTAGAATTATCCCTACTCCGCTTAAAGTGGATGTGCATACTGGTGCATTAACTTTAACGGCAGCTTATAAAATCAATGCCTTACCAACGCTTTCTAACGAAAAACAATTATTAAAATCGTTTTTAGAAACAAGTGTTGGCGTAGCAAAAGCTGGTGAAGCTACTACAAGTATCAATTTATCTGTTAGTCCTGAAGTTACTGGTTCAGAAGCATATAAATTAACAATCAATGCAAAAGGAATTGATATTGTTGGATCAAACCTTGCTGGTGTATTTTATGGTATTCAATCATTAAAAGCATTATTCCCTGCAAAAGCATTTGGTAAAGCACAAGCAGCAGTAAGTTTGCCTTATATTGATGTAGAAGATGCTCCAAGATACGATTTTAGAGGTTTACACCTTGACGTTGCTCGTAACTTTCAAACTAAAAAATCTATTTTGAAATTATTAGATGCAATGGCATTTTACAAATTAAATAAATTCCATTTTCACTTAACTGATGATGAAGGTTGGAGATTAGAAATTCCTACCTTACCTGAGTTAACATCAGTTGGAGGTTCTCGTTCTCATAGTTCAAATTCAAATGAAATTGTTCCTTCATTTGGTTCAGGACCAAACAAAACTTATTCTGGTTCAGGATTTTATACCAAGGCAGAATTTATTGAAATATTAAGATATGCAAATGAGCGTCATATTGAAGTAATTCCAGAAATTGATGTACCTGGTCACTCAAGAGCAGCAATCAAAGCGATGGATGCTCGTTATGAGCGTTTGATGAAAGAAGGCAAAACTGCTGAGGCTACCAAATATTTATTAAGAGATTTATCAGACGAATCGAAATATTCATCAGTTCAAATGTGGACTGATAACGTGGTTTGTATTTGTCAAGAATCGGCATTTAATTTTGTAGATGCAGTAGTAAATGATATTGCTTTAATGTATAAAGAAGCAAATGCACCATTAACTACTTTACATATTGGTGGTGACGAAGTTCCTCATGGTGTATGGGAAGGTTCTGCAGCTTGTAAACAATTAATGGCAAAAGATACAACTATTAAAAGTGTTGATGTTGCTGCCGCTGTTTTCTTGAAAAGATTGAGTAAATCACTTGAAAAATACCATGTTAAAGTTGCAGGTTGGGAAGAAATTGCTTTCAAAAAAGTGAAAAGCGAAAACGGTGAAACTAAACATGTACCAACAGCTGAATTTGTAAATGGTAATTATCAAGTTTATGTTTGGAATAACGTTTGGGGTTGGGGAAGCGAAGATGTTGGATATAAATTAGCTAACTTAGGTTACAAATTAATTTTAGCAAATGCTACGCACCTTTATTTCGATTTAGCTTACAACAAAGACCCAGAAGAACCAGGATATTACTGGGCAGGATTTTGTGATACTCGTCAGCCATACCAATTTATTCCTGATGCATTGTATTACAGCGCTTACGAAGACAGAATGGGCAATCCAATCAATCAAGCAGAAATGTTTAATGGAAAAGATTTACTTCAAAATCCATCAAATATTTATGGTATTCAAGGACAATTATGGAGTGAAAATATCAAATCTCAAGAATTGTTAGAGTATATGGCATTCCCTAGAGTTATTGCATTGGCAGAAAGAGCTTGGGCTTCATCATCAATCACAAACGAATGGAAAGCTATTGGTGACCAAAACTTACGTAAGCAAAAAATGGAAGCTGCTTATGTAAACTTTGCAAATATCCTTGGTCAGCAAGAAATGCCACGTTTATCATATATGAATGGTGGTTATGATTATAGAGTTTCACAACCAGGTGTTTCAGTTGAAGGAGCAATTGCTAAAATCAATATTGAATTCCCTGGTTTAACAATTCGTTATACACTTGATGGTACTGAACCAACTGAAAAAAGCAAAGAAGTTGTAGATGGTAAAATTACACTTGCTGGTGCAAAAACGTTGAAATTAAAAGCATTTGATGTTAAAGGTAGAGCTTCAAGATTAGTTACAGTTCCTATTGTAAAATAAGGTTTTAACTACTTTCTCTTAAAGTAAAAATCCCTCAAGAATGGTTTTCTTGAGGGATTTTTTTGTTGCATTACAAAATAAAACAATTCAAACTTCGCATCTAAAACTTGAAATCGAATTAATTACATTTCATTATTAATATTTTTAAAAAAACTAATAAATATAGCCCCATTAAAGCAAACCTTCCATATCAAAAACCATTAACTCTCCATTGCCTAACAACTGATACAACTTGCCATCTTGAAGAACAGGTTTACTCTCTCTGATAGGAATTGATGCTTTTCGTTCCTTTGCCGTTTGTTTTATATTAAAAACATGTTCTATTTCCAACGTTTCTTTATTTAAAAAAATAATATGAATACCCGCCCTATAAGTAAAAATAACATGCTTATCTGTTAAATTTATTTCCGTGTAAGCTAAACTCTCATTTCCACTTGAAAACATAGACCTCTCAATTGTTTTACTTGTAATTTGATTGCCTGTATCTGCATTAAACCTAGAAAAAATATCTACTGCCCCTACCTCTACATGAGAATAGATGATACCATTTTCATACACTTGACGACCATGTCCTTTGTGCTCTTTGTTATATATTAATTCACCTGTGTGAACATTTAAGGCCGTTAATGTTTTATAGGTAGTGAATATTAACAAATCTTTGTGAAACACAAATGGGATACTTGTATTTATTATATTATTTAATTCAGATGCATATTCTTCAGGTATAACAGATAACGCATCAAATTTCCAAAGTAATTCACCCGTGCTTAAATTAATAACTCTAATGTCATCTAAAATTTTATTTGTATTAAAAATAGAGATAATAATTTTTTCATTAAAATACCTTACTCCCCTTGGTAAATCCTCGAAACTGATTTTTTTTTAGAATCTCATTAGTATCTAAATTAACAAAAAAATATACTCTCTGATTGATACTTTTAACTACTGCAATATTATTGAATGACGCTCCCTCAAACTCACCACCCTCTATATTTAATCTATGAGCTTCATTATCATGAACAAATACATCACCAGAAGTCAACACATAATTAAATATAGTATTAAAAAGGGTTGAACCACTACATTCTTCTCCTTCATTTTCTAAATTTTTAAGAACAATCTTACATTTTTTGTCATAGCTAATTATAACAAGCTTATCCCCTTCTTGTACTACAAAACTTCTAACATTACTGTACTTTAAATATGTAATTAATGACTGTTTCATTTTTCAAATTTTGAATTAGTATATCTACAAAAATATTTTTATCTATTGTTGAGATACCAATATTTGTTTTTTCCTACCCTCCTATTTTCTTTGCTTTATAACCGTCTTTAATTAACATTTCCAAAATTTTATCTCTAAAATCACCTTGGATTAAAATTTCACCATCTTTAGCAGAGCCACCAACGCCACATTTGTTCTTCAAAAGTTTAGCAAGTGATTCTAAATCAGCAGTTGTACCAACAAATCCTGTAATTAAAGTTACTTGCTTTCCACCACGAGCTTTTTTATCTAATTGTACTCTAATTTGCTGTTGTTGAGGAGGAAGCGTTTCTTGTTCTTCTTCACCTTCGTATTGGTATTCAAAATTAGAATCTGTTGAATAAACAACTCCTTGACGTTCTTTTTTATTTTTAGACATGGATGTTAGTGGATAATTGAAAGTTGACAATTGATAGTTTAAAGTTAATAATAAATTTAAATTATTTAACTCTGCATTTTCAGATTATTTCAATTTCCCTAGGGTTGAAACCATAGGCTATAAAATTGTTCGTCCCGCTAGGACGTCTTAGTATAACAATTAGTCCCAGAGGGACGATGATATCATAGCCATGGGTTTTAACCCAAGGGTTTTAAATCTAATAAAGTGAAGATACATTTCACTTCTCACCTACCCATCAACACTTTCAATGCTTTATTAATCACTTTAATTTCTAAATCAGCTTTGGTTTCGTGAGGTTCACCATCAATATGAATCATGCCTTTTTGCTTTCTCTTTATAGTTAATGAAGGTGTTTTCCAATATTCAACATAGCCTGAATTATGAATTTTTTTGGTAAATAAAGTACTTACTAATACAGGTAAATATCTCCATTTCAATGGTTTCATTACACAAATATCCAATAAACCATCTTGAATATCAGCAAGAGGAGCTATATGTGCATTGTTTCCAAATTGCGATGAATTAGCAAAACTTATTAAAAATGCATTTCTTTTTTCTATACTTCCATCTGGGAAAACCAATTCATAATCTTGTGATTCGTAGCTATTAAACTCTTTTACAGAAGATGTAATATAAGTTTTTAATCCTCGCCCCTTTTGGGTTGCAAACACAGCCCCAATATGTGCATCAAAGCCAGTTCCTGCTACATTTACAAAGGGAATATCATTTACAGTTCCTACATCAATTTTAGCAATTTTAGCATTATTTATAAATGCAATAGCAAGTTTTGAATCCATAGGAACGCCTAAAAATCTCGCTAATCCATTACCAGAACCAAAAGGTAAAATCCCCATTGCAACATCTGTATGAATTAATCCTTGCATCACTTCATTCACTGTACCATCTCCACCGGTTGCTATTACAATTGAGAATTTCCAATTTGCATTTTTAGCCAAAGTAGTTGCATGTCCAACAGATTGAGTATAAGTAATTTCGTATTCAAATTTGTTCAAATCTAAATTATTTGCAATCAAATCAGGAAGCGATTTTTTACTGCGAGTACCCGCTTTGGGGTTTATAATAAACAATATTTTTTCTTTCAAAACTATCTCATTTTCATCGCAAAATACATCATCCAAAATAAATTAATATAAAATTGAAGTTATTTTTTCAATATATTTTTTATTTAAGCTAAGATTTATTGATTTTTACAAAAATATACTGAAAAATAGAGATGAGTGAATTTGTTTTTAAAGAAGTTGATGAGGAAGGCTTAGATGTTTTAAATGTAGTAAGCGAAGCAAAAAGTTTTAACGAGTGGATGTACAAAACAGTAAGTAAGCACTGTTCTGGATCTATTCTTGAAATTGGTAGCGGTATTGGAAATATCTCTGAGCAATTTTTAAAAAATGGATTTAATTTAACGGTATCAGATATCAGAGATAACTATTGTGGTTATCTTGAAAAAAACTTAAAACATTTCCCCAATTTACAAGGAATTGTTAAAATGGATTTAACTGATCCTGAATTTGATACAAAATTTGCTCATTTATTAGGTACTTTTGATGCTGTTTTTGCAATGAATGTTGTTGAACATATTCTTGACGATAAACTTGCTCTTGCAAATGCTAAAAAATTATTAAAACAAGGTGGAAAATGTATTATTTTAGTTCCAGCTTATCAGTTTTTATACAATAAATTTGATAAAGAGTTAGAACATTACAGAAGATATACCCAGAAGTCTTTGAATAAAATATTCTTAGAGAATGATTACAAAATTGTTCATAATCAGTATTTTAATTTAGCTGGAATTCCAGGATGGTATGTTTCTGGTAAATTACAAGGAAACAAAACTATACCTGCGGGACAAATGAAATTATACGATTTATTGGTTCCTATTTTTAAACTAGCTGATTTATTGACTTTCAATACTATGGGACTTTCAGTAATTACTGTCGGACAAAAAAAATAATTCAATGAATAGCAATTCAAAAATTATTATCCCAATTGTATTCTGTGGTGCATTAGCTATTGGAGTATTTGTTGGTTCATTTTTTTTCGGTTCAAAAATGTATGGAAATGGCACTCATTCTTCACTTACAAAGTTGAATGAAATTTTGCATTACATTGAAAGAGATTATGTTGAAAAAGTGAATACAGATTCTCTCATTGACCATAATATTCAAGATATTTTATCTAAACTCGACCCACATTCGGCATATATTTCTAACGAAGATATTGATTTAGCTCATTCTCAACTTGAGGGTGCTTTTGAAGGTATAGGTGTTGAATTTCAAATCATTGAAGATACAATTACAGTTGTTTCTGCCATTTCTGGTGGACCTTCTGAGGCACTTGGAATCCAGTCTGGAGATAGAATTGTAAATGTTGATGGTAAAAATGTTGCAGGTGTTAAAATAACCACCGAACAAGTTTTTAAACATTTAAGAGGTAAAAAAGGAACAATTGTAAAAGTAAAAATTAAAAGAAATGGCGAAGCTAATTTATTGACTTACAATATTTCTCGAGATAAAATATCTACTCATTCAGTTGAAATTGCCTATATGGCTCAACCAACTGTTGGTTATATTAAAGTTACTCGATTTGCAGAAAATACCCATTCTGAATTTCACCAAGCATTGGTTGATTTAAAGAAAAAAGGAATGCAAAAACTGGTTTTAGATTTAAGAGAAAACCCTGGAGGATATCTTGACCAAGCGGTAAAAATTGTAGATGATTTATTGATGGATAATAAGTTAGTAGTTTATACAGACGGAAAAGGAACTCAATATGACTCAAAATATTTAACTGAAACCAAAGGCGAATTTGAAACTCAACCAATTATTGTTTTAATCAATGAAGGTTCAGCATCTGCTTCAGAAATTGTTTCAGGAGCTTTACAAGACCATGACAGAGCATTGATTATGGGACGTCGTTCTTTTGGTAAAGGCTTAGTGCAAAGACCAATAGAATTAAATGATGGTTCTGAAATTAGATTAACCATTTCAAAATATTTTACTCCAAGTGGTAGATGTATTCAAAAACCATTTTCAGATGATTATGATTTAGAAATTGTGAAACGTTATGAAAATGGCGAATATTATCACAAAGATTCTACAAAACAAGACACAAAGCAAAAATTCAAAACCGAAAAAGGTAGAACAGTTTATGGCGGTGGTGGCATCATGCCAGATGTATTTGTACCAAGAGATACAACTGATTACACACCTCTTTTAGGCGAATTATATAGCAAAAATTTACTAAGAGAATTTGCTTTAAAATATACTACTGCAAATAAAGCATTGTTGAAAAATCAGTCCTTTGAAAAGTTTAATGCAACTTTCAAATTTACACCTCAACTTCAAGCACAATTTAAAGCAATCATTACCAAAAATAATATTAAATTTACCGACAAAGAATTTAATCATTCATTAAAGTTAATTGAAATTGATATTAAGGCATTTATTGCCAAAAACACTTGGGGCAATGAAGCATTTTGGAAAGTATTTCAACAACAAGATGTATTGTTAAATAAAGCATTCAAATCATTTCCTTTAGCTGAGAAATTATAATTTATTGTATTTCAGTAATTTTAATAAAGCCAAGTGTTAGTAATACTTGGCTTTATTTTTTTAAAGGTTTTAATAATCAAAATATCAATTTCATTTCAATTTCCTCTCACAAAAACACTTCAAATAATCACTCAATAAATTCCTTTTTTTTACTATATTTGAGGTTTGGTAAAGGATTGAGCATTTCGCAAAAAATACATATATGGCTAAATTAATGACGCTAGATGTTTTATCTAGTATAAAAGGAGCTACATCATCAAAGGCGGTTGAAGAACTTTTTCAAACCATCAAAGGTGCACATTTAGATACTTCTTCTGCGGAAATAAGTAATAATCATGTGGTTACGCTTGATGATTTGCGTGAGGATAAAGTAATTGAAAGTTCTGAATTAGAGCGTTCTATTATCAAAGGTAATTTCCCTAAAGAAAAAAACGGATATTTAGTTGTAGCAAAAGTAATTGAAAACTAATGGCTTCTGAAATTTTAAGAATACACAATATGCTAGTTGAAGGCAAAATTTCATGTACTCAATTGGTACAAGAAAAATTAGACCTTTTAGCAAAAAATACCCACAATACGGTAAACTTTTTATTGTCTGACAAGGCAATTGATTTAGCCAAAAAAGTGGACGAAAAAATCAAAAACGGAGAAAAAATCGGTTTGCTTGAAGGTATTCCTTTTGGTGTGAAAGATGTTTTTCTTGTACAAGGAAGTCCAGCTTCGGCTAGTTCTGATTTTTTAAAGAAATATACTTCTCCATATACAGCAACTGCCATTCAAAAATTATTAGATGCAGGAGCAATTCCTTTGGTTAAAGAAAACTGCGATAGTTTTGGTCACGGTAGTACCAATGAAAATACAGTTTTTGGTCCTGCAAAAAATGCATTAAATGATGCCTTAGTTGCTGGTGGTTCAAGTGGTGCAAGTGCAGTAAATGTTGCTAAAAATTATACAGTATTCTCAATTGGTGGCGATACTGGAGGTTCTATTCGTCAGCCAGCTGGTTACAACAAAGTATTTGGTTTAAAACCTACTTATGGACGTGTATCTCGCTATGGTATAATGGCTTATGCATCTTCAACGGATTGTGTTGGCCCAATTGCTTCAAGTTTAGAAGATATTGAAATAGTGTTAAATACCATTAGTGGTAAAGATTATCATGATCAAACTACTTATGCTTCTACTCCTGTTGATACAACAAAAGCTTTAGATAAATCACAAATTACAGTTGGTTACTACACCGAATTTGTTGAAAATAAAGGACTTGATGCTCAATTCAAACAAAAGTTTTTAACTTTGTTAGATAAAATTAAAGCACAAGGTATTCAAGTAAAAGCATTAAACTTCAAAAATGCAGATACCTTAGTATCAACTTATTATGCTTTAGCAATGGCCGAAACTGCCTCTAACTTGGCTCGTTTGGATGGCTCAATGTATGGCGAACGTGTTGAAGCTGAATCATTGAAAGATAGCTATTCTATCACTCGTTCAGAAAACTTTACAGAAGAAACAAAACGCAGAATTGTGGGTGGTAACCAAGTGTTATCTCAAGGACATTCTGATGAAATATATTTGAAAGCAAGTGCTTTACGCAGACAAATTATGGAACACTTTGCACAAGATTTTGAGCAAGTATCTGTAATATTATCTCCTGTAACTCCTACCCTTCCTCCTGCCATTGGAAATAGTTTAAAAGATCCATTGGCAATGTATTTATCTGATATTTACACTATTGGCTTTAGTTTAGGTGAATTACCAACTTTAACTTCACCGATCGGGACTGAAACAGGGGTACAAATCACTGCAGCCAAAAAACAAGAAGAAACAATTTTAAGCTTTGCTAAATTCCTAAACGAAATACAGTAATGGATATAGATCAACTTTCAGAATTATTAGCTCAAGAAGGACTTGAGGTTGTAATTGGACTTGAAACACACATTCGTTTAAATACAAAAACAAAACTTTTCTGTTCTTGTCCAAATGAAGAAACCACTGTTGCTAACGAACATATTTGTTCTGTTTGTACCGGACAAATGGGTGTGTTACCAGCTATAAATCAAGAAGCAATTCGTAAAGCAATTTATTTTGGAAAGGCTGTAAATTCATCTTTCAAAAATGAAGTAATTTGTTGGGATAGAAAACATTACGAATATCCTGACCAACCAAAAAATTTCCAATTAACACAGTTCCAAAAGCCTGTAATTCCAGATGGTGAAGTATACTGTTACAGAGATAATGGAACTAATTTTTCTGTTCAATTAGAACAAGTGCATTTAGAGGAAGATGCAGCTAAATTAATGCACGAAAAAAATCAAACATTGGTTGATTTTAACAAATCGGGTGTGCCATTGATTGAGGTTGTAACAAAACCATGTATTCACGAATTGAAAGATGCGTCTGTTTATGCACAATATTTACAGCGTATTGTTCAAAATTTAGATATTTCTGAGGCTAATCTTGAAAAAGGTGAATTTAAATCAGACGTTTCGGTTTCGTTAAGAAAAAAAGGAACGCAAGATTTAAATGCTCGTACCGAAATCAAAAACTTGAACTCATTTAAGTTTATGGTTGAGGCTTTAGAAGAAGAGGTTAGCAAACAATTTGAGTATTACCAAGAGCATAACAAACAATTCCGCCCTGAGCAAACAACAGTACTTTGGGATGAAGAATTGAAACGTACCAAGGTAATGCGTAAAAAAGAGTTTGCAGCTGATTATCGTTTTGCTTTAGAACCAGATATTCCTTTTGTAAGCATCAAAAAAGAAATAGAAACTATTCATGTTGATAGCAGATTATTGCCTTTCTCAATTGAAACTACTTTAATTGAAAGTGGAATTTTGCCTCAAGATGCTAAATTCTTCACTGCAAATGCTGTTCGTTCACAAGTATTTTTAGGGGTAAATGAAAAATTAAACGACCCTGCATTTGTTGCTAAAGCATTGGCTAATAACTTAAAAGTTGAAGATTACACCAAAGTAACTACAACACAGTTGGCTGAAATGTTCTCATTATACAAAGCGGAGAAAATTACTGTTATTTTATTGCAACAAGCTTTAAAACAGTTAATTGAAGACTCAGCTTTTGATTATAATACATTCTTCTCTGAAAACTCAATTTCAGACGAAACCATACAACAAGCTATCGACAAAGCAATTGCTGAAAACCCAGATGTTGCCGCTGATATTAAAGCAGGTAACCAAGGAAAAGCTGGTGTGTTGGTTGGTAAAATAACCAAAGAATTAGGCAAAGGTGCTAATGGAAAAGTAATTCGTGAGATGATACTTTCGCAATTAGCTGCCGCACAAATTGCTGAAAACAATGCTTCTAATGAGGGAAAATCTGTTAAAAATGCAGATGGTTCTTCAAATTCAGCTAAAAATGAGGAAGAAGAATTACGCCAAATTCCTGTAATTATTAAAGACAATTACAGAACGCATAAAATTTCTCAAATATCACAAGAGTTTATAAATCAAGAAATTACATTATCAGGTTGGGTTGCAAGTTTACGTGACCACGGTGATTTAGTATTTATCGATTTAAGAGATTCAAGCTACGAAGTATTACAAGTTCGTTTGGATAGAAGTCACTTTGCTAACCTTGACGAATTGGCGAAATTAAAACCAGAATCTGTAATATTAGTAACAGGAAATATAATTCAACGTGCTGAAGATGATTTCAATAGCAGTATTCGTACTGGTAAATTAGAAATGGATGCACGTAATTTAGAAATCCTGAATTTAGCAAAAACTTTACCTTTTGAAATTAAACGTGCTTCAAAAACAAATGAAGCTATTCGTTTCAAATACAAATTCTTAGATCATAGAAGTCAAGAGAATCGCTCAGCAATAATTAATCGCCATAAAGTGATTAAATTATTGCGTGATGTGCTTGACCAAGAGAACTTTATAGAAGTTGAAACTCCTGTATTAACTGCAGGTACAGATGAAGGTGCTCGTGAGTTTATTGTGCCAAGTCGTAAATTTGCAGGTTCGTTTTATACTTTACCACAAGCACCTCAGCAATTTAAACAAATGTTGATGGTAGGTGGATTTGAGCGTTATTTCCAGGTGGCTCGTTGTTTTAGAGATGAAGATTCTCGAGGCGACCGTCAGCCAGAATTTACGCAATTGGATATGGAAATGGCTTTTGCAAGTATGCAAGATATCATTGACCTAAATACAAAATTATTTACTGAAGTAGTAACTAAATTATATGGCGACAAATGGATATTAAAACCATTCCGTGTAATTGATTACTATGAAGCTATGGATAAATATGGTTGTGACCGCCCTGACTTACGTTACGGACTTGAAATGCAAGACATTACAGATATTGTAAAAGAAACTACATTCCAAGTTTTTGCAAAACCAATTACTGATGGCGGTATTGTAAAATGTATTAAAGTGGATGCAGCTTTACAAAAACAACGTTTATCAAAAGGACAAATTGAAAAATTAACTGCCATTGCACAAGAAAATGGTTTAGGTGGATTGGCATATATTTTTGTAAATGATGATGCTGCGGCTGAGCGTTTACAATCACCTATTATTAAATTTTTGGGTCAGGAAGTAGCTGAAAATATTGTAAAAGTAACCAATGCAACTGTTGGAGATGTAGTATTCTTCTCAGCGGCAAGCTATGCAACGGCAAATAAAGCCTTAGATGCAGTTCGTCAGGAATTAGGTAGAATGTTGAACTTAATTAACCCTAAAGAATTACATCCAGCTTGGGTAGTTGATTTCCCATTCTTTGAGAAAACAGACGAAGGTCGTTGGACATTTACCCACAACCCATTCTCAATGCCAAAAGTGAAAGACCTTGACAAACACATGAAAGGCGAAAACGTTGGCGAAATTATAGCTCAACAATACGATTTAGTATTGAATGGTTATGAAATTGGTGGAGGTTCGGTTCGTGCACACAAAGCCGAAATTTTAGAAGCAACCTACCGCAACATGGGTTACGACAAAGAAGAAATGAAGAAAAGCGTAGGTCACATGTACGAGGCATTCCAATACGGCGCACCTCCACACGGTGGTATTGCTTGGGGCGTTGACCGATTGATGATGATTTTAGAACGCAAAACATCTATCCGAGAGGTAATGGCTTTCCCTAAAACAGGTTCAGGCGAAGACTTACAATTCGGTAGCCCTTCTCCTCTATCTAAGAAAAAGATAGAAGAAATGAATATCAGATTATTAAAAGAATAAAAAAAGGGACGTAAGTTCCTTTTTTTATTCTTTTATAAGTGTTAGGTTTATCTTAAAATGTAAAGTTTGCCCCAATTATTTTTAAAAGCTTTATCTCCAGCAGTTTCTCTATGTTCTAAATCTTGCCCGTTTGATTTTAATAACACACGATACATATAAACTCCATTTGCCAATTTATCTCCAAATTCATCTCTGCCATCCCAAACAAAATCTGTAGCATGAGAACCAATTTTTAAAGGTCCCAACTCATCTTGTGTAATTTCTCTAACTACTTTGCCTGTTACAGTCATAATTTGAATTTTTACTTGATCAGGAACTACATTTCCTGTTAAAGTATAAACAAATCTTGTTGCATTTGAAAATGGATTTGGATACGGATAAAAATTAGTTACTGTAGACTTATTAATCACTTCAAATTCAACTTGATAAGGTTGTTTACCAGCTTTATTCCCTGTTTGATCTGCCCCTTGAACTCTAAGTGTATATCTACCATCGCTTAAATTTTTAGGTAAATATTGAACTGTTAGTTGATTGTTATTTGTATTTGTTGGATATGAAACTTTAATATCTGGTGAAGTAAATGGAATTTTAGTAAATGAGCATGATTCACAAGTTTTAATCAAAATATCCATACCTATAGTATCATTTTTTAAAAGATATTTATTTTCATCTTTTACATTAATTGAGATTGTTGGGTTTGGTTGAACTATATCACCATTTGCAATTCTTGAACCATCAAAAAGCACATCCAACATTGGATTTTGAGCATCAGCATTTACTTTAAATGGCAATACCCATATATTATTATCATATACTTTTTCAGGTTGGTATTTTTGATTTAAATAAACTTGAATACTATTATTTCCAACATGTCCTACAGTATTAAAGCTTTTTGTAAATCTAAATATCGAATCTTTGGGTAAAGTTTGATTTAATGTATCTATTTTACTTTGAATCAAATTGTTATTATTTGTCCAAGTATAAGTTACATAAAATGGCGACTTAAATTCAACCTCACTTATATTTTTAAAATTATAATCTAAATCAATAGTTTCCCCTTCCTCAACATTTTTTAGATTTATATATTTTGTTGGATTATTTACATTCACAATTCCTTCAGGTACTTGTTCGTACAAAACTTGAAGTCTCTTCACCTGTGCAGGAGAAAGATTATCCTTATCTTTTAAATTCAATTTTATAGATAAATATGGATAAATTGCTGCGTCAACAACTTTACTTAAATCAAATCCATCTGCAAGCATTGTATCTGACATAAGTAAGGATTGTTGTCCATTTTGCATATAACCGATTACATCAACACTCCAATCATCAGTCGAAGGTGATTCTTCTGAAATAAATTCTCTATAAAAATTCCCCCATTTGGAAGTTGGTCCAATTTTAGGTGTCATAATTTCACCTTGACTTGATGGTGATTCAAATGTATAGTTTAAATTTAACACTTGATTTTGTGGTATTGTAGAACTATTTAAATTAGGAACTAACTCCTGAATTGGACCAACTCCTTTTTGACCAAAATAAATATAAGGATAACCATCTTTCAATTCTCCCAGTTTTGTACATCCAAGTGTTGCTACTTTTTTATCCAAAAATTTATGATAAGGTGGAGTAAAATTACCCGAAGCCCATGATTCATAATATGCATTTCCTGAACTTACTAATAAAACATAATCGCCATCTTTAACTGAATCACAATAAGTCCCAAAAAATCCTTTGTAGTCAAAATTTGGATCGTAAAAATTAGGATTTAGATTAACTAACCTATTAACAGGTGATTTTTTACAAGTCATCAAAGGAACACCTCTAAATAAAACATCTGTTAATAAAGTATATGGTTTTAATGTTGCTTTATCAAAAGCAATTGCCAAAATCCCTTCTCCTCCATAAAACTCACAAGCACCATTCGTTACTACAGGAAAGTCATTAAGGTAGATTGATGTAAATTTGTAAGTTCCAGAACCGCCAATTGTACTTACATCCAATTTTATTTTGTTATTCTGAAATTTATATTTTTTGGACAATGTATCTTGGTAAATCCCTCCAGAATATGAATTACCATACAATTGCTCAAATTTAGCTTGTGACCAACCTTCACTTCCCGAATTAATAAATATAAATGAACTTTGAGCTATAAATTGTAATTCACCAGCTTGTAAAGTTTTATATTTAACTCTCCAAAAATATACAACCGAATCTGTAGTTGAAGGTATATTTTGACTTAAATCTACATTATCCCAGATAGCAGTTTGTGCAGCGTTTATGGTTTGGGTTCTATAAAGTGGACTATTAAATTTAAAACTAGTGTCTAACTCAAAAACATAATCCCTATTCGCACTTAATAAATCTGCACTTTGAGCTACAAGATGAGTTGTTTGTTTATTTACTACACTATATTCCAATGGTAATAAACAATTTATATTACTTTTTGGTATAAAATAGTTAAATGAAGCTGCATTGTTTGAATACGATACTTCATCAATTTGATTTCCATAGTTGATATATAAATTAAAAGTATTTAAACCAGATGTTGAGATATCTTTTGTTTTAAATACATAATAAATAGTATCACTATTTGCAACTGGACTTACTTTGTATAAAGGTAAATTAATAGTTTGACCATCAACTATTCTATCTATTGATAGTTCAATATCTTCATTTATAACTTTACCAAAATTACGAACAACAATTGCTAAAGCAAATGAATCAGAGAGTGCAGTTATTGGTTTTCCATCTAGTGATTTTACAAAAATTTCATCTTTAGAGATTGAATAATCTGGTTTTGTTGGAGCAAACATTACAATTGAAGGGTCGCCTTGAATAATCCATTGTTCAATATGAGCCTTTTGACGTTCATTATTTGTACCTGGAAAAGTATTGATGTGGGCTTGATGTATTTTTCCAATAGATTTTGAATAATAATTACTATCCGCAAATGCTAACCCATAAAAAACCCTCATGTTTGTTTCAAGTAAATCAACAAAAGCATAATCGGTACTTCCCAAAAATGCAACAGCTCCTTTATTTGGGGTTTTTAACCAATCTTCACCAAATGAATAGTATCCATCACTACTTATTCCATTAAATGGATTTCCAGCTTTACATCCATGCATTAAAATTAATGGGTATTTTCCTTGATTATCATATCCAAAAACAGGATTAGAAACCATTCCTATATCAATATCAGAGGTTGCTGGAGAAGAGTGACCAAAAAATGAAATTATACTTAAACCATTATTTAGTTGGGTATTGATATTAAAAACCTGAATATCAGTAGTTGACTTTGAAAATGATGTAACTTTTGCACCTATATATGGACCTTCAATGGTACGTTTTGCATTATTTACAATTGATTTAAACTCTTCAATTTGATCATTATCACCTCCTCCACTTAAATGTACAACATTTTTACGCCAAGGTAAATTTAAACTTAAGCTCTCATGTGACTTTACTTTATCTAAATATGCAACAACATCTGCTGAGTTAATCGCAGAATACCTACCAGTTGCAATTAATGGAGCTAATTTACTGTTTCTTAATTCATTACTAAATTTTATATCAGACCCTGGAAATCCATAAGTTGGGATTCTAAAATCTTTTAAGGTATCGCTTATAGTACGATAAGCAGAATAACTTAAATCATAAGCTTTTCCTAAAATAAATAAATATTGAGGAATAGTAGTTGTATCAAGACTAGTATGAATACAATAATTTCTAATTGAAACTGGTGTTAATAAACCGTAAGAGTATTGGTCGTAAATTTCGTTTATATCGATTGTGGTTGTGTCATAACCTCCTCCAATAATTGATTTTCGGTAAGATGCATATGCCCTTACAGGATTTGTTACTGTGTTTGTAGGTTTTGCTAGTTCAGGATGATATAGAATTACAAATTGATTTGAAGAATTTTTCAATAAATTCCTCATTTTAACTTGAAACACTTCTGTTAAATAAATTATTGAACTAGACTTTTGCACCCAAATCCTTGAATTGTTGGATGAATTTGGTAACATAACTCTTATTGAATCACTTGAAAATGGTGTCAATAATTGAAAATTTGAAGAATCAGAAATATCATAAAAAATGGAAGCACTATATTTATTTTTATCAAAACTTAAATAATTACCAGTATTAGCTTGTGTAAAAAATGTATTGTTGTTGGTGTTATTTGCCTTTTCAGGATATTGAATATTGATCCATGCAACAGCATACGCTGACCCAGCAATTGAATTTACAAATGATACATATATCGAATCATCTAATTCATTTTCATCAGTAATTGTAAATGAACCTTCTAATGATTTAGTTCCGTAAGAAGAAAGTGTATCTACAGAAATTTGTTGAGTTTTTGATTTGCCATATTTAACAAAAATTTTGTGTGACCTATCATTAACTCCGGTTAATTTATATTTAACTATAAATGGAACTCCACCATTAGCCCTATTTTTTAGATTAATTAAAAAATCACTTTGTCCATTTATCCTATCCGATGTCCACCCCTCACCACTTACATAATCGGAAGCATGTAGTTTTTCATCAATTGAACCAGCTGATGAATAATATCTATTAAAAACAAAGGTTGTATCTTTAATATGAGTTGTTATTGTATTTCCAGCAATTGGAGTATTATTTATTGTTATACGTTTACCTTCAGCACCTCCCCAAGTAAAAAAGTAATAATTAACATCAGAAAATAAGTTATAGTATTTATTTATTTGAGCAGTATCTGACGCATATAATGTTCTATCAATTCTTCCATCATTTTTTGTCCCCCAAAATTCAATATATGAAGTACCAACATCACCTGTAAAAACATCATTAAAAGCTATTTCCTTTCCCATGTTAAAAAGTTTAATAGTATTTTTTTGAGCAGTACCAATAGGTACATTGTTAAAAATCAAATCATTATACATAATTCTGTGAATACCTGTATTTTTTACAGGAACTTTCACATATTGTTTTGTATAATCAATCCATTCATTGTTTAGTTTAGGGGTTTGCCCAAATGAAATATTGATTATTGAAAAAAAAAGTGATACACAAAGGAAATATTTTATTAAGCTTATTTTCATATTAAACTGAATTACTTATAATTATATACCAACTTTTAACGATACAATATTTGAATATAAACCACTTTGACTAATACCTGCCAATGTTGTAAGTGCATAGTCAAGTGAGAATCTATTTATCTTAACTCCTACTCCAAAATTTGGACTAATGCTCCAGTATTTATCCGTAGTATAATCTTTTTTAAGTTGCTGAATATTAGCTATTCCTGCACGTATAAATATTTTTTTAGAGTAATCAATCTCAAGTCCTATTTTGGGGTCAGTAGAGAATGCCTTTGTACTAATTACTGTATTTCTTTTACCATCAAAAGTGAAATCAAAATCTGCTGATGCTAAAACTCCATATTTTTCTTTAAACCTAAATTCTCTTGCAAACCCTAATATTAATCGAGGCAATGTTAATTCAATTGAATTTGTAGGTATTGTATTATTTGTTGCAGTGTAAACATCTTTTAACAATTCACTATTTACAGACCACATATTCCAAGTATTAGTTATATCCCTTATCATTGCACCTAAATACCATTTTTTGTATTTATATTTTGCAGAAGCATCTACCCCTATTCCCCATGCATTTGCAAACGAACCTACATTCCTATAAATAACTTTAAAATTTGCACCTACATTTAAACCACTAATACCTAAATTTTTACGAGCGTATGACAACAAAAATGCATTATCAGTTGCAGAGAAAAATCGAATATTATTGTAATTAATAGTTCCTGAAGCATCATATAAAAAACGTGTATCCGGAATATTATCAATACCAAAACGAATATATGAAAGTGCAAGAGTACTTGAAGTATCTAATTTTGTTGCTACAGAAGCATAATCAAACTTAGCAATACCTGCAAAATACTCTGCGTGCATATACGCAACTTCGTATTTGTTTGACAATGAAGTTAATCCAGCAGGATTCCAATAGCCAGCATACACATCGTTTGTTACAGCAACTTGGGTATTTCCCATACCTAATGCCCTAGCACCAATACCAATATTTAAAAATTCGTTACTATATTTTGGTGCATTTATCGACGATTGAGCGAGAGCAAAAGTACTTCCAGCAAATAATATACAAGCCGTTTTGATTGATTTAAGCCACATAGTTTTAAAACATTTATTAAATGATGCACTAAAAACGCAACATTTTCAATTTCATTGTTTAATATGTAAAAGTAATACAAAAAATGCGAAATTATTGAGCATATATAATTTTGTTTTTGAATTTTAAGAGGATATTTTCATTTTTATTGACCATAAAATGTACACTTCCGTATGAAGCCCTAAGATTTCATTTAAACATCTAGGCCATGAATGTGCGGATAAGATTTTTAGGTGGTGCCCAATCAGTTACAGGCTCCAAATACCTAATTGAAACAGATGATAGTAAAATTTTAGTTGATTGTGGTCTTTTTCAAGGTTTAAAAGAGTTACGTCAGCGCAACTGGGAAAACTTCCCTATTGACCCAAAAACAATTGATACTGTAATACTTACGCACGCTCACATTGACCATGTTGGCTATTTACCTAAGTTATACAAAGAAGGTTTTCGTGGCCCAGTAATTTGCACTGCTGCAACCAAAGATTTGGCTAAAATTATGTTGCTTGACGCTGCAAAACTACAAGAAGAAGAGGCAGATTATGCACATAAAAAAGGGTTTTCAAAACATGAAAAGCCCTTGCCACTTTATACCACACACGATGTTGACGATTTATTACCTTACCTTGAAGGTTATAGATACAACCAACGTGTAAAAATTTCGGATAAAATTGCAGTTAAATTTCATGATGCAGGGCATATTCTTGGTTCGGCAATTACAGAAATTTACCTTCAAGGTGATAAAATGAGGAAAAAAATTGTTTTCTCAGGTGACTTAGGTAGATATAATAAACCTATTTTAAGAAATCCATCAGTTATTAAAGAAGCTGATTATCTGTTTGTTGAATCAACTTATGGAAATAAAGAAAATGTAGCTGTTGACCCAATGGAACAACTTGCTACTGTAATTAATGATGCTTTTGATAAAAATGGTTGTTTACTGATTCCAGCTTTTGCAGTTGGTAGAACACAATCGTTGTTATTTTACATCAGAAAATTAATTGAGCTCAAAAAAATTCCGAGTGTGCCAGTGTATGTTGATAGTCCGATGGCTATTAACGTAACTGCTCTTTATCAGCGACATAACGATTTCCACACCATAAAACCAAGTGATACCATTTATAATTCTGTATTTGAATTTCCTAATTTAAATTATTACAGAAGTCAGGCCGATTCGGTGCAGATAAATAATATTCGTAGCCATGCGATTATAATTTCATCAAGTGGTATGTGTAATGGTGGACGAATTCTGCATCATCTTTACCACCGTTTGCCACGCCCAAATGACACAGTGTTATTCGCTGGTTATCAAGCAGAAGGAACACGAGGACGAAATATTTTAGAAGGAGACAAAAAAGTTAAAATATTTGGTGAAGAAGTAGATGTTCGTTGTAACGTAGTACACATCAATGGACTTTCGGCACATGCAGATAAAAGTGAGTTAATGAAGTGGTTAGGCAATATCAAAGATGCGCCTAAAAACACATTCATTATACATGGTGAACCAGAAAATAGTAGAATTTTTGCTGAAACAATCACCTCTAAATTTGGATGGAACACCTACGTTCCCGAATATTTAGAATCTTATGATTTGTTTAAAGGTATATAAATAAAACACCCCACAAAGCTTTGTTAATGAAGGTTTTGTGGGCTTATTTTTTTGATTATTAATTTAAAGGTATGAATCCATTTTTTGAATAAAATAAAATTTCAAGATTATGAATTCCTATTCTTTTTTTCTTTATAAAAACTTCAATATCAAAATTATTGTTTGTAGCATTAAATTTTAATCTAGAAAATTTTTTGTGGAAATCAATATTGTTAATTGAATATCTATTATTAATAAAATTTAGTTCTAAAGTAAAATATGGGTAAAATGTATTTTTTGTACAATATTTCCACTGTAATAATATGTTAAAGCGATTTCTTTTGAAATTTTATTGATTTGAGCTAAGATTTGATTATTAACTAATAAAACATATTTACCTAATTTAACTTTTTTATCAATATTGACAGATAAACAATTTTCATCTGAACAATACGAAAATCCATTTTTACTAAATTCGCATTTTTCAAATTTAATTGTATCTTGAGCAAATGAGTTAAAAGAATAAAAAAGTAATAATATGAATATAAATAATTTAGACATACTACTTATGACTATATATTCTCTCAATAATTTCAACCACTTTTAATCCTTCTAAAGCATTGGTAGTTGCAACTGTTCTACCAAGTAATGAATCTACAACATTTTCAATTACAAAATGATGATTTGCAGCGCTTCCTTTGTAATAGCCATAATCATTTGCTGGACTACTTTCTGGTAATTGTGGCATTTCGTAATCTTTAATATGGCAATATTCAACTTCGTTCATATACTGCCCTCCTACTTTTATGCTGCCATTTTCAGCAATAATTGTAATGCTACTTTCTAGGTTTTTGTCCCAAACTGAGGTTGAATAATTAATACTACCCATTCCACCTTTTACAAAATCAAATGAAACTATACCCGAATCTTCAAACTCTGTTAAGTCATTGTGATTGAAATCATTAAACCTAGCTTTGATATTGGTTATATCTCCAAAAAGCCAATACATTATATCAATAAAATGACTAAATTGTGTAAAAAGTGTACCTCCATCTTGTTTTAAATTACCTTTCCAACCATCAGCTTTATAGTATCTTTCATCTCTATTCCAGTAACAATTTATTTGTACCATATAGATTTGACCTAACTTACCTGAACTAATCATTTCTTTTAACCAAACCGAAGGCGGACTGTACCTGTTTTGCATCACACAAAAAAACAATTTTGATGCTTGAAGTGATTTATAAATTACATCCTCACATTCAGCTTTTGACAATGCCATTGGTTTTTCACAAACTACATGTTTGCCTTTTTCAAGAGCAATTACCGATTGTGCACTATGTAAATAATTAGGAGTACAAATATTTACTACTTCTATTTCAGGATGTTGTAACAACATTTCATCCATAGAGTTATAAAACGGCACTGAAAACTCAATTTCTATAGTTGATTTTAGAGAATCATTAGTATCACACATAGCTACTAATTGTGCTTCATTATTTTTAAGCAACATTGCTGCATGACGCTTACCTATATGTCCGCAACCAACTACTGCAAATTTTATTTTTTTACTCATTAATTATTAGGTATTTATAAAAAGTATATTTCATTTTAAAATAGAAAAGGCTATCAAAATGTGATAGCCTTTTCTATTTTTTACTCTCCTAAACCTTGAAGAGATTTTATAAATTTATCTATATTAACTCTATGTCTTCTTCCGTTCATCCAAACATCCATTTCATCAATAAATGCACTTTGACGACGAACAGCTTTGTTACTTTCGTCAGTTGATGAACTGTATTGATATGAAACGATTAAAGAGATAAATACATTTTTATCAATTTGATAATTGATTTCTGTTTGTGGTAACAACTCTTTGCTATCAGCAGGTAAGTTTCTCTCCCAGTTTTCAACTGATGAACAATAATCTCTCACTTGCTTAGCTTTATCAATTGGAATTACTAAATAATGAACTTTTGAAAAGCTATCAAATTTGTGAGAATGTTTTAAATCAGATACTAATATAATTTTTTCTCCTTCTTTATCTTTAAATTTTGATACTTCTAGATAACTATCATTTTTATTATCACTTGTTCTATACAATTGTGTTAAATAAGTAGTATCAGCCACCCCTGTTACGTGGCGCTCAACTCTATTATTTACTGCATAATCAGAAATATGACGATTTTGCGTACAAGCTTGAAATAATGCTGTAGCTCCAAATGCTACTAATCCTAGTTTAATTAAATTCATCTTCATCATTATTTAATAGTTATTGTTGGAAAAATGAAATTATATTTTCGCAAATATAAGAGATTTGTTCAAATTCCAACTCTGTATGCATAGGAAGTGATAGAACTTCTTGAGATAATTTTACTGAATTTGGAAAATCCTCTGATTTATTTAACAAATACTCATAAGCTTTATGCTCATGCAAAGCCTTGGGATAATAAATCATACTCGGAATATTTTTACTTTGAAGATAATTTTTCAGATCATCTCGTTTTTCGGCAGGTACTTTAATAGTGTATTGATGAAAAACATGGTCGGAATTAATTACTCTTTTAGGTGTTACGACTTCGCTACATTTTGCCAACAAACTGTCATATTTATTTGCAGCTTTTTGTCGTGAAGCGGTATAATTATTTAGCTGTTTTAACTTCACTCTTAAAATAGCAGCTTGCAAAGTATCTAACCTTGAATTTACTCCAACCAAGTCATAATAATATTTAGATTTTTGTCCGTGATTAGCTAAAGTTTTAATTTTAGCTGCAAAATCATCATCATTAGTAAAAATAGCTCCCCCATCTCCCATACAACCTAAATTTTTTGAAGGGAAAAATGAAGTAGTTCCAATATGCCCAATAGTTCCTGCTTTTTTGTAAGTATCATCTGGAAAATAATAATTTGCACCAATTGCCTGAGCTGCATCCTCAATTACATACAAATTATACATTAGAGCAATTTTTAAAATACTCAACATATCAGCACATTGCCCAAACAAATGCACTGGCATTATGGCTTTTGTGTTTTCAGTAATTAACGGTTCAATTGCACCAATTAATAAATTAAAATTATCAAGGTTGGCATCAATAAAAATTGGTTTAAACCCTAATAAAGCAATTACTTCTGCAGTTGCTACATAGTTAAAAGTAGGTACAATAATTTCAGAACCAAGTGGTAAATCCAACGCCATCAATGCAATTTGCAGCGCATCAGTACCATTTGCACAAGGGATAACATGTTTTACTTCTAAAAAATTGGCCAATTCATCTGCAAAAAAAGTAACATCCTTACCATTAATAAATGAAGAAGTTTCAATTACATTTTGCATAGCATTATCAATATCAGATTTGATATTTAAATACTGAGAATGTAAATCAACCATTTTTATATCTTTCATAATCAATGTTTACTTCGTTGTTATTGTATAAAAAATGAGTCTTAAAAGTAATAGTATTTTATTTCAAATGAAAGTAAAAAACACAATAAATAAGGTTTAATTACAATTAATTCTATGAAATATTAAAAACTAAGTAGTTTTATTTTGAGAATAATTTGTTAAATTTGAAGGTTTATTTGTTTATACAAAAGATTTATAATGAAAAAAATAGCCGTATTTACCTCAGGTGGAGATGCTCCAGGAATGAATGCATGTGTAAGAGCTGTAGTGCGTACATGTTCATATTATAATATTGAATGTGTAGGGATTATGAAAGGTTATGACGGTATGATTGCAGGAAGTTTCCTTCATTTAGATGGAAAATCTGTATCGAATATAGTTCAAAAAGGAGGTACTTTTCTTAAATCAGCTCGTAGTATGGCTTTTAGAACTCCTGAAGGGAGACAAAAGGCATATGAAAGTTTGAAAAAAGAAGGGATTGATGGTGTTGTTGCAATTGGAGGAAATGGAACATTTACTGGTGCAACTTTATTTTTTGAGGAATTTGGATTTCCAATAATTGGAGTACCTGGTACAATTGATAATGATTTATATGGAACTGATTTTACAATTGGCTATGATACAGCGGTTAACACAGCTTTAGAAGCAATTGATAAAATTAGAGATACTGCAGATGCTCACGACAGAATTTTCTTTGTGGAAGTGATGGGTAGAGATACTGGTTATATTGCTGTTCGTTCGGCAATTGGTGGTGGAGCTGAAATGGCTATTATGCCTGAAAAAAATACTCCCGTAAAAGAAATTATAGATAAGCTTAAATACAACCACGAAAACACTAAATCTTCGCACTTAATAATAGTTGCAGAAGGTGATGTTGAAGGTAAAGCAGTTGAATTAGCTAGAAAAGTAAAAAAAGAACTTCCTGAATTAGACTCTAAAGTAACTACATTAGGTCACATTCAAAGAGGTGGTGCTCCTACTGCAGCTGATAGAGTTTTGGCAAGTAGGTTAGGCATTGGTGCTGTTGAAGGTTTATTAGCTGGAAAATCAAATGTAATGGTTGGGGTAATTAACAGAAGCTTAACCTATGTACCTCTTGAAGATACCATAACAAAGAAAAAACCTATCAATAAAGAGTTAATCAGAATGATTGAAATATTGAGTGGAAGAGCACCCATCAAAGTAAATGCAGATAAAATTTAATTAATGGATACCTATAATTTATTTGCAGGCTCTGTAGCTTTAACACTTGGTGTACTAATAACGGTAATGAGGTTTATGGGCAAACTTGAAAATTCGCCCAAACTTAAAAGTATGAAAGCTACTTTTGGTGATAGAAATGGGAATATAATTCATATACTAGCTTACTCTGTTTTACCGTTAGTATTGGGAACTTATTTATTATACACTACTTTGATTTAAAAATGAAAAATTCAATTAAAATATCTATACTAACCACTGCTATTGCCTTATTTATTGCTGCATGTGCTGGTTCAAAAGTGTCGAGTTCAAATGAACCAACACAAGCTGATGTTGATCGTAATAAAGCAATATTTAGCAACCTTACACTTGAAGAGTTAATTCAAGGTAAAGCACATTATGAAAAAAATTGCGGTTCATGTCATAAACTTTATTCTCCAAATGGAGAGTCAGCAGTTGGTTGGAAAAAAATTGTGCCACCAATGGCTAAAAAAGCAAAGATTGATTCAAAAACAGAAGATTTAATTTTAAGATATTTAATATCAATGTCTTCTAAATAAAATTCATATAACAGAGCCTGATTTAATCAGGTTTTTTTTTACCAAAAATAATAAAAATGAGACAAGGAATATTTATTATAATACTTATTATTAAATCTTCATTTACCTTTTGTCAAGATTTAATTGTAACAACTAAAAATGATAGTATAAATTGTTTTATAGAATACAGTACAAACAAAAAAATTGCATTTACTATTTTCAACGAAAAAAAAGAAAAAGAGAAAGTTTTCTTAAAAATGATTGATGTAAATGACTTTCAATATGATTTTTATAAAGATTCAACCCAAGAAAATGGGATTTCAAAAATTAACAACACTTTAACCCCTTCAATAAAAGAACTTTTAATTGTAAATAAAAACGAATTCAAAAGTGGTCGTTTTGAATTAGGTTTGTATGCTGGTTATGGAATTAGAGGCAAAAATTCAAATACTAATTCTGTTTTGGATTCAAAATTAAATACAAGTACCGTATTTAGTTCAGATATAATGTTTTACAACTCATCAAACATAGGAATTGGACTTTCATTTTCAAATTTTCAAAAATCTGTTACACAAGATGTTTTAATTAACAATTTGACAAAAACAAAAGATGCAACAATACAAATTAATCAATTTTTATTACTTTTTGGACATAAATATGAGCTAAAAGATGCACAATATATCATAAGATGGCATATTGGAGTTGGGGTTAGTTTATATGATCAAAAAAGTACTGAAGGAGATATCAATCAGACATTTATATCATTAACAGATGGTGTTTTTGTTGATAAAAAAATATATAAAAAACTGTATTTATCAGTTGGAATAAGTCACAAAACTGGTTCAAAATATTTAGATCAATATAAATCTTTAAAAATTGGTTCTGTTCAGTTTTTGGGCGGATTGCGACTTGGGTTTTAATAAGGTATTAATTATATAATTTCTGGAGGAAACTTTTGCAAAAGATTTTTTGGTCTCACAGGTCTTTTTTCAAGTCCACCACCACAATTTGGACAAACATTTAACAAAATATTATTTACACAATCTTTACAGAACGTACATTCAAAAGAACAAATCATAGCTTCATTACTCTCATTTGGAAGTAACTTACCACAATTTTCACATTGAGGCTTTAATTTAAGCATAAATAAATTTACAAATTTTCAACTAAACTTAATTGATTTAATTGGATTAACTCTTGGTATAATTACAAGTGGAACAAATAAAATTATTGTAACCACAAAAATACACATTATGTTAACTATTAAAATTGCCATCCAGTCCCACATAATTGGCACATGATCCATGTAATAACTTTGTTCATCTAATGGAATAATTTGTGTGTAATATTGAATTGCACAAAAACCTAAACCAATTAAATTTCCCCAAAATACTCCCCTACTTATAATCAACAAACCATTATACAAAAATACTCTTCTAATCACTTTATTGGTACCTCCCATAGCTTTAAGCATACCAATCATATTTGTTCGCTCCATTACCATAATCAATATCGTTGATACCATATTGAAACATGCTACAAACAATATCAATATCATAAAAATATAGGCATTTCTGTTAAGTAATTCTAACCAATCAAAAATTTGTGCATAAACATCTGTAATTAAAGTTAATGATAAATCATAACTCATATTGTGAACAATTGCCTGTGCTGTTGGTATAATTTGCTGAAAATCTTTTATATACACTTCATAACCACCCACCAAAGTATCAGGCCAATTATTTAATTGTTGTATTAATTTAATGTCTCCAAAAACATATAAATCATCAAACTCCTCTAAACCTGTTTGATAAATTCCTTTCACTTTCAATTTTCTGTATCGAGGTGGGTTTTGAATGAAATACATCCAAACTACATCTCCAACTTCTAATTTCATTTTTTTAGACATTTTATCTGAAATAATAATGTCTTTTGAAAATGTAGAATCGTGAAAACTAATAAATGAACCTGCTACTAAATTTTTCTTTACTCTATTGCTATCTGCTGTAGCATTGATACCTTTTAATAATACACCAACTACTTCATCTTCAGTTTTTAATAAACCTGTTTTTGTAGCATAAACTTGTACATGGTCAACATTTTTAGCAATTGACTTATCTTTCAAAAAAGCACTATTGGCAGGAATTGGATTTTCTACAAAAGTTTCGTTATTATCAAGTTTATTGATTTGAATATGACCCGAAAAACTAAATAATTTATCTTGAATATTTCTTTTAAATCCTTGCAAAATGGCAAATGCAATAATCAATGTAGCAATAGCAATTGCCACACTACTAACTGCAATTTTAACTACAGTTGCCGAAAACGACTTCGTTTTATTGTCACGAATTCGTTGTGCTATGAAAAATGAAGCGTTCAATTTTGGAATATTTTATTAATTTTGGTCTAAATATAGTTTTTATGTTCGGAAAGTGTAAACAGTATCTTAATATTTTATCAATTTTTGTATTTGCAATATTGATAAATGCTTGTGTTTCTGCACAAAACGCAAAATATCCAATTCCTGCTGCTGAAAATTTTAATGTTTATTTAGGCAAACTTAAAAATAAAAAAGTGGGTTTGGTTGTAAATCAAACTTCAATGGTTGGTAATAAACACTTGGTTGATACTTTAATTACATCAGGAATAAGTGTGAATAAAATTTTTGCTCCCGAACATGGTTTTAGAGGTACAGCTGATGCTGGTGAACATGTGAAAAATGGTATTGATGAAAAATCAAAAGTGAGCATAGTTTCATTGTATGGTAAAAATTATAAACCATTTCCTGAGCAATTAAAAGGCTTAGATATTGTTGTTTTTGATATTCAAGATGTTGGTGCTCGCTTTTATACTTTTATCAGTACTTTACATTATGTAATGGAAGCTTGTGCTGAAAATAATATTCCTGTAATTGTACTCGACAGACCAAATCCTAATGGTCAATATTTTGATGGACCAGTTTTAGATACTGCTTTTAAATCATTTGTTGGAATGCATCCAATACCTATTGTTCATGGATTAACCATGGCCGAACTTGCAAATATGATTAACGGTGAAGGTTGGTTAAAAAACAAGGTTAAATGTAATTTAGAAGTGGTTTTATGTGCCAATTACACCCATGAAAGCACATATTCGTTACCAATTAAGCCTTCTCCAAATTTACCAAATGATTTAGCGATAACATTATATCCTTCTTTGTGTTTATTTGAAGGTGTAAGGCAAGCATCTGTTGGTAGAGGCACTACAACTCCATTTCAAATTTATGGTGGCGTAAACCCCGCATTTGGCAAATATACATTTGTGCCAAAAGCCATTGAAGGCATGGATAAAAAACCCAAATTTAAAGATTCAACCTGTTACGGACATAATTTGATTGAAGAAAATGCCATAAAAAAGGAATTTACCTTAAAATATGTATTGGATATGTACAAAAACAGTCCAGATACTGCTAAATTTTTCAATCCATTTTTTGACAAATTAGCTGGAAATAATACACTTAGAAAAGCAATCAAAGCTGGAAAATCTGAATCCGAAATTAGAAAAATGTGGAAAGATGATTTGAAAAAATATGCAGTTTTAAGGAAGAAATATATATTGTATTGAGTTGTCAAAAATCAGTATTCAGTAATCAGTTTTTAGTCTAATATTATTTTTTTATGTTAAACTAGAAATACGAAAACAGAAAACTGACAACTGAAAACCGAAAACTATAAAAAAATGTCTAATAAAAAATTAAGAATCATATTTATGGGTACGCCTGAGTTTGCAGTTTCAAGTTTGCAAGCTTTGGTTGAAAATGGAGAGAATGTAGTTGCAGTAGTTACCATGCCCGACAAACCTGCTGGTAGAGGTTTGCAATTAACTTCTTCTCCAGTAAAGAATTATGCAGTTTCTCAGCAAATTCCTGTACTTCAACCCGAAAAATTAAAAGATGAAGCTTTTGTTGAAGAACTACGGTCTTTTAATGCTGATTTACAAGTAGTTGTTGCATTCAGAATGTTACCTGAAATAGTTTGGAATATGCCTCCACTGGGTACATTTAATTTACATGCATCGCTTTTACCTCAATACCGTGGAGCAGCTCCAATTAACTGGGCAATTATCAATGGTGAAAAAGAAACAGGTTGTACTACTTTCTTTTTACAGCATGAAATTGATACTGGAGACATAATAGACAACTTTACAGAAGCAATTTTACCAGAAGACAATCTTGGTAGTTTGTATGAAAAATTAATGCTTAGAGGTGCTAAATTAGTGGTTGATACTGTTGGTAAAATTACAAATAATCAGGTAGTTACTCGTCCTCAGGAGATGAATCAAACCTTAAAATCTGCACCAAAAATATTTAAAGAACATTGTAAAATAGATTGGACAAACACCGCTGAAAGCATTCATAACTTGGTAAGAGGATTAAGTCCATTTCCTGTTGCATTTACAACTTTACAAGATAAAAACTGTAAAATTTATGCCACAAAATTAATTGACAAAAAATCTGATGCCACAAAAATTGGTTCATTTGAAACCGATGGAAAAACCTATTTAAGATTCCATGCCTCTGATTTTCAATTAGAAATCACAGAACTTCAACTCGAAGGCAAAAAACGAATGGATACAGTTTCGTTTTTGAGAGGAGCAAAATTGAGTTAGATCAAATTCAAATAATAATAATTTAATTATAATGAGTTCGATAAACTACTTTATTTTGCAACCTTAATAAATAAACTAACCTCAATTTAATACCAATGAAATCATTTATTACTTCAGTGCTTTTAGTTGCGTCAACAACTTTATTTGCACAAAATGTTAAAATCCCAGCTTTGAGCCCAAATCAAAGTATTGAACAAGAATTTTCTTTATCTAAAATTAACTTAAACTACTCTCGTCCAAGTGCTAGAGGTAGAAAAGTTTTTGGAGATGTAGTTCCTTTTGGTAAAATATGGAGAACAGGCGCTAACAAAGCAACAACTATCAAATTTGGCGAAGATGTAACTATTAACGGTCAGACAATTAAAGCTGGCGAATATAGTTTATCTACAATTCCAGAAGAAAATGAGTGGACAATTATCATTAACTCAAATACTAACCTTTGGGGAGCCTCTGGATACAAACAAGAAGAAGATGTGTTGAGATTTAAAACTAAAGTTAACAAACTTACTTCTCCAATTGAAACATTTACTATTGATTTTGAAGACATTACAACAACTTCAACAAATATTGTTTTAAAATGGGAAAATGTTTCGGTTTCATTTAAAGTACAAACAGCAGTTAACCAAGATTCAATCATTATGGCTTCAATTGAAGAAGCAATGAAAACTGACAAAAAACCATATTTCCAAGCGGCAAGTTATTATTTCCAAACAAAAAGAGATATGAAACAAGCTTTAACTTGGGTTTCAGAAGCTTGTAAAGCTGATACAAACGCTTTTTATATGGAGCATTTAAGAGCTAAAATTTATGTTGAATTGAAAGATTTGAAAGCTGCTTTAGCAAGTGCTGAAAAATCTAAAACTTTGGCTATTAGAGCAAATAATGCTGATTATATTAAAAATAATGACAATTTAATTGCTGATATTAAGAAGAAAAAGTAAGTTTTTTATAGACTTAAGACAGAAGACAAAAGACATAAGACTTAAGAAAGTGTAGCGTATAAAAGTCCACCTAAAATTATTATTTAGGTGGACTTTTTTGATTTATTTATCTTACATTGACAACGGTTCAAAGACCTTATCAACCGTAACTAATATAATTTTTGATGCACTCTTGTCAAGTCTTTGATCATTGACAAACTAAATAGTCTAAAATAAAAAGTCTTTAATCTTTCATCTTAAGTCTTAAGTCTAAACCTACAAATCCCCTAACTGCGGTCTAATCAACAATTCCTCAATTACCGAATTAGCTGACAGGTTATATGCTCCCCAAATAGCATCAGCTACATCTTCAGGTTTCATAAATCGTTCAGCGGGTAACTCCACTCCTTCCCAACTTGCAGTTAAAGTAGCACCTGGCAAAATCGAAGTTACTTTTATATTGTGCTCTTTCATTTCTTCACGCAACACCTTGCTGAAACCCATCAAAGCATGTTTTGAAATACAATAGGAACCTCCATTTATATAAGGCATAATACTCGCAGTTGAACACATATTAAAAATATAACCTGCCTTACGTTGAACCATTTCAGGTATTGCCAAACGAGTTAAATAATAAGCACTATACAAATTAGTGTTAATCATATTTTCAAGCACTCCATCCTCCTCAGAATTGATTTGTCCGGGTTGAAATACACCAGTATTATTCACCAAAACATCTATTTGTGATATTTTTGATTTTACAAAATCAAAAAAAATCACAACTTCTTCTTTTTTAGATAAATCAGCTGTAGTAAAATATAAATTTCCTTTTGTTTCAAGGGGCGAAATTTCATTTTTTAAGACCTCTAAATATTTACTATCTCTTGCACAAGTAACAACATCAAAACCATTACTCAAAAACTTGATAATGATAGCTTTACCTATTCCCTTACTACCTCCAGTTACTACAATTGAATTATTCATTTTCTTAAAATTTTCAAAATTATTATACAAATATAAGCTTAGAGCGTGATAAAAACGTTTTCGATTTGTAATTTAGCAACAAATTAGAAATTTGTGATTACACGTGTAGGTAAATTTGTGTTCTTTTTTGCTGGATTGTTCAGAAATAGAGAACGTTTTTCGGTATATGTAAACCTCGTTTTTGAGGAATGTATACTTATAGGAATCGATTCCATTTTCATAGTTGCTATCGTTTCAACCTTTATTGGTGGTGTAACTGCCATTCAAACAGCACATAGTTTGGTTTCTCCGTTGGTTCCGTTATATATGATTGGCTTAATTACCCGTGATATGACTGTACTGGAACTTGCACCAACATTTACTGGTGTTATTTTAGCTGGTAAAATAGGCTCAAGTATAGCAGGTAATTTAGGAACTATGCGAATTACAGAACAAATTGATGCTCTTGAAGTTATGGGTATCAATGCTTCATCATATTTAGTTTTACCAAAAATAATTGCAGGAATGTTGATGTTCCCATTATTAACCATTTTATCAGGAGTTTTATGTTTATATGGAGGTTATTTAGCAGGCACACTAACTGAAATAATTACTGCTGAAGAATATGTTAGAGGAATCAGATTTCAATTTGATGGTTATAATGTAATGTTTGCAGTGATAAAAGCAGTAGTATTTGGATTTTTAATTACGTCTGTTTCAGCATATCAAGGTTTTTTTACAAGAGGTGGTTCGCTTGAAGTAGGAAAAGCGAGTACAGATGCAGTAAAAAACTCTTGTATAGCAGTATTGATTGGAGATTTTGTGGTTGCTCAATTGTTAATGGCTTAAATTTAAAGATATGATAGAAGTTAAAAATATCAACAAAAGCTTTAAAGAAAAGCATGTATTACAAGATGTTAATGCAATTTTAGAAAAGGGCAAATCAAACTTAATTATTGGGGCAAGTGGAACAGGAAAAAGTGTTTTACTCAAAACAATTATTGGTTTAAACAAACCTGATACAGGAGCTATTTTATATAATGGTAAAGATTTTATTAACGGTACCGAAGACGAAATAAAATCTATAAGACGAGAAATGGGTGTACTATTTCAAGGTTCTGCCCTATTCGATTCTAAAAATGTGGAACAAAATGTAATGTTCCCACTTGATGCTTTAACCCACATGGGTAAAGAAGAAAAACTTGACCGTGTAAATTTTTGTTTACAAAGAGTTGGTTTAGAGAATGTTAACAAACTTTTCCCTTCTGAAATATCGGGTGGTATGCAAAAACGAGTTGGAATTGCAAGAGCCATAGTAATGAATCCACAGTTTTTGTTTTGTGATGAACCTAACTCTGGTTTAGACCCACTAACTAGTATTCGTATTGATAATTTAATTGCTGAAATTACACAAGAATATAAAACTACAACAGTTGTTGTAACCCATGATATGAACTCTGTGATGGAAATTGGAGATAAAGTAATTTTCATGTACAAGGGTAAAAAACTTTGGGAAGGTGATAATAAAACTATATTAAATTCAGGCGTTGAAGAGTTAGATAACTTTGTGTTTGCTAATAAGTTATTAAGAAAATTAAAGTCGATTTAAGATATATAATCATGAAGTTAGAGTACAAAATTGACGAAGATGATTTTTTAACATATTATCTTTTTAATGCATCAAAGTCTGATAGAATAAGAAAGAAAAGAATTAAAAATAAAATTTTCATACCAATAATTTATATTTCCATTGGAATTTTCTTTTATTTTCAATTAGGAGTAACTTCAACATTTTTATTAATAATTTTTGGAATGCTATGGTTTTTCATATATCCATATTGGGAAAGAAGACACTATAAAAATCATTATCAAGGCTTTATCAAAGAAAATTTAAAAAATAGACTTGATAGTATAGGTACAATTGAAATTACTAATGATTATTTTTTAGGAAAGGACAACGGTAGTGAAAGTAAAATATTCACAATTGAAATTGAAGAAATATTTGAAATTCCAACATTAATTTTCGTTAAACTTAAAAGTGGACAATCATTTTTATTTCCCAAAAACAAAATTTCAGATATAGATGCCTTAAGTACTCGTCTAAAAGAACTTGCAACTTATTTAGGGATAAATTACATTATAGACGAAAATTGGAAATGGAAATGATTTGTTTTTAAATCAAAATTACCATTATGACAATTTTATTGCTAATAACTTTTCAAATACTGATAACCGAAAACTGACCACTGATAACTCCACAATATGAAACCCAAAATCAGCATCATTGATACAATTCAAAACTGTGATTACACCAAAAATCTACTTGAAAGTGATGATTTTGAGAATGTTGAGTTTATAAATTGCACCTTTAATTCTATTGCAAATATTAATTTTTCGGATTGTGTTTTTAAGAGTTGTAATTTAAGTAATGTTAAAATGCATAATACAAAATTTCAAAATGTGGCATTTTATGAATGCAAAATTATTGGTGCAAAATTCAATGAAAGTAAAGATTTTGGGTTTTCAGTAGCATTTGTGAATTGTAACTTAGAATATGCCTCATTTGATAAAAAGAAACTCTATAAAAGCGGATTTAAAGATTGTAAATTACATCACTCAAACTTTACCCAAGCCGATATAAGTAAATCAACATTTGTAAACTGCGATTTTTTGGGTTCAATTTTCAACACTACAAACTTAATCGGAGTTGATTTTTCTAGCTCCTCAAACTTTTCAATTGACCCAACCATTAATCAAGTTAAAAAAGCTAAATTTTCAGCAAATGATTTAGCCAGCTTATTACAAAAATTTGAAATTGTAGTGGTTTAGTACCTGATAATAAATATTTTAGATTATATTTCTCAAATAATCAACTTCATTTCCCAAAAATCAACAAAAAATTATTTCTTCTTTTTAAAAGTATCAAAAAATAGTTTACTATTAAAATAGCAACCTGTTTTAATATAATATCCACTTAATTCAGTTGAATATTCAGGTCTAACAAATCTCCAACCGCCTCCAAGCTTTAATCTAAACCATGGTAAAATATCATAACCAATATGCGTACCTATCTCTAAGGGAACAATTATATCTTTCCCTTTACTTATTTCAATTTTAGATATTGCATCTATTTTTCTAAAATAATTATACCCAATTCCAGATTGTAAATAAGCTGTTAATCGAATTTTTTTATAAATTAAATAATCAAACTCTTCTCCCAAAGTGACAAAAAATAATTGATTTTTCTTAATTTCTGTTAAATTATCAATATTCTTACCTTTTTCTGTAGGAGTTAAACTAATGCCACCTTTAAATCTAAGTTTTCCACCATATCCAATCCCAACGTACAAACCATAAATCAATGCACTTTGACCATTTATATGTGTTCTTCTATTGTCAATTCCATAAATAAATTCTTTTTCTTCCTTAATAGCTTCAATAGGATTAATAACATCCTGACAGTTAGCACTATTACTTTTAAAAGTAAAAAAAATCAAAATAATTGAAATTCGCTTAACTATTTTCATAAACTCAAATTTTAATCAAAAATATATTTTCAATTTAATAAAAATTATTTTTATTGAAGCACATTTTAATCCTTATCTAACCTCTATTTTTTCTACATGGACTTCTGAAGAAGTTGTTAATTTAACTTCATAAATACCCGGAACCAAATTATGAAGATTTGAAAAAATATCAATTATTTCATTTTTTGCCACCCTAATATCTCCTGATGAAACTATCTGCCCTAAAGAAGTATATACTGAAATATGAATTTCCTCTTCACCATGGTTTTCTAAAAACAATTGGTTTAAAGTTTTATCAACAGGGTTTGGATAAATTAAAAATGATTTGGAATGATAATCTGATACTGAAAATACATTTGAATATTCAAAATTACCATTAAAGTCAACCTGTTTTATTCTAAAATAATTTACCCCTTCTATATTACTATAAAATGTTGTTGAATAAAACAATGGAATATCAGCATTTCCTCCTCCCTTAATTTTTGCCTTTTCAACAAAATTTTCTCCATCATTTGATTCTTCAATTATAAAATAATCATTATTGTTTTCTTGAATTGTAGTCCAACTAATTGATACAACTCCTTACTTTTTATCTGCTTTTATTTTACCCCATACTACTGGTACTGTTCTTGCACAAGCTGAAGTTGATTTTGTAGCTGACCCAGGATTTGTCCATGTATTTCCATTTCCAACTGTGCCGCAACCAGTTGTACAACCATCATTACACAATTTTACAGCTGAATTATTAGTGAAGCCTCCAGCAGAATTTGTCATTGTATTTGTAACATTAAAAACAGAATATGTACTTGCTGCTCCAGACCAAGTCACTCCATTCATTACTGTTACATCGAGCGTATTCACTTGAATAAAGCTTTCCTCAACACACATATTACTTGTAGTATTAAGTCGTAAAGTACCATTTACATATAATTGTCCTCTATTAATTAATACATTTGAAGCTGATAAGTTAAGCGTTTGGCTCGAAGCTATAGTCACTTTTCCTGAATTTTCAATTACAAGTCCAGCTGATACTCCACTCAATGTCATTCCTCCATTTAAAACTAAATTACCATATACTCTAATAGATGCTTTATCAGGTATATTAGATACATTACCTGTAATAGTTAATGTACCTCCTGATTCAACAATAATATTGGCAGTATTCGAAAAACCATTTGACCAAGTAAGTGAAGCTAGAGTTAAGTTACCACATACCCTTAAAGTACCATTTGAAATTGTAATACCTGATGCGAATGTTCCAGTACTGCTGTAACAATATACACTCCCTCCGGAGTTAATATTCATACCATTTGTAGCTGAACCTGTACAACCTGTACATGAACCAGAAGTTGGAAGGGTAAGCCCTGAAATAGAACAAACAGCAAAAACATTGTTATTTGCAAAAAAAATAAAAATTAAAATGTAATAGAGTAACTTATTTCTCATAGTGCATTATTATTAAATGCAAAAAAATAAAAAAATACTGAATATTATAAATTACTGAATAACTATTTTCTCTATATGTACATTTGAATTAGTTGTTATTTTAACTTCATACATACCTGATGACAAATTATGTAAACCTGCAAAAACATCAACTACTTCGCCTTCTCTAACTTTTACATCTCCTGAAGAAATAATTTGGCCTAAATCACTATAAACGGTTACATAAATATGATCATTACTATGATTTTCTAAAAATAATTGAGTTAAGCTATTGTCAACAGGATTTGGATAAATTAAAAACCCTCTTGAATATTCATCTGATACTGTAAAGATTTCAGAATATTCAAAATCCCCGTTTTTATCAATTTGTTTGATACGGTAGTAAGTTACACCTTCATTTAAGCCATAATCTTCAACATTGTAACTTAATGGAATATTTGAATTTCCAACCCCTTTTATTTTTGAAATGGATTCAAAAATAACACCATCGCTTGATTTTTCTAATATAAAATAGTCATTGTTAAACTCTTGTAAAGTAGTCCATTTAATATTATTCGAACTTTGTTTTTTGGTTGCGGTTAACGCACCCCATACAACAGGTACTACTGAAGCACAAGCAGTTGATGAATAAACACCTGAGCCATAATTAGCTGGTGATGGAGGATTAGACCCAGCACCATTTCTACAATATTTTATTGCTGAACCAGATAAATTATTATTTAATGTTTGAGTACCTGTAAAATTTATCACAGCAGTTGATGCAGCATCACTAGCTGAACTAAAACTAATACCATTGGTAGCACTATTTATTAAATTTACCACTTCAGTATAACTTCTTTCTAAACACCAGCTTCCAGCACCCGAGTTAATTGTAGCTGTACCAGAAATATACATTTTTCCCATATTAATTAAATTGGCAGTAGCGTTAGTTGTAATTCCACCATCAAAATAGGTTTTAGCCCATTTATGTGCAGTATATACGTATGCATCATTATTTAATACTATTGGAGAACCTGTATTATCAAAATTTAAAGTTCCATAATTTGTAATACCAGTATACTGTTGTAAAGAAAAAGCATTTGCAATGTTTAAAGTACCAGTTCTTTCAACTATAATTCGAGCAAAATTAGACCCTCCTCCAGGAAACCCTACGGATAAAGATGTAATATTTAATGTCCCACAAACCCTTAAAGTACCTAATGTCCATTGTAAAGTTGAAAAAGTTACTGTTTCACCAGCAGCTACACAATATACATCATTAACAGAACTTGTCATTGAAGGTGTATATGGGCTTCCTGCTGTGGTAAAACTTTGAGTACAACCACCACAAGATGAAGAACCACTTACAGTTGTTGAAGGGTTTGTACCAGAGGTACTACACTGAGAATAAGCTACTCTTACATTAAATAAAATAAATACAACAAATAATAAATTTTTCATGTACTTTAATTATGAATTTACAAGGGGAACATAAAATTACTTCAATTATTCTAAAAAACACATTTTTATTAAAAAAAAATAGTAACAAAAAATATATCAAGTAAAATCACTTAACAAAACGGAAAATAATCATAAGCTTTTATTTATCAATAAATTATTGTTAAATTAATAACATTTATTTTAAATAAAGAAACAACAATTATCAAACTAAAAAAATACTATTATTTTTTTTTCTTAAACTGAACTTTCTTTGGCTTGTACACTTTCTCTTCTTCCTTTGCAATTGATTTCATTAAGGTTTTCCAGTCATTATTTACATCTTCAGAAAACAATTTGGTTTCTTCATATTCACCAGCCCCCATTTCAATAATTGGTATTGGTCCACCGAGATATTTTTCAACTGAAGCTAACAAAACTTCCTCTTCTGGACTACAAAATGTAACTGCCCACCCTTTTTTATCTCCCCTACCTGTACGCCCAACCCGGTGAACATAATTTTCATCTAAATCAGGAACGTCGTAATTTACAACAAATTCCACGTTTTTAATATCAATTCCCCTGGCACTTACATCGGTAGTTACCAACACTTTAACAGTACCAGCTGTAAATATTTTCAATGCTGCATTTCTTTCATTTTGATCTTTATCTCCATGAAGAGTCACCGAATTTATATTTACCCTTTCCAATGCTTTTTTTACCCTTTCTGCACGAACTTTGGTTCTAACAAAAACTAAAATTTTACTTTCTGGATGCTCCTTCACTATTTTTTCAAGGAAAAAACGTTTATCGTCCATTAAAATTTTAGCAACAGAATGTTCAACATTTTTGGATACTGTATTTTGTGGAGATACTTGAATACGTATAGCTTTACGGACCAATGAATAAGCTAAATCTTTTATAGTTAAGCTTATCGTTGCTGAAAAGAAAAGTGTTTGATGCTCTTTAGGTAAAAATTTCTTAACATCCCTAATGTCATTAATAAAACCCATTTCAAGCATTTTATCAGCTTCATCTAAAACCAAAATCTTAACCTTGGTAATGCTAATATGTTTTTGATAAATTAAATCAAACATTCGTCCAGGTGTGGCAATTAAAACATCAACACCTGACTCTAAAACAGCTACTTGAGAATTTTGCTCAATACCACCAACAACACATAAAGTTTTAAGATGTGTATATTTTGCAATATCACAAAAAACTTTTTCAATTTGAATTGCAAGCTCACGAGTTGGAGCTAATACTAAAGCTCTAATTGCATTTTCAACTCTTGGAGTTGTAGCTAAAAGTTGTAACACAGGTATAGCAAATGCTGCTGTTTTTCCTGTACCAGTTTGTGCTACAGCCAATACATCTTCTCCTTTTAAAATGGGGGTTATAGCTTTGTATTGTATGTCGGTTGGGCGTTTAAAGCCCATTTCTAGTATACTCTTTTTTATTTCGGGAACGAAACGGTAATCTTCAAATTTCATAAAACGTATTAATAATTACAAAGGTAAGTATAAAAATGAATGAATATACGTTTATCAAGTTTACTTAAAACAAAAAAAGTCTGCAAACCTTATTTTTTGCAGACTTGTAACTACTCAGCCCATAATTTAAACTATTTCTATATGATAAATCTAAAAATGTGGATAAGTTAAACGCAAAAAAGTGCATCTCAAGCCTGAAAATAAAGGTATTTTTTTGAATAATTTTATAGG
>JBEEOW010000012.1:0-107385 GCA_041191405.1 Bacteroidota bacterium
AATACAAATGTAAAGCTATTTTAGGATAAATTTTAATTGTAAATCCTTTTTAGGATTAAGAAAATTAGTGTAAATTTATATCAGGATTATTAATCAAATCTGTAAACATTTTTTAGGACGAGACAACAGCCAGGTGTGTTTACACAAAGTTCTACATCTGTATGTCCGAACACAAACAATGTAGTGTATACAGTTCCAACTGTATCTGGAGCAAATTCATACCAATGGTCTTACACAGGAACAGGAGTAACATTTAGTGGTTCAAGCAATTCGGTTACAGCTAATTTTGCTGCAAATGCAACTTCTGGAGATGTTCAGGTAATAGCAGTGGGAACTTGTGGAAATTCACAACCTCAAACAGTAAGTGTAACAGTTGGAGCAGGAGGTTTAACCCTTTTAGACAACATAGTTGGCCCAATTACAGCTTGCCAAAATCAAACTGGGTTAAGTTATTCAATTACAGCTATCTCTGGCGCAACTGGATATACTTGGTCTGTACCAGAAGGAGCGACTATAACATCTGGCAGTAACACAAATACAATAACAATAACTTCAGGAATAAATAGCGGCAACATTACAGTTACTCCATTTAATGCTTGCGAAACAGGGAATACAAAATCTCTTACATTGAGCCTAAATGCATTGCCTCAAGCTGCAGGAAAAATCAATGGTAATACAACAGTTTGCGCTAACTCTCTAGGCGAATCATATTCAATAGCTAATGTAAATGGTGCAACTAGTTATAATTGGTCTGTTCCAACAGGTGCAAGTATTATTTCAGGAGCTGGTTCTAATGTAATTTCGGTAAATTGGGGAACAACCTCTGGCAATATTTCAGTTACTCCAAGCAATGCATGTGGAAATGGAATTTTGACCGATACATTAATAACAGTAAACCCTTTACCTACACCAGCTGGAGCAATTAACGGTCTTAAATCTGTATGTACAAACCAAACAGGATTAACTTATACAATTGCTACTGTAAATAATGCTACTGGATATAACTGGACAGTACCAACAGGTGCAACAATTACCTCTGGATTAAATACAAATTCGATTACAGTTACAATGAGTACAAGCTCAGGAAATGTTTCGGTAACACCAATCAATACTTGTGGTAATGGAATTTCATCTACTTCTGCAATAACTGTAAATCCTATAATTTCAAATACAAGTGCTATTACTGGTCCAACTACAGTTTGTGCAAATCAAACAGGGGCATCTTATTCAATATCACCAATTTCAGGAGCTACTTATAATTGGACTGTTCCAAGTGGAGCATCAATTACCGCAGGAAATTCAACAAATGCAATTACTGTAAAATTTGGTACAGTTTCGGGAGACGTGACAGTAACTCCAAGTAATTCGTGTGGAACGGGTAATATAAGCACGTTAGCAATTTCGGTTCAGAGTACTGTTTCTCCTAGTGTTTCAGTTTCAACACAGTATATGCCAGTTTGTAGTGGAACAAATTCCACATTTACAGCAAATCCAGTAAATGGAGGTTCATCGCCAACCTATTCTTGGAAAATTAACAATAAGCCCCAAAATGGAAATAATACTGCAACATTAACTGCAATAGTTAAAAACAATGATGTAGTTTATGTAACTTTAAATTCAAATGTGGCTTGCGCAAGTACAGCTTCAGCACAAGGTTCATTAAATATTACAACAACAAGTGCTGTTCCAGCCAAACCAACAAGTTTTGTAACTCAAACAAGTACAGTTATTCAAGGGCAACAAAATGTATTATATGCCATCAATTCAGTAGCAAACACAAATACTTATGCATGGAATTACTCAGGAACAGGTGCTACATTTAGTAATACCAATACAGTAAGTACAAGTATCAATTATGATAATTTTGCCACTTCTGGAACATTAAGTATAACTGCAATTAATGCATGTGGAAGTTCAACGGCTTTAACTTTACCAATTACCGTTAATTCAATACTTACCACAATAGATAATAATATCAATTCTGAAGTAGTATTTTATCAAAATGGTTATTTAAAAGTACAATCAATCAATACAACTTCATTTGATTTTGACATTATAGATATGTATGGAATTAGCGTAATGAGAGGTACTGAAATTTCACAAGTCAATGTATCTGAATTACCAACTGCTATGTATATAGCAAAAGTTAAAGTGAATGAGCAAGTCTATTCTGTAAAATTTATTAGATAGAATTTAAATTAACCAAAAGGGCTGTCCAAAAATGAACAGCCCCTTTTTATTTCACCTCCACCGAAACCTTATTAAACTTATTTCTATACTCAAGTGGTGTTAAACCTGTTACTTTTTTAAAAATGAGCCTAAATGTTTTAATATCGTTGTAACCAACATTAAACATAATTTCATTAATATTTTTTCTACTTGATTCGAAACTGCGTTTTGCAGCCTCCACTTTCACTCTATTAATATATTCTAATACCGAATTGTTGGTTGCTTGTTTAAATCTACGTTCAAAACTACGTCTGCCAACTGATACCAGCGATGCCAATTCGTCAATTGTAATTTTTAAATGTATATTTTTATCAATGTAATCTTGGGCTTGTTTAACTGCCTCATCTTTATGGCTTTTTTGCCCTTGAAACATAGTATAAGCAGCCTGACTTTCCCTATCAATATCTACCACAAAATATTTAGAAGCCAAAATTGCAGTTTCTCTATCTGTATATTTTTCAAGTAAATAAAGTAGCAAATTCCAATATGAGTTTGCTCCACCACTTGAATACAACCTATTTTCTTCGGTAACTATACTCCCATCAACTACTTCCACCTCGGGAAACATGGCTCTAAATTCATTTTGAAATCCCCAATGTGTTGAGCATTTCTTGCCATTTAACAAACCTGTTGAAGCCAGTAAAAATGCACCCACACATAAGGATGCAACCTCTGCCCCTTTTTTGTATTGCTCATTTATCCATGGCAAAAAATCTTTATTTGATTCAATGGCTAACTTCATATTACCAAACAACGCTGGAATAATTATCAAATCACATTGCTTTACATCATTCACCAACTGATTGATATTCACAGTAAACATTCCATTGTTAAGCTTAATTTCTTTTTTTAAACCAACAAGTTGAACATCAAAAAATGGCTTTTTACCAGCCATTTCCATAAAATTATTTACTGCTGAAAATAAATATTGCGGGTCAGCAATAGATTGCATCACCGAATTTTCAGGAACTAATATACTTATTTTCATACTTTTTTATTTAAACCTACCTTAATACCTAAACTCTAAACTAAATACAAAGTAAAAAAAATTGTCGTAAAACACCCCTAAGTTGTCATTTTTGCACATTAAATATTTTTCTAAAATATGTGATATTGCATAATCAATTTCTTAATTTACATTTCTATAAAATTGAAATACCGTACCACTACTAAAATAATATAAACAATGAGTAAAGTAGCCATTTATCTAAACTTCCAAGGCAATACCGAAGAAGCATTTAATCATTACAAAGCTGTTTTTGGAACTGAATTTTCAGCACCAATTATGCGTATCAAAGATTTACCTGCCGACCCAAATGCTCCAAAATTCTCAGAATCAGACTTAAACTGCGTAATGCACGTAGCTTTACCAATTGTAGGTGGCACCGAAATTATGGGTACTGATATGCTTGAATCTATGGGGCATAAATTAATTGTAGGCAACAATACAACAATCAGTTTACAACTAGATTCAAAAGCAGAAGCCGACAAATATTATAGTTTACTATCAGAAGGTGGTAGCGAAAAAGCACCGATGAGAGACGAATTTTGGGGATATTGGGGCTGTTGCTTGGATAGATTTGGCATCAGATGGATGTTTAATGTAATGAATCAAAATTAGATAGAAGACAGAAGACTTTAGACTTAAGATAAAAGACCAATTAAAGATGTAACTGAATTAAGGTTAATTTTAAATTGGCAATATTAATTTTGAAAATAAATCAAATTATATGACATATACCAAAATAGTTCCTAGTCTTTGGTTTCATACAACAGGAGGAAGCCTAGCAATTGTTACTGAATATTATAAAAATATTTTTAACGATAATTTTAAAGTTGGCAACATTATGCCACTTGGTGAAACACCAAGTGGAAACTGTGAATTAGCTGAAGTACAAATATTTGGGCAAAAATATTCATTTATGAGTACCGCCAATGAGCATCATCCATTTAATGATGCATTTGCATTAACTATCAATTGTGAAGACCAAAACGAAATTGACCTATTTTGGAATTATTTCACCAAAGAAGGCAAAGAAGTACAATGTGGCTGGTGTGTTGATAAATTTGGACTTCGTTGGCAGGTAATTCCCAAAAATCTTGGTGAATTAATGGGCAAACCAAATGCTTGGCAAGTTATGATGCAACAAAAAAAGATTGTAATTGCTGAATATTTAAATTAAGAGACAATGAATGCAGTAGGTTATTTCGAAATTCAATCATCTGAGCCTCAAAGAGAAATTGCATTCTATGAAGCTATTTTTGGTTGGAAATTCATCAAAGAAGAATTTGTACCAATTGAATATTACAGAATAGAAACCAATGGTATTAATGGCGGATTATTACAGCGTCCGGCACAAATTCCAGCTCCTTAATATGGTACAAATACATTTGTTTGTTCAATTCAAGTTGAAAATTTCGACGAAATGAGCGAATTAATTCTAAAAAATGGAGGAAGAATAGCACTGCCTAAATTTGCAATACCTTCACGTTGTTGGCAAGGCTATTTTCTAGATAAAGACAATAACACTTTTGGTATTTTTGAAGTAGATTCGAAGGCTAGATAAAAACAATAATCCCAATTCAGGTTATTTTGAATTGGGATTATTAATTCTATTATTTTAGCAAACAATCTTAAATCTTATGTCTTAAGTCATAAATCTAATAAATCTCCTCCAAACTAGGAATTTCACTATTACAGCCCCAAACCAAAAATCCAGGATTAAGTAATACTTCTTTGTTGTAAGGTAATTTGTGTCCTTTAAATTCTCCAGCAATGGCAACTACTTTTGCACCTGATGCCTCTGCAATTGCTTGTCCGGCTGCCGTATCCCATTCCATTGTTGGTCCTGAACGTAGATAAATATCTGTTTCGCCTTCTGCTACCATGCAAAACTTTAGTGAACTTCCTTTACTTCTACTATCTGTAACACCCACATTTTGAAGCCACAACACCTCTTTTTCAGTTCCGTGCGACCTACTGCCAGCTGCTAAAGTTGGGGTTTGTTTTAAATTAGCTTTAATTTCAAAAGCTTCATTTGCACCAGTTTTTTTATACGCTTTGCCATTTTCAGTATAATACAACACATCTAACACCGGCACATAAATCACACCTTCAATTGGGTCCTGGTTATGAACTAATGCAATATTTACTGTAAATTCTCCATTTCTTTTTATAAACTCTTTGGTACCGTCAAGTGGGTCAACCACCCAAAAATACTCCCACGACTTGCGAGTTTCGCTACTTGCAGCTACCTCTTCTTCGCTCAAAATCGGTATTTGAGGATATTGAATTTTTAAAGCATCAACAATCACTTTATTTGCTGCTTTATCAGCCAAAGTAATCGGAGAGTTATCATCTTTACTTTCAAATTGTCCAGCCAATGCAGGGTTATTATATATTTCAAGAATTGCTTTACCAGCATTCACAGCTATTTCGCAAATCGAATTGATATCTATTTTCATTAAATCATTAAATTTTATCAGTTTAAAAGTAATATTATTTCATTAATAATTTTCAAAACGATGTTCTATTTATTTTAAAAGCTAAAATTGTATCTTTACAAAATGAGAATTTTAATCGTTTGTCCATACCCATTTGATACTGCCCCTTCGCAAAGGTTTAGGTTTGAGCAGTACTTGAATATTTTAAAAAACAATAACCATACTTTTGAGCAACATTCATTTATTGACAATGCTACTTGGAAAATTCTCTATAAAAGCGGACATCAAGTTGCCAAAGTGAAAGGCATTATTTTAGGTTTTGTTCGTCGTTTTTTACTTTTATTTTCTTTAGCAAAATTTGATTATGTACTGTTACATAGGGAAGCAAGCCCAATTGGCCCACCAATTTTTGAGTGGATTATTGCCAAAATATTTCGCAAAAAAATTATTTACGATTTCGACGATGCCATTTGGTTAGCCAATACCTCTGAACAAAATAAAATTGTTGCTGGCATTAAATGGCATCAAAAAGTGGATAGCATTTCGAAATGGGCATATAAAATTTCGGCGGGTAATGAATACCTGTGTAATTATGCTCGTCAATTTAATAGCAATGTAGTGTTAAACCCCACCACAATTGACACCGACAACGGGCACAATTGTTTTGCAAATCAAGATGTTAACAAAGTAATTATTGGCTGGACGGGCACACATTCAACTGTACAATATTTGCGTCCGTTAGTGCCTGTTCTTGAAAAGTTAGCTACCAAATATCAATTCAAAGTTAAAGTAATTTCAAACCAAGCGCCTGATTTTGAAATCCCTAATCTTGAATTTTTACCATGGAACAAATCAACTGAAATAGATGATTTAGCAACCTTCAACATTGGCGTGATGCCACTTACTGACGACAAATGGGCACAAGGCAAATGTGGATTTAAAGCCTTGCAATACATGTCGTTAGGAATTCCTGCGGTTATATCGCCAGTTGGGGTAAATAATGAAATTGTAAATAACAATGTAAATGGTTTTTTGTGTAATTCAGAAGATGAATGGTATGTTGCACTTGAAACTTTATTAATCAATACAGAAAAACGCAAAGAAATGGGCATAAAAGCTCGTGAACGTATTTTAGAAAAATATGCAGTTTCGGCAAATAAACACAATTTTATTTCTCTTTTCTCTTAATTATATTTTGTAATTACTATTTTTGTTAAAATTTTATTCTGATTAATGAAAAAGCCTGTTATCAAGTTAGACGAAATCGACAAAAAAATTCTTGTTCATATTCAACAAGATTCAAGTATTACTAATGCACAATTAGCAAAGCTTGTTGGTTTATCTCCCGCTCCTACTTTAGAACGTGTAAAAAAGCTTGAATCGTCAGGAATCATTAAAAGTTACCACGCCGAATTAGATATAGATAAACTTGGACTTGGCGTTTGCATATATATACTTGTTTCATTATCAAGCCACAAATTAAACCAGATACAAACCTTCGTTTCAAAAATTGATAAAATTGACGAAGTAATTGAATGTAGCCACATCACAGGCTCTGGCGATTTTTTATTAAAAGTTTTAACAACAGATATCGCCTCGTATCAAAAATTAATCCTTGACAGGTTAAGTCAAATCGAAGAAATTGGCAACATGAAATCTATGGTTGTACTATCTACCTTTAAAGATTCTAAAGTTATGCCTTTACCTAATAATTAGTATTAGGTATTAGGTATTAGGTACTAGGTAATAAGTACAAAGCAAGAGTGATTCCTAATACTTTGTACTTAATACCTAATACTACAACTATCCTTCAACAATTTCTTTCAATTGTCCTAAAACAACATCCCACATTTTAAATGAATGTTGTTGCGATTCAATATTAGTAAACCCTTTTTGTTCTAAAAATAAAACAGTTTTTGTTCCAACCATTTTTAACATATAAGTAATTGTAGCATAGTTTTCAGGCTTATCTTCCAAACCCGACATATCGCTCCAATAACTATATTTAATCAAATTCCCTGGAATATTTTGAAGAATTGTTCCTTTGTCTTGGTATGATTTACCATCATATTCTCCTTGAAAAACGATAGGACTTCCAACTTTCCAGTCTGTTACAGTTTCAGTTCCAAACAAATATTCTTTAATAATTTCAGGATTTACCAATGCATTCCAAACTCTTGAAATATCTGCATTGATTTCAATATTTTTAGTAACTTTTAATTCTGGATTCATTTCGTTTATAATTAAACACGTTCAAATTTACCTTAAAAACAAATGACTACCCATTTTTGAGTAGCCATTTTGATTTTATTTCATCAAAATTGATGTTTTTCGTTTTAAACCTATTGTTGGGTCGTAACCATTCATTTTAGTTTGATAATACCCAGTACCATCATAAACTCGCTTGTCAGGTTTTGATTTACACTCATCGCTACATGCACCTTCCATTTCCCAACCGCATTTTTCACACATTGGCACATGGTTGTTACATTTTGCATAAGCGCAATTTATCATTCTATCACTCACAGTACCACACACATAGCATGTTGATACCACCGTTGGGTTTACTGAATTTACATCTACTGCAACCCTGCCGTCAAACACGTAACATTTCCCCTCAAAATCTTCTCCACCAACTTCTTTTCCGTATTTAATGATACCTCCATGTAATTGATATACATCTTCAAAACCGTTTTCTAACAAAAATGCACTGGCTTTTTCGCATTTAATCCCACCTGTACAATAAGTCAATACTTTTTTACCTTTTAAGGATTCTAATTCAGGAACTTTGCCCTCAAAATCTCTAAAATTATCAATATCAAGTGTAATTGCATTTTTAAATTTCCCAAGATTATGTTCATAGTTTGAACGAACATCCAAAATCACAACATCTTCTTGGTCTTTCATTGCTTTAAATTCAGCAGGAGAAAGGTGTTTGCCTGTTCTTACATTAGGATTAATGTGCGTTAAACTAGAGTAAACAATTTCATTTTTAACCCTAACATGTAATTTTTGAAAAGCATGTTTGTGATACTCATCAATTTTAAATTCGATATGAGCAAAACGAGGGTCATTTCTCAACACCTCCATATAAGCCTCACAGTCAGCTTTTAATCCAGAAACAGTGCCATTTAAACCTTCCTGAGCAATAATAATTCTACCACGTAAATTGTGTTCTACACAGAACAAATGATGTTGTTCTCTAAACTCTTCAGTATTTTCTATTGTAGCATAACAATAGTAAAGTAGAATTAAGTAATCTTGATTTTTATTTTCCATGTTCATTAACCGAGCTTAGCTTCATACTAAGTGATATTTAAACAAAGGTACTTATTTTTAAAATATTATGAAAGTGGGGAAAATCTGATTTCAGTTATTTATTTAACAAAAATCCAAACCAATATCTCCATATAAATAATAAAAATCCAAACCGAAAAACTAAAAAACAACATACTCAGCGGAATCTTACATTTTTAACCACATTCCGCTGAAGATGACATTATATTACTGTAAGACATTTAGTTAGATAAAAAAGCCCTGAAATGGCGAAATATCACAGCGATGGGTGTAAGCCCATCGCCAATTAGTGTTTCATGTCCACATTAAAATTCAAACATTTTGAGTATTTTTGTACAAATTTTATTTATGTCGAAAATCCTTAGTTTAACTTTACTACCTGAGCAAGCTTTTGATAATGAGTATGTAAAAACGCATATTGCTCGTCAACTGGCGTATAAAGATACTGACAAATTATTTGTTAGAAACTTAAAACGAAGTATTGATGCTCGTTCGAGGCAGGTAAAAGTTAATCTTGATGTAGAAATTTTTTATGGCGAAGAAATTACATCCCCAATACAATTCAAAAAAGAATATCCAAATGTAAGCTCAAAACCTAGTGTACTCATTGTTGGTGCTGGACCTGCGGGATTGTTTGCAGCATTGCGTTGCATTGAATTAGGATTCAAACCGATAGTTTTTGAACGAGGTAAAGATGTTCGTGCTCGCAGAAGAGATTTAGCAGCCATAAATAAAGAACATATTGTAAACAGCGAAAGTAATTATTGCTTTGGCGAAGGCGGTGCAGGCACCTATTCTGATGGAAAACTTTACACTCGTTCTAAAAAACGAGGAGATATTCGAAGAATTTTAGAAATTATGGTTGCGCATGGAGCCACCGAAGAAATTCTAGTTGATGCACATCCACATATTGGTACAAACAAATTACCAACGCTTGTAAGCGAACTGCGTAACTCAATTTTAGAAGCAGGAGGCGAAGTCCTTTTTGATACTAAGGTTATTGATTTTATTGTTCAAAACAATGAAATCAAAGGAGTTGTAACCCAACAAAATAAAGAATACACAGGTGTTGGCGTAATTTTAGCAACTGGTCACTCAGCAAGAGACATTTTTGAATTATTAGATACAAAGAAAATTTACATCGAAGCAAAGCCTTTTGCATTGGGTGTTAGAATTGAACATCAACAAAGTTTTATAGATAGTATTCAATATCATTGTAAGGAAAGAGGTCCATATTTACCTGCGAGTAGCTATTCGTTGGTAGCACAAGCGCCTTACAAAGGAGTTGAGAAAGGAGTATTTTCATTTTGTATGTGTCCAGGAGGATTTATAGTTCCCGCAGCAACAGCACAAGGCGAATTAGTAGTTAACGGAATGTCACCCTCACGTAGAGATTCTCAATTTGCAAATTCAGGAGTAGTTGTTTCAGTTGATGAATCTGATTGGGTAGATTACAAACATTTTGGTGCATTAGCAGGCTTAAAATACCAAGCAGATATTGAACAAAATGCCTGTAAATTAGGCGGTAATACCCAAGTTGCACCAGCTCAATTATTAACAGATTTTGTAAAACATAAAACTTCTTCTGTTTTACTACCTACCTCCTATCAACCAGGTTTAACAGCCGTTGATATGCATCAAGTTTTACCTGCACCAGTGGCACAAAGATTAAAATTTGCGTTGCCATTATTCAACAATAAAATGAAAGGATATTTAACTTCCTCAGCGCAAATGATTGGTGTTGAAAGTAGAACCTCGTCGCCAGTTCGTATTCCGAGAGACAAAGAAACATTGGAGCATGTACAAATAGCTAGATTATACCCATGTGCCGAAGGTGCTGGCTATGCAGGAGGAATCATGTCGGCAGCTATGGATGGTGAACGTTGTGCAGAACAATTAATTGCTAAATGGGGACACAGATGAGATTATTAATAGAAATCCAAGTACTACATTCAATATATTTGTAATCAAAATTGTAAAACTATTTTTATGAGTGATATTAAACTATTTGAAAGTAAAAAAGTACGACGCCATTGGGATGCCGAAAAGGAAATTTGGTATTTTTCAATAATAGATGTTATTGAGATATTGACAGATAGCCCAAGACCTCGAAAATATTGGAGTGCGTTAAAAACTAAACTTCAAAAAGAAGGAAGTGAAGTGTCCCAATTTGTGGGACAGTTGAAGTTGCAAGCCGAAGACGGCAAAATGCGTGAAACCGACGTTGCCGATACAGAAACATTGCTTCGTATTATTCAATCAATACCATCGCCTAAAGCTGAGCCTTTTAAACAATGGTTGGCAAAGGTGGGCTATGAACGTATGCAAGAAATAGCCGACCCAAGCCAAGGAATTAACAGGGCAAGAGAAAATTGGCAAAAATTGGGCAGAAGTGAAAAATGGATTCAGCAACGAATGACGGGGCAAGAAACCAGAAATAAACTGACCGATTACTGGAAAGAAAGTGGTGTTGAAAAAGGAGATGAATTTGCAATACTTACCAATATTATTCATCAAGAATGGACAGGCTTGACGGTGAAAAAACATAAAGATTTGAAAGGTTTGCAATCTCAAAATTTACGTGACCACATGACCGAAGCTGAGTTGATTTTTACAGCTCTTGCCGAATTATCAACCAGACAAATTGCCGAAACAGATGAAGCAAAAGGTTTAGAAGAAAATGCCAAAGCAAGTAAAAAAGGAGGTAAAATTGCGAAAGATGCTCGCTTAAGGCTTGAAGAACAAACAGGTAAAAATGTAGTAACTGGAGAAAACTTTTTACCTCCAGCAAAAGATAAAAAGAAATTAAAATAAATAGCATAAAAACCATCAGACAGGACATTTACATAACTTTCATGTTTTTTTATTAAGTTTGAGTATTATTTTTACACAGATGAGATTATTAATAGAAACCCAATACCTTCCATCCATTGCCTATTTTCAATTAATCCAAAAATTTGAAAATAAAATTACACTTGAATATTGCGAAAATTTCGAAAAACAAAGTTTTAGAAATAGAACAAATATACTAACCGCCAATGGTAGCTATTCACTTTCTGTTCCGGTTGAAAAAGCAAATAGTAAAGTATTAATAAGTGATGTAAAAATAGATTATTCGCAACGTTGGCAACAAGTTCATATCAGGGCAATTCAAAGTGCTTATGGCAAATCTCCATTTTTTGAACAATATTTTGAGGATATTTCTCAAATAATTTCCAAACAACATTCGTTATTAATTAATCTTAATCATGAATTACTACAATACGTATGTAAAAGACTGAAAATAAAACTAGATGTAATGTTTAGCGAGAAATATATCAAAGGAGAAGAAACGGCGAACTGCCAATTTGTCGATGCCCGTTCATTGATTCATCCAAAAAAAGATAACTTTTGTCATAAACTTACACAAGATTTGTCCGTACAACCATATCAACAAGTTTTTGGAGAGAACTTTGTACCGAACTTATCCATACTAGATTTACTGTTTAATGAAGGGCCTGCTGCCAAACAATATTTGGCTTAAAGCAACAATTAAGTAAAAAAATCAGTTTTATAATTATGTTTTGTAAAAATTATAAATGCGAGAATACAAGCTCTTGTTAATAATTTAAAAACATACTCAAAAAATAAGTTAAAAATTATATATTTACGCTTAATACTAAAATCGGTAGTTAAGGAATGGAAGCAAAATTCTCAAACCGTGTAAAAGAGGTAATTTCACTCGCTCGTGAAGAAGCCTTAAGACTGAGCCATGATTACATTGGTACAGAGCATTTATTGCTTGGTATTATTCGTGAAGGCGAAGGAGTAGCCGTAAATCTACTTAAAAAACTAGGAGTTGATACGCTCGAAGTAAAAGAGCATATCGAACAAGTTACTCGTAATAGTGCCAACCCAATGGCAAAATCAGTAGCTAGTATTCCATTAACAAGGCAATCAGAAAAGATATTAAAAATAACTTATCTCGAAGCCAAAATATTTAAAAGTGAATTAATAGGTACAGAGCATTTATTGCTTTCTATCTTGAGAGATAAAGATAATATTGCCACTCAAATTTTAAATAAATTTAAAGTGAATTACGACATAATTAAAGAACTTTTAGAGTACCAACAACAAGGTACTAATCCAAGAGCTGGTGCTGAGGCTGATGGAGATGATGACGACAGTAAACTATTTGGTAGTGGTTCTGGCTCAGGAGGAAGTGGTTCAAAATCAGGAACTGCGGGTGGTGAAAAATCAAAAACGCCAGTTTTAGATAATTTCGGTAGAGATTTAACTAAAATTGCTGAAGAAGGTAGAATTGACCCAATTGTTGGACGTGAAAAAGAAATTGAGCGTGTAGCGCAAATTTTAAGTCGTCGTAAAAAAAATAACCCAATTTTAATTGGTGAACCAGGTGTTGGTAAAACTGCCATTGCCGAAGGTTTAGCTTTAAGAATTGTTCAGAAAAAAGTATCAAGAGTACTTTTTGGCAAACGTGTAGTTACACTTGATTTAGCTTCTTTAGTGGCTGGTACAAAATACCGTGGTCAGTTTGAAGAGCGTATGAAAGCTGTAATGACAGAACTTGAAAAATCTCCTGATGTAATTTTATTCATTGATGAGTTACACACTATTGTAGGTGCAGGTGGAGCTTCTGGTTCATTAGATGCTTCAAACATGTTCAAACCTGCATTAGCTAGAGGTGAAATTCAATGTATTGGAGCTACTACTTTAGATGAATATCGTCAATATATTGAAAAAGATGGTGCATTAGCTCGTCGTTTCCAAATGGTTATTGTTGACCCAACATCTCCAGAGGAAACTATTCAAATATTGAATAACATCAAAGATAAATACGAAGATCATCACCATGTTAACTATTCACAAGAAGCAATTGATGCTTGTGTTAAATTAACAGATAGATATATCACTGACCGTCATTTACCTGATAAAGCTATCGACGTACTTGACGAAGCTGGTGCAAGAGTTCACTTAAATAACATTGTTGTTCCAAAAGATATTGTAATCTTGGAAGAGCAAATTGAAAATGTTAAAAAAGATAAAGTTGAAGTTATCAAAAAACAACTTTATGAAGAAGCTGCACGCTTACGTGACACCGAGAAAAAATTAATTGACCAACTTGAAAACGCAAAATTACGTTGGGAAGAGGAAACCAAACAAACTCGTTACGAAGTTAAAGAAGAAAACGTAGCAGAAGTAATTGCTATGATGACTGGTATTCCTGTGAACAAAGTAGCACAACAAGAAAGTCAAAAAATCTTATCGATGGGCGAAGATTTAACTAAAAAAGTAATTGGCCAAGAAGCGGCTGTTAAAAAATTAGTTAAAGCAATTCAGCGTACAAGAGTAGGTTTAAAAGATCCTAAAAAACCAATTGGTTCATTTATTTTCCTTGGCCCAACTGGTGTAGGAAAAACAGAATTAGCAAAAACATTGGCTACTTATTTATTCGACAAAGATGATGCTTTGGTAAGAATAGATATGAGTGAGTACATGGAGAAATTCTCGGTATCTCGTTTAGTAGGTGCGCCTCCAGGTTACGTTGGTTATGAAGAAGGCGGACAGTTAACTGAAAAAATTCGTCGTAAACCATACAGCGTAATTTTGCTTGATGAGATTGAAAAAGCACATCCAGATGTGTTCAATATCTTATTACAAGTACTTGACGATGGTATTTTAACTGACGGAATGGGAAGAAGGGTTGATTTTAGAAATACTATCATCATCATGACTTCAAACATCGGTATTAGAGAATTAAAAGATTTCGGAACAGGTATTGGTTTTAACACCAAAGCAAAACTTGATACTGTTGACGAAAACATGAAAGCTTCAATTCAAAGTGCATTGAAAAAAGCTTTCTCTCCAGAGTTCTTAAACCGTTTAGACGATGTAATTATCTTCAACTCATTACAAAGAGAAGATATTCACAAAGTAATTGATATTAGCTTAGCTAAATTATTTGCTCGTTTGAGTACTTTAGGGTATAACATTGAATTGACCGAAAAAGCAAAAGATTATATCTCTGACAAAGGATACGACCAACAATACGGTGCTCGTCCATTAAACAGAGCAATTCAAAAATACCTTGAGGACCCTGTTGCAGAAGAAATCCTAAAAGGAGATGTGCAAGATGGAGATATTATTGTAGCAGATTACGAAGAAGGTGACGAATTAAAACTTACAATCAAGAAAAAAGCATAATAATTTACAACTTTAAAAGCTCTGTGTCGTAAAAAGACGCAGAGCTTTTTTGTTTTATTAAAGGATTGGTGATTATGAAAAAATTTAATACTGTAATGTTGGTTGACGATAACGATACCGACAACTATATAAGTCAGAGAATAATGGAATTATCAGGTTTTTCTGATAAAATACTAACAAATAACAACGGTAAAGCAGCATTAGAATACCTAGAACAACACCAAAACGATGTTTCTAAATTACCAGATATTATTTTTTTAGATATCAGTATGCCAATAGTTGATGGCTATGTATTTTTATACGAGTTTGAAAGATACTCACAAACAGTGAAAGACAAGTGTAAAGTAGCAATACTCACCAGCTCAGACAACAAACAAGACATTGACCGAATGAGCGGTAACGAATTTGTATTCAAATATGTAATTAAACCAATTACAGAAGATGTACTAAACGAAATCAAAGCGGAACTAATTTAGTTTCGCTTTTTTTATAGATACATTAAACCTGATTAGACTTTTCCAAGATTCCAATTTTCAACACAACCATCAAAAATATTTGAACATGAAGGATTGGAGGTGAAACCGATTTGGATTTGGGCGTTTACATACAGAGAAAAGGTAAAAAAAATAATATAAATAATATATTTCATTTTTGGATTCGAAACTTAATAACTTCAGCAAAGAATATTTTAACTTTTTAAAATAAGTACTTAAATAGTAAAAAAACTAGCTTTTTCATTAATTTATAAACAAAAATGGTATTTTAATTACCCTGTTTGAGAATTTTAATGCATATTTAAATAAATTTGAGAATAAGTTTACAAAAATGAAAAAAGCATTTGTTTTAGATTGGTTAGATAAATACGGTGGTGCCGAAAGAGTAATTGCTTCCTTAGAAGCTGTATTTAAATTCGACAAGACTTACACATTAATCAACATAATGAAAAGAAATGATTTAGAAAAAATTTACAAAACAAATCAACAGCCAATTACTGAAACATGGTTAAAATTTTTCAAATCTAAGTTCAGAGCACTTTTTTTTGTATTTCATTATTTAATTAATAAAATTAAAATTGACGAAGATATTCAATTAATTATTTCGTCATCACATGCGATTGCTAAAGGAGTTAATAAATCATCAAAAAATCAACTTCATATTTGTTATTTCCAGGCTAGAAATTTTAAATATATATGGGATGATTTTGAATTATACTTTGGAAAAACAAGCTTTCTATTCAAGCCATTGGTTTCATATTTAAGAAAGGTAGATATTGAGCAAGCTAAACGTCCTGACTATATCATTGCCAATTCAAAATTTGTACAAAAATGGATAAAACAAACTTACAATAGAGACTCCGACTTAATTTATCCCCCTGTCGACTTGGCAAAATTCACATTTGAAGACAAAAAAAATGATTACTTTGTAGCAGTAGGTCGTATAGTTGCTTATAAACGATTTGATTTAATTGTTAAGGCATTTAATGAGCTAGGATTACCAATAATAATAATTGGAGATGGTGCACAATTATCAGAACTAAAAGAAATTGCCAAACCCAATATTACTTTTACAGGCTTTTTAAATAGTGAAGAAATCAATAATTATATTAGTAAAGCAAAAGGATTTATACACTCAGGTGTTGAAGATTTTGGAATTGCTCCTATAGAAGCGCAAGCTTGTGGAACCCCTGTTATTGCTTATGAAGAAGGCGGAGTGCTAGAAACTGTAATCAATAATGAAACAGGAATTTACTTTAAAGAACAAACTCCTGAATCAATAATAAATGCTATACATCTTTTCAATAATCTCCAATTTAATTATGAAAAAGTGAGAGAAAATGCTTTGAATTTCTCAAAAGAAAGATTTGAAACTGAATTTTTAAATTATGTAAAAACAAAATGCAAGAAACACAACATTGAATAAATTTAAATCTTCAACTTTTTAATCTCCAACAATACTTTTTCTGCCGAACTATCCCAGGAGAAACATTTAACTCGCTTCAATCCTAATTGAATCAAGTCTTGCTGTAGGGGAATATTTTCTATTAACAAATTAATTTTCTGAGCAATATCCTTATAATCATGCTCATTTGTATATATAGCTGCATCAGAACAAACCTCAGGTAAACTTGAATTATTAGCTACGATAACAGGTGTACCACAAGCCATTGCTTCTAGAGGAGGTATACCAAAGCCTTCATATAATGACGGATATACAAACAATGTAGCTTCTTGATAGAACCTTACAAGTTCTTCATCGGTAACATAACCAGTAAATTTAATTTTCTGATTATTTTTTACTTCTTCAAAAAGATGGTGTTTAGGAAAAGATGCACTTTCTGCCCCAACAATAATTAAATCTAATTCAATTTTATCTAAACTTAAATATGCTTTAATTAAATTTTCAAAATTTTTCCTTGGGTCTAGTGAAGAAACTGCCAATATATACGGTTTCTTTTTTAAACCATCCTCATTAGGAATTTGAAAAGATTCATTTACTGCATTATAAATTACTGAAACTGATTCTTTTGGTACATTAAAATATTTACAGATATCTGTTTTTGCGTTTTCACTAACAGTTAAAACTAATTTTGCTTTTTGGGCAATTTTAGGAATTAAATAATTATACCATTTTGCAAAAATGGATGAGAACCATTCTGGATGCAAATGAAAAATAACATCGTGAATTGTAACAATTTGATTAGAATAAAACAAAGGGGCTGTATTGCAAAAATTAATTAACAATGGAGAACCTTTCGACTTCAAAAATAAGGGTAACTCAATTTGTTCCCAAATATGTGAATTAAAATTACCAACAGTTACAACTTCTAATTTTTTTGCTAAATCAACATGAAAAATTGCATTTGGACTTACAAAAATAAAATGAGGATACATCTTTTTTAATCTTATTGCAAGCTCAATAGCAAAGCGTTGCACTCCAGATGTTTTTTGGGTTAAAAAACGGGCATTGATATATACAATACTATTCAACTTTCTTAGATTTTATATAATTAACAATATAACTCATAAAAATCGCAGAAAAAAATGCAAAAAACACTACACCTTTCTGGTTATTAAATGTAGATTCTGTTGCACTACAAATGAAAAATAGCAAATAAAATGAAAGGACAAAATACATTTTATGTTTTATAGAATAATATATTGGGTATAAGAATAATAACATATATAACAGAAATCCTATAACACCTTGCCCTAAAAAAGTTTGTAAAATCTGAGAGTGACAATTATAATTATATTCATATAGAACCCAACTCCAACCATGTGACTTATAACACAAATTCATTAAATCCTGAGTATCTCCAATTCCAGTACCGAAGAAAAAAGTAAAATAATCCTCACTTATCAATTCAACTGCACACTGCCAATGAGCAACTCTCATGTTTACAGAATTATGATTATCGCCCAAGGGAGGATTCAGTGACGTTTCAATAATTTCAGTATATCTAGTAAATAGGGTTGGCATCATTTTAAATGATATTAATACCAGCATGGTAGCTCCAATTAAAAAGATAATAGATAGTTTAATTTTTTTTAATTTAATAATTAACAGCAAAAAGGAAATAAATAACAATCCTAGTAATGTAATTCGAGTTGCTAACAATAAATTAAAAAATATTGATAATAAATAAAAAGGAATATATAAATACAATTCCCTGTAATTCCTTGAAATAAGGTGATCAGTAATTATATTAACTAACCAAAGCCCAACAAATGAAATAAACAATGCTAAATAAGGTGAATGTATATGAGTTAATTGAATAAGATTATCTCTATAAAAAGTAGATATACTAAATATATAATCACTTTTATATAAACAATATACAATTGAAGCTAACATAACAGCAAAAATAACACAAGAAAAAATATTCATTATTTTTTGTAAAGCTGATTTTGTTATCAAATCATAGTTTGTTACTAAAATAAATGGCAACAATGCTAATGATGCATTTCTTTCTAAAAGCTTTACCCCTTGTTCCAAATTTGAACTATAAACCAAAGAAAACAAAACACAAAGCCCATAAAATAAGTATATAATAAAAAAAGGATTGATAATCTTAAACTTAAAGTTTTTATACATATTTTCTCTAAACAAAAAATATAATAAAATTAGCCCTATAGCCAAATTATTCAACTTTATAGAGAAAATTAATGAAATAAAAAAAAACAAACAAAGCATATAAAAAATGCTAGATTCATTATTTTTTAATAATTTAACAATCATAACTTTAATCCATCAAAATACCCTTTCCACATTTTTTCTCTTCTTACTTTATCATATTGAAAATGCTTAATTAACCTTGTTAAAAATGTAAAGGTCATTGCTTTTACATAATTAAGTCCTGTAAACTGTTTTCTAATAAAATAAATTCTATTCCTAGTTCCATAATAAATTGTAAAAGGAGATTCAGAACCACCAGTGCTTGAACTAACTTTATGATATAAATGCAAACTATGCATCATCAAAATTTTATAACCTTTTTGAAAAGCTCTATAAACAAAATCAGTATCATCAAAGTAAACGAAATATTTTTCATCCATGATGCCGATTTCATCAAATAGCTTATTATTAATTAACATAAAACAAGTTGGTGCATATTCAAAATATTCATCTTTAGAAAATGCAGGACCATCTTCTTGATATTCACCAACATGGTATGTTATTCCTTTGAGTCTATCAAAACCTCCTCCAGCCATCCAAATCTTCTTTGAATCCCAAAAAAATATTTTGGGAATAACCATCATTTCTGATTGGTTATCAGCTTTATCTAGCATAGAGCTTAAAAAATCTTCTTGTTCAAATTCAATGTCATTATTTAATAATAATGTATATTTTGTATGTGCATTTCGGGAAAGTTCAATTCCTTGATTATTTCCTTTTGCAACTCCTACATTTGTATTATTTTTTATATGAGTATAATTCTCTATTTTATACAAACTCAAAAGTTTATACAAAATTGCATCTGAATCATCAGAAGGAGTATTATCTATTAAATATAAATGATAATTTTGAAATAACTGAATACTAAGACTTTTCAGAAAGCCATCCAAGACATCATTACTATTGAATAATACTGTTACTAAACCAACTTTTACCATCGTCTATTTAAATAAGCCTCTGGCTTTCATTTCTTCGATTGAACGTTCATATTTATCTTCTTGTACTTCTTGTTTATTTACCCAATCAGTAAAATTCTTAATCCCTTGATTAAAATTAAATTTAGGTGTAAAACCCAATAATTTATTAATTTTAGTTAAATCAGCATAATTATGTCGAATATCTCCTAGTCGATAATTTCCAGTTATTTTTATTGGCACATTAATCCCATAGTTTTCAATCAATGTGTTTGCAACAGTTAGTACATCGGTTGCAACTCCATTACCAACATTGAATATTTCGCCATCTGCCTCAGTTTTTTCTAAGCCCAAAATTGTTGCATCAACTACGTCATCAATATAAACGAAGTCTCTTGTTTCTTTTCCATCTTCAAAAATATTAATGGTATTACCATTTTTTATTTGTGTTGAAAAAATAGATAAAATACCAGTATAAGGATTTGATAGTGATTGTCCAGGACCGTAAACGTTTTGATATCTAAAAGCAACAGGTGCTATGCCAATTGTAGAGCAAACTGTCATTACCATTTGTTCTTGATTTTGCTTAGTAATTCCATAAACAGATGATGGATGAATTTTTGATTCTTCATCAGTAGCAACCAAAGTCAATTTTTCAGTTGAAGTACCATTTTTTACTTCAAAATCACCATTGTCCATATCAATTGCTAACCTATGTTTAGGATAAACAACTGTATTATTTGGGGTCAAATATTTACCTTCTCCATAAATTGATCTTGATGAAGCAATGATAAATTTCTTAACATTATGGGTTTTATTGTTAGTTAAAATATCTAACAACAATGCAGTACCTCCAATATTAACATTTGTATATTTTTCAATTTCATACATTGATTGCCCAGTACCAGTTTCTGCAGCATAATGTACTATTGCATCTTGATTTACAATTGCTTTTTCTAAATCTTCTCTAGAAGTAACAGTTCCTTCAATAAAAGTTACTTTATCTTTAATCGATAGAAATAATGCTGATTTACTATATGGATCATTACCATGAATTTGTTTAGATAAATTATCTAAAACAGTAACATTATAACCTTTACTAATAAGTTTTAGAGATAGGTTACTGCCAATAAAACCAGCACCACCTGTAATTAATATATTTTTCATTTAAATAAAATCTCCTTTATCGTTTGTTTTTTGCCAAATATGCATTTCAATATTATACTTCTTTATTATTCGAGCAGGTGCTCCAACAGCAACAGAATAATCGGGAATATCTTTAGTTACTACAGAATTTGCACCAATTACACAATTTTTACCAATTGACGCCCCAATAATACTTACAGATTCACCAATCCAAGAACCTTTTCCAATCTTAACTGGTTTTAACTGTTTAACATTTTGATTCATTACAGGAATAGAGATATTTTCATATTCATGTAAATTATCAGATATATATACTTTATCGGCAATCAACACGTCATCATCAATTAAAATCAAATTAGTAGCATATATATGATTAAAATGCCCAATAATCACGTTATTTCCGACAACCAAATTACAATCTAAATTGGTTAATGGTAAAGCTTCTAACCATGAACCGTTTTGTATTAAAACGTTTTTACCTAGAGATATATTGCGAAAGCCCTTAATTCTTAAGGGTCTTAATATTTTATTACTCAATGAAGTTTTTTTGAAAAACCCAAAAAATAACAACGACCAAAATCTACCCTCAATTTTATTTTTTAAATCAAATATATTAATCATTATACTTTATTTAAAAACTTTGTCAATAATGATTTCAAAGTTTTATTTACAAATAATATTGGTGAAAAGACAACAACATAAGTCAAAGTCGAAAGTAAAAATAAGAGATTATAATCAGAAATACAATAAAACTTAATAAGTACAATTATTAATGAATTTATTATAAACCCAGAAATTAATAACAATATGTCTTTATCAAGTTTTCTATTATTTAAATATTTTTTCTCAAAACTATTGATAACTATTAATGAACCGATTAGTACAGCAATTATCCAACCTAGAATAACACCATTTCCACCCCATAAAACACCTCCAATTATACCCAAAATAAAATTTAAAATACCCATTAATACATGAGACCAAAGTAATGGATTTAAGTTTCCAAGTCCTAGTAAAGTAAAATAAGCTGGGCTTGAAATTATATTTACAACCATAGCTAAAATTAAGAAGAATACAGTATTCCAAAAGGTAAAAGAAACTTCTTGAATCCATAAAAACGAAATCAAATCTGTAACTGATAGTAAAAATGATAATACAACTATTGTAAATAATATAACAATGGGAAGAGTTTGTTTGTATAAATCTGCAATTTTAGAAACATTTGATTCTTTCAAATCAGCAATAACTGGCACCATTACTTGATTGGCACTCACAATTATACTTCTAACTTGCATAACTAACCTACTTGCAATCTCATAATAACCAACCATAGTCAAACCTCCATATTCGGTCAATAGCATTTTTGTTGTTGGATCATAAAATATTTGAGATAAAGAAATTACTTGAAACTTAATTCCATAGCCAAAAATCTCTTTAAATATAAGCTTATCCCATTGCCATTTAAATAAAATAAAATCTTTAAATACAATTTTCAAAGAAACAAATGAAGCAACAAATATGAAAATCGATTGTATTAACTGAGCATAAGCTACCCCCATTAAACCATATTCGGGAATAAACAAAAACGACAATAAAAGAAATGTAACTGAACCTGTTATATAAATTAAATTTCTAACATAATTTTTTTGAAACCCTTCTAAACCAGAAGAGAATACCCCTCCTAATGCATTTAATACTAAACATATTAAAGAATAAGGCAACAATGACTCTGCTAAGCTAAAATACTTTAATGGAATTACTTTTAAAAGTATAAATTCGGAACCTAGATATACTAGTAAGGATACACATACAAAAATTGCCAACATTAATATAAAAGATGTGAAAATCAATTTACTAATTTCAATTTTTAATCCTTTAGCATTATAACCTGCAACATACTTAACTACACTTGATGTTAACCCAAAATTTGCTAAATTAGCAATTGATGATGATGCCAATACTATTGACCAGACACCTAATTGCTGGATACCAACATTAGAATAGAGTAGTTTATATACAAAAAAATATACAATACCAGTAATTAGTACATTAAGTATTGTAGAAAATATATTTAAATTTAAGGATTTATTCAAAGTTACAACATTAAAAATATTACTTAATCTTAATAAAATTGCTTAGAAATAAAGTAATAATATTAAAGCCAACTATGGTTAAAAAAAATATAACAGTTGAATTAAGTAACAAATTAGGACCAGAATACACTTTCGAATCACTAAAGCCTTTTACAATTTGAAAATCGTTTAATGAGCTTAACTCAAGCTCCATTTCATTTAAAACCTTACTCAGTTCAATAATTTTTGAACTTGCAACACTTACATCTGACAGAAATATATCTTTATTAACTGAATTAGACTTAAAAGAAACATTAATATTATCCTTTAATATTTCCAAACTTTTGATCTCATTTTTCAAACTTGTAATATTTTTCTCAATACCCAATCTTTTATTTCTAAATCTTTCTTTTACAAAAGGCACATTGTTTGCATAGTAAGAAATCGCCTTTTCTAACTTTGGTAAAATATTACTATCATAAACTTTCACTTTAATTTTAATTCCGAAATGCTCTTTCAATGAAGCTTCATCTTTAGGATAATCAAGTGAAATTTTTTTTATTTTCTTAATATCATTTAAATCTACGTTAATTTTTCTTGACAATAAAAAATACTCTTCATTAGAAATTAGAACACAAATATCTTCTAGTAAATCCGCAAGTTTTGAATCAGGTAAAACTTCTGAATAAGCAGTCATGTGCGTTTCATAATATTTTGGAGCAGTAATTGAGTAAAAAGTTATTAAAGATATTGCTATAAAAATTATACCTAGCTGAAAATATTTTGTACCTTTTAGATAATCTTTTATACCACTCCAAACATTAATTAAATCAAACTCTATTATCTTTGAATTTTCATCCATTGTTTATTGTTATTTATATGAAAAGCAGACACAATTATAGCAAAATAAACCCACAAAAACAAAATTGAATAAGAAGGAAACGCAAATAAATAAATTAGAACAAATATATTACCTACCCCAAAAGAGCACCATTCCAATCTAAATGCCTGACTAATAATCAAATACAAAAAAAATAAAAACAAAATCAAACCGACTATTCCTTGCTCTGAAAAAAGTTCCATGTACACATTATTACAAACAGGTTTTTTAGGTTTAAAGTATTTATTTTTAAACTTATACCTAGAATAATATTGATCATAATGTAAAGAATAATTAGATGGTCCAACTCCAAATACTAAATTATCAAGCCCTAATTTAAATGCAGTTATTGACGACTCTGTTCTTTCTTGTTTAGAATATGTACTTTCTGCATTACTGTTTTCAAATTCAGTGTTTCCAACTAATTTTGAAACAAGCATAGTCCTTAAAATATTATTTGTATTTAATAAAAATATAATTGAAGAGAAAATTATAACAAAACTAGAAAGTATTAAATAATACTTTTTCCTTATATATAAACTTCTTATAAAATAAAAACTTGAAAATAAAAAAACACTTATCATACCAACGGTTGAAAAAGATGTAATTATAGAAATAGTAAAAAAAAACATAGATTTAAATCGTTTATAATATGCACTCAGAATCACCATTATTAATATAAATAATCCAAAATAATTACCCTCCTTAAACGTCCCACATCTAATAGGACCATTTGACACCCTTTGTGGTTCCAAATCCATCCCTGGTAAAAGATACTCAGGTAAATGCAAATAATTACTAAAAAACAAATACCAAGCATATAACAAACTTACAATTGCTCCAGCAAAAATATAATTAATATAATTATTTACTCTATGATTATTCAAATTCAAAATAATTGAAAAAAAACCACAAAAGCTTATAAATAAATAAACTATCTTTAAAATAGAATCAAATGGATAAACAAATCTGACATTTGATAAAGCCAATGAATAATCAAACTCCCAAAAATAATTTACTACAAATGATACAAACGAAAAAAACAATATAGTACATAATAATAAAATATATTTAAGCTGCCACTTATAAAAAGTTACTTTTGAAAAATTGATCGACAACAATAAAAACAATATCAATGCTAACTCGGAAATTTTTAAAGGAAATCCTATATTAATTGTTAGCGCCTGTCCAAATGGCAAAAAAAACACAAAAATTAAAATCAAAAACTGTTTTATATTCTCCATTGATTTATATTTATTTTTTCAAATATCAAAGTTATCAATTTAATGCCAGAATAAAAGTATTTAAAACAAATTCCCCAAATCATTTATAATTTTCACTAGTCATAAACTTTACAATACAAATAAACTATCATTTAAAAAATCAAATTCATCAATTATTTTCCTCACAATTAGCATCAATAAATTCCTCAACCAACAAAAACCTTCCTAACCCCATCACTAGTCACAACAATATAAACACCTGATTTCAAATGATGATTTATATGGATTGAATTTGCTTGCACTTCTGATTTTTCAACTAATTTTCCTTGTAAATCATAAATGGCAAATGCTTGTGATTTGGCACTATTGTTAACTAATACAATGGCATTGTTTTCAGAATAAACAATTAACTGATTGCTATTTTCTGATTTTTGTTCCTCTATTGAGGTAATTGTTCCAAGATATGGTCTTTGAGCATCAAAAAGTTTTAATTTATCAAAAAACCAACCCGCATCACCTACTAGTGCACCTTCTGATGCATTTGAATAATCGCAGTCATCGTCCATACCTTTTCCAGCTAAAAAGCCAATAAAACCTGCTTTTAGGTAATCTTGTACATGGGTAAAGAAATATGGGAAAAAGGTATCTTCAAATGAGCAATCTGTACCTACAGTTTTGCAAGCATTACGCAAACCTATGTGCCCAATAGATATTTGCCAACCTAATAAAGGTTTATTTACACCTTTTGACAATGCTGCACACCAACGTACATATTTAGCATTTTCTGTATCGCCCCAATAAAACCTACTTGAGTTTTCTAGTTTTTTTACGGCACCAGCACTATAACCATACTTTTCTACACCAACAAAATCGCCTCTATCTGTGCTACCTTGAAATAGTTTATTGAAAAAGTCAACATTTTTTTGAGCTGCAATATCAACAGCTGCATTTGTCCACCAAACCATTCCATCTTGAGCCTTTGGCATTCCTGGATCATTTGCATCCCCAGCCCAGTAACCCCAATGCGACATTAATACTCCACAATATGCATCTGGCGCATAAGTTCTGATAGTTTTAACTATTGCCTGACAAACCCCTGATGCTGTATTTGGAATTCCTGCCAAATATTCATAGCCAACCCCTAAATTATTAACCTTTGCTACGATTGTGGTTGGATCTTTTCCCGCTTCCAAAACATAACCCCAAGTATCTGGTTCTAACACAAATACTGCCTTACTTCCATTTGCTTTTTGAGCTGTTAATTTTACAGTGTTAAAAAACTTTTTCATGAATGCTGCATCATTTACATTTTTGGCAAATGTGGTATATGCCCCATCTTCTTGTAACATATAGATGACTAATGCTGGTTTTACACCGGCTGCAACTCTTGTTGGACTGTCAGTTACATAATTATTACCAAAACCAAATAAGTAAGTTAATGAATTAGTAGTTTGGTCTGGTCCATTATGCACATAAGCATATCTATAATCAAGTTTACAACCTTGATTTATAGCATTTTTCATTCGAGTGTTAAAAATTGCAGAACCATCATTTACTAGTCCGAATTTGAAATCACCCCAACCTGCTGGAGGACTCACTTGTGAATAAACAGAAAAACTTGAAGCTGATAAAATCGCTCCTGTTATCACTTTTTTGAATAAACTTTTCATCATCGTGGGGATTTGATGTATCAAAGTTATGTTAAAAATAATTTAAGTACAAATAAAAATCAAAATAATACAATTAATATCAAAAATCATGAAAGTATGAAATAACTAACATGGGATAAAATCCTATCTATGTATTTCAAACTATTTCCCAATCAAAAAGAAAGCTGCCCAATAGTAAGGCGAATAATATTTTTCCGATTGTAATAAATCAAGTTTCGACTTCCTCAAACTTTCTGTTAATGAATAGTTTTCAACTAAATTATATCTATAAAAATCACTCATTAACTTAGATGATGCATAATCATTTACTTTCCAATACGAAACCATTGCATTGTTAGCGCCAGCATAAAGTAAGGCTCTAGTTAAGCCAATTACGCCTTCGCCTTGTTGAATTTTACCTCTACCTGTTTCACAAGCCGAAAGTGAAAACAATTCGGCATTCAATTTTAAATTATAAATTTCGCCAGCAGTTAATTCCCCATCTTGATTTCCAGCGGTATCTGATGAAAAATATATTTTTGAAAATTGAGGATTTTGTAAGTCCACCGAACCGTGGCTTGCTAAATGTATGTATTGATAATCAGCTAATTTCTGACATTTAAATTTATATTCTGAGGCATTTTTCAAGCTTAAAGTATTGATTTCAACTTGTTTGCTTTTTGCAGTTTGAGAAATATTTTGAACCTCTTCAATTGTTCCATTCAAAGTACTTAAATCTCCCCTATCCTGTGCAATAGTATTGTTCCCTCCAAATTCTACAGGATTACAAAGCAACATTTTACTACATTTTATAAACTGACTTTCAGTGCGCATTTGCAAAAATAATGTGGAAGATAATTGATAAACTGTATTGAATCGCTGCAATAAATAGTTTGCAGTTTTATAATTTCTGGCTGATTTATTACTATTTAATGATTCAAATGGCAACAAATGCAGTGAGCCATCTGGTATGATAATCAATGAATTAACACTTTTATTGAATTTAAAAGGAAAAACATTTTTATAAATGAGCGTACTCCATTTCAAAAATTTAGCTTCTTCATTAAATGTAATTGCATTCCTTAATGCTGAAATATATTTATCAAAACCTGTTTCTAAGTTTAAATCATAAAGTTTCAACTTGCTGTTTTTTTGAAAAGTAAATACATACAATTTATTGTATTTACTTAGCCAAACATAATCTATTAAAGCTTCATTATCAACTAATTTAGCTGTAAGTTCCTCAATAGTAGCTATTTTAACACTGTATTTTAATTGATAATATTGAGGATACTCTTTTTCAAGTTTGGCAGTAAACTTTTCAATTTTTCGTTTATAAATAAAAATACTATCGTGTAAAAAAGCCTGAGGTGTATTTGAATAAGATGCCTCAAAAAAGTTTAATAAATTTTTAAGGCGAGTTTCTTCGTCGAGCAACTGAGCAGGAATACCCGAAAATTCTTTTGCATTTACTTCATTTATTGCACTTAATAATACAGTAGCCTTATTTTTTTCGGAAAATTCAAATGCTAAGTTATTATAAAAATTATACTTATGAGTAACTCTTGCTAAAGTGACACAAGTGTGTACCGCATTTTCATAAATCAAATTCGAAATATTGGTTAAGTTAATTTTATCCTGACTTTCGTTTTTCTGTATTTTCAAATATCCAATAATGGTATCGGCTTTTTGTAAAATTTGCAAAGCTGTTTTTAAATCTTTAATCAATAATGACTTATAAAAATACCTATCAATATAAACCTGACTTAATATTTGCAAACTTGTAAGCATTATTTCTCCATTTAAATAATCAGTTGAAATGGAGAAATTGTTCGAAGTAGTTTTTTGAGAATTATTTTCTAAAGCATTGTTTAACAATTGTTTTGCATCTGAATACTTTCTATTATCAAGTGCGATTTGAGCTAAAGAATTATAAACCGATGCTTTCTCTGGATGTTTGCTTGGTAAAACTTTATTATAAATTACTAAAGTTAAACGAAACAGTGAGTCAGCTTTTAATTTCTCTCCTTCATTTAATGCAATATGCGCCAAGGTTTGATAACAGAAAGCCACAGCATGATGATTTTCGCCATACAAAGCGAGCCTAACTGATAATGATTTATTAATCAAAACCTTAGCGGAATCTAACTGATTATTTTTGAGTGCTAATAATGCTAAGTTATTGTACCCAATAGCTACTGATGGGTGTTTACTTCCATATTTTTGAAGATAGGCTTTGATAAAAATATTGTAATATTGAGTCTGTAAATCAATATCATTCGTTAAAATCAACCCTAAATTATTATAAATTGAAGCTGTGTAAATATGATTTTTACCAAATTTTAGTTCTCTGATATTTAAAGCTTTTAACAAATAAATTTTTGCTTTTTCAATATTACCCAAGCCCCAGTTTGCTAAACCTATTTGATTATAAACCTCTGATAATAAATACAAATCTTTATTTACAATAAGTTGTTTTTCTGAAAGTTCTAAAACTGTTAATGCATCTTTATTTAAACCTTTTGCAATTAAAATTTGAGCATTTAATAAATTATATTTGGGTTGATATTTAGGAATAATATTTTTAAGATTCGAAAACAAATTTTCAGCCTCAGTTATTTGTCCGAGTTTAATTAAACATGCAATTTTAACAAATGAATTTTCAGCGGAATTATCTTTTATCTGCGAAATACAATTTTCATAATTACCAGCATCAAACAAAGAATCTAATTGATTGATATTTTGAGCTTTGGAAGAAATAATTGTATTAAATATAAATACAATCGAAAGTAAAAATTTATATTTTTTCATATTAAAATTTAAGTTCATAAGCCAAGGTAAAAACTCTATCTCTCGACAAACCATCAAGGTTTACTTTTCGTTGTACTAAAGCATGTCCATACATTAATTTCAAGGCAGATTTGACAGAAAACTGGTAGCCCATGCCTGCCAAAAGTGTTAAAGCTAAACCCTTTGAATCATTATCTTGATAATTTTCTCCAAAAACAGGATGTGTAAACTTATCAGCTACAATTCGTTGTATAAATAATGTACCCAAATATGCATTAAATCTCGAAAAGCGAACATTTCGTTCTAATCTGAACATAACATCCGTTCCTCTTTTTAAATCCTTAGCTCTAGGATATTGATTAGCTATCGAAAATTGTTCAGATTTTGACCATTTTCCCCACAAAAATTCATTGCCATTAGCATTTAAAGCTTGTTGGTAACCAACAGCAATCAACCAATTTGCATTCATCATTGATAAACCAGCAATTACATCGTAAGTACCTAAACTCGATTGATAATACATTGGCAAAGGCAAACCATTTTGATTGGTATTATTGGCATAGTTTGTAGGGATTTTTGTACCGACAGAAACATTTAAATTGAAAGATTTTATTTGAGTAATAAAACGTGTTGTACTTATTGAAATATCCCCGATGCCATTTGTTTTACCTAAAGGTCCATCAACATAAAAATACGGACATTTTATTTGTCCAGCCCACTTATTAGTAATTGAAAAATTCAAATCAGCAGTTAATGAATTAACATAATCACCAAACTTAGTAACTCCCTGATAACCTGACACCTCAACCGACTTCAATCTTTTAAAAACCCCATGATTATAATGCTGATTGGGGCGCATTGCTCCCATTGTACAAAAACCAGCGTCGCTACAACCTTGTGCAAATAGGGTGTTTGCAAACATGTTTGGCAGTGCCAATATCCCAAAGAATAATAATTTAAATAGATTTAAATTCATTTTAAAAACAATTTCAGCAACCACAATAATAACTTAGCACAATATATTGATTTGTTTTTATAATTTCATAATAACAACCTGCTAAACCTTCCTTTGGCTCGTATTTAGTTTTGCTTTTATTCCACTTATTATCAGATATTTTAAATAAACTATTTACTAAATTATATATTTCAGTTTCATTAACACTTTTAGGAAATGATATAGTTACAATATCCCCGCCTTCTCCACAATTATTAAAATGATAATAAATACCATTCGAGAATTTTTGTTTCCAATCACAAATGCTATTATCTCCAAGCATTACACTTTTAGCAATATCAACTCTTTTACCTTCAAGTTTGAAATAGTTTTTTAAATAATCATAACCTATTTCATTTGATGTTTTTTTGAAAATAGCTATTTCATTTTTTGAAGGAATGGGTAATGTGAATTTTAAAGAATCTTGAGCATTAAGACTATTAAAACCAGTTAAAACTAGAATCAATATTAGAATTAGATTATTTTTCATACGTTTGACTTTTACAATTTCAACACAAAACTTTCAGAATTTTTAAAATCGAAAGTAAGTGGCTTTAATGGGAAATTTATATAATTTTCAGTAAATTTTTTATATTTATTAACACTAAAAGCATTTTCGCTCCATTTTACTTCAAAAGCCTTCCCTTGATTAAAAGAAGTTTCTACAACAAAATCAACTTCATTATTATCAGCTGTACGCCAGTATTTTATAGTATCTCGTTCATTTGAATCTCTTAATAAAGAATAAACTAAATTTTCCAAAATTTCGCCTTTATCTGTTCGTTCAAATATATTTCCAAATTGATTTAACAAACAATTTCGTAAGCCCAAATCATTAAAATATGCTTTCGGCATTTTGGTCAATTCTTTTCTAATATTATTAAAATATGGCTTAACTAATTGAATATGAAAACATTTTTGTAAAATAAAAATATATCTACTCAATGTCTTTTCATTCAATTTCAAGGTATTTGCCAATTCATGTTGATTTAACATTTGACCTATTTGTGATGCTAAAATAGTTAACAACCTGTAAAACTTCTCTTCGTTTTCTATTTCGCTTTCGAGTATATCTTTTTTCAAAAACGAATTTTTCAACTCTTTTAATATTGCAATTTTGTCCTCAACACTTTCTGCTAAAACTACTGCTGGGTAAGAACCAAACTGCATATACTCTTCCAATAATAATTTAAAAGTATTGATTTGAGTTGAAATATATGTTGGATTTGATTTAATCAATTTAAAATCAGAGATTAAATCTTCTTTGTTTTTAAAAAGTAAAAATTCCTCAAAATTAAGTGGAAATAATTCGAAAATTGTTTTTCTACCAGCAAGCGAATCTTGAAACTTTTGATCAATATAAAAAGCACTACTACCTGTTGCCAATATTTTCAAACTTGGAGCATAAGTATCATACAAATATTTCAATAAGTTTGAAGGATTATGAGCGTACTGAACTTCGTCAATAAAAACATAAATAACTCCATTATTTTCAACTGGCTTGGCTACAAATCTGAAAATATTTTCAGGATGTTCGTTAATTTGAGTTAAAATTGCTGGGTCTTCAAATGATAAATAAAATGCACTTTTCTTTTCAGACAAAATCAGTTTATATAATTGTTTCAAAACAGTAGTTTTCCCTACTTGTCTTGCTCCAATTAAAATTGTAAATGCTTTTTTATCTAAATGTTGAACTAATTTTGAAAAAATTTGCCTTTCCATAATCATTATATTTTTACAAAATTATACATTTTTCGATATTTTCCATACTCGACTACCAAAATTATCCGATATTTTCCATACTCTACTACCAAAAATATCGAAAAACCAATAAATATTACTTTTTAAAAAAAATATTTATTTTTTCTGTAAGGTTTTAAAATGTAGTACGACTAATGGATAAATAAACAAAATCTCGATGAAAAAAATTATCCTTAGTTTAATGTTAGGCACTTTAGCTATAAGTGCATACTCTCAAACTTGTTCAAGAAGCACAAGTACTTTTGTTAAAGCAAAAGGTGGTTACGACATTGCAGGTGTAGCTACTTTAAAAAACGAGAATAACCAAAAGTCTATAAGTTTAGACAATAACTTTAATACTGTTAGTGGTCCCGATTTGCATATTTATCTTGGAACCAAAAATGAATCTCCTTCTTCGGTTGGTAATAAAACAGTATTAATTTCATTATTAAAATCTAATACCGGACAACAAACATTTTCGGTTCACGATTCAGTTGATATTTCAGCTTATGATTATGTACTTATTCATTGCTTAGCAGGAAATCATTTTTGGGGCGGTGGACAATTACAAGCAATTTCTGGCGTTTGCCCAATAGTTAATGGTTTAGATGATTTAAATACCATCAACAAATCAGCATTTTTCAATGAAGAAACTAAAAATTTAACCATTAATAATGTTGAAGTAAATGACAAAATTGTCATTTACAATTTATTAGGGAATATCATTTTTGACAATCTTGCTCAAACCGAAATCAGTTTACAATCATTCCCAACAGGTATATACCTTGCGAAATATATTGATAATCAAAACAATATCGCAAGCTTTAAATTTATTATTGAATAATTATCCAAACCCAATCTTATGAAAAATCTATTTATTTTAATTGCTTCAGCATTCTTGTTTTTTTCATGCAAAAAACAAGAAGTTAATCCAGAAACAGGTGAAGTTGCACCTGCATTTTCACTTAAAGATTTGAACGGTAACACCGTTCAAATGAGTGATTACAAAGGGAAAGTAGTGTTGTTGTTTTTCCTTGGAAATTCATGTCCATCGTGCAAAGCTGTTGCGCCTGGCATTGAAAATACATTTGTAAAAGGCTATGCAAACAATTCAAACTTTGTACTACTAGGTTTAGATGCATGGGATGGCGACAAAACTGCGGTTTCAGCATTTAAGTCGAGTACTTCAGTAACATTCCCGCTTTTGAGTGAAGCTTCAGAAGTAGCTGCAAATTACAAAGTGGCTTATGATAGATTAGTAGTTGTTGACAAAAATGGATTTGTAAGATTTAAAGGTTCACAACTAGCTAGTAATGACATTGGTTCGGCCAAAACTGTTGTGGATACTTATTTGAGTAAGTAATCAGTAGTCAGTAGTCAGAAGTCGGTCTTCAGTAATCAGTTTTTTATTTTCTTAAGTCTTATGTCTTAAGTCTTGAATCTAAAATCTACAATCTAAAATCTAATATCTCATGCTAAAATATTTCATTCAAATTTGTTTAGTGTTTGTTGTAATCAATGCAAATGCTCAAATTATTAAAAACTTCAAACTTGAAGATACACAAAGTGTTACACAAGAGTACAATGCATTAAAAGGCGAAAAATTAACCATTATCGACTTTTGGGCTACTTGGTGTAAACCTTGCTTAAAAGCAATTCCCGAATTGATAAAATTGCAAGATGAATACAAAAGTAAAGGCGTAAATTTAATCGGGATAAGTTGCGACGGACCAAGAAGTGTATCAAAAGTAGCTCCGCTTGTACAAACATTAGGTGTAAATTATCCAGTTTTGCTAGATTTTAACAACGATTTACTTCGAGATTACAACATTAGTAATTTACCCACTTTGCTAATTGTAAATTCAGCAAATAAGGTGGTTTATTTTCATGAAGGTTTCAATAGTGAAGATGCAATTGAAATTAGAAAAAAACTTGAGGCTTTACTAAATGAAAAATAATGTTGACTAAATATTTTATTGCTTCATTCATATTGGTTTCAAATTTGGTTTTCGGGCAAATTTCAGGTAATACTGTTACAGAGTATCAACATGGAAATTTACCCGAAACCAAACCTCAAAATTTAAATACTATCTATAATAGAACTATAATTCAGTATAATTGGAAAAACTTCAAAGCTTTCACAATGCTCGAAACCTTTGGTTCACAATTAGATAGAAGAAGTTATTTTTCGCCATCACAATTAGGTTTGTATTATTCTAGCTCAAGGTTTGATGTAAAGCTGGGCAATTATTTTGAAACCATTGGTAGAGGAAATTTACTTCGTTCATTTGAAATCCCATCTTCAATTCTCGAAGACAGAGGCTTTAGAGCTCGTACATATTTTTTCAGAGATATTCTCGGAGGGATGTTTAAATACAAATCAAAATATATTGACATTAAACTATTAACAGGCAAACCTTTAGACAATCTTTATCCCCCAACATTAAGTTTTGAGGTTCGTCGTCCCGAAACAGTATCTGCAATCAATACGGAATTGAAATATAAAAAATTAAAATTAGGTACAGCTTTGATGTTGCATCAAAATATAGTAGCTGACAGAACGTATTTAAGCAATTATTTATCAGGGACATTATTCAAAAATGTACAGTTTTTCACAGAATTTTCAAATCTAGTAAATAGCTCACTTCCTGAAACAAAAAATACTTATGCATTTTATAGTGGCATCAATTTTTCAAAAGGAAAATTAGGTGGTTCATTTGAAGTGAAAGATTATAAAAACTTTTTAATTGGGGCTGGAGTCAATCAGCCTCCAGCAGTAGTGCGTGAACATACCTACAGAGTGCTCAATAGAAGTATTCACGTGTTGCAACCAAGTAATGAAAGAGGGGTACAATTGGAATTGTTTTATGAACCTAAACTCGGCCAAACAATTACCTTTAACCAAACACTCAACGAAAATGATTTTGGAGTAAAATATCAGTATTCAGAAACATTTGCTGAATATAATATTGATTTACAGAATGATAAAAACTTAAAAACATTTATTGATTTTGCAAATGATGGTATAAAACAAGAAAAACAACGAATTTCAACAGGTGCACAATATGAATTTGCAATCTATAAAAAACAAAAAATTAGGTTAGAAATAGAGTTTCAAACACTCAATCGCCCTACAGAAAATGTACAAAATCAAGTTTATGCATTTACTTATCGCCCAACCAATAAATTATCAATTAGTCCAGTAGTTGAAATTTCAAATGACCCATTTATTACCCAATCCTCACAAAAATATTGGTTTGGAGCTTACGCAAAATACAATGCAACATCAAAAATAAATTTGCAACTCTTCGCTGGCAAACGTAGAGGTGGGCCATCGTGTAATGCTGGCATTTGTTACGAAGTACTTGATTTTGAAGGTGTAGAAGCTAGAATGAATATTAGGTTTTAAAAGAGTAAATACTAAATATCTAAAAAATGTGTTATTATTGTTAAATAACAATTTTTAATATGTCAGAAAACAAGTTAATGCCAGAAAATTGGGTAAAAAACTACTCAAGTGGTATGTATAAATACCTCTTATTTAGAGTAAAATACAAAGAAGTTGCCGAAGATTTGGTGCAAGAAACTTTTATTTCGGCTTTGAATAGTCTAGCTTCATTTTCGGGTAATTCAAGCGAAAAAACTTGGTTATATGCAATTATGAAATTCAAATTGGCTGATTATTATAGAAAGCATTATAAAAATACTCCTGCCGAAAACAATGCTGATGAAGCATTTTTGGGTGATTATTTCGATTTAGAGGATGAAAAAGAGCATTGGTTTGATAAATCTAAACCGCAAGCTTGGCATTCAGATGTCGAAGATGTGATTGAAAAAAAAGAATTTCAACAAACATTAGACGACTGTGTAAAAAAAGTTCCTACTAAAACAGCTAGTGTGTTTACTCTCAAATATTTGGAAGACCAAAGTAGCAAAGAAATTTGTGACATTTTGGAAATTTCTGAAGCAAATCTATGGACACTAATGCACAGAGCAAAGCTCATGTTAAGAGCTTGTTTAGAACAAAACTGGTTTGTAAAGGCATAATACGATATGGGAATTGTAAATAAAATATTGCTTACTTGCAAAAAAGCTTCGTTTCTGGTAAGTAAAAAACAAGAAACAAAACTTTCATTTTTAGAACACATCCAACTCAAAATGCATTTGTCGGTTTGTGATATGTGTACAAAATTTAAAATTCAAACTGACCAACTTTCTCATTTCATTAAAAAACATCATCAAAACTTGGGCGAAAACAGCGCAACAGATTTATCTGATGCGAAAAAGAATGAACTTCAAAATATTATTTTAAACAAATTACAAAAATAAAAACACTATAAGTCAACTCATTAAACATTATCAGAAAAATTAATATTTTTTTTGTAAGGAAACACTCTCCATTGCGACTATTAGGGAAAGAACTTAATCTTAACCTTAAATAATTTCACAATGAAAAATTCAACTTTCAAATCAGTACTAGGAACTACAATTTTAGCTAGTTCAATGTTTGTTTCATCTGCAAACGCAACTTCATTATTCGATTTCGATTTTCTTGGCTCAGCAGGGGAAGTTCGCAATGAATTAGTAGCAAAATCAAAAGGATTAGATTTAACCTGTGGCGATAAAAACGCTGATTCTAAAACCAAAGATGCAAAATGTGGAGAAGGCAAATGCGGAGACAAAAAAGATGCTAAGAAAGACGACAAAAAAGCTGACAAGAAAAAAGAAGGCAAAGCCAAAGATGCCAAGTGTGGAGAAGGAAAATGCGGCGATAAGAAAAAGTAGTTTTTAGTTTTTAGTTTAGAGTTTAGAGTTAAGAGTTTTTTTAAAATTCTAAAAACTCTTAACTCTTAATCCTAAACTTCTTAACTCTAAACGTCTAAACTCTTAACTAACATGATAGGCATAGGTTTACGAAAAGAATTTGCAGCAGAATTTGCTGAAGGAAATTACTTAGAAGTTGACTTTGTAGAATTTGCACCTGAAAACTGGATGAATATAGGCGGATATTGGAAAAAAGTGATAGATAAAATTGCTTCAAAATATCCAATTTATTGTCATGGATTATCACTTTCTATTGGAAGTCCAGATGAATTAGATTGGGATTTCTTACAAAATGTAAAATCATTTCTAGATAATTATGAAGTAAAAATCTATTCAGAACATTTGAGTTATTCAAAAGCTACCAATGCTCATTTGTATGATTTGCTCCCAATTCCATTTCGTAATGATGCAGTAAATCATATCTCTGCACGTATTTCTCAAGTACAAGATTTTTTAGATAGAGAATTAGTACTTGAAATAGTGTCGTACTACACACCTATTGAGGCTGAAATGTCTGAATCAGAATTTATTAACAAAATTGTTTCCAAATCTGGTTGTAAATTATTGCTTGATGTAAACAATATATTTGTCAATAGTTTTAACCATAATTACAATCCAAATCAATTTATTAAAGAATTACCTTTAGACAAAGTAGCATATATTCACATAGCTGGTCACGAGCAAGTGAGTGATGATTTAATAATTGATACACATGGTCAACCAATTGTCGAACCCGTTTATCAATTATTATCCGACACACTCCCTCAAATTAGTCCTGTTCCAATTTTATTAGAACGAGATTTTAATATTCCTGATGCTAATGAACTTCAAGATGAAATTGATAAACTAAGAAAAATAACAGCAACATCACCAAGTTTATTCCAACATGCTACTTTCTAAAAATACCCAAGATATTCAAGAAGCAGTAGCTAAATATTGTATTTCTGGAGAAATAATTGAGCTACCAAATACTTCAATTGAAAGGCTAAGTAATTATAAAAGATTGGTTAATAATATTTTGATTGATACAATTGAATCGGCTTACCCAATTACAGTCGCCAATATTGAAGTTGAAATTTGGGATATTTTGGTTCAGCAATTTATACAAAATCATAATTGTCAAACACCTATAATTTGGCAACTACCTTTTGAGTTTTATCAATTTGTATTTGAAAATAATTTTCAAGAACAATATCAAATGCCTATTCTTAATGAATTATTATATTTTGAATGGCTTGAAATTGAAATGTTTATGATGGAAGATATTCAATTAGAAAACTTTAAAACTGATGGAAATATTGCTAATGACATTATTTATTTCAATCCAGAATCACGAATAATTCAACTCAATTATCCACTTCATAAATTTATTCCTAAAGAAGCCATTGAGTTAAAAGGGAATTATTTTGTATTGATATTTAGAGAATTAAATGAAAAAATACTTCAATTTGTACAAGTTTCACCTATTCATGTTTGGCTAATTGAGTATTTACAACAACATAATTCATCACTTTCTAATGCAATAAATCAATTTTCAATTGAGCATAATTTTGAAATAAATGAAGTTCAGAATAAACAATTAATTCTGTTTTTTGAACATTTAAAAAGCAAAGAATTTGTATTAGGCTTTAAATAACTATAACTATGAAAAAGATCATAACTTTATATAAATCAATCAGTAATAAAATTTCAAATCTTGATTTTATTGCTTTATTAGCTATTAGATTCATATTAGCTTATGGATTTTATGAACCAGCTAAAAATAAAATTAGTAACATCAACAGTATAGCTGAATGGTTCAAAAGTATGGAATTACCTTTTCCTCTACTCCAAGCTTACTTAGCAACTTATACAGAAATTGTAGGTGTAATTTTATTGACATTAGGTTTTGCAACACGTTTAATTTCAATTCCATTAATGATAATTATGCTTGTTGCAATTAAAACTGTTCATTGGGAAAATGGATTTGCTGCTGGCGAAAATGGTTTTGAAATTCCACTTTATTATTTGTTTATGTTACTTGCAATATTTACACAAGGAGCTGGGAAAGCAAGTATCGATTATCTCATTAAAACTAAAATAAAATCTTAAAATCTTCCCTAATTATGAAAAAAATATTCCCATTAATTATAAGCTTCATAATAAGTTTTCAATTATTTGCTCAGCAAATTTATCCGTCTGCAGGTAAGGTTATCCCTCTTAAAGTCAATGATACCGTTCCCAATTTTGAATTGCCAAATGAAACTAATGAATTGGTTAATTTCAAACAAAAATTAATCGAAAAACCTGTGGTATTGATATTTTATAGAGCTGGTTGGTGCCCATATTGCAATGTACATTTATCAGATATTCAATCAATTGAAAGTAAAATACTGAAATTAGGTTATCAAATAATTGCTATTTCAACAGATAGACCTGATAAATTAAATGAAACAAAAAACAAAAACAGCTTAAACTACACACTCTTGAGCGACCCAAATTGTGAAATTGCAGCCAAATTTGGAATAGCATTTTGGGCTGGTGATAATTGGAAACTTCCTGTACCATCTTTGTTCATTATTGAAAAATCTGGAAAGATAAATTTTGTTCATTCTGATGCAGATTATAAACAAAGAATATCAGCTAATGATGTACTATCAATATTAAAAAAATAAAAATTGCATAAAAAAACCTTCGAATTACTCCGAAGGTTTTTTTGTAATTTATACAAAATAAATTCTAGTAACGATAAGCATCACGTTTGAATGGACCTTCAACCGCAACACCGATATACTCAGCTTGTGATTTAGTTAAAACATCAAGTTCAGCACCAACTTTAGCTAAGTGTAAAGCAGCAACTTTTTCATCTAAATGTTTTGGTAAAACATATACTTGATTAGAATATTTTTCTGCAGATGTCCAAAGTTCTAATTGTGCTAACACTTGGTTAGTGAATGAGTTAGACATTACAAATGATGGGTGACCAGTTGCACAACCAAGGTTAACTAATCTACCTTCTGCAAGGATGATTATGTTTTTACCTTCAATGGTGTACATATCCACTTGTGGTTTAATTTGGTCTTTAGTGTTGCCATAGTTTTTATTTAACCAAGCCATATCGATTTCAGTATCGAAGTGACCAATGTTACAAACTATAGCTTTATCTTTCATCGAACGGAAATGACGCTCAGTGATAATATCTTTGTTACCAGTTGCAGTAACGAAAATATCACCTATTTTAGCAGCATTGTCCATTTTCAATACTTGGAAACCATCCATTGAAGCTTGTAATGCACAAATTGGGTCAATTTCAGTAACAATTACTCTTGCACCAGCACCAGCTAACGAACGAGCAGTACCTTTTCCTACGTCACCGTAACCTGCAACAACTGCAATTTTACCAGCCATCATCACGTCAGTAGCTCTACGAATAGCATCTACACATGATTCTTTACAACCGTAAACATTGTCAAATTTAGATTTAGTAACAGAGTCATTGATATTAATTGCAGGAAGTGGTAAAGTACCAGCTGCAACTCTATCATGTAAACGAAGTACACCAGTAGTGGTCTCTTCAGAAATACCTCTGATACCAGCAACTAATTGTGGATAGTGGTCTAATACAAGATTAGTTAAATCTCCACCATCATCCAAAATCATATTTAAAGGTTCACGATTTTCGCCAAAAAACAAAGTTTGCTCAATACACCAGTTAAATTCTTCTTCGTTCATACCTTTCCAAGCATAAACAGGAATACCTGCAGCAGCAATTGCAGCAGCAGCGTGATCTTGAGTAGAGAAAATATTGCAAGATGACCAAGTTACATCAGCACCTAAAGCTACTAATGTTTCAATCAATACAGCAGTTTGGATTGTCATGTGTAAACAACCAGCTATTCTTGCACCTTTTAATGGTTGTGATGGACCAAATTCAGTACGAATAGCCATTAATCCTGGCATTTCAGCTTCAGCAAGGGTAATTTCTTTTCTACCCCACTCCGCTAGCGACATATCCTTAACTTTGTAAGGTAAATAAGTTGCAGTCATTATTTTTGATTTATAAATTTCAGATTGAATTTCAAATTTAACAAAACGTGTGAATTTATTGTTTTAAAAATTTATATATTTTATTGTGGACCATCATAATCCAAACTAATCTCTTTAAAATTATAGAAAACAACCTCATCATCGTGCTCCATAATTAATTGTCCGTTTGAACTTATATCCACAATAACTCCTTTTGTTGATTCACCATTTTTTATATAATTTAACTCTTGATTGAAACCTAATAAATTATTTAGGTATTCAATTTTAAGTTTTGCAATGTGATTATTCATTAATGCTAAATATCTTTTTTCAAGATTTTCGCACAATGTGTTCAACACTATATTTAAGTCAATTGTTTTCTGAATTACCTCCGCAATTGAACTTGCATGAGGAAACTGAAAATCCAATTGATTCACATTTATACCAATACCAACGATAGAATTTTCAATAAAATTGCCTTTTAGTGTGTTTTCAATTAAAATTCCACTAACTTTTTTTATGCTACCAGAAAAATTTACAAGCATGTCATTGGGCCACTTAATTTTGACAGATTTTGCAGGCAAAAACGATTGTAATGTATCAAAAACAGCTAAAGAAATGGCTATATTTAAATCAAATTGAGCAGTTGCTTGTAAGAATTTAGGCTTGTAAAGTAGTGATAATGTAAGATTTTTATTTTCTTGTGCATCCCAAATATTTCCACGCTGACCTTTCCCATCTGTTTGGTTTGGAGTAATTAATATTGTACCTTCGTGGAGGTTTTTCTCTTTACAAAGTGCCATTAAAAACGCATTTGTAGAGTGACATTCCGTCAGTTCTATCAACTGACATCCTGTTATTAATGTATTTACTGTTATATTGAACAAGATTTTTATAGTTTTGTAAATTCAAAGTTAAAATTAAAATGCCAAAAGCAACAAATAATAAAATAGATTCAGCTCTTTTATCAGAGATTGTAGTAGCTGGAATGCAAGAAGTAAAAGCAGAAGATATTGTAGTTATCGACTTAAGAGGCCTTAAAGGTGCAGAAGCTGATTTCTTTGTAATTTGCTCAGTAAATTCTGACCCTCAAGCAGATGGAGTTTGTGATTCTATTGAAGAAGAAGTATATAAAGCTATAAAGCTTAACCCATCATTAAGAGAAGGTAGAGCAACTAAGGAATGGATGATTGTAGATTATTTTGATGTAGTAGCACATGTTTTCAAAAAAAATAAAAGAGAATTCTTTAATTTAGAGCGCTTATGGGCTGATGGCGTGATTAAAACTATAGAAAATGTGGCATAATTAATGTCATTATTGAAAAATTACTAAACAATTAAGTAAGTTTTTGTTTTTATTAATAAATAAAAAAATCTTATGGCAGAAGAACAAAAAAATGAGCCTAATAAAATAGACCCAATAAAAAAAGACAACTCTTTTCCTAAACCTCCACCACGTAGTAGTGTACAAATGTGGTTAATGATAGGTGTCGGTTTAATCATTTTAGGCGTACTCTTTTTTAACAATACAACAGCTGGTATCGAAATCACTCAAAGCAAATTTGAGGAAATGATGTTGGCAAAGGATGTTAAAAGTGTAATTATTCTTGAAGACAGAGTTGAAGTTACTTTAAAAAAAGAAGCCGAGGACAATGAAAAATACCAAAAGCTTGTTCAAGGCAAAACTAGAACACTAAAAACTGCTCCTCAATTTGAATTTCAAATCAAAAAACCTGAAATGTTTCAGGAAAAATTAGATTTACTTCAAAAAGACTACAAACCTGAAGAAAAAATTGATTATAAATTCGATAACAACAGAACTTCTGTTGCTCAGTTTATCAACACTTGGGGTTTCCTAATTTTAATGGTTGTTGGTTTTTGGTACATTATGCGCAAAATGGGCGGTGGCCCTGGCGGACAAATGTTCAGCATCGGTAAATCAAAAGCATCTCTACTTGAAGGCGAATCAAAAGTAAAAACTACTTTTGCTGATGTGGCAGGTTTAGATGAAGCTAAAGTTGAAATTGAAGAAATTGTTGATTTCCTTAAAAACCCTAAAAAATTCACTGATTTAGGTGCTAAAATTCCTAAAGGTGCATTACTTGTAGGGCCTCCAGGTACCGGTAAAACATTGCTAGCTAGAGCAGTAGCTGGCGAAGCTGGTGTTCCATTCTTCTCACTTTCAGGTTCTGATTTTGTGGAAATGTTTGTAGGTGTAGGCGCTGCTCGTGTAAGAGATTTATTTAAACAAGCCAAAGAAAAAGCACCTTGTATTATTTTCATTGATGAAATTGATGCAGTTGGTCGTTCTCGTGGACGAGGAAATATGATGAGTTCAAACGACGAAAGAGAAAATACATTAAACTCTCTTTTGGTTGAAATGGATGGTTTTGCTACTGATTCAGGAATTATCATCTTGGCTGCAACTAACCGCCCAGATGTATTGGATGCTGCATTACTTCGACCAGGACGTTTTGACAGAACAATTAGTATCGACAAACCAGATGTTGTTGGTCGTGAGGCAATATTTAAAGTGCACATTTCAAAATTAAAATTAAATGTGGATGTGGATGCTAAAACACTAGCTTCGCAAACGCCAGGTTTTGCAGGTGCCGAAATTATGAATGTTTGTAATGAAGCGGCTTTAATTGCTGCTCGTAAAAACAAAACTTCTGTTGATTTAGACGATTTTAACAATGCAATTGACAGAGTAATAGGTGGTTTAGAAAAGAAAAACAAACTTATTTCTCCTGAAGAAAAGAAAATTGTTGCATATCATGAAGCTGGTCACGCAGTGGCTGGTTGGTTCCTTGAACATGCTGATCCATTGGTTAAAGTAAGTATTGTTCCAAGAGGTGTTGCTGCATTAGGTTACGCACAATATTTACCAAAAGAGCAATTCCTTTACACAATTGAGCAATTAACTGACGAAATGTGTATGACACTTGGCGGTAGAGCTGCTGAGGATATTGTTTTCGGAAAAATTTCAACAGGTGCATTAAGCGATTTAGAAAGAATTACTAAATTGGCTTACAGCATGGTAACTGTGTATGGAATGAGTGAAAGAATTGGAAATATTTCTTTCTACGATTCAAAACAGTCGGAAATGAGTTTCACGAAACCATATTCTGAATCAACTGCACAAGCAATTGATGCAGAAGTTTATAAAATAGTTCAAGATGCTTATGAAAGAACTAAAGCATTATTGACTAAACACAGAGAAGCAATTGAAATTTTAGCAAATGAATTATTAGCTAAAGAGATTTTATTCCAAGCAGATTTAGAAAGATTAATTGGTGCTCGTCCGTTTGATAAACAAACTAATTTACAAGAGTTTAAAAGCGGAAAACTGGATAGAGTTGTAGTTGCAGAGGAAACACAAGTTGTTGCTCCTGAAACGCCAATTACTGAAACACCTCAAAACTAATAATTTATAAAAATCTCATTCATTGGAATTTTAATCCTATGGATGAGATTTTTTATTTATAAAATTATTTATTTTTATAGATAAAATTAATTTAGCGAAAAATCAACTTTACTCATGCTTCGATAAGCTCAGCAACCGTAAAGTTAATTTTCCGAAAACAAAAAACTATCAATTGTCAACTGTTAACTATCAACTGAGTATATGCAACATGTGAAAACAAAAGATGTGATTATGGGACGAGTGAAGTCGGCATTAGGCTCGGCTCCAGGCGTATCGTTACCTGTACCTGATTTTGATTCACCAATTTTAACTCCATTTACTGACGATATTGAAATGACATTTGTCCAAAATTTCAAATCAGTAAAAGGACAATTTTTTTTCTGTATTGACGAAGCGGATTGTGCAAAACAAATTGCAACTTACGTTCAAAAAAAAGATTTAAAAGATGTTTTCATTTGGGAAAAATCTTTTGAAAGTATTTTCTCAAATGTTGATTTTTATTTCAAAGATAATGAAGACGATTACATAAACTGTGAATTAGGAATCACATCTTGTGAAGCATTGATTGCTCGAACAGGAAGTATTTTAATAAGTTCTGCCACTTTGTCGGGACGAAGAAATTCAGTTTTCCCACCAATTCATGCAGTTATAGCTCGTACCTCACAAATTGTTTCTGAAATAAAAGAAGGATTAAATCTCATTAGAGAAAAATATGCTGAGAATTATCCTTCACTTGTGTCATTAATAACTGGCCCAAGTAGAACAGCAGATATCGAAAAAACATTAGTGCTAGGCGCACATGGTCCCAAAGAATTACTTTTATTTTTAATTGATGATTCCCAATATTAACCATTTACCAGAAGGTAAAAAAATATATTTTGCCTCTGATTTTCATTTAGGAACACCTAGCTTAGAAAAAAGCTTTGCTCGTGAAAAGAAAATTATCAAATGGTTAGATGAAATAAAACCAACCACTCATGCATTATTTTTAGTGGGTGACATTTTCGATTTTTGGTTTGAATATAAACATGCAATTCCAAAAGGATTTACTCGCTTTTTAGCAAAAATAGCCGAATTTACAGATGCAGGCATTCCTGTTTATTTTTTCACAGGCAACCACGATATGTGGATGTTTGATTATTTTGAACAAGAATTAAATGTAAAAATATTATATAAACCTGTTTCCTTTTCGGTTGGTGAAAAACATTTTTATGTTGGTCATGGCGATGGACTTGGACCTAAAGATTACTCATATAAACTCCTTAAATGGTTCTTTGCAAGTAAAGTTTGTCAGTTTTTATTTGCAAGAGTTCACCCCAATTTCGGAATTGGTTTGGCTACAATGTGGTCACGCAGAAGTAGATTAAGCAATACTGTAAAAGATGATATTTTTTTACATGACAAAGAATGGCTTTATATCTATTCAAATGAAATAGAAGCAAAAAAACACCATGATTATTACATTTTCGGACATCGTCATTTACCACTCGAAATGCAATTAAAAAATAACAATGCACGTTATGTAAACATCGGCGAATGGGTAAATTATTATACTTATGGCGTTTATGATGGAAATAATCTTGAATTATTGAAATATGAAGTTTAACATAAGCCTATTTTTATTTATAATCATTTCGTTTTCGGCTTCGGCTCAGCAAATTTCCATTCTTAAAACTATCGAAATTCCAGCAATTGAGCATGTTTCTAGTGATAGTTACCACAACATTTACATAGCTGATGAAAAAGAAAATGTTCTAAAATATTCTCCAGAAGGCGAATATTTGCTTACTTACTCCCCCTCAAAACAAGCTGATATTTCATTAATTGATGCGTCAAATTCATTAAGAATATTTTTATATAATAAAGATTTTCAACAAATTACCTTTTTAGATAGATTTTTAACAGTTCAAAATCAATATAGATTTAATGAGGATATGGTAGGTTTTGCAAGAAGTGCTTGTCCTTCATCTGACAATAATGCTTGGATAATTGATGATATAGATTTTAGTCTTAAAAAAATTGATTTACAATTTGATAAAATACTTACACGCTCGCCATTAGATTTATTATCATCAAAACGAGAATTGGATGTAGTTTACATGAAAGAATACCAATTCAATGTGTATGTATTGCTTAAAAATCAAGGAATTATGGTTTTTGACAACTTAGGAAATTACAGAAAAATGATTCCAATATTAGATGTAGATTCATTTAGTTTTTTTGAAGATGAGTTATGTTATATCAAAGATGGGAAATTAAACTTTTTTCATTTATATAATTTTACAAATAGAGAACTTTTATTGCCTCAAGGCGTAGAACTGCGAAAAGTCATAGTTTCTTCAAAATATTTATACTTATTTTCCAAAACAAAATTGTTGCTATGTCAAAAAGATATTTAATATTAGTGTTTGGAGTAATTCCATTTTTAATGCAATCTTGTTTTGAGCCATCAAAAACTTTTGAATCCAAACCAATTCAAAACGATTCTTCTGAAACACACAATAAAGATTCAGTAGCTGAAACGAAAACTACGCAGCATATTCTTCAAAATGAGTACAACAAACGCTTTCCAGAACCAGAAAAGTCAAGTTCCGCAGATAAAGAAAGAGTAATACAAGAAATGCTTTCAATAATTCCTGAAGTAAATTCTCTAATGAGAGAAAATGATTCATTATCAAAAGGAGAAACAAAATTGAGCTTTAGAACTTTAGAAAAACCTAATGTAGAAAATTCTAAATTTTATATTTTGCTAGAAAAGGTTAGTAAAACTGAGAAAATTCCATTGATACATTTTTATGTAAACCCAAGTAACCTAAAAATCGAAATCTATGACCCTACAGAAGACATCATAATGGATTTAAGTACTTGGCAAAAAAATGGTGGGAATTAGAAACAGAATTTTCTGGATTAAAGAATTTTCAGAATTAAATTAAAATCTTATTTTTTTTTTCAAATATACATGTAGATTTTTAATTTCTCACCCAACAATTTTCTTTTTCAACACATCAATATAATTATTCACTTTAATAAAAAACTGATAGCGTTGTTTTTCTGAAACACCACTTATTTGTACTGATTTTTTAATTAAGTTTTTAATCCATGTATCTGTTTCATTACAAAAAGAGGTATGGGTTGTACTCATCGAATTAAATGTATTGAATGAAAAATAAATCATTTGCACATCATTAATTGTAACTTGAATACAGTTATTTCCGATGGTAACTTCACTCCAATACAAAGTATAGTTAGGTATTCCACTTGTAGAGTTTTGGCGCAATTTGCTACTCAATTCTGCATCATTTTGAATAGTGGCAACCATATCTTGCAATTGAGTTATTACTACTAATGCATCATCTTTATTTTCAAACAAACCTGATTCCCAATAAAACTCAATTTGTTTTAATACACTGACAATTGTACCTTCTGTCCATATTTCAATTGATGGAATTTTTACATATAAATCATATATTTCTTTCGCTGTTTGAATTGCCTCTGTTGGCACATAGCTTGGTTTAAACTTTTTACCTTCATAAGTACTTGAATTTAAAATTGATTTATCCCAATAAAATAATTTAAATGCTGTAAGTTCATCATACTTGAAATAATGAAAAATAGGAATATCCTCAGAGGTAAAAACTATGTGTTTATTTTCAACTGCATTGATTTTTTTCATATCACCCAATATATTTTGTAGATATTCTAACAAAGTATGTTGGTTGTTTGAAAGTGGTTGATAATTAAAACTTACTAAATTGGAGGAGTTTGCACTTAATTTATCTAATGAAATTTTAAAATACGAACATAATAATAGCAATTCATGAATATCAACCAAGGTCTCACCACGTAATCTACGGTAAGCACTATCATTACTTATTTCAAGTAGCTCAGCAATACTATCAACTAAAGAATAATTAGCAGGAATTTGTTTTTTTATTAAATCAAATAACTGATTTTGAACTATTACTCCAGTTTTTGTATTTGCCATTAGTTTAATTTTTCTTTTATATGTGGTGTAATTTCTATAAAAAAAACGATTTCTGCAAAATTGTGAATTAATAAAAATTGAAACATTCTACTACTTAATATAGCAATTAACTATTTTTGTAAAATAAATTCTAATAATCATGTTTGGTTTAAATTTAAAAACAATCTTATTTATAATTATTGGTCTGATATTGGCACTTATAATTATTAAAATAGTAAAAATATTATTCTTTTGGATAGTTGTTATTGGACTTGGTGGTCTAATTGCTTGGTTCTTAATCCAAAAATTTGGGAAAGATTGAATAAAAATTCAATCTTTCCTCCTATTCCATTCTACTTTTATAATCAAACTTAGGTCTGTGACCTTTAGTTTTTAAATGAATATCGTACAATAACATTATTTCATGTGAACCCGAGTTGTATTGAGGCAATCCATTAATTGTCCAATCAAATGCATATCCAAATGAAATTAATTGTTTTAACCCCAATTGTTTAATTTTATTTAAATGAGCACCAACCATTACAGAAGCAGCATCACCTGTTCTGTATCCTACTCCAGCCCAATATGCCTTTTGAAAATCCATTAAACAATTCATATAAACCTGAAATGGAGAATTAACTTCATATTTAGCTAAAACCATCGGTCTAAGTGATGTTGTTTTATTTATATCATAATTATATCCCAATTTCAAATAATAATGTCTATTAAGTCTTGATTTAACAGCTCCGTTGTATTTTAGAGTTGGCTGACTTAAATTATTTATTGAAAAGGCTACAAACATCTCTTTTGTTCTCCAGTGCATACCATAAGTAAAGTTAGGCACCATTACTGAATTTATATTCGCAAAAACTGGGTCAACCTGTGAACTTTCTAAGTCTAATTCATTTTTATCTATCGAAAACTGCTTAATCCCTCCAGACAAGCCCATCGATAAAACAGAGGTTTTCATGTGAATATGATAACCTCCAGAAAACATTAAAGCTAACCTTCTTTCTAAACCAATTTTGTCATTTATAGCATGAAAACCAATACCAATATTTTTTGTTGGTATTGGCGAATGAATGCTAAATGTCTGTGTAACTGGCGCCCCTTCAAAACCCGTCCATTGGTTCCTGTAAAATGCTCCAAAGGCAATATCATTTGATTTTCCAGCATACGCAGGATTGATAATCAAATTATTAAATATAAAATGCGAGAAGTGCAGCTCTGCATCTTGCTGACACAAAGCTGTACTGCTTATACCTAGTACAAAAATTATATGTATAATAAATCTCCGCATGTGCTCAAATCTACAAAACTTCACCACTAATGCCACTATCTTTGTAATAAAATTGTTCCTTTACTTTGTGTTTCACCTTTCACAGTGATAATATAGAAATAAGTTCCTTCTGGCAAATTATCACCATCCCAACTTATATTTGTATTGTTATATCCTTTGGCTTTGTACACTACATTTCCCCAACGGTTGAATATATACACTTCATTATCAGGAAACTGCTCAATATCAGCAATATTAAATAAGTCATTTATTCCATCATTATTTGGAGAGAATGCATTATGAGCTTTTATGTTAAAATTAAAGGCTACACAATTGGCATTTGACCATGACGAATCTACTCCACTTGCTGCAGATTCAATAGCTAATACTTTGTAACACAATAACTGATTTACATTTTCAACCTTGATATTTACTGTTGAATCATTTGCTGTTAAAATAGTATCTAATTTATACGTTTGGTCAGCATCTGTTTTTACCCAAACTTGGTAACTAGCTACTTTACTCCAACCTTTATATGGTGTAAATTTAAGATTAACCCCATAATTATTTGCACTTGTTACAGTATTGACAGCCAATAAAATTGTGTTGTGAATTGCAGTTTGAACTGTATCTCCACAAGTATTTATAACACTTCCTTTCAAATAATATTCATAGCTATTGGCAGAAGTTTCAAGGTTCGCATCTGTATATTGACCAATATTGGATGCAAGTGATTTAACCAATGTCCAAGCTGTTGTACCTTTTTTCCTTCTATAAATACTCAATTGGTCATTTGCCAACATACCGTTGGTTTTCCATTTAATATTTACACTGGTTTCATTTCCAAGGGAATCGGTTACAACATTTAACACATAACCTTTATCATCAAAAGTAATTGGGAATTTAACAGTATCAGTTTCACAACCTAAAGCTGTTTTCTCAACTGCATATAAATTTTTAGTTGGTGTTTTATTTTCTGTCCAGTTTACTAAAACTGTATCCACTTTACCAATTGTGTCAGCAATTACCGACCCGCCTGTAGCATACCATTTCACTTTTGAGCCAGTAATTACACCTGTAAATATGTATTTGTTATCATTTAAATTAGATAAACATATTTTACTAGGACCAATACCTGCAACTGTATGAATTGGTGCAATTTTTACCAATCCAGAACCAGCCACTGTTCCTATACAATTTTGATCTTGCACAGATTTTAATGTATAAGTTGTTTCAGTTCCCGGCAACACTGGCAACGAATATGGATTAGTGATTATTCCAGAAACTGTAGTATTTGTAGTTCCATTTGAATACACAATTCTCCAAGGATATTGACCCGTTAAATCAACAGTTAATTTAGCAGGAACACCAGTTTTACAAACCGCAGTTGTATCGCCTATAATTGCAGTTGGTGAATCAAATATTATCAATGGTGCACTTCCTGTACTATTTCCTTCGCAAGTTGTATTTGAAACTGATTTAATTGTATATGTAGTAGTTGTGTCAGGTTTTACATTTACCAAATAAGGAGATGTAGTTAAACCAACCAATGAATCCTCTTTACCAAGAATTGATTGATAAATAATTTTCCAAGGCGATGCGCCTGTAAATTCAAATTTCAAATCAAGACCTACACCTGCACAACCAGCACCTGAACCTGATAACTTAGCAGTTGTTGCACAAATACATTTCGCATCTGTTGATGGCAATACATTTACAACAGTACTACTATTTATAGTACCTGAACATAATGAATCTCCTACAGAAATTAATCTATAAGTAGTTGTATTAGTTGGAGATACTGTGAAACTATATGGATTTGTGGTAATATTTGCAATTGTTTTATTTACAAATCCATCAGAGTAAGTGGCTGTCCAAGGTTTATTACCAGTAAATATAAAGTTCAAGTTTGTTGATTTACCCAAACAAATATCAGTTCCACCTGTAATTACACCAGTAGCTTTTGGAGTTACAGTAACTATAGCCGCACCCATTACAGCACCAGTACATTGGGCATCTTTAAAGTTGGTTAAACTGAATACTTGCGTTGATGTTGGCGACGCAGTTATCACATAAGGATTCGTTGGAATATTATCAATTTTATACACTTGTTTACCATCTGAGTACTCTAATGAATAAGGTGCAGTACCAATCATGTTTACATTGATAGTAGCTTTCCCTCCTTCACAAACCGATGTAGTTCCTGAAATTACAGCCAATGGCGATGGATTTACATTTACAATGGCCGAACCATTTCCTATTCCATTACATTTTGTATTATCAGAAACAGTTGTAATTCTGTAAGTTTTACTAGATAATGGTGTTACAGGTAATTGATAACTTGATGTAGTGATATTTGTAATTTGGATTGGAGTAGTTCCATCAGAGTAAGTTAAACTCCAAGGCGAAGTACCTTTTAAATCAACCAATAAATTAGCACTTGTTCCAAAACAAACAGTTTCTCCACCTGAAATTGTCGCTTTTGCAGTACATAAACATACTGTACTATTTGGGTCTAGAATTTTGTAATTTGCAGAACCACTCACTGAACCTGAACAAGAGGCATCACTTACTGAAACAAGTGTGTAAGTTACAGTAGATGTTGGGGTTATACTTGCTTGGTACGGACTAGTAGTTATTCCAGAAACTGTTACAGGAGTTGTTCCATCAGTGTAAGTGATTGTCCAAGGAGCTTTACCAGTTAACACCACATTAAAGTTAGTTGCAGTTCCTCCACAAATAGTATCAGTACCAGAAATTGTTGCAGTTGCAGGTAGATTTACAATTACAGTATCATTTCCAGAAACTGTTCCACTACAAATTTTATCAGAAACAGATTCAATTGAATATATTTTTGTTGAAGTTGGAGAAACATTTATTGTATAGCTTGATGTTGTAATTCCTGTAATTGATTTGCTAGAAGTTCCATCAGTATAAGAAATATCCCATGGAGAAGTTCCTGTTAATAAGAGTTTTACATCAGCCACATCTCCCGAACAAATATTTGAACTACCATTTAATTTAGCTGTAGGAACATTATTAATCAATACCACCGCTGTTCCTGTTGCATTACCTGTACATGTAGTATTTTTAACTGAACTAATTGAATAAGTTGATGTTGCAGTTGGCGCTACATTTAATGTATATGGCGATGCAGCTACTCCAGTTATAGTAACAGGTGTTGTTCCATCGGTGTATGTAAAGTCCCAAGGTGCAGTTCCTGTAAATGCTAGATTTAATTGACTCGCTGAAGTTCCATTACAAACACTACCTCCACCTGTTAAGTCAACAGTTGTGCTACAAGTACAAGTTGGGTCAAGAGCAGGTTTTACAGTAACAACTGCTGAATCTTTTCCAATACCTGTACATAATTTATCACTTACTGAGGTGATTTTATATTTAGTAGTTAATGTTGGAGTTACAGCCAAACTATAAGGATTCGTACTTATTCCTGTGATTGTTACAGGGGTAGTTCCATCGGTATAAGTGAAATCCCACGGTGCTGTTCCTGAGAATACTACATTTATATTTGATTGTTTTCCTGCACAAATTGTTTGCGAACCAGAAACCGTTGCATTAACAGTTGGATTTATAACTACATCTGTTGTTCCTGACGAAGTTCCTTTACAGTTTGCATCAGTAATTGATGTAACCTTATATGTGGTTGAACTTATTGGTATTCCAGTAAACAAATATGGATTTGCTGTAATTCCAGAGATTGAAGTACTTTGCGTTCCATCGTTATAAGTCAAACTCCAAGGCGATGCACCAGTTAAATTTATACTTAATTGTGCAGTATCACCAGTACATAAAGTTTGTACACCTGTCATAGTTGAAGTTGGTGCAGCATTTACTTGTATAATTACCGAACCTGTTCCTAAACCTGTACACGAAGCATCTTTTACAGTTTTGAATGAATAAGTTGTTGTACCCATTGGTGCAACTGATAATTTATATGGACTAGTAGCAATTCCAGCAATTGAAACATCACTAGCACCATTATTATAAGTTACAGTGTATGGAGCAGTTCCATTTAAATTAAATACCAATGTATCTATTCCGCCAGCACAAACACTTCCTCCACCTGTTAAAGTACCTGATGCCGATACACAAGTACATAGTGGGTCATTGGCAGCCAATGCAGTTATGGTTGCAGTTCCTGAAGTTGTTGCATCACAATTTGCATCATTTGCAGCTGTTAAAGTTAAGGTTTGAGTTGCAGCCGCTGTAACAGATAATGTGTATGGCGAACTTGCAATTCCTTTTATTTGAGTACTTGAAATTCCATTTGAATAAGTTACATCCCATGGAGAAGTTCCTGTAAGAGCCAATGGCAAGGTGGTTGTACCGCCAGCACAAACACTTCCACTTCCACTTATTGCTACTGTTGGTTGAGTACCAACAATTACAGATGCATTTCCACTTACAGTTCCACTACAAGTAGCATCTTCAACAGCAATTAAACTATAAGTTGTTGTATTGCTTGGAGATACAGGAATTAAATATGGAGAAACAGCAATACCTGAAATTGTATCGTTTGTTGTTCCATTTGAATAAACAATTTTCCATGGTTGTGTTCCTGTTAAATCAACTGTAATTTTACCTGTACCTGATTTACAAATATTTGCACTTCCAGATAATGTTGCAGTTGGTGTATTATTCACTAACAATACTGCAGTACCAGTGGCACTTCCTGTACAAGATGCATTTGAAACAGTTGAAACAGAATAAGTAGTGGTTGTACTTGGATTTACATTTAATAAATAAGGACTTGTTGTAATTCCAGATATAGTTTGAGGAACTACACCTGCAAGATATGTTAAATCCCAAGGTTGAGCACCTGTGAAATTAAATGTTAATTGCGAAGCTCCATTTCCAGCACAAACATTTCCTCCACCTGTTAAAGCAACAGTTGTACTACAAGTACAGGTTGGATCTAAGGCAGGTTTTACTGTTACCTTCGCTGAATCTACTCCAACACCAGTACAAACATTATCTTTTACTGATGTTATTTTATAGGTAGATGTCGAAGTTGGACTCACAACAAAACTGTAAGGATTAGTTGTAATTCCTGAAATAGTAACTGGTGTTGTACCATCAGTATAAGTTATATCCCAAGGAGATGTACCTGTAAATACTACATTAATATTTGACTGTTTGCCTGCACAAATTGTTTGCGAACCAGACAATGTAGCCTTCACTGTTGGATTTATAACAATATCAGATTTTCCACTTGTTGTTCCTACACAATTATTATCGCTAATAGATGTAATTGTATAAGATACAGATGCATTAGGTGATGCAACAAATTGATATGGATTTGATGTAACATTGGTCAATGAAGTTGAAATTGTGCCATCTGTATAAGTTAAACTCCAAGGAGATGCTCCTGTAAAGTTGATATCAACATTTGCATTTGCGCCTGCACAAATGGTTTGTGTTCCTGCCATACTTGCAGTTGGTGCTGAATTAACTTGTATTGCAGCACTTCCCGAACCAATGCCTGTACAAGTTGCATCTTGTACTGTTTTGAATGTATAAGTTGTTGTTGCTACTGGCGATACACTCAAAGTATATGGACTTACATTGATGCCCGAAATTACAACATCTGCTGTTCCATTATTGTAGGTAATAGTGTATGGTTTTGTTCCTGTTAAGGTAAATACCAAATTACTTGTACTTCCCGAACAAATACTTCCGCCTCCTATCATTGTGCCACTTGCTGCTACACATGAACATAATGGGTCATTTGCTGCTAACACATTGATTGCTGCTGTTCCTGAGGTTGTTGCTGTACAGTTTGCATCATTTGCTGCTGTTAAGCTATAAGTTTCAGTTGCGCCTGCTGTTACATTTACTGTGTATGGCGATGTTAAAATATTGGTTACTTGGGTACTTGTTGTTCCGTTGGTATAAGTTACAGACCAAGGTGCTGTACCTGTTAAAGTTATTGGGAAACTGCTCGCTCCTGCTGGACAAACCGTTCCACCTCCACTGATACTTGCTGTTGCTTGTGTTCTTACATTTACCGTTGCTGTTCCACTCACTGTTCCTGCACAACTCGCATCTGTTACTGATACTAAATTATAAGTTGTACTTGTACTTGGTGTTACATCTATTCCGTAAGGTGATACATTGATTCCTGAAATTGTAGTATTCGTTGTACCGTCAGTGTAAACCAATGTATATGGTTTTGCTCCTGTAAATGCTACATTGATTGTTGCTTGGGTACTCGCACAAACTGTTGATGTTCCTGATAAGGTTGCTGTTGGTAATGTATTTCTTGTAACTACTGCACTTCCACTCCATGAACCTGCACAAGTATTATCTGTCAATGCAGTTAATGTATAAGTACTTGTTGTTGCTGGTGCTACTGAGAATACGTATGGACTTGTTGTGATTCCTGAAATTGTTACTGGTGTAGTACCATCTGTATAGGTCAAACTCCATGGTTGAGTACCTTGTAATGTTGCTGTTAAGTTCGCATTACCTGCTCCGCAAATTGCAGTACCTCCTGTCAATACTGCATCTGCTGTACAAATACAGGTTGGGTCGTTTGCTGGTTTTACGGTTACTATGGTATTACCACTTGCTGTTCCTGTACATGAACCATCTGCAATAGTGGTTAATGTATAAGTAGTTGTAATTGTTGGAGATACATTAAACGAATACGGACTTGTATTAATACCCGATAATGTTGTTGGTGTAGTTCCATCAGTATAAGTGATATCGTAAGGTGGAGTGCCAGTGATTAATAAATTCAAGTTGGTTGATACACCCGAACATATTGTTGTTCCACCTGTGATACTTACTGTTGGTGCTGTGTTTACAGCAACAGTTGCCGAACCTGAAACTGTTCCAGAACATTGTGCATTACTTACACTTGTTAAAGTATATAATGTACTTGTTGCTGGTGTTACAGATAAAGTATATGGTGACGATGCTACGCCTGTGATTGTTTTAGTTGTTGTGCCATCCGAGTATGCAAATGTCCATGGTGATGCGCCTGTGAAGGTTACAGTCATTGTGCCTGTTCCACCTGCGCAAATGTTGTCGGAGCCTGATAGGTCTGCTGTTGGAATTGTATTTACTTGAACCACCGCACTTCCCGAACCAATACCTGTACAAGTTGCGTCTTGTACTGTTTTGAATGTATAAGTTGTGGTTGAAACTGGCGATACACTCAAAGTATATGGACTTGCATTGATGCCTGAAATCACAACATCAGCTGTTCCATTATTGTAGGTAATGGTGTATGGTTTTGTTCCTGTTAAGGTAAATACTAAATTACTTGTACTTCCCGAACAAATACTTCCGCCACCTGTCATTGTGCCACTTGCTGCTACACATGAACATAATGGGTCATTTGCTGCTAACACATTGATTGCTGCTGTTCCTGAGGTTGTTGCTGTACAGTTTGCATCATTTGCTGCTGTTAAGCTATAAGTTTCAGTTGCGCCTGCTGTTACATTTACTGTGTATGGCGATGTTAAAATATTGGTTACTTGGGTACTTGTTGTTCCGTTGGTATAAGTTACAGACCAAGGTGCTGTACCTGTTAAAGTTATTGGGAAACTGCTCGCTCCTGCTGGACAAACCGTTCCACCTCCACTGATACTTGCTGTTGCTTGTGTTCTTACATTTACCGTTGCTGTTCCACTCACTGTTCCTGCACAACTCGCATCTGTTACTGATACTAAATTATAAGTTGTACTTGTACTTGGTGTTACATCTATTCCGTAAGGTGATACATTGATTCCTGAAATTGTAGTATTCGTTGTACCGTCAGTGTAAACCAATGTATATGGTTTTGCTCCTGTAAATGCTACATTGATTGTTGCTTGGGTACTCGCACAAACTGTTGATGTTCCTGATAAGGTTGCTGTTGGTAATGTATTTCTTGTAACTACTGCACTTCCACTCCATGAACCTGCACAAGTATTATCTGTCAATGCAGTTAATGTATAAGTACTTGTTGTTGCTGGTGCTACTGAGAATACGTATGGACTTGTTGTGATTCCTGAAATTGTTACTGGTGTAGTACCATCTGTATAGGTCAAACTCCATGGTTGAGTACCTTGTAATGTTGCTGTTAAGTTCGCATTACCTGCTCCGCAAATTGCAGTACCTCCTGTCAATACTGCATCTGCTGTACAAATACAGGTTGGGTCGTTTGCTGGTTTTACGGTTACTATGGTATTACCACTTGCTGTTCCTGTACATGAACCATCTGCAATAGTGGTTAATGTATAAGTAGTTGTAATTGTTGGAGATACATTAAACGAATACGGACTTGTATTAATACCCGATAATGTTGTTGGTGTAGTTCCATCAGTATAAGTGATATCGTAAGGTGGAGTGCCAGTGATTAATAAATTCAAGTTGGTTGATACACCCGAACATATTGTTGTTCCACCTGTGATACTTACTGTTGGTGCTGTGTTTACAGCAACAGTTGCCGAACCTGAAACTGTTCCAGAACATTGTGCATTACTTACACTTGTTAAAGTATATAATGTACTTGTTGCTGGTGTTACAGATAAAGTATATGGTGACGATGCTACGCCTGTGATTGTTTTAGTTGTTGTGCCATCCGAGTATGCAAATGTCCATGGTGATGCGCCTGTGAAGGTTACAGTCATTGTGCCTGTTCCACCTGCGCAAATGTTGTCGGAGCCTGAAATTGTTGCAGTTGGTGCAGGATTAACATTTACTAAAGCATTTCCAGAACTACTTCCTGTACAAGCTTGATCTGAAATAGTAGTTACAGAATAAGTTGCAGTTGCACTCGGACTTACGCTTAATGAATAAGGAGTAGTATTGATTCCTGTTAAATTTACAGGAGTTGTTCCATCTGTATAAGTTAAATCCCAAGGTTTTGTACCTGTTAACGCAATACTAATTGATGCATTATTACCCGTACAAATCGTTGAACCTCCTGTTACAGTTGCTGTTGCTAAACAACTACAAGTTGGATGCGAGCTTGGTAAAACTGTTACTACTGCTGTACCTGAAACAGAACCACTTCCACATGAACCGGCATCAGAAACAGAAACTAAAGTATAAGTTCTTGTTGAACTTGGACTCACACTTAATGAATATGCATTTGTATTTATGCCTGAAATAGTCGTTGAGGCCGATCCATCATTATAAACTATGGTATAAGGAGCAGTTCCTGTTAAAGCAAAACTTAAGTTTGTTGATTTTGTATCACAAATTGAAGCTGTTCCAGTAATTGTTGCTGTAGGGCCAGATTGAATTGTTACAACAGCCGAACCACTTACTGTTCCAGAACAAGTATTATCTGATAAAGAAACTAATGAATAAGTTGTAGTTACAGTTGGCGAGACAGACACAACATAAGGACTTGCAACAATTCCAGAAATAGAAACAGGAGTTGTTCCATCTGTATAAGTTAACGACCAAGGTTGAGTACCCGTGAAGGCAAAAGAAAGATTTGTTGCTACACCTGAACAAACACCTGCATTTCCTGAAATCACACCTGTAGGAACTGTATTTTTCAAAATTACAGCACTTCCAGAACCTGAACCAGTACATGAATTATCAGCAATGCTACTAATTGTGTATGTTGCATTTGCCGAAGGCGAAACTGAAACTGTATATGGTGTTGTTGTAATTCCTGATATTGTTACAGGAGTTGTTCCATCTGTATAAGTTAAATTGAATGGTTGTTGACCAACTAAGGCAAAATCTAAGTTTGTACTTCCTGCAGCACAAATACTACCTCCACCAGTTAAAGTTGCAGAAGCGTTACATAAAACACAAGTTGGGTCATTGGCTAATTTTAACGTTACCGTTGTTGTTCCACTTGCAATACCTGAACAAGATGCATCACTAACAGCTGTTACACTATAAGTGGTAGTACTTGCAGGAGTTACACTTAAACTATATGGATTTGTAGTTATTCCTGTAATTGTATTTGAAACTGTTCCATCAGAATAAGTAACATCCCAAGGAGATGTTCCTGTTAAAATGAAATTTATATTTGTACTCACACTTGGGCAAATAGATGTCCCTCCCGAAATAGTAGCCGTTGGAGCCGCATTGATAGAAACAGTTGCAGCACTTGATGTTGTACCTGTGCAATTTGCATCAGCTATTGATGTTAGCGTATAAACAGTTGTTGCAGCTGGATTTACAGTTAATGTGTAAGGTGATAAAGAAACTCCAGTGATTGAATTAGTAGTTGTTCCATCGCTGTAAGAGAAATTCCAAGGTTGAGTACCTGTAAATGCAACATTTAGCGAAGCTGATGAACCATTACAAATTGATTGGTTTGGAGAAATAGTTGCAGTTGGATTAGTATTTACCTGAATTACAGCATTTCCCGAAGTTGTACCAAAACAAATTGCATCATTCACAGAAGTAACTGTATATGTTGTATTTACAATAGGATTTACCGAAACAGTATATGGAGAACTTGGTATTCCTGTTAATGTTGTTGGAGTTACACCATCCGAATAAGTAATATTCCATGGAGCTGTACCTGTTAATGCAACGCTAAAACTTGTACCAACACCACCTGAACATATTGATTTTGAACCAGAAACAGTTGCAGTTACTGCACAATTACATAATGGGTCAGATGGCAATAATTTAGTAATTACAGCCGAACCAGAAACAGTTCCAGAACAATTCAAATCATTTACACTAACTAATGAATAAGTTGTAGTTGTTGCTGGACTTACAGTAATTGAATATGGAGATGAAGTAATTCCGCTTACAGTTGTATTCGTTGAACCATTTGAGTAAACTATAGTCCAAGGTTGAGAACCCGTTAATGTATAAGTTAAACTGGCTGTTTGACCGGCACAAATACTTGCTGTTCCTGAAATACTTGCTGTTGGCAAAGTTCTTACATTTATAATTGCTGACCCTGCTCCAGTATTTGAACAATAAATATCACTAACTGTATTTACAGAATATGTTTTTGTTGTACTTGGATTAACTAAAAACGAATAAGGACTCGTTGTTAAACCACTCACATTTACAGGAGTAACTCCATCAGTATATTGTAAAGCCCAAGGTTGAGAACCAGTTAAAACAACATTCACTGTACTTGAAGTACCATTACATAAAGTATTACTTCCTGAAATATTTGCAGTTGGTAAAGCATTCACAACTACAGGTGCAGTACCTGTTTTTGAGCCAGTACAAACTGAGTCGCTGATTGTTGTAATACTATACGTTTTGTTACTTGTTGGAGAAACATTTACTGAATATGATGATGTTGTAATTCCAGAAATTGTTGTTGGTGTTGTTCCATCAGTATAAGTGATAGACCAAGGTTTAACACCATTTAATGTAAATTGCAAAGGCGTATTTCCACCGATACAAATATTCCCACCACCTGTTAAAGTTGCATCTGCAGTACATGTACAAGTTGGACTTCCTGCAGCATTCACGGTAATTAAGGCACTACCAACTGCATTTCCTGAACATTGTGCATCATTTACACTTACCAATGAATAAGTTGTTGTTACAGTTGGAGCAACACCTAATAAATATGGTGATGATGTTATTCCCGAAATAGATGTATTGTTTGATCCATCAGAATAAACGATAGTCCAAGGTTGAGAACCAGTTAAAACAAAGTTTAAGTTGGTAATATTTCCTGCACAAATAGTTGTTGCACCAGATACAGTTGCTGAAGGCAAAGGATTTACATTAATTGCAGTAGTTCCAGTTCCAGAACCTGTACAAGTATTATCAGTTACCGAAGTCACACTGTAAGTTCTTGTTGATGATGGACTAACAGTTAAATTATAAGGAGTGGTTGTAATGCCTGAAATAGTTACAGGAGCTACACCATCAGTATAAGTTAAGCTAAATGGTTGAGTTCCTGTTAATGCAAAAGTAATCCCCGCAGAACCACCGGCACAAATATTACCACCTCCTGAAATTACGGCTTGTGTTGAACAAGTACTACAAGTTGGATCATTTGGCGCTTTCACTGTAACCGTTGCCGAACCAACACCATTTCCTGTACAATTTGCATCAGAAACAGCTGTAATACTATACGTTGTAGTGGCTGCAGGCGAAATTGGAATTACATAAGGACTAGAAGTAATTCCTGTTATTGTCACAGGAGTTACACCGTTGGTATAAGTTACCGACCAAGGTTGAGTTCCTGTTAAAAGTAAATTTAAGTTTGTATTTACCCCCGGACAAATACTTGCAGTACCAGTAATATTTGCATTCGGTTTAGCATTTACTACTACCGATGCTGAACCTGAACCAGCAACACTACATCCATTTGCATCATCAACTGATGTTACAGAATATGTTCTTGAACTTAAAGGACTTACAGAATAACTATAAGGTGAAGCTGAAATTCCAGAGATAGTTGTGGTTGTTAATCCATCAAATAAAGCAATAGTATAAGGTTGTGTACCTGTAAATGCTACATCAACATTTGATGAAGAACCCGTACATAATGTTCCTCCTCCTGAAACCACAGCTGTAGGTGCAGTTTTTACAACTACAGTCGCCGAACCTGCTCCTGCTCCAGAACAACTTGCATTTGAAACACTTGTAATTGAGTATGTTTTTGTTGTAGATGGACTTACACTGAATGTATATGGACTTGCTGCTATTCCTGTGATTGTAACAGGAGTTGTGCCATCGGTATAGGTTAAAGACCAAGGTTGTGTTCCTGTCAATACAACTGATAAATCTTTAGATGAACCATTACAAATACTTCCACTTCCTGATAATGTAGCCGAAACAACACAAGTACACAATGGGTCTGCAGGAGCTCTTACAGTTATAACTGCACTTCCTGATGATGTTCCTGCACCACAAGCTGCAGCATCAGTTACAGAAGTTATTGAATATGTTTGGGTAGATGCTGGTGATACTGAAATTGAATATGGACTAGATGTAATTCCAGAAATGGTTACAGGTGTTGTACCATCAGTATAGATAATTGTCCAAGGTTGAGTTCCTGTTAAAACAACGCCTAAATTTGTACTCAGTCCTGGACATATAGTTGCAGTTCCTGAAATGGTGGCTGTAGGTTTTGATTTTATTGTAACCAATGATGAACCTGTTCCAACAGCTGAACAATTTAAATCACTTACATTTGAAACGGTATATGTTGAAGTACTTGCTGGACTTACACTAAATGTATATGGACTCGTTGCAATTGCAGAAACAGTTACTGGTGTAGTGCCATCGGTATAAGTTAATGACCAAGGCTGAGCTCCAGTTAATGCAACACTTAAATTTGTACTTACTCCGGCACATACGTTTCCACTTCCTGAAATTGCAGCTGTTGGAGTTGCATTTACATTTACCAAAGCAGTACCACTTGTATTCCCTGTACATGAAGCATCAGCAACTGATACCATTGAATAAGTTGCACTTGCACTTGGAGATACAGCCAGTGAATAAGGAGAACTTGAAATACCTGAAATAGAACTTGTAGTTACACCATTTGAGTAAACAATTGACCAAGGTTGAGAACCTGTTAATGCAACACTTAAATTAGTAGAGTTACCATTGCAAATTGTAGCTGCACCACTTAAAGTTGCAGTAGGTTTTGGAGTTACTACAATACTTGCAGTTCCTGTTGCAGTTCCTGTACAATTTGCATCTGTTACAGATGTTAAACTATAAGTTTTATTTGATGAAGGAGAAACTGTAATTAAATATGGACTAGAAGTAATCCCCGAAATAGTAACTGGCGTAACTCCATCAGTATAAGTAATTGACCAAGGTTGTGTTCCTGCTAAGGCTACACTTAAATTTGCAGTACCTCCATTACAAATAGTTGAACCTCCTGTTAATGTAGCAGTTGCAAGACATGTACATGTTGGGTCTGATGGTAATTTTTTAGTAATAACAACCGAACCTGCAGCTGTATTTGTACAATTTGCATCAGCAACATTTGTAAATGAATAAGTTGTTGTTGCCGCAGGTGAAACACTCAAACTATATGGGCTTGAAGCAATTCCAGAAATAACAGTTGAAGCTCCTCCCGTATTATATGTAATAGAATATGGCGCTGTTCCTGTTAATGTTAAACTTATATTCGTTGATTGTCCGGCACATATACTTGTAGTCCCAGCTGCTGCTAATGTAGGATTAGTTCTTACTGTAACCACTGCAGTTCCAGAACCTGCTTGCGAACAATAAATATCACTTACTGAGGTTACAGTATAAGTTGTTGTTGAACTTGGACTTGCAGTAAATGTATAAGGTGATATAGCAATTCCAGTAACTGTTACAGGTGTAGTTCCATCAGTATAAGTTAAACCCCAAGGTTGTGAGCCTGTTAATGCAACTGAAATAGTTGCCGAACCTGAACCACAATAACTTGCCGAACCTGAAATAACTCCTGTTGGTAACGGACGAACTGTTAATAATGCTGAACCACTCGTTGTTCCGGCACAGTTTGCATCGCTTACTGCGGTTAAAGTATATGTTTTTGTACTAGAAGGTGATACTGAAAATGTATATGGAGAAGATGTAATACCAGTTATTGAAGCACTAACTGTTCCATCAGAATAAGTAATATCCCAAGGTTGCGAGCCTGTTAACGTTGCCGTCAATGTTGATGATGTACTCGCACACATGGTAGCACTTCCTGTTAAAGCAGCTGTTGGATTTGTATTCATTGTAACCAATGCAGTCCCCGAAGCAGTTCCTGTACAATTTGCATCACTAACACTTGTAATTGTGTATGTGGTATTTACAACAGGACTAACTGATAAAGTATATGAACTTGAAGTTATTCCAGTAATTGTTATTGGTGCTCCTCCAGAATTATAAGTTATACTGAATGGCTGTGTACCTGTTAATGCTACATTCAAACTTGCTGATGTACCGCTACAAATTGATTGCGTTCCAGTTAGAACTGCTGCCGTAGTACAAGTACAAGTTGGGTCAAGTGCTGGTTTCACAATTACAGTTGCAGAGCCAACTGGCGTACCCGAACAACCCGATGATGTAATTGTTGAAACTGTATAAGATTTTGTTGATGCTGGCGATACCGAATAAGTATATGGTGATGTTGAAATTCCAGTCAAAGATGTTGTTGTAGTTCCATCAGAGAATGCTAAATTCCAAGGTTGTGAACCTGTTAAAGCAAAGTTTAAATTAGAGCTATTTCCTGGACAAATACTTGCACTTCCTGAAATAGTGGCAGTAACTCCAGTAATTACAGTTACGGTTGCTGAACCTGCACCAACATTACTACAACCCGAAGCATCAGTAACACTGGTTATTGAATAAGTTTTTGTTGAAGCTGGACTAACTGAAAAAGTATATGGACTTGTTGCAATTCCTGAAATTGTAACAGGTGTTGTTCCATCTGTATAAATAATTGTGTAAGGTGCTGTTCCTGTCAAGGTTGCTGTCAATGTTTTACTTGCAGCAGCACATATTGAACCACTACCTGATAATGTTGCAGTTGGTGAAGTTTTAATAGTAACTGTTGCACTTCCAGAGAATGTTCCTGAACAATTTGCATCACTTACGCTTGTAATATTAAAAGTTGAAGTTACTGTTGGAGCAACAGTTAAGGTATAAGGAGAAGCAGCAATTCCGTTAACAGTCACAGGAGTTGTGCCATCAGTGTAAGTAACCGACCAAGGTTGTGTTCCCGTTAAAACTAAATTTAAATTAGTATTTACTCCACTACAAGTATTACCAGAACCAGACAATGTTGCAGTTGGAACAGTGTTTACATTTACAGTAGCCGTTCCAACTCCTGCATTATTACAATTTACATCTGATACTGTTGTAACTGTATAATTTTTTGAACTAGAAGGAGAAACATTAACAGTATATGACGATGTTGAAATATTAGTAATACTATTTATTACAGAACCATCTGAATAATTAATTGCCCAAGGTTGAGCACCTGTCATAGTAACTACAAATGAGCCACTTGCACCATTACAGATTGTGCTTGTTCCACTCACCGATGCAGTCGGTAAAGCATTTACCGTCATTACAGCACCACCACCAGTCAAACCGGCACAGTTTGCATCAACTACGGATGTCAGCGAATACGAACTTGAAACTAATGGATTAACTGTTATTATATAAGGTGTAGTTGTAATTCCTGAAATTGTTACAGGAGTAGCTCCATTAGTATAAGTGATTGTCCAAGGTTGAGTACCGGTTAATGCAATACTTAAATTTGTTGGAGTTCCTGCACATATTGTTGCCCCTCCACTCATTGTTGCAGTTGGTTTTGGGCTAACAGTTACGGCTGCAGTTCCTGAGGCATTTCCAGAGCAATTATTATCTGCAATACTAACTAAGCTATAAGTTCTAGTACTTGCTGGGGAAACGTTAAAAGTGTATGGATTAATGCTTATACCTGACACAGTAGTATTTGTAGAGCCATCAGTATAAACCATATTCCATGGTTGAGCTCCTGTTAAAGCTACACTCAATACTTTATTTGAACCTGTACAAATACTTCCTGCACCTGACAATACTGCAGAAGCTGCGCAAGTACATAATGGATCGGTTGGTAACAATACAGTAATTGCAGCACTACCACTGAAGGTTCCACTACATCCAGAAGCTGTAACGTTTGTTAAAGTATAAGTAGTGGTAGCTGCAGGAGAAACTGAAATTGAATATGGAGATGCACTAATACCTGTAATTGTTACAGGAGTTGTTCCATCAGTATATGTTATACTCCAAGGTTGAGTACCTGTAAGGGTTACTGTTAAATTAGTAGATTTTGTCGGACAAATTGATGTGGTTCCTGTAATTGTAGCTGTTGGCAAAGCAGAAACTGAAATGATAGCACTTCCTGAATTTGTGCCGGCACATGCACTCGCATCTGACAATGTTGTTACTGAATACGTTTTTGTACTTGAAGGACTTACACTAAAAGTATATGGGCTTGAATTTTGATTAGTAACAGTAACTGGTGTTGTTCCATCAGTATAAGTAAAGTTCCAAGGTGCAGTTCCTGTTAAAGCAACACTCACATTAGTAGATGAGCCACTACAGATTGTAGCTGTTCCAGAGGTTGTTGAAGTTGGCGCTGCATTTACAGTAACTTTGGCACTTCCAGAAGGAACCCCTCCACAATTTACATCTGTTACAGAAACTAAAGTAAAAGTTTTAGTTGATACTGGTGTTACTAAAAAATTATATGGAGATGTTGTAATTCCATTTATTGTAGTGGATATTATACCATCAGAATAATCAATTGACCATGGCTGTGTACCGGTTAAGGTTGTGGTCAAAGTAGCGGTTTGTCCTGAACAAATAGTAGTAGCCCCTGTTAAACTAGCAGTAGGTGTACTTCCAACATTTACAGTCGCACTTCCAAGCCCTAATCCAGTACAACCACTTGAAGTTACACTAGTAACTGTATAAGTTTTAGTAGAATTAGGAGATACACTTAATGTATAAGGACTAACAGATACACCATTTATCGTAACTGGAGTAATTCCATCAGTATATACAAAACTCCAAGGTTGATTGCCAGTAAAAGTTACATCTAAATCAGCTTGATCTCCAATACAAATATTTGCACTACCTGATATAGTGGCAGTAGGAGTTTCATTAACAGTTACTAAAGCTGAACCAGATGTAGTTCCAGAACAAGCAGCATCAATAACTGAACTCAATGTAAATGTACTTGTATTTGTAGGACTCACTGATAAAGTATAAGGACTTAAAGTAATTCCTGAAATTGTGGCAGGCGAACTTCCATCAGTATAAGTAATACTCCAAGGTTGAGAACCAGTTAATGTTACTGTTAAATTAGTAGATAATCCAGAACAAATCGTTGCTGTACCAGAAATAGATGCAGTTGGCATAGTTGCCATACTTATTACTGCTGAACCAGAAACAGTTCCTGAACAAATTGCATCACTTACTCCTGTTAAAGTATAAGTCGTATTTACTACAGGGCTAACTGATACTGTATATGGGCTTGATGTAATTCCATTTATAGTAACAGGAGTAGTTCCATCAGTATAGGTTATACTCCATGGTTGATTACCAGTTAAGGTAAAAAGTAAATTTGAACTATTTCCAGCACATATTGTATTGGTTCCAGAAATTGTAGCTGTTGGTTTTGGGGTTACAGTTACTAAAGCTGTTCCACTTGTTGAACCCGAACATACTGAATTAACTACCGAAGCTAAAGTATATGTACTAGTAGTAGCAGGACTAACAGTAAATGTATATGGAGAAGATGCAATACCAGTAATACTTGTTGTTGAAACTCCATCGGTATAAGATATATCCCACGGAGATGTACTTGTTAAATTAACAGTTAAGGTTGTATTTCCACCTACACATGAAGTTCCTGTTCCTGAAATATCAGCAGTTGGAAAACTTTTTAAAGTAACATTTGAACTAGCTGAAACTGAAGCACAACCTCCACTTGCTGCAATAGTATTTGTTACAGCATATGTTCCTGCTGTAGATGTTGATAAATTAATTGCTCCCGTATTAGTACTAACAAAATTCAAACCTGCTGGCGAAGCCGAATATGTTCCTGCAACACCTGCCCCAATATAAGTCGGACTTGGATTTGCAACGTTTCCACAGTAAGGGGAACCTGTATAACTAAATGAAGCATCTGGTAAATTGGTAATAACAATTGTGGAAGTTGCTACTGCGTTTGCACAAGGTGCTGAACCTAAAACAGTATTAGTAACTGTATATGTTCCAGCTGTACTTGCAGCTAAATCAATTGCTCCTGTTCCTGAATTTAAGCTTAACCCAGCAGGAGTTGCAGTAAAAGTTCCCGCTACCGCACCTACTGAATAAGAAACAGTTGCAGTACCTGCATTTGAACAATATGGACTTGATGCATAGGTAAATGTTGCTATCGGAGCTACATTCACCCTAATATTGGCTGTATCACTTGTTGCTGCACAACCACCAGCAGCAGCAATTGTATTTGTTACTACATAAGTACCTCCTGAACTAGTTGATAAAGTAATTGCCCCTGTTCCTGCATTCAAAGTCAAACCTGCAGGTGTTGCAGTATATGTTCCATTACTTGCTCCTGCCCCTAAAGTTCTTGTTGGGTTTGAGCCTGTAGTACAGTTACTATACAATGAATAATTAAATACTGCACTTGGTACAGGAGTTATGGTAACAGAGGTTGTTGCAATAACATTTGTACAAGGTGCAGGCGCAGGAACAGTATTTGATACTGTATAAGTTCCAGCAGTTGAAGCACTTAAATCAATCGCCCCAGTTACACTATTTATTGACAAACCTCCTGTTGAAGAGAATGTTCCTGCACTAGCACCTACCCCTAAAGTTACACTTGGGTTTGCTGCATTTTTACAATAAGGAGTTCCTGCATAAGAAAACAATGCACTTGGCGATGATATAATTTTAATTACAGCTGTATCACTTGCTGCCGAACAACCACCTGATGCTGCAATACTATTAGTTACTACATAATCCCCTGCTGTACTTGTTGCTAAAGTTACTTGTCCATTTGAAGCATTTAAAGATAAACCTGCCGGTGTAGATGTGAATGTACCAGCTATACCACCTCCACTATAGGTAGGACTAGGATTACTTCCTCCTGAACAATAAGGAGTTCCTGTATATGATAATGTTGCAACTAGTTGAGCTGTAATATTTACTGAAAATGTTGAAACAGAAGATGTACAACCTCCTGCTGAAACAGTATTAGTTACTGTATATGAACCTGCGGTTGAAGTTGATAATGTAATTAAACCTGTTGTTGAATTAATACTCAAGCCTGAAGGTGATGCAGTAAAAACTCCAGCAATACCTCCTCCGCTAAAAACAGGACTTGGATCAACTCCAGTTTTGCAATAATTTGTACTGGCATAGTTAAAAGTTGAAACTGGTACTGCATTAATAGTTATAACTGCTGTATCAGTTTGTGCAGGACATGTAGAAGTTGCTGCTATTGTATTAGTTACAACATAACTACCAACAGTACTTGTTGCCAAAGTAACCCCCCCATTACCTGCATTTAAAGTTAAACCAGCAGGTGAAGACGTAAAGGTTCCTGCAACAGCACCTCCAGTTAAATTGGCAGTAGGATTAGTTCCATTGATACAATAAGGTGTTCCTGTATAATTAAAAGTAGGAACTGCTGGTGCAACAACTGTTATAGCCGCAGTATCTGATACCGAAGCACATCCACCTGATGCAGCAATTGTATTAGTAACTATATATGAACCTGCTGCCGAAGAAGCTAATGTAACTTGTCCTGTAGTTGAACTAATAGATAAATTAACACTACTAGCTGTATAAGTTCCCGCAGAAGCACCAACACCTAATGCAGGACTTGGGTTAGCAGCAGTATTACAATATGGACTTGCAGTAAACGTAATTGTTGCTATTGGAGTAGCAGTAACCGTTACCGATTGAATTGTTGTAGTTGGTGTACAACCTGCTCCTGTTACAGTATTAGTTACAGAATATGTTCCAGGGTTAGTACTAGATAAATCAATAACTCCTGTGCTTGCACTTACAAAGTTTAAACCTGAACCTGATGCTGTAAATGTTCCTGCAACACCTCCTCCACTAAATACCGGACTTGGGTTGCTTGCATTTTTACAAAATGGTGAACCCGAATAGGTAAATGTAGAAATAGGAACTGCTCCTACAGTTACAGATGTAGTATAAGTTGTAGCAGGACATGCCCCTGAGGCAGCAATAGTATTAGTTACCGTATATGTTCCTGCTAATGTTCCTGCATTAGCTAAATCAATTACTCCTGTTAAAGCACTAGCCAATTTTAAATTTGTTGAACTAGTTGTAAATGTTCCTGCAACTCCTCCTCCACTAAATATTGGACTTGGATTGCTAGCAGATTTACAATAAGGGGAAGCAGTATATGAAAATGCTCCTGTTGTAGCATTTTGAATAGTAATACTACTTGTAGCTGTAGCAGCAGTACAACCACCAGCTGCTGCAATGGTATTTGTAACTGTATATGTACCAGCAGTACTTAATGCTAAATCCACAGCACCTGATGATGAATTAATACTCAAACCCGCAGGACTTGAAGTAAATGTTCCTGCTGAACCACCACCACTAAAAGTTGGGTTCGGATTTGCACCAGAGCTACAGTAAGGTGATCCTGTATAACTAAAAGTTGCAACAGGAGTTGAAGTTACTGTTACCGAAAAAGTTCCAACCACAGCAGCACATCCATTGGCGGCGGCAATTGTATTACTAACGGTATATGTTCCTGTATTACTTGTAGATAGTGTAATATTTCCTGTAGTAGAATTAATTGTTAATCCAGCAGGAGTAGCAGAATAGGTACCTGCAGTAGCTCCAACATTTAAAGTTGGAGTTGGGTTAGACCCTGTTTTACAGAAAGAACCAGATGAATACGAAAAACCTGCAGTAGGTGGAGTTGTAATTGTTACGGGAGTTGTTCCTACAACTGCGGTACATGGAGCAGAAGCAACAGTGTTAGTAACTGTATATGAACCTGCAGTACTAGCAGTTATATCAATTACACCTGTAGAAGAATTGACACTTAATCCAGCAGCACTTGCAGTAAACACCCCCGCACTTCCTCCTAATGTTGGACTTGGGTTTGCTGCTGTTTTACAATAAGGTGTACCTGCATAACTAATTGTTGCTACGGGAACAGCAACTATATTTACATTTGCAGTATCAGTAACAGTTGTTGAAGAACATCCTGCTGTACCAGTAACAGAATTTGTTACAGTATATATGCCTGCAGTACTAGTTGATAATGTAATTAATCCAGTAGTTGAATTAATACTCAACCCCGCGGGAGAGGCAGTGAAGGTCCCTAAGTTTGCACCAGCGCCAAGTACAGGAGAAGGGTTAGTTCCAGATTTACAGTATGAATAACTTGAATATGAAATTGTAGCTATAGGTGCAGCTGTAATTGCTATAGTAGTAGTATAATATGAAGTACCACAAGGTGCCGCATCGGTAACTGCATTACTTACAGTATATGAACCAGGAGTACTTAAAGTCAAATCAACCTTACCTGTACCTGGATTTATTGACAAACCAGCACCTGAAGAGAATGTACCAGCAACATTGGGGCTTGCAACAGTTGGATTAGGATTTAATCCTCCTTGACAATATGGACTGCCTGCATAAGAGAAAACTCCTTGAGTTGGAGCAACTATAACTATAGAAGATGTTGATGTAGTAGTAGGGCAACCTCCCGAAGCTACAATAGTATTTGTAACAGTATATGTACCTGCTGTTGATGTTACTAAATCTATTTGACCAGTGGCTGTACTTACAAAATTCAAACCTGACGTAGAAGAATACACTCCATTACTAGCCCCAACACCTAATGTGGGAGTAGGATTCGATGAGTTTTGACAAATGGGGGTTGAGTAACTAAACGTAGTTATTGGAACAGCTGTCACTGTTACGCTTTGAGTATGAGTTATTGCAGGACAACTACCAGCAGCTGCAATTGTATTTGTAACAGTATATGTACCAGCAGTAGAAGCTGTGAGATCAATTTGCCCTGTTGAACTATTAATTACTAAACCTGCACTACTTGCTGAAAAAACACCAGCCTTATTTCCTGGATAAGGAGAAGATGAAAATGTAGGACTTGGATTAGCTACATTTTTACAAAAACCAGTAGCAGAATAATTAAATTTAGCTCCTTGAGGAGAGTTTACAACAATTGCATTTTTAGAATCAGATGTTCCATTAGATTGATCTTGAACAACAATAACATAAGCACTACCGGCTTTTAAACCATTAACTTTAAGTGTGGTAACATTTGTATCAACAGAATAACTCGTAGTTCCAACTACATTATAAGTAATAGTTGCGCCAGGATTTGCTCCACTAGTAACAATCGTAATCGACCCATCATTCCCTCCATTACATGTTACATCTGTAACAGAAAAACTTGAAATAATAATTCCAGCTTGAGCTATATTTAACCCAAACATTATAAAAAGTGATAATAATATATATTTAGTAATGTTTTTCATCTTCAATAAATGAGTAAATATCATAAAAACTGCCTTAAATTACATCAAAGCCATTCAACCCGCATTTTACGAACTTTTTTTTATAAAGTTGGTATTTAAATGGAGTAATTACGATTTTTAAATTATTTACCATATTTCAGATTTGATAACTTATTTTTTATTGTTAATACATTTAATTAAACAAAAAGTAAATCAAAGAATTGGTAAAACAAAAAAGAGCTTCACAAAATAAATTGCAAAGCTCTAGTTTAATATAAATTCATAATTCTACCTCTTACTCAAAGCATACTCTTTAGCAAAATATGTAAGTATAACCTTCGCTCCTGCCCTTTTGATACTCAGTAACATTTCATCACGAGTTTTGTCATTATCTAACCAACCGTTTTGGGCGGCGGCTTTCACCATTGCATATTCACCACTTACATTATAAGCGGCAATTGGCAATTCAAAATTATCATACAGCAATTTTATTACATCTAAATAAGCCAACGCAGGTTTTACCATCATAAAATCAGCGCCTTCCGAAAAATCTAATTCAGCTTCAATCAATGCTTCAGCTTGGTTAGCAGGATCCATTTGATACGTTTTTTTGTCGCCCAATTTAGGTGCGGAGTTTAATGCATCCCTAAACGGACCGTAAAAAGCACTTGCATATTTTGCAGTGTACGACATAATGCCTACATCTGTAAAATCTTGACTATCCAACAAATCACGTAAATAGCCCACTCTACCATCCATCATATCGCTTGGACCTAATATATCAGCACCAGCAGCGGCTTGCGCCAATGCCATTCTTCCAAGTATTGGCAAAGTATCATCATTCAATATTTTTCCGTCTTTCACCAAACCATCGTGTCCGTCAGAACTGTATGGATCCATGGCTACGTCAGTAATCAAACACGACTCAGGAAAACGTTTTTTAATTTCACGAATTGTAGTTAAATACAAACCTTTTTCATTGTAACTTTCAGTAGCTGTACTGTTTTTCAATGATTCAGAAATATTAGGAAACAGAGCAAATGATTTCAATCCCAAATTCATACACTCTTCAACTTCTTTCAAAATCAAATCAGTTGAAAATCTAAAAATCCCTGGCATTGATTTAACCTCTTCTTTTGTATTTGTGCCCTCAGTTACAAACAAAGGAAAAATTAAATCATTTACAGTTACTTCATGCTCACGAACCATATTTCTAATGGCAGGCGAAAGTCTGTTACGTCTTGGTCTTCTCATATTTGTTTATAATAAAAAAGCATCTATTCCAAGCTAATTAAATAGCATTTGGAACAGATGATTTATTTTGATAATTAATTTTACAATTTAGGTATTATACGATTTTAAAAGAAAATCAAATCCTATGTAATCTCATTTTTTTACCACATAGAAACATAGTTTTAGTAGATAAAATCTATGTTTCTATGTGGTAAAATATTATTAAATTCAAAATCTTCAATCAACCGATAACTGAATACCGATTACTGAAAACCTTAAATTCTATTCTTTAAAACTCAAAATTACTTTTTCGATAATATCGCAACACTCATGTAATTGCTCTTCAGTAATAACCAAAGGAGGAGCAAAACGAATAATATCGCCATGAGTAGGTTTTGCTAATAAACCATTTTCTTTCAATGCTACACAAACGTCCCATGCAGTACGTCCGTCAGACATTGGTTTAATAATCACAGCATTCAACAAACCTTTACCTCTTACAGTTGTAACGATATTTGTTTTAGCTTTTACAGCTTCCATTCTTTCTCTGAAAACTTCACCTAAACGAGCTGCATTTTCAATTAATTTTTCGTTTTTCAATACTTCCAATGAAGCCACTGCAACTGCACAAGCAAGAGGATTTCCACCAAAAGTAGAACCATGCTCTCCTGGTTTAATAGTCAACATTACTTCATCATCAGCAAAAACAGCCGATACTGGCATTGTTCCACCTGACAAAGCTTTACCTAAAATCAACACATCTGGACGAACATTTTCATGGTCAGATGCAAGCATTTTACCAGTTCTACCTATACCAGTTTGAACTTCATCTATCATTAAAAGAACATTGTGTTTTTTACAAAGTTCCTCCGCTTTTTTCAAATAACCTTCAGTTGGCACATACACACCTGCTTCACCTTGTATAGGCTCAATCCACAATGCAGCTACATTTTTATTTAGCAAAGCAGCCTCTAAAGCAGCAACATCATCATAAGGAATTACCTGATAACCTGGCATAAATGGACCAAAGTTAGTAGTTGAATCAGGGTCAGTTGATGCCGAAATAATAGCAAGCGTACGTCCGTGGAAATTACGTTCAACTGCCACAATAATTGCTTCACCAGCAGGAATACCTTTTACTTGGTAAGCCCATTTTCTCGCTAATTTCAAAGCAGTTTCATTTGCCTCAGCACCTGAATTCATCATCAAAACTTTTTCATAACCAAAAGTTTCACAAAGATATTTTTCAGTTAAACCAAGTTTATCATTGTAAAATGCTCTTGAAGTTAAAGTTAAAGTTTGCGCTTGCTCAACCATAGCCTTAATTATAGCGGGGTGACAGTGTCCCTGATTTACAGCACTATAAGCAGAAAGGAAATCAAAATATCTTTTTCCATCTACATCCCATACATGTACACCTTGACCTTTAGCCAACACAACTTCAAGAGGATGATAATTGTGTGCGCCAAATTTGTCTTCCAAAGCCATAGCTTCAGCCGCTGAAATTAAAGTATTAGTCATATTAATTAGTTAATAATTTTTCTTGTGGAATGTTTTGAATGTTTTATAAGGAACAAATGCTCATTTAACATCACAAAACAACTAAATTTTCAATAAATCTTTATAGTTTAAGTAATTTTCAATTTGACAAAAAACTGAAAAACGTAAACTAACAACAGACTACTAAAAGAATACAAATGTACATAAAATGAGCGAAGCATAAATTAATAAGCTAGAATAATATTGTTAAAATGATAAAAAACAGTTAGGTTGCAAAGCATTTTAAGGAAAAAGTAAAAAATATATTATTTAATTCTTCGATTTGTTTTTGAAAATTAAAACAAAAGCGTACATTTGCAATCCTGTTTTTGAGTAAGAAACACTGTACATAAAGATATCATGGCTAAAGTTTGTCAATTAACTGGCAAGAGAACAAGAGTTGGTAACAACGTTTCTCATGCAAACAATAAAACAAAACGTAAGTTTTTCCCAAACTTACACACTAAACGCATCTTCATACCAGAAGAAAACAAATGGGTAGTATTAAAATTATCTACACAAGCGTTACGTACTATTAACAAAAATGGAGCTTCTGCTGTTATTAAAGACGCAAAAGCGAAAGGCTTATTTACTGGAAAAATCTAATCTACCTGAATCAAGATGGCTAAGAAAGCAAAAGGTAATAGAATACAAGTAATCCTTGAGTGCACAGAGCACAAAAATTCAGGATTAGCTGGTATGTCACGTTACATTACCACAAAAAACCGTAAAAACACTACTGCAAGGATGGAGTTACGTAAGTACAATCCAGTGTTAAAAAAATATACTGTTCACAAAGAAATTAAGTAATAGCTAACCATGGCAAAGAAAGTAGTTGCAACCCTGAAGTCAACAGACTCTAGCAAGGCTTATGCTAAAGTTATTAAGGCTGTTAAATCTCCAAAAACTGGAGCTTACTCATTCAAAGAGGAAATTGTGCCTCTTGATAACGTTCAAGATGCTTTAAAAGCTTAATCATTCAATTGATTAATCTATTTAAATAATTTTAAAAGTCCCGATTTATAGTCGGGACTTTTCGTGTTATTAACTACCAATCAATTTATCATTCAAAATCTATCTAAAACACATTATGGGTTTCTTTGACTTTTTTTCTAAAGACAAAAAAGAATCACTCGACAAAGGTTTGGAAAAAACAAAAGAAGGTTTTTTCTCAAAGCTGAGTAAAACAATTGTTGGAAAATCAACAGTTGACGATGATGTGTTAGATGATTTAGAAGAAATTCTGATTGCATCTGATGTAGGTGTAGAAACTACATTAAAAATAATTACTCGAATCCAAAACAGAGTTAAGGACGATAAATACTTAAATACCTCTGAGTTAGATAGGATTTTAAGAGAAGAAATTGCTGCTCTCCTTTCGGAAATCAGCACTGAGGATATTGACGATTTTACTGTTCCAAAAACACAAGATGGCGTTCCTTATGTATTGATGGTGGTAGGTGTAAATGGTGTAGGAAAAACTACAACTATCGGCAAACTTGCATCGCAGTTACATAACAGAGGTTATAAAGTTGTTCTTGGAGCAGCAGATACTTTTAGAGCAGGCGCAGTTGACCAAATTAAAATTTGGGGCGAACGTGTTGGCGTACCTGTTATTGACCACGGAATGAATACCGACCCTGCAGCGGTAGCTTTTGATGCCGTTAAAAAAGCTGTAGATATGAAGGCTGACATTGTAATTATTGATACTGCTGGTCGTTTGCACAACAAAGTGAATTTAATGAACGAGTTGAGCAAAATAAAAAGGGTTATGCAAAAATTCATTGCTGAATGTCCGCATGAAGTAATGTTAGTTTTAGACGGAAGTACCGGACAAAATGCATTTAACCAAGCACAAGAATTTACCAAAGCTACGGCAGTAAACTCACTCGCTATCACAAAGTTAGACGGAACAGCTAAAGGTGGTGTTGTAATTGGAATTTCAGATCAATTTAAAATTCCAGTTAAATACATTGGCGTTGGCGAACGTATTGACGACTTACAAGTATTTAACAAAACTGCTTTTGTTGAATCAATTTTTAAAAGATAATATTTCAGTAAACTAGTTCAAATTATAAATCATTAACCCAAATAATAGTTGGAGTTACTCAAATTTATTATTGAACATTTTGAAACTGAAAATACAATTCAATAATTCCTCATTATCAAGAAGCTGTACATTGTACACCACTTATTTATGAAAACCAAAGGAAATAAAACTACCAAAGTTAATATTGTAACATTAGGTTGCTCTAAAAATGTTGTTGATTCAGAAGTAATGATGGCCCAATTAAGAGCCAATGAAGTAGATGTTACCCATGATGAAACCAACGATGAGGCCAATGTTGTAATTATCAATACTTGTGGTTTTATTGACAATGCAAAGCAAGAATCTATAGATACTATTTTGAGATATGCCGATGCAAAAGAAAATGGTTTGATTGATAAGTTATATGTTTCTGGTTGTTTATCTGAAAGATATAAAGAGGACTTAGCTAAAGAAATTCCATCTGTTGATGCTTATTTTGGCACAAGAGATTTACCAGCTATTCTAAAAAAATTCAAAGCCGATTACAAACATGAGCTAGTTGGAGAAAGAATTTTGAGCACTCCTACACACTCTGCTTATTTTAAAATTTCTGAAGGTTGCGACAGACCATGTTCATTCTGTGCAATTCCAATTATGCGTGGTAATCACATATCTAAATCAATGGAAGATTTAGTTACAGAAGCTAGTAAATTGGCTGCAAAAGGAACTAAAGAATTGATTTTAATTGCGCAAGATTTAACTTATTATGGTTTAGATATTTACAAAGACCGTAAACTTGCAGATTTATTAAAACGCCTTTCGGATGTAAATGGTATTGAGTGGATTCGTTTGCAATATTTATACCCTGCGGGTTTCCCGCTAGACGTATTAGATGTAATTGCTGAAAGAGAGAATATTTGTAAATACATGGATATGCCACTTCAACATGCATCAACAAATATGTTGAAAGCTATGCGAAGAGGTATAACTCGTGAAAAAACAGAAGAATTGATTTATACAATACGTGAAAAAATTCCGAATGTGGCTTTGAGAACATCGTTAATTACTGGTCACCCACGAGAAACGGTAAAAGACCACAAAGAGATGTTGGAGTTTGTTGAGAAAATGCGTTTTGAACGTTTAGGTGTTTTCACCTATTCGCATGAAGACAACACTCATTCTTTCTCAATGAAAGATAGTGTTACCGAAAAAACAAAAGCAAAGCGACAATCAGAAATAATGGAATTACAAGAAAGTATTTCATTTGAGTTGAACCAAGAAAAAATTGACAAAACATACAAAGTACTTTTTGATAGAGTTGAAAGTGGATTCTTTGTTGGAAGAACTGAATTTGACTCTCCTGAAGTTGATAACGAAGTATTAGTACCTACCGAAGGTAATTATGTACGAATAGGCGATTTTGCCAATGTACTTATTACCGATGCCACTGAATTTGATTTGTACGGAAAGGTAATATAATAAAAATATAACTAAATAATAACCAAGGCTGTCTAAATAGATAGCCTTTTGTTTTTAATAAATAGTATCAAAAAACAAATATACAATAATTGGAGTTAAAGATTTTATAAGTACAATAAATGAAAAAACTAAGCTATATATTACTGCCTATAATATTTATAATTACAATCATTTTAGGTTATAACGCTAGTAAACTCAAATTTGACTACAATCTTGATAACTTCTTTCCAAAATCAGATACCGAATTAGATTTTTTTAAACAATACAAAAAAGATTTCACTTCTGATGATGACTTTTTAATAATTGGTATTGAAAATAACAACAAATCCATTTTTAATAAAGAATTCTTAAATAGATTAGATTCAATTACAAAACAATTAAAAAAGAATAAATATATTGAATCTGTTCATTCTTTAAGTACAGCTACAAATCCAATAATAACACCTTTTGGAATTAAAAAAGAGAAATATATAAATTTATCAAGTGAGAATTATAAGGAAGACTCTATTAATATTTTTCAATCTCAAAATATTGTAAATAATTTCATATCAAATGATAGTAAAAATATTTGCATTCAAGTAAATGTAAAACCACGTATAATAAAGCCATATTCTGATACTTTACTAAATCAAATAAATACAATACTTAAAATTAATAAACTGGGTAAAATACACATAGCTGGAAAAATAAGAGCACAAAAAGTGTATATTGAACAGATGCAAAATGAAATGGTTGTATTCACTTCCCTTTCTTTAATATTATTAGTAATTCTCTTATATTTTGCATTTAAAACATGGTGGGGAATAATAATTCCTATCACTGTAATTGCATTTTCTATTATATGGACACTAGGAATTTATTCTCTACTAGGACAACATATTGATGTTTTAACAGTCATACTACCATCTATAATGTTTGTTGTAGGTATGTCAGATATTGTACATTTTAGTACAAAATATCTTGATGAAATAAGATTAGGATTTACAAAAGAAGAGGCAATTACAAAAACATTAAAAGAAGTAGGATTTGCCACTTTTTTAACAGCATTTACTACTGCAATAGGATTTGCAACACTAGCAACAGCTAACATTACCCCAATACAAAATTTCGGAATATTTACGGCGATTGGTGTATTCATTGCATATTGTTTGTCATTTACACTATTACCATCAATTCTAATTCATTTAAAAATACCAAATGTAAATAGTAACAAAATTGTATTTTGGGATAGGAAACTACATTCATTATTATTAATCATACTTAAAAATAAAAAAACAATAGTAATTAGTTTTTGCACTATACTAATAATTTCAATTGGATTTATAACTAAAATAAAAACTAACACCAAAATTTTAGATGATATAAGTGAAAATGACCCATTAATGCAAGATTTTACATTTTTTGAAAATCATTTTGGAGGTGTTAGAGGATTTGAAGCACAAATAAAAGTTAAAAATAAACAACTTTTAGATTTAAATACATTAAAAGAAATAGAAAAAACAGAACGTTATCTAAATGACGAATACCAAGTTAAGAATATAATTTCAATAGTATCAATAGTTAAAGCAATAAACAAAGCTGCCAATAATGGAGAAAATCAATACTATAGATTACCAATAAACGAGCAAGAGCTTAGTTCAATTAATAAGATAATCACAAAATTAAAAAAGAGAGAAGAATTTAAACATTATATAAATTTAGATAAAAATATTGCTAGAATAAGTGGAAGAGTATTGGATTTAGGAAGTGCTGAAATGAGAATAAAAAATGAAAAATTTTACAATTTTATAAATACATCAAAAAATAACAATATAACATACAAAATAACAGGAACAGCACACTTAGTAAATTTAAATAATGATTATATAACCAATGATATGAGTCAAGGTATAACACTTGATTTAATTGTCATATTTACAATTGTATTGTTAATGTTTAGATCAATAAAAATGGGATTAATAGTAGTTGCTACTAATTTTATACCACTAATCATTGTTGGAGCAATTATGGGAATATTTGGAATAGATTTAAAAGTATCTACATCTATTGTATTTTCTATTGCTTTTGGAATCGCCGTAGATGACACGATTCACTTTATAAGTAAATTTAAATATGAGTTGCAAAGTAAAACAATGTTGTATGCTCTAAAAAGAACATATATTTCAACGGGAAAAGCAATAATAGTAACATCATTATTGCTTGTTGGAGGTTTTGGAACCTTAATGTTTTCAAATTTTAAAGGAACATTTTACTTAGGATTATTAGTAAGCTTAACATTATTTATTGCAATTATAGCAGATCTGTTATTATTACCTATACTGGTTACAATGTTTTATAAGAAAAAATAAAAGCTTCGAAATTCGAAGCTTTTTATTTAAAACTCAATCAATTTATTCTTTTTACTATGCTTATACCAAAGATAAGCTACAATTGGGAAAATTATGTATGGAACTACCATTAAATAAATTACTCCAGAATTGATCCCAGCGCCAATATGTTGATGACTTTCTTCTTTTAGATTACTTTCAACAGATGCCTTACATAAAGCACATTGAGCAAAAGCATTTACAAAGTTATAACCAACAAGTATCATTGTTAGCAATAGATAATTAAATAACTTCATATTTCGTACTATTTAAATTATTTATTTATAGAATGGTGATATCATTAAATAAACAATCACACCAGTTACAGCAACATACAACCATACTGGATAAGTCCATTTAACAATTCTTTTATGTTTGTCAATTTGATTAGAAATTGCAAAATAAATTGCAAATAACACTAAAGGAACAACTGCAATTGCTAATAATATATGTGTTAGTAATAAAATAAAATAAATTAATCTTGTGTTTCCAACATTTGATAATTCAAGCTCAGAAACAACACCATCATGGTTTAAATCTCCAAACAAAGTATGAACAGCCTGAAAATGATAAATAACATAAGAAACTAAAAATAAAGATGATAAAGCAAAAGCTCCAAACATAGAAACTCTATGCATAGAAATATTATTCTGTTTAATGAAATATAAACCTGCCAATAATAAAATAGCTGTAGAAGTATTTAAAACAGCATTCAATTTTGGTAAAAAAGACACATCTAAATCACCTAAATTGCCTGTTTGTGGAACAAATAACAATAAAGCTACTACTAATGGAATAGCGACAGATAAAACAGCAATAATTGTAGTAAACAACCTATTATTTGGCAAACTACTTTGATTTTCTGTGATTATACTCATGTTCAAATACCTTTAGTTCAGTAATTAATCTATCAATTTCTTTATCTTTAAGTGGGTCAAAAACACCTCTAATATAGCCACTTTTATCAACTAACAATATAACCTCATGCGGTTGGATTAGTTTGTATTTTGACCAAAATTCATGTGGAATTTCATCTAAGAAAACTTGAAATTTAGTTTCAATTGATTTCAAATGAGAAAAATCAGGTTCTAATAATACATCATTATTTGAAAAATACGAAGAATCATCTTTAAAATTAGAACTTAATCGTAAATCTAACTCTGTTGTCCAACTACCTTTTAATAAAGTAATAGCAACAATATTAATAGGTTTAGCTTCCACTTCACTTAGAGTATGAGAAAATCTAAAATAAGTAGTATCACCACTATTAACACTTAATGGTAAAAGTTTAGGTAATCCATAATGATTATCACCAAACAATTTTATAAATAAATAAAAAAAGGCTGGTACAATGAGAAGAATCATCAATGTACCAACCTTTGTATATTTCGACATCTTTAATTACTTTGTAAGAAAGTTGTGAAAGTTATGAATAGCATCAAAAACATAGCTACCTTCATTTAATTGAGAAGCAATTAACCATAATATAAATATAATTGGTAAAGCTAAACTCATAATTAAAGTTTTAGATTCATGCTTTAAGTGCATAAAATCAGCAACAATATAAAATGCTTTAACTAAAGTCAAAGTAATAAATACAGTTACAACAAGTAAATGAGGTAAATGTAACGGACCTTTGATAAAAGCGATTAAGAATTCAAATGCTGTTATAGCAGTTAATATCCAAAATGTTTTCCAAATCCATTTAGTTTGTGGAGCAGGAATCTCAACTGCGTGAGATTGTGTATGAGATGAATGACCGTGACCGTGTGACATAATAAGTTATATTTAATTTTTTAGACTAAACTAAATAGAAGAATGTAAATACAAATACCCAAACAAGGTCAACAAAGTGCCAGTATAAACCAACTTTTTCAACCATTTCATAGCTACCTCTTCTTTCATATAATCCCATAACAACGTTAAAGAAAATAACTATGTTAAGAATTACACCACTAGTTACGTGAGTTCCGTGGAAACCAGTAATAAAGAAGAATAAATCAGCAAATGCTGGAGGTCCATAAGGATTTGATACTAAAGAGGCAGTATGACCATCAATACCAGCAATAAAGATTGACCATTCCCAAGCTTGACTTCCTAAGAAAACAAAACCTCCGAAAATTGTCCATAACATCCATTTTTCAACAGCTTTTTTATCCATTCTATGACCAGCTTCAACAGCTAATACCATAGTTACAGAAGACATAATTAGTACAAATGTCATAAATCCAACAAATACTAGTGGAGCATGACCATGCCAAAAAGGAATGTGAGTAAATACATGTTCAGGAATTGGCCAGTGATCAGGAGAAAAACCTGTAATTGAAGGATCGTGAGCAAGATTACTGAATCTTATAAATCCATATGCAATAAGTAAACCTGAGAATGAGAAGGTATCAGAAAGTAAGAAAAACCACATCATCAGCTTACCATAGCTTGCCTTTAATGGTTCAACTCCTCCTCCCCATAAAGTTTTAGAGTCGTCAATGTGAGTAGTAACTGCAGCAGACATATTTAATTTAATTAATGATTAATTAATAGAAAGACAAATAAATAAACCCATAATGCATCAAGAAAATGCCAATAAGTTGAACACATTTCAATTTGCAATAAATTTTTAGAAGAAATTTTATTATTTACTCCACTATATAGTGTAAACAATAAATAGATAATTCCAGATATTAAGTGAAAAGCATGTAAACCAGTTAATACATAAAAGAATGAACCACCTGGGTTAGCAAATGCAAAAAAAACTTTTTGCGCTACCAAATCATTCCATGCTAAATATTGTGTAATTGTAAACACAACACCTAATAATATCGTTACGATAAGTCCTAAATTAATGTTTTTCTTATCATCTTTTTTAGCAGATAATAACGCCCAATGCATAGTTGCAGAGCTTAAAACAATAACAATTGTAGAAACCCAAAGAACTGTAGGTATATTATAAATTATCCAATTTCCTTCTCCTTTTCTAACGATAAACGCACTTGTCATAGATGCGAAAATCATTAAAATACTAACGATGAATAACCATAAAGAAAACTTTAATGGTTGCATACCCATCATTTTATTATTACCAACATTATTTGAAGCAATAGTAGTAGTCGCCATAATTTAAGGAATTTTATCAAACACTAAAGCAATTTGCACTACTGGTAAATAAACAAATGATCCAAACATTAACTGCATAGCAGCCTCTCTTGAACATTTTTTCATTAAATATATGTTTTGCATTAAAAACAAAACACCACACAATGTTGTAATTATTGCTGAGATTTTTCCAGTCATGCCTACCATATAAGGAAATAATCCTAAAGGAATTAAGCATAATGAATAAATCATTAATTGAAATGCTGTATTAACATCTTTTGCTCCATTTGCAGGTAATAACTTAAAACCAGCTTTTTTATAATCATCATCTAATACCCAAGCAATTGCCCAAAAATGAGGAAACTGCCAAATGAACTGAATTCCGAAAATTAATAAAGCTTCATAAGTAATATTTCCAGCAGCAGCACACCAACCTATAAGAGGAGGTAATGCACCTGGAATAGCACCGACAAATACAGCTATAGGTCCTTTTCTTTTTAATGGAGTATATACAAAACCATATAAAATTGAGGACATCAATGTTAATAATGTAGTTGGAATATTAGTATAAATTAACAACAAATACAAACCAACACCTCCAAGTAAAAAAGAAAACAAGGTAGCTTCTACACTTGAAATTTTTCCCGTTGGTAATGGTCGATTCATTGTTCGACTCATAAGTTTATCTAAATCAGTTTCAATTATTTGATTAATAATATTAGCTGATCCAGTAACTAAAAATCCACCTAATGCAAAAAAAACTAAACTATTCCAATTTATTGCTCTGCCTGATGCTAATAAATAACCTATAGCACCTGAGAAAGCTACTAAAAATGACAAACGAAACTTCAAAAGCTCAAAAAAAGCTTTAGCTCGAGTCATCATGCTGAAGCTAACAGTAGTAGAGTTAGATAGCATATTTAGAGTAGATAGATTTTTTCAAAGTTTATTGTTTTAATTTTGCTACTGATGAATACATCAGTAGCAAAACTTAATTATAATTTATTAAGCGTTATCGCTTTCAAATGGTAAGTTAGACTCTGGTGTTGCAGCATAAGGAATATGCTGAGGAATGAAGTCTTCACTTGCTCCTGGTTTAGAGTAGTCATAAGGCCATCTATAAACCTGAGGAATTTCTCCTGGCCAGTTACCATGTCCTGGTAATACAGGAGTAGTCCACTCCAAAGTGTTCGATCTCCAAGGATTTTCAGAAGCTTTTCTACCTTTGAAAATACTATAGAAGAAGTTAAATCCAAATATTAATTGAGCACCTAAAGCAAAGAATGCTGCAATAGAAATAAATGAGTTCAAATCTCCGAAAGTACTGAATGCTTCATAACTAGTGAATGAATAGTATCTTCTTGGGAAACCTGCAATACCGATATAGTGCATTGGGAAGAATACCAAATAAATACCTATGAAAGAGAACCAGAAGTGAATATAACCTAATTTCTCATCCATCATTCTACCAAACATTTTTGGGAACCAGTGATAAACACCAGCTAAGAATCCAAAGAATGAAGCAGAACCCATTACTAAGTGAAAGTGAGCTACTACAAAGTAAGTATCGTGTAACTGAATATCTAATGCTGCATTTCCTAAAATAATACCTGTAACACCACCTGAAATGAAGAATGATACAAGTCCAATCGAGAATAACATTGCTGGAGTAAATACTAAGTTACCTTTCCATAAAGTAGTAATGTAGTTAAACGCTTTAACTGCAGAAGGAACAGCAATAATTAATGTTAACAACATGAATACAGAACCTAAGAAAGGATTCATACCAGTTACGAACATATGGTGAGCCCAAACTATGAAAGATAAGAAAGTTATACCTAACATAGAGAAAATCATTGCTTTATAACCAAAAATTGGTTTGCGAGAATTTGTTGATATAATCTCAGAAGTAATACCTAATGCAGGTAATAAAACGATATATACCTCAGGGTGACCTAAGAACCAGAATAAATGCTGGAACAAGATAGGAGAACCACCAACGTTATGCAATGCTTGACCAGCTACATAAATTTCAGATAAATAGAAACTAGTTCCAAAACTTCTATCAAAAATTAATAATAAAGCAGCAGATAATAATACTGGGAACGATAAAACTCCAATAATTGCAGTTAAGAAGAAAGACCAAATAGTTAATGGTAATCTTGAAAACGTCATACCTTTTGTTCTCATGTTTATAACTGTAGAAATATAGTTAATACTTCCTAATAAACTTGAAACAATAAATATTGCCATAGAAGATAACCATAATGTCATACCTAAACCTGAACCTGGCATTGCTTGAGGCAAGGCAGACAATGGAGGATAAATAACCCAACCACCACTTGCTGGACCAGTTTCAATAAATAAAGAAATGAACATTAAACAAGAAGAAAGGAAGAAAAACCAATACGATAACATATTAAGGAATCCCGATGCCATATCTCTTGCTCCAATTTGTAAAGGAATCAAGAAGTTTGAGAAAGTACCACTCAAACCTGCTGTAAGTACAAAGAATACCATAATTGTACCATGCATTGTAACTAATGCAAGATAAAATTCTGGATCCAATTTACCATTTTGAATCCACTCTCCTAACAAAGGTTTCAACCATTCAATATTAGCATTAGGAAAACCTAATTGTAACCTGAATATTGCAGATAATGATCCACCAATTAATGCCCAGAATAAACCTGAAATCAAAAATTGTTTCGCAATTACTTTATGATCTTCAGAAAAAACATATTTCTGAATAAAGCTTTGTTCGTGATGTTCGTGTTCATCATGATGCCCATGTGCATCTGATGAATGTGCGTGAATATCTATCGAAGACATATTGTAATAATTTTAAAGAGATGCTTGAACTTTAGAAAGAGAATCAGTTGGAACAGCTACTGGTTTAGCAGTAGAGTCAGCTGGAGTTTCAGTTTTAGCAGGAGCTAATTCAAAAGGAATAAGACTTCTTAATCTTTCTGGTACTTTTGAAATATAGTCAGGGTTAACTTTTAACCAAGGTTCTTGAGTAGCTAACCATTTTTGATAATCTTCTGGCTCATCAACAACTAAAATATATCTCATAGCATAGTGACCACGACCACAAATTTCAGTACAAGCTAATTCATATTTGAAATCAGGATTACCTGTAATTTCTTTCATATCAGCTGTAGAATATTTTGGCGTAAACCAAAATTGTGTTGGCATACCAGGTACAGCATCCATCTTAACTCTGAAATGAGGTAAGAATACTGAGTGAAGTACATCTCTAGCTCTAATTTTTAATAATACAGGAGAACCTTTTGGAATGTGAATTTCTCTTGGAACAAAATCATCAAAATTGTTTTTGTCGGTGAAATCCATACCAAATTCGTTCGTTGCATCAATTAATTTGAAGTTATATTTTCCAATAACACCATCTTTACCAGGATAACGAACTTGCCAAGCAAATTGTTTACCCATTACCTCAATAACAACTGCATCTTTAGGAGCTGGAGAAGTTATTTGAGACCAGTAAGTATAACCAAAGAAAATAAGTACAGTTAATACAATTGCAGGAACAATAGTCCAAGCAAATTCTAATTTATGATTATCTGGATAAAACGTTGCTTTTCTGTTTTCATCATATTTATATTTTACTGTGAAATAAAACATTAAAACATGTGTAACTAAGAAGGCAAATGAAATTACATAAATTGTAATCCAGAATAAATTATCAGTTTTAACACCATGTAAAGAAGCAGACTCTGGCAAATAAAACTTTTTAGCTTCCGCAGAATACCAAACAAGTAAAGCCATTCCCAATACAAAAGTAATTGGGAATAAGAATGCATTTACATTATTACTGAAAGAAACTCTTTTTTGATAGGTTCCCTTCATTACAGAAATCAAAGTTTGAACTCTGAATATAAGGAACAAAATTACCAGAACAAGTAGTACTGACAATCCTATTAAGAAACTATTCATAGAATAAGTAATTATAGTTTAAGTGAATGACTTGATTAAATGTTATGATGTAAACTTTCTTCAAGCATTGGGTGATTTTTAGGTACCAATAGATTTTTAGAAAGTTGTGAAGCAATTACATAAATAAACAAGCCTAAGAAAAGAAGTGCAGTACCAATTTCTAAAGGACCAAAACCACTATTACCTTTTGTAGTACCTGGGTTTAACATCAAATAGAAATCTAACCAGTGACCAAATATAATTGCAATAGCAACTATTTTAACAAAAATTGGTGCACGTTTAGCATCTCTAGTCATTAACATCAAGAATGGGAAAACAAAGTTAATAAAGATATTTAAGAAGAATAATCCAGTATAGTGATAACCGAACCCTCTTAATCTATCGATAAAATAACCTGTTTCTTCAGGAATATTTGCATAGAAAATTAATAAGAACTGACTGAACCAAACATAAGTCCAGAAAATACTAAATGCAAACATCATTTTCCCTAAATCATGAATATGATTCTCATTCACATTAGCTAAATAACCTCTTTCTTTTAACAAGATAACAATTAAAGCAATAGTTGCAAGAGCAGAAACATGCCAGCTAGCAAATACATACCAACCGAACATAGTTGAGAACCAGTGAGTATCTACAGAAAGAACAAAATCCCAAGCAGATGTAGAAGATGTTACTCCGAAAATTACTAAGAAAATTGCACAAGCAACAGTGTTTTTATGCCAATAAGTATGAGTTCCGTTTAAATCTTCATCGTATGAGTTTTTACTAATTACTTTATACATAATAGTCCAAAGTAAATAATAAGCTACTAATCTTGCATAAAAGAAAGGCTGATTTAAAAAAGGAGCCTTACCAGCAATAATTGAATCATAATGATGAGATTTTGGATCAGTAATACCTTCATGTGTCCAGTGGAAGATATGATGATGACCAAAAACAAAAACTAACAAAGCTATTACACCTAAATAAGGGATTACAGCTCCAAAAGCCATAGGAATTCTTAAGAAACCTGCTGACCATCCTGCATAAGCTACATAGTTATATGATACAAAGAATATACCCATAACAGCAACTCCAGAAAAGAATACAGCATTGTGCCATAAATTAACCCAAAGTCTAGTAGTCCAATCAAAAGCTTCTGCATGACCATGAGCACCAGCAGCGCCATGCTCTGCAGCATGAGATCCAAAACCAGAGCTTAACAAAACAATACCTAAAATGAAAAGCAATGCTCCCACTCCTAGTAATGTAAATACTTTGTTTTTAGCTTTAGAAGTAAAAACAAATCTTTCTTCAAATGTATGTGATAATTCCATTTATACAATTAAATGAGGTGATTACTGATTTTGAAGTGTTTGTACGTAATGAACAATTTTCCAACGATCACTAACACTTACTTGAGAAGCGTGAGAACGCATACGGCCTTTACCAGAAGTGATAACATGGAAAATATTACCAGCTTTATCAGTTTTAACCATACCCTTGTTGTAAGCAGGAACACCTTTGAAAACTTTACCTACTTCACCATCACCTTGCCCAGTTGCACCATGACAGTGATCACAATAACGCTCATACAAAGCTTTACCTTCTTCAATAACTTTATCATTAACAGCAATAGGATTAGTTAATGTATTACCTGCTAATTCAAAATCAGCAGCAGTAAGATTGTTATAAAGTTGTAAATCAGCTTTTGGTTTAGAACCAACTAAAGGATTAAAACCATTAATTTTAATAGTCCCTTTAACAGGTTCTTTCATGTTCATATTCTTTTTACCACCGAAATCATTGTAAGGATTTGAGTTGTAGTTTTCTACATCTTCCTTATCAACAATTTGAGTTAGTGGCTCATAAGCCTGAGAGTGATACATTTGTGATGCATACTCAGTTCCAGGATCTTGTGTATCTTTTTTGCAAGCAGTTACTAAGAAACTCGCAGATAACAACAAAAGAGAAATCGGTCTATATATCTTTTTCATTATTATTAAGATTTAAATTCCTTATAATTTACTTCTGTTGCACCATTTGAAGTTAATACTTCTTTGATTTGCTCATCAGATAATTTGTTGTGTGCTAAATCAATAGCCATAACAAATTTATCATCAGTACCTCTTATATCAAATATTTGAGGAACAGTCCAAGGAGTTAAACCACTAATTATTAAGAAGGTAATAACCATACCGAACGCAGTAAATAAAACTGTTAACTCAAAAGTAACAGGAATAAAGTCAGGGAAAGGCATGTTTGATTTACCACCAATATTCATTGGCCAGTCAAATGATAACATATAAGATATCATTGTTAAACCAGATAAAAATCCAGTTAATCCAAATAAGAAAGCAACGATGTCAATTCTAGATCTTTGATAACCTAAAACTTCATCCAAACCATGAACTGGAAATGGAGTGAAAACTTCGTGAATTTTAACACCACTTTCTTTAATGTGAGGTATTGCATGAAGAACATCTTCTTCATCATCAAAAATACCTACAATATATTTAGTATTAGTAGCAGACATAACTAAAATATAATATTAATGTGATTTGTGTGAAGGTTTGTCAGTTGAAGATTTCAATACAGATTTCACCTCAGCCATATTTACCACTGGTAAGTATTTAGCAAATAAGAAGAAAAGAGTAAAGAACAAACCAAATGTAAAGATATAATCTCCTACGTCATAAATAGTAGGTGAGAAATCTCTCCAGCTTGAAGGAATGTAATCTCTATGTAAAGAACTTACAATAATTACAAAACGCTCAAACCACATACCGATATTTACAATTATAGATAATGTAAAAGTTGCAACTAAATTTCTTCTAATGCTCTTGAACCATAATAACTGAGGAGAGAATACGTTACAAGCCATCATAGACCAATATGCCCACCAATATGGACCAAACATACGGTTTAAGAAACAGTATTGCTCATACTCAACACCTGAATACCAAGCCATAAAGAACTCAGTGATATATGCAACACCAACCACAGAACCAGTTAACATTACAATTTTATTCATAGTTTCGATGTGTGTCATGGTAATGTAGTGCTCTAATTTGTACACTTTACGTGTTACTAAAAGAAGCGTTAATACCATAGCAAATCCAGAGAAAATAGCTCCAGCAACGAAATATGGAGGGAAAATTGTAGTGTGCCATCCTGGAATTACAGAAGTTGCAAAGTCCATAGATACAATTGTGTGTACAGAAAGTACAAGTGGAGTAGAAATAGCTGCAAGAATCAAAGAAACTGCCTCATATCTTTGCCAGTGTTTAGCACCACCAGTCCAACCTAAACTGAATGCACCATAAATAGCTTTAGTTAAAGGTTTAGTAGCTCTATCTCTGATTGTTGCTAAATCTGGAACCATACCAATATACCAGAATACTAAAGAAACCGATAAATAAGTAGAGATTGCAAATACGTCCCAAACAAGAGGTGAGTTAAAGTTAACCCATAAAGAACCATAAGTGTTAGGAAGTGGTAAAGCCCAGTGAGCTAACCAAGTACGTCCCATGTGCATTAAGATAAACGAACCAGCACAAAATACAGCGAAGATAGTCATCGCCTCAGCTGCACGGTTAACTGCAGTTCTCCATTTTTGACGGAATAATAATAATACCGCTGAAATAAGAGTACCTGCGTGACCAATACCAACCCACCATACGAAGTTAGTAATATCCCAAGCCCAACCAACAGTTTTGTTCAGACCCCAAGCTCCAATACCTATTGTCCACGTTTTATAAAGAGAGAAGCCTCCTAGTGACAATAATACTAATGAGAAACCCATTACAATAAACCATAATTTAGTTGGTTTATTTTCTACATGGCGAACTATATCATAGGTAACATCACCGTATGATTTCCCGCCAGTAACTAATGGTTCTCTAACTGCAGAAGAAATATGCATAGCTAAAAGATAATTATTTAATTAAACTTTAGGATTACGAATCTTTGAAAGATAAGAAACTGAAGGATTTACGTTAATTTCCTCAAGAACATGATAAGCTCTTCCTTCTTTTTCTACATTCAATAATTTTGAAATTCTTGATTCTGGATCAAGCATATCACCGAATACAATTGCATCCGTTGGACAAGACTGCGAACAAGCAGTTTCAATTTCACCATCTTGTGGACGACGAGATTCTTTCTTAGCATTTAATTTGCCTTCTTGAATACGCTGTACACACATAGAACATTTTTCCATTGTACCTCTAGCACGTACTGTAACATCAGGGTTAAGTACCATTTTACCAAGAGGATTATTCATGTTATAATCAAACTCGTTATTGCTGTAATAGCTAAACCAGTTGAAACGACGAACTTTATATGGACAGTTGTTTGCACAGTAACGAGTACCAACACAACGGTTATATGTCATTTGGTTCAATCCTTCCATACTGTGAGTTGTAGCCAATACTGGACATACAGTTTCACATGGAGCATTGTTACAGTGTTGACACATCATAGGTTGGAAAACAACTCTTGGATTATCCTCAGGTTGCTCTTTCTCTTGATAATGACCAACTTTTTCTTCAGCAGCTGATGAATAGTATCTATCGATACGAATCCAGTGCATCTCTCTTGCATTAATCACTTCTTGACGACCAACAACTGGAACGTTGTTCTCTGCCTGACAACCAATTACACAAGAACCACAACCAATACAAGAGTTTAAGTCGATAACCATTCCCCAGTGATGGTTAGGTGCCATCTTTTGGTTTGGTTTCTCACTCCAAATAGAAATTGTTTCTGGTGCTTTTTTACCTTCAGCGTTACCACCTTCAGCAACATTGATCATTGGCACATAACGTCCAGCCATATCACCAACTAATTTACCAGTATGGTGATCTTTACCATTTTTCTTCACATAGTCAGCAAGAGTAGCCTCTTGAACATTGTGACGTCCCATGATAGTTTGGTGAACTTGTGTTTGTGCAATTTGACGAGTAGCGCCAGTTTTAGTTAAAGTAACTGTAGAGTTGTAAACTAATGCATTTCCTTGTGTAGAAACAAACGGGAAAACATTTTTACCTACATTATTTGCAGCTTTACCAGCTTTAGTTCTACCATAACCTAATGCTACAGAAACTGTACCTTTAGCTTGACCTGGTTGAATTAAAACAGGCAATTCAATCACTTCTGATGAATTTTTAAACTGTAATTTAACTACATCATTTTGTTTTAAACCTTTTTCTTTAGCATATGAAATTGGAACAGCTACATAGTTATCCCAAGTTGCTTTAGAAATTGGATCTGGGAACTCTTGTACCCAAGGGTTATTAGCTTGACGACCAACACCTACACCAATTTTTTCATAGAAAACAACTTCTAATTCAGAAGATGATTTAGATGAAGAGATTGCAGAAATAGCCGCATTTACATCTACATTTGGTGTTGAAGCTGAAGGAGCTAAAGCTAATTCAAACACACCATCATGTAATGCTCTATTCCAGAACTCATTAAATGTTGAGTAAGTTGATTGTTTTGGGAAAACATTTGCTTTCCAGAAGTTTTGAACGTAATTATAAAACTCAACTTTAGCACCAGTCCACGCTAAAAGTGATTCTTGACCTTGACGAGTATTGAATAATTTAGAAATTGTTGGTTGAACCAAACTATATTTTCCTGAAACTGGTTCTGCATCAGACCAAGATTCTAAGAAATGGTTATCTGGACAAACAAAATCACATTCAGAAGCTGTTTCATCTAATCTATCAGCTAAAGAAATTTTCAAAGAAACTTTGTTTAAACTTCCTTTTAATTTACTAGCTAATGGATGAGAATATAATGGATTTACTCCGTAAAAAATTACAGCATCTACACTTCCTGCAGCAACATCAGCAATGAAAGCCGAAACAGCAGCATCATTACCTTGACGGTAATTAGATTGTCTGTTAATATCAATTGTAGAACCATAGTTACCTAACAATGCATTGATTGCAATAACTACTGATTGTACGTTTTCATCATTTGAATCAGAAACTACTAAAGATTGACCTTTAGCAGCTAACAAATCTTTAGCAGCTTCAGCTAAGAATGGGAAATCTTTGCTAGCAGAACCACCATTTAATGCAGAATATAAACTTGCAACAACCGCTCCTACTTGAGATGGTTTAATTGTAGTTCTATGATCAGCATTTGAACCAGTTAATGAAAGAACACTTTCAAACTGATAATGACGAGACATTTCTTTTTTAGCTTTTCCAACTTTTCTGTTTTCAGCGTATTGCTTAGCATACTCAATTGGTGAAATCCATGTTCCTAAGAAGTCAGCACCTATACTTACGATTACTTTAGAAGCTTTTGTAAAATCTAAAGTAGGTAATGCATATTTATCAAATGCTTTTTGATTTGCTGCTAAAATCCCATAAGATGAGTTTTCATCATAAACTACTTGTTTAGCAGTAGGATATTTTGAAGTAAACTCAGCAATAGCAGCTTTAGTTGAAGGAGAAAGAATAGTAGAAGTTACTAATCTAATATTTCCTCCTTTAAGCGCAATTGCTTCTAATTGAGATTTAATTTTAGTATCAGCGTCAGACCAAGAGATTGCTTTACCTTTTTCAAGAGCACCTTTTAATCTTTCATTATCATAAAGTGATAAAACTGAAGCTTGTACCCTAGCGCTTACACCACCTTTAGTAACTGAAGAATACTTGTTACCTTCAATTTTGATTGGACGACCTTCACGTGTTTTAACTAAAACACTGCAATAATCACCACCATCAACATAAGAAGAAGCATACCAGTTAGCAACCGAAGGATCTACATCCTCTGGTTTGTTAAGGTAAGGGATTGCTTTACGTACTGGAGCTTCGCAAGCTGCAAGCGTAGCTGCAGCAACACTAAAACCAAGAAGTTTTAAGAAATCTCTTCTGTGTGTACCTGAAATCGAATCAGACTCAGGGCTATTGTCATCAACTGTAGGTTGATTAGGGAATTCGTCATGAACATTCTTTAGAAAAGACGGCTCATTATTAAGCTCTTCTAATCCTTTCCAATATTTGATGTTATTTCCTTCCATAAAATGCTATAACTATATCAATAGGTAAGAAATGAGTTTATTAATAGTGACATTTAGAACACTCAAGACCACCTATATCTTTCACTTTCATAGGAGAATTGTTGTTCTTTTCATTATGAAGCTTAACAAGCTTATCATAATATCCGTTTCCATCGGTTTTAACCTCAGTTTCTCTGTGACAGTTAATACACCATCCCATAGTTAATGGAGAATATTGTTGAACAACTTCCATTTTTTCTATAGGACCATGACATGTTTGGCACTCTAATTTACCAACTGCAACGTGTTGAGCATGGTTGAAATAAGCCAAATCAGGTAGATTGTGTACACGTACCCACTCTATTGGTTGATTTTTTTCAACTGCGTCTCTTAATCTTTGTAGTTTTGGAGAATCTGTTTTCACTTGGCTGTGACAATTCATACAAATGTTTGCAGAAGGAATATTTGCAGATTTCCCTTTTCTAACACCTGTGTGACAGTAGTTACAATCAATTTGATATTTACCAGCGTGTAATTTATGAGAGAAAGCAATAGGTTGTTTTGGCGCATATCCTTGTTGGATACCTACACTCATTACACCATCTAATGCTGTTTTTCCTAAGAATGAAACAATTAAGAAACTAACTATAATTTTAAAAGCTTGGCTTTTAATAACTGCGTTGATATCAATTTTTTGTTCTACTAAATATTTATCACTTTCGTCTAACTCTTTAGTAGCTAAGTGTTTTTTAACAACAGTTAATACTAATGCTAAAACAATTACTATTAAGAATAATACTAAAACAAAGCCGAATAGCAATATTTTAACATAACCAGTAGCCGAATCATCCGCTTTTGCACCTGCACCAACATTAGCAGTTTGATTAGGACCACCGTCAGGCTTTGGAACATTAACTTCTTCTGCTTTAATGTAATCTAAGATTGCATTAATTTCCTCATCTTTAAATGTAGGAAAGCTAGTCATTACTGCTGAGTTGTACTCGGCAAATAATTTTTTGGCATAAGGGTCGCCAGAAGCGATAACCTTCGAAGAGTTTCTCACCCATTCGTGTAGCCATTTACGATCACGACGTTTTTCAACGTCTTTTAAAGCAGGACCTACTTCTTTAGTGTGAACTGCGTGACACGACTTACAGTTGTCTTCAAACAACGTCTTACCTTTTTCGGCTAGACCAGAAGCAGCAGGAGCAGCGGCACCATCAACAGGAGCGGCTGGAGCTGTACTTGCCTCAGGTGCTTTAGCTTCTTCAGTCCCAGCAAAACTTGGATTAAAGAATAAAACAGATAAAAGAAGCGTTAAAGATAAACTAAGTGGTCTAAGGGTACGTGATATCAGCATATCATGAACTTTTTTAAACATTATTTTGTTTGTAATAATTATTCCTATCTGCAAATGTAACGATGAGAGTTTATTAATCAAATAGTATTATTCATTAAAATAGCTTTTACAGTAAAATAAATGGCTTTTACCGACTTTTCTATTCAGTATATCAACTACTTAAAGCTTTTTTAAGTTATCAAAAAACACCTAATTTAGAATAATTCAAAATAAAAAACCGTAGATAATACTTTACAAAACATGACAAAAATCATAAAATAAAAAAAGGCGATACAATTTAAATTGTATCGCCTTTTACAAGAGGTCAAGAGCGGATTCGAACCGCTGTAGAAGGTTTTGCAGACCTCTGCCTAGCCACTCGGCCACTCGACCATTATTTGGTTTACAAAAGTAGTAAATAATATTGTTATTCCAAACAATTATCAATAAAAAAGCCTCTAAAATTAATTTAGAGGCTTTTTATATTTTAATTAAAAGAGAATGAATTAGTTATTCATCTTATCTTTTAATGCAGATAACGCTTCGATATCTCCTAAAGTAGATGAAGATGTATTGTCAGCTTTTGGTTTTTCTGCTTTAGCTTTTTTAGGAGCTGCTGCTTCTTTTTTCTTAGCTGCTGGTGCTTTTTCTTCTTTCTCATCATCAACGATACCTACCGCTTTTGAATGTGAAAGAACAATTCTTCTTTCTTCTTTGTGGAATTCAGTTACTTTGAAATCTAATGATTCACCTGCTTCAGCAAACGTACCATCTTCTTTCACTAAGTTTTTGATATTTGAGAATCCTTCGATACCGTATGGTAACTCTAAAATTGCTCCTTTATCGTTTTTAGATAAGATAGTTCCTTTGTGTACTGAACCAATTGTAAATACTGTTTCAAAAGTATCCCATGGGTTTTGCTCTAATTGTTTGTGACCTAAAGCTAAACGACGGTTCTCAACATCAAGTTCAAGAACAACAACTTCTAACTCATCACCAACTTTGGTAAACTCTGATGGGTGTTTGATTTTTTTAGTCCAAGATAAGTCTGAAACGTGAACTAAACCATCAATACCTTCTTCTAACTCAAGGAATAAACCAAAGTTAGTTAAGTTACGAACAGTTCCTTTGTGCGTAGTACCAACTGCATAGTTAGTTAACACATCAGATTTAGTCCATGGATCTTCAGAAAGTTGTTTAATACCTAGAGACATTTTTCTTTCTTCTCTATCTAAAGTAAGAACAACTGCATCTAAATTATCACCTACTTTAATGAAATCTTGTGGATTTCTTAAGTGTTGTGACCAAGACATTTCTGAAACGTGGATTAAACCTTCAACACCTGGGTGTAATTCAAGGAAAGCACCGTAATCAGCAACATTCACAATTTTACCAGTGATTTTCGAACCAACTTGTACGTCAGCTGCGATAGAATCCCATGGGTGTGAAGTTAATTGTTTCATACCTAAAGAGATACGTTTTTTGTCATCGTCAAAGTCAAGTACAACTACTTGAACTTTCTCGTCCAATTTAAGTACTTCTTCTGGATGATTGATACGACCCCATGAAATATCAGTAATGTGAAGTAATCCATCAACACCACCTAAATCGATGAACACACCGAAGTTAGTCATGTTTTTGATAACACCTTCTAATACTTGACCTTTCTCAAGGTTGTTCAATATTAAGCTTTTTTGTGCTTCAATATCTTTCTCGATAAGAACTTTGTGAGATACCACAACGTTGTCGTTAGCGTAGTTGATTTTAACAACTTTCACTTCCATTTTCTTACCTACAAAAATATCAAAATCACGAATTGGTTTAACGTCAATTTGCGAACCTGGTAAGAACGCTTCTACACCAAATACGTCAACGATAAGACCACCTTTAGTTCTACGTTTAACAAAACCTTCAACAATGATATCAGTATCTAAAGCATCTTGAATGTTTTTCCAAGCTGAAACGATACGTGCTTTTTTACGAGAAAGTACTAATTGACCGCTTTTGTCTTCTTGAGTTTCTACATAAACATCTACGTAATCACCAATTTTTAAACCTGGAGTATCACGGAACTCTGAAAGAGAAACTAATCCGTCTGATTTAAAACCAATGTTAATGATTACATCACGCTCAGATAAGCCTACGATTAAACCTTTAACAACATCATTTTCTGCAACTTCTGAAAGTGTACCTTCATACATTTTCTCTAATTGCTCTCTTTCAGCACTAGTATACTTGTTAGCAAAACTTTTGCCTTCAACAAGATCCCAGTTAAAATCATCATTTAATTGACTCATATAAATTTAGTGTTAAATACAACTTACCATAACACTATTTGGTAAGAAATTTAGGTTAATATTTATTTAAATCGCTTTTTAAGCGAATTGCAAAGTTAAGTTAAAATTTTTGTTTCTCAAATTTTATTCATACTAAAAAATAAAAACATCTTATTTAGAGTTAAAACAAAAAGGGAAGCATTTCAAAGAAACACTTCCCTTTTGTTTATATAAAATTTTAACTTTAATTATGCATTAACACCTGATAAAGCTTTAACTAAAGTTTCACCCATTTCAGCTGGAGAAGCTACAACGAATAAACCACATTCTTTCATGATTTTCATTTTTGCTTCAGCAGTATCATCAGCACCACCTACAATAGCACCAGCGTGTCCCATACGACGACCTTTTGGAGCTGTTTGACCAGCGATGAACCCTACTACAGGTTTTGGGTTACCAATTGATTTTAAATATCTAGCAGCATCTGCTTCGTAGCTACCTCCGATTTCACCAATCATGATAATAGCATCAGTTTCTGGATCGTTGATTAATAATTCAACTGCATCTTTAGTTGGAGTTCCAATGATTGGATCACCACCAATACCAATTGCAGTAGAAATACCAAAACCTGCTTTTACAACTTGATCAGCAGCTTCGTAAGTTAATGTTCCTGATTTAGAAACTATACCAATACGTCCTGATTTGAATACAAAACCTGGCATAATACCAACTTTAGCTTCACCTGGTGTAATAACACCTGGACAGTTTGGACCGATTAAGGTAACTTTACGTTTTTTGATATAATCTTTAGCGTATATCATGTCGTTCACTGGAATACCTTCAGTGATACAGATAATTACTTTAATGCCAGCATCAGCAGCCTCCATAATAGCATCAGCAGCAAAAGCTGGTGGTACAAAAATGATAGAAACGTCAGCACCTGTTGTTTTAACAGCGTCAGCTACAGTATTAAATACAGGCTTATCTAAATGAGTACTTCCGCCTTTTCCTGGCGTAACACCACCAACTAAGTTAGTGCCATACTCAATCATTTGGCTTGCGTGGAAAGTACCTTCAGTACCGGTAAAGCCCTGAACTATTACTTTCGAGTTTTTATTTACTAAAACACTCATGTTGGTTCTTTTTTTATTAATTCTTACAAAAATACTTTTTTTTAATCCTTCTCCAAACTTTTTTATACTAATTCTGCAATTTAAACCGACTTTACTTACATATTAGTGTTATTTCCCTTTGGCACTTATTACAGTTAATATGGTATAGAATATAATTCTAAAATCCATCACTAACGACATATTTTCTATATAGATGATATCAAACTGAAGCCTTTGTACCATTTGTTCTACATTTTCAGCATACCCATATTTCACTTGTCCTAAAGAGGTAATGCCTGGACGAACTTTGTTTAAATGTCGATAATGAGGAGCTTTTTCGATAATTTGGTCTATAAAAAACTGTCGTTCAGGACGTGGACCTACCAACGACATATCCCCAATTAAAACATTCCAAAACTGAGGAAATTCATCAATTCGAGTTTTGCGCATAAATCTACCCCATGAGGTAATTCGTGGATCTTTATCCGTTGAAAGTTGTGGTCCTTTTAATTCAGCATCAACCAACATACTTCTAAACTTAATTATTTTAAAAGGAATACCATATTTCCCTATTCGTTCTTGTGTAAAAAAAATGGGACCTTTAGAAGTTATCTTTGTAATAATTGCACAAGTTCCTAAGAAAGGAAATCCTAATACCAATACAATTATAGAAAAAACGATATCAATAATTCGTTTTACAGATTGCTGCCATACAGGCATTATTTTCCTATCGATTTCGATTAAAGGAACTCCAAATACATGATTAACACTTACCGAACCTATCAACATTTGATAAATATCAGGTATAATACTTACTTTTAAATTAAAACCTTCTAATCTATTAAGTATGTCCGTTAACACTTGATGCTCTGATGGAGTAACAGCAATAACTACCTGCTCAATTTTACATCTCCTTATAACTTTTTCGAGATTTGATACGCTACCCATATTCCTAAGGCTGCCCATAATCACTTTATTTTCAATATCCGAAACAGTAAGGTAACTGATAAATCTAAAACCTAAAAAGTGCTTATTTTTTTCAATTTCATCATAAATATCCTTTGCCTGCTTATTGGCTCCAATAATTAAAGTATTGAAGAAGATTTTACCATTTTTAATTTGAGCTTTTGTACTAGTCATTACAATCATTTTAACAACAATTGCTATTGTTAAATGTAAAGCCCAATAACTACCTAATGTTGAATAATAGGAATGATAATCTAATACACCTTCGTCATCCAATAAAAAAACAAAAAAAATGATAACTGAACCAATTAATGAATTAGCAAATAAACTAAAAACCTCCTTGATTCTGGACTTTCTAACTACATCATAATAGGCGCCTGTTAAAAAATAAATAACTGTCCAGATAGAAGCAATAACTATAGAACCTATGAATAATTTATAATCTAATCCTCCATATAGTTGTTCATCCAATAAATGTTTTCTTAAAAAATAAAATAATACCCAAGCTATAAAGGAGGCAAAAAAATCAAAAGCTAAATAACGAGATGCGTGTAATGTCTTTTTCATAAAATATTAAAACGCATTCCCTCCTATTGCAGACCTAATAGTCATTAATATAATTTTTATATCAAACCAAAGTGACCAGTTTTCTATATAAATTAAATCAAGACGAACCCTATTTTTCATTGAGTGATTATCAGAAGTTTCGCCTCTAAAACCTTTGGCTTGGGCTAAACCTGTAATTCCTGGTTTGACAAAATGACGAACCATATATTTATCAACAATTTGAGAATATTCTTCAGTATGACGAACCATGTGAGGTCTTGGACCAACTACTGACATATCTCCAACTAAAACATTTATAAATTGAGGTAATTCATCAATACTTGTTTTTCTGATAAATGCACCAATAGGTGTAATTCGTTTATCTCCACGAGTTGCTTGCACTTTATCAGAATCATCATTTACATACATACTCCTGAATTTGTAACACCAAAAATCTTCATTTTCTTTTCCAGACCTTTTTTGTTTGAAGAAAATAGGCCCTTTTGATGTTAACTTTATAATTAATGCTATAATAGGAAATAGCCACGAAAGGACAAAAATTATCGCAAATATTGAAAAAAGTATATCAAAAGTTCTTTTAATAAATCTATTAGATACTTCATCTAAAGGCATTCTCCTGAAGCTCATTACAGGCATATTATCGTAAAAATCAATATTGATTTTACGATACATAAAGCCACCATAATCAGGAAGTATTTTTAATCTAATAAAATTATTATCTGCAAAATCAATAATCTGTCTTACTTCCTCTTTTGACAAATCTTCAAGAGAACAATAAATTTCATCAATTGCATTCGAAAGTACAAACCCAGGTAATTCATCAATTGAACCTCTCAGCATTGAATGATCCAATTCTGTTTCGTTATCAAAAAAACCTTCAAACTTGTAACCCCACTCAGGATGTTTTTTAAAGAAATGTGACAATTCTAATGAACCATTGCCTAGTCCTACAATAACTACCCTCCTAAAATTATAACCTGACTTACGATATAACTTTAATGAATTATTCATTATCAACCTCCAAAAAAACAAAGAACTTACAAATATTGCATAAAAAACAAGTAAATGTTCTCTTGAATAATAATGCACTTTTAGCAACACAACAAAAGCAGTTACCAAAAGTAAATGAGTAGCAATACCTCGTAAAATAATTTTTACAATCTGATCAAAATGTATTACACGATTTAAATTATAAACACGAACGGTAAACGCAGATATAACCCAAGCTAAATTAAAAAAAAGTAATAATGTAAAATATTTACCATGCAACAAAACTTCATTTATAGCTCCAAACTTATAAATATACGACGATACAAACGCTATATTTAATAGAATTATATCACCAGAAAGGTGAATAAAGCGGAGATATTTAGAATAATGATTTGGCAAAATAATTTAAAATGTTTTATCCAACTGCAAATTTACACTTTTTAAGTAAAAAAACCTTTATCAATAATAGTTTATACTTAAACGAATTTAGAATATTGTTTTATTGTACTAAACATCAGTTATATAAAAAATTTAAATCCCTACACTTCCTCTTAAGAATGTACCTAAAGGCAATTTCTTTTGCGAGTCATCTTCGACATACAATTCACCAAATGAAACTTCGCTCATAAATGATATATGTTGTTTTTGTAAATTTTCAATTATTAATGGAGATAAGCCCATAGAATATAAATTAAAAACAATAAACGACTGATTAGTATCTAATAACTTTCCACAAAGTTCAGCCAATTCATTTATTTTTTCTTCTAAAACCCATTTTTCACCATTTGGTCCACGACCGTAAGATGGTGGGTCAAGAATTATTCCTTGATATTTAACTCCTCTCCTAACCTCTCTTTGAACAAACTTAAATGCATCATCTAACATCCATCGAACATTATCAAATCCAGAAAGTTGCACATTGTCATTTGCCCAGTTAAGTACCTGTTTAACAGAATCTAAATGAGTTACATCGGCACCACCTGCCGCAGCAGCCAAAGTTGCACCGCCAGTGTAAGCAAATAAATTTAATACTTTTGGCTTTTTAAGTTTAGAGCATTGTTTGTAAATATAATCCCAATTGGCAGCTTGCTCAGGAAAAATACCAACATGCTTAAATGAAGAAAAACCTAATCTGAAAGTTAAATCCATACCAGGTTTTTGGTATTTAATTTGCCACTGAGCAGGAATATTTTTAGCTAAAATCCATTCGCCTTTTTCGGCACTACCTTTTTCTTTCTTAAAATATGCATTACATCTTTTAACCCATTCATCTTCACTTAATGATGGATTCCATACAGCTTGAGGCTCAGGACGACGGGTAATTATTTTACCAAATCGTTCTAACTTTTCAAAATTACCACTATCAATTAACTGATAATCATTAAACTGTGATGGAGAATTATATAACATTGTAACGAATTAATTTTATAACTAAATAAAAAAATAGTCCACAAAAATACATTAAAATTATATGGATTCCAATTAGTACAGATTATTGAAATATTATAATTACAGCTAAAAAACACAAAACGCCTCACAAATTTTAAATCTGTGAGGCGTTTCTGTTTTATATAAATTCAGATTTTAAGCAATCCACTCTTTCACTTGATCTGCAGTTGGTGCAGGAATTTCAAGTTTTAGTTTTTTACGTAATCCGCACAAATCATTGAATAATTTATTAGGATTAGCAGATTGTAAATCCGACAAATTCAAAATACCAGCTTTAGCCAAAACAGGAATCCAATCTTGTGGAACACCTTTTTCAGCTAATTCATTTTCCTTTGCAACTGCAAATTTTTCTGGACGCATTTGAGGGAAAAATAACACATCTTGAATTGATGGTTGATTGGTCATAATCATTGTTAAACGATCAATACCAATACCCATACCTGCGGTTGGTGGCATACCATATTCTAAGGCACGTAAGAAATCTTGGTCAATTAACATTGCTTCATCATCACCTTTATCGGCCAAACGCATTTGCTCTTCAAAACGAGCTCTTTGGTCAATTGGGTCATTTAATTCAGAATAAGCATTTGCTAATTCTTTACCATTTACCATTAATTCAAAACGTTCAACCAAACCTTCAACACTTCTGTGTTTTTTGCAAAGTGGCGACATTTCAATTGGATAATCAGTAATAAATGTTGGTTGAATATAGTTTCCTTCGCATTTCTCTCCAAAAATTTCATCAATCAACTTACCTTTACCCATTGATGGCAATGTAGGAATACCTAAATCAGCACAAACTTTACGTAAGCCATCTTCATCCATTCCAGAAATATCAATTCCTGTAAATTCTTTGATAGAATCGTACATGGTGATACGTTTGAATGGAGGTTTAAAATCAATTACTTTATCTCCAACTTGTACTTCAGTTTTTCCGTGTAAATCTAATGCTACTTTTTCAAGCATTTTTTCGGTAAAATCCATCATCCAGTTGTAATCTTTGTAAGCTACATAAATTTCCATTACTGTAAACTCAGGATTATGGGTTCTGTCCATTCCTTCGTTACGGAAATCTTTTGCAAATTCATATACACCTTCAAAACCTCCAACAATTAATCTTTTCAGATATAATTCGTTAGCAATTCTTAAATATAAAGGTATATCTAAAGCATTGTGGTGTGTTATAAACGGACGAGCAGATGCTCCACCAGCAATAGCTTGTAAAATTGGAGTTTCAACTTCAAGATACCCTTGTGCATTAAATGTATTTCTTAACGACGACATAATTTTTGTACGTTTCAAGAAAACATCTTTCACCGAAGGATTCACTACTAAATCAACATAACGCTGACGATATCTGAATTCAGGGTCAGTAACTGTATCAAATTGAGTAACATTACCTTTAGCATCAGTAGCTTCTTTTACAATTGGTAGGGGTTTTAATGATTTTGTTAAAAGAACCAATTCAGTAACGTGTACCGAAATCTCCCCTACTTGCGTTGTAAAAACATAACCTTTAATACCAATAATATCTCCGATGTCGTACATCTTTTTGAAAACATTATTGTATAAAGATTTATCTTCACCAGCACAAATATCATCTCTACGGATATAGATTTGGATACGTCCGGTTTGGTCTTGAAGCTCAGCAAAAGAGGCATTACCCATAATTCTTCTGCTCATCATTCTACCAGCCAAGCAAACTTCTTTAAAGTTTTCTGGATTATTAGCAAATTCGTTTTGTATAGTTAAAGCAGTAGTATTTACTGGAAAAAGTGCTGCTGGATAAGGGTCGATACCCATTTCCATTAATTTTTCACGTCCTTCTCTACGAAGTAATTCCTGTTCGCTTAAATTTGACATAGCATTAGTTTAATCACACAAAAGTAAGAAAAAAGGCTTTAAACATGAAGGTAAAAAGCTAATGTTTTGATTTATTTATAAATTATGATTAAAAATTTGCCCTAAAAATAAAAATGGCAACCTAAAAACTAGATTGCCATTTTCTAAAATCAATATTTTTGAATCTATTAATTAGCTAACACTAATAAACGTTGAACTGTTTTTGTTCCGTTTGATACAATTTCTACAAAATAAATACCTTGAGGCAAATCGCTGATATTTAAGTTTTTCACAAACTTACCAACTGGTAAATCTTCAATAGAAGAGACAGTCTCAACCTTTTTACCAATTACATTTAACAGGTTAATTTCAACTTTCCCAGCTTTTACAACCGAAAATTCTAACTTAGCATCTCCATGTGTAGGATTTGGGAAAACACTAATTTCAGAAATTGAATTATTTTTCTCAATTCCATTTGCGGCATTTACAGTTATTGTTCCTTTCATAGAAGGATGTACTGTACAAACATAATAATATGTACCTGGAACATTAAATGTTACAGATTGAGTTACACCTTTACCAATTGAAAATCCACCATTACTAGTAGTACCCGTTGCATTGTAAGTTGCTTCTGAAACCTCTACAGCATTGTGAAAACTTTCAGTGGTAAACTCAACACTTTCTCCTTGATTTATGGTAACATTAGCAGGTGAAAATTTAAAATTAGATGTAACAACTTTGGTTTGCGCTAACAACACTGTTGCTGCACAAATTCCTAAAGTGGATATAAGTAGTTTTTTTATCATTTGATTATTTATCTCTACTTTGTCACATTTCTAACTTATTTCAAAAGTATCATTTATTTCACAATGTCGATATTTTTTGAATAATCTATTTTGTAATTTACAAGGAGTTAAAATTGGAATATTTAAATGAATTACGATA
>JBEEOW010000013.1:0-100279 GCA_041191405.1 Bacteroidota bacterium
TGATTATCAAAATTCAATACGGTTATTTCATTTCTTTTTATAGCTTCAGGAAAAATAATTCTTAAAAAGTCTGTTATTATTACAAAAGGTTCGCCATTTTCTAAATATTCAATTTTAACAATTCTAGATTCAGTTGAACCAAAAAAAGTTTTAGCCATATCAGCAGATTGTTCTAAGTTATTCAACCAAAGTGATACAAATTCAAAAGTATCTTCATACAATTACTTGTTCGACCATTCTAAATTAGGATTCAAAAATTCATTTTCAAAAAATGATGGTCTTAACTTTATAACATCTCCAATTTTAATAACCATAATTATCTTTAGTAATTACAAAATACTGTAAACTTAAAACCAAATTAAAAAAAATTAACACTACAATCCTTCCAAAAACTTCTCAATCACATCATTTTCTCTAGCAATAATTCCACACGAATTATTTACTAAAATTGGTCTTTGAATTAATTGAGGGTTCGAAATCATTTCTTTAATTAATTCATTATCTGATATAACTTTACCTTTCAAATTTACTTTATAATACTCTTCATTTTTGCGCAATAAATCATTTGCTTTTATTCCGAGAGTTTGCAATAAATCTGTTAATGTTTTTTCAGTAAAAGTATCTTTAAGGTATTCAACCACTTCTGGTTCAATACCTTTAGATTTCAATAAAGCCAAAGCGTTTCTGCTTTTTGTACATCTTGGATTATGAAATATTTTCATAATTTAAACAATAACTTGTGCTAATGTTGCTAATAAAATATTGTTTTCTTCTGTTGTACCAACTGTAATTCTCAAACAGTTATCTAACAACACAACTTTTGATCTATCTCTTACAATAATCTGTTTATCTGCGAGTTGCTTATAAATGCTTGGTCCATTGGGAGTTTTTACCAAAATAAAATTAGCATCCGATGGATATACCTTTTCAATAAAACTAATCTTAGCAATTTCAGCTGATAAACGTTCTCTTTCTTTTAAAACATCAGCCACCATATCATTTTTAAGCTGCTCGTTTTCAAGCGCTTTCAATGCAAATTCTTGGGTTAAACCATTAATATTGTATGGAGGTTTTATTTTGTTTAGCAATGCAATAATTTCTAAAGAAGCATAAGCAATTCCTAAACGTAAATTAGCTAATCCCCACGCTTTTGAAAGCGTTTGCAACACGATTAAATTATCGTAATTACCTAATTCTGAAATAAATGAAGGAGAATTTGTATAATCAATATAAGCTTCATCAACTACAACCAAACCATCAAATGCTTGCAAAACACTAATGATTGCATTTTTATTTACTACATTTCCGGTAGGGTTATTTGGCGAACAGAAAAATACGATTTTGGTATTTTCAGTAATTGCTTCCAAAACCTTTACTGCATCAATATCAAATGTATCTGTCAAATTAACATTTATCACCTCAATAGCATTAATATCAGCACTCACTTGATACATACCATACGTTGGAGGCAACTGTAAAATTGAATCCTTGTTAGGCTCACAAAATGCTCTAATCAACAAATCAATTGGTTCATCACTACCATTACCTAAAAAAATATGTTCAGGTGCTATATTCTTAATTTTTGAAAGAGCAGCCTTAACTTCGTGTTGATATGGGTCAGGATAACGATTAAATTTTCCTCTGTTTACTGTATCTCCGTAAGGATTTTCATTTGCATCCAGTGCAACTTTAACTTCTCCTTTATATTCGTCTCTTGCTGATGAATAAGGCTTTACAGCAAGTAAGTGTTTACGTACTAATTTATTGATATCCATGGTCTAGTTGAGAGTTGAGAGTTGAGAGTTGAGAGTTTGAATAAAAAAGTAATAAAAAAACTCTTTACTCTTAACTCTTAACCCTAAACAAATTACAATAAACGCAAAGTTACAGCATTTTTATGGGCAAATAATTCTTCATTGTGTGCCATAGTTTCAATTGCTGAACCAATATTTTTTATTCCTTCTTTAGTAATTTCTTGGAAAGTAATTTTTTTCACAAAGCTATCTAGTGAAACGCCACTGTACGAACGAGCATATCCATTTGTAGGCAAGGTATGATTTGTTCCACTTGCATAATCACCTGCTGATTCTGGAGTATAATTTCCAATAAAAACTGAACCAGCATTAATTACTTTATGTATTAATTCATGCACATTTTCAGTAGCAATAATCAAATGCTCAGGTGCATATTGATTAGATGCATTCATTATTTCTTCATCATTTGATAAAATAATGGCTCTACTGTTTTCCAATGCTTTTTGTGCAATATCTTTTCGAGGCAATTGAGCTAATTGTTTTTCAAGTTCAAAGTTTACTTTATTTACTAAATCAACTGATTTACTTAATAAAATAACCTGACTATCAACGCCATGTTCAGCTTGTGACAATAAATCAGATGCAACAAATGCTGCATTAGCCCAATCGTCAGCAATAACCATTACTTCTGATGGACCTGCTGGCATATCTATAGCTACACCTTCTTTGGTAACCAAACTTTTGGCTGCTGTTACATATTGATTTCCTGGTCCGAAAATTTTATATACTTGAGGAATAGTTTCGGTACCATAAGCCAAAGCTGCAATAGCTTGTGCTCCTCCTACTTTAAAAATTTGTTTTATACCAACTAAATTAGCTGTATATAAAATTGCAGGATGAATTTTACCTTCTTTATTTGGAGGTGTACATAAAATCAATTGTTCGCAACCTGCAATAGTAGCTGGTACACCCAACATCAATACAGTTGAAAACAATGGTGCAGTACCACCAGGAATATATAATCCAACTTTTTGAATACCTACACTTTTTCTCCAACAAGTAATGCCTGCCATTGTTTCAACAGGTGTTTCTTTACTTTTTTGAGATGAGTGAAAAGTATGGATATTTTTATATGCTAAAGCAATTGCAGTTTTTAAATCTTCAGAAATTAAAGATTTAGCTTCTTCAATTTCCGATTCCGAAACTGCTAAATTATTTAATTCAACTTTATCAAAAGCTTTCGCAAAATGATATAATGCAGCGTCTCCTTCATGTTTAACCTGAGCCAAAATTGGAATCACACGTTTTTCAATTTCAGCCATTTCAAGCGTTGGTCGTTTTAATAAATCAACCAATGTTGCTGATGAAGGATTAACTACAATTTGCATTATATCTTAGTATTTAATTTATTATTGAATAATTTTTTCAATTGGCATCACCAAAATACCTTCTGCTCCAGCTTCACGTAATTTGCCAATTACTTCCCAAAATTCGTTTTCTTTCACTACTGATTGTACTGAACTCCAACCTTCCTCTGCAAGTGGTGTAACTGTTGGACTTTTAACACCTGGCAACAATGAAATAACCTTTTGCAAACTTGCATTAGGAATATTTAACATGATATATTTAGTGTTATAAGCTCTTCTAACTGCTGCCATTCTGAACAATAATTCATTTAGAATTTCTTGTTTTTCATCAGAAATTAAAGGCGATGCAATCAAAATAGCTTCAGAACGTAAAATTACTTCAGCTTCTTTTAAGCCATTTGAAATTAAAGTACTACCTGAGCTCACTAAATCACATATTGCTTCAGCTAAGCCTATATTTGGAGCAATTTCAACCGAACCACTAATTTCGTGAATATCAGCTTTAACACCTTTTTCTTTTAAGAAATCTCCTAAAATATTAGGGTAAGATGTAGCAATACTTAAGTTTTGAAGAGATTCAACAGAATTATATTCAAAACCTTTAGGCACAGCTAAAGATAATCTACATTTACTAAAACCAAGTTTTTCAACTAATGTTGCTTGTTTTTTAGTTTCAATAAAAACATTTTCACCAACAATACCAATATCAGCTACTCCATCTTCCACATAACCTGGAATATCATCATCCCTTAAAAAAAGAAACTCTAAAGGGAAATTAAATGCTTTTGCGGTTAATTTGTTGTCGCTTTTATTAAAATCAACACCACATTCTCTTATCAATTTAAGAGAATCCTCACTTAAACGACCAGATTTTTGAATAGCTATTTTTAAGATATTGCTCATTTTTCGATATTTGTTCCAAAACTAATAAATTTTGATTTGAAACACATACATATAACAAGAAAATAACATTAAGATTGAAATATGTAACTTATCATAGAAAATATATAAAAAAAAGATGTTACCAAATGATGTAATTTTAGAATTTAATATTAGATTTGTAGACCCATTAAACTATTAACTTTACAAAAAGTATAAACAATGAAAAAACTAAAACTCATAATGGTTTCGCTTTTATTGGCGATTTCTGTTAGCGAAACTTTCGCACAAAGAGTTGGAGCGTATTATGCCAACTGGACAGGATACGTTGCTACTCAAGCGCAGTATGCTAAATTAACTGATGTATATTGGTCATTCTTAATCCCAAACACATCAGGTGGTCTAAATGCATGGCAATCATGGGAAAATGACAGATTTGCAAAGTTCAAGGCTGATTGTCCATCAACAGTTAGAAAGAAAATATCAGTAGGTGGCGATGGTATTACTTCATTTTCTAACATTATGGCTAATTCATCTGCAAGATCAACTTTTGCAACAAACTTAGCTAACTTTGTTCAAACCCATAATTTAGATGGGGTTGATATTGACTGGGAATATCCTAAAGCTGCTGAAGCTGCTAATTTTGCATTGTTTTTAGCTGATTTGAATTCAAAATTAGATGCAAAAGCTACTACAATGGGTAAACCATTAGAGTTATCAATTGCTGTTTTCTCAACTAATGCATACGGAACAGAAGGTATCACTGCTGCTGTAATTAATGCAGTTGATTACATTAACATTATGGCTTATGACAATAACCAAGAAACCAACCACTCTACTTATGCTTGGGCTACAGGAACTGATGTTGTTGGATTTTGGAAAAGCAAAGTTCCAATGAATAAACTTGTGTTAGGTTTACCATTTTATGGTCGCCCAGCTTTATCTCCAAATTCATGGAATGGACAAGACATAAAAGAATTTAAAAGTGTAAGTGCAGCTAACATAAATAACGATTCTGAAGGAGGTTATTATTATAATGGTAAAGCTACAATTAAAAGCAAAGCTCAATATGCTTTAACAAATGGTATGCTGGGTGTAATGTTTTGGGAATTAAGCCAAGATAGAACAGATGCCGATGCTTTATTAAATGTAATTGATGGTGAAATAAAAAGTTTTGGTTGTACAAAACCTGAATTTTCATCACTTGTGGTGCCAATATGTGGACAAACAAGTGTAACTTTAAATCCATCAAACTCATCTATAATTTCAACTGGACATACTTATGTTTGGAAGAAAAATGGCAATCAAGTTGCTACAACTTTAAGTTATTCAGCTACTGATGCTGGTACATATGAATTATCTGTAACTAAAACAGGAACAAGCCCAGCATGTGTTAAAACAGCTACAGTTTTAGTATCTGGAGTATTCACAAAACCAAACTTAGGTACAGATATTCCTGTTTGTGCTGGTCAAACAGTTGACTTAGACGCAGGAGTAGTTTATTCTGGAGTTAATTATAACTGGACAAAAGATGGATCGGCTATTGCGCCAAAAACACAAAAAATCACTGGTCAAAGCGCTGGTACTTATGTAGTTTCATTAAGTGACCCAAAATCAAAATGTACAAACACAGCAATTGACACTGTTTTAGTTCAAACTGGTCAAATTAAAGTTAAAGGTGATACAACTTGTATTGCTGGGGGTAAAGTAAGTTTAAAAGTATTAACTGCTGGTGGTCCTTATAGCTGGTACGATGCACAAACTGGCGGAAATTTCCAATATTCAGGAGGTACATTAGATACAAATATACAATCAACAAAAAGTTACTGGGTTGGAAATTCTGGAGGTTCAGTAAGTGCTAAATTTGGTTGGGCTTATGATCAAGCAAAAATTACAGCTGGTTTATATAAAGTACCAGGTGCTGACTTTGGTAGTGAAACACGTTTAAAATTAAATGTAAAACAAAAGGCAACTATTGACTCTGCTACTGTATACATAAATGGTTCGAGTTATGGCAAAGCGGGTACAGTTGTATTCACAGTTTATAATTCAAACAATTCTACAGTATATAAAACAGTAACTGTTAACATTTCTGGTAGTAGCAATGGAGGAATTGGTAAACAAAGAGTACCAGTTGGTATCGAAATAGACCCAGGAGCTTCTGCAGGTATTTTCTACTTAGGTCACACTTGTACTTCAGGTAATACAACAGTTTTCAACGGTATTACTGAAAAAAATACTTGGGGTACTAATTTTGCTTATCCATTTACAACTGACTTTATTGACATTACTGCAACTGTTGCAAAAGAAGAAAGCAATTTTGGCTTAGAATTAAAAAACTGGTATGCTGGTTTGTATGATATTAGAGTTTCTACTGGTGCATCATGCCCAAGAGTTGAAATTAAAGGTACAGTTTTAAATAACTGTGCAGTTCCAACAGGTTCGATTAGTGCTTCACCAACGAATGTACCTAGAGGAACATCAACTACATTCTCTGCAAATGTTGCTTCAGGTATGAATGGTGCTTACATTACATCTGTTAGCTATCAAATCAAAAACTCATCTAATGCAGTTATTGATACTAAAGTTGGACAAGGAAATAATTGGGGTGCAGGTTGGACAACAGATGCAAATACTCCAGTAGGTACTTATACTATCATTGCAACTATTACTGATAACAAAGGTGCATCAACTACTAAAACAACTACTGTTACTGTTGAAACTGCAATTGGATTAGAAGAGTTTGCTGAAGCTGGAATCAACATCGCTCCTAACCCATTTGAAAATAACTTTAACTTGAATGTTCCTTCAACTTTTGGAGAAAATGTTTCAGTTAATATTTACAATGCAGTTGGAAGCTTAGTTTCATCTAGTAATTCAAATTCTGAAAACATTTCACTTGGTGATAATTTAAGTTCTGGTTTATATATTGTTGAAGTTTCTAATGGAGCAAAAACAGTAAGAGCTAGAATTATTAAAAAGTAATTATTTAATAATAATTATTTAAATTTGAAAGCCTTTCCTTTAATTAGGAAAGGCTTTTTTAGTTTTAAAAATCAAATACTATATAATGTTTAAAATATCTGAAATCACTTCGTTTCTTGATGAATTTGCACCTTCTCTATTGAAAGAAAGTTATGATAACGTGGGTTTATTAATAGGTGACAAAAATGACCTATTAGAATCCATTTTATTAACATTAGATATAACAGAAAAGGTTATTGATGAAGCAATAAGTAAAAAATGTAATCTTATCATTTCACATCACCCAATTTTATTCAAAAGTTTAAAAAAAATTGGAACAAATACAGAAGAGGAAAGAATAATTAGAAAAGCAATAAAACATGACATATCTATTTATGCGTCCCATACAAATTTAGATAATATTAAAGGGGGAGTTAATTTCAAACTTGCTGAAAAAATAAACTTAAAAAACATAAAAATATTAAATCCCAAAAGTAACAATATTAACAGAATTATAAGTTTTTGCCCTGAAGAGTATAAAGATTTAATTTTAAATGAATTATATAAAGCTGGTGCAGGCAATATAGGAAATTACAAAAATTGTAGTTATTCAAGTGAAGGCACAGGAACATTTTTACCAACTGAAAATGCTAACCCTTTTGAGGGTAATATTGGCATTGAAAGTAAGGTTAAGGAAGTAAAAATAGAAGTATTAGTTCCGAATTATTTAACAGACAAAGTTATAAGTGCTCTAAAAAAATCTCATCCATACGAAGAAGTAGCATATTATATTCACGATACAGAAAACACCAACCAAGATACTGGTATTGGGGCAATTGGTGAATTAGAAAACGAAATAGACGAAATTGAGTTTTTAAAATATTTAAAAACAGTATTACCCATTGATTACATTAGACATACCGAACTATTAAATAAAAAAATTAAAACAGTGGCTGTATGCGGAGGGTCGGGAGCTTTCTTAACAAAAAAAGCAATTTCGGAAGGAGCTGATGTGTTTATAAGTGCGGATTTCAAGTATCATGACTATTTTGAAGCCGAAAAAAAGATATTAATTGCAGATATTGGTCATTATGAAACAGAAATTTGCACAAAAGAATTATTTTATGAAGTGATAACCAAAAAATTTAGTAATATTGTAGTCTTAATTTCGGATACGGTCACTAAACCATACAATTATATTTAGTCAATGGAAGTAGCACAAAAATTAGAAGCACTTTTACGTTTACAGTCAATCGACTCGAAGCTGGACGATATCAAAAAAGTTAGAGGAGATCTTCCTGAAGAAGTTAGAGATTTAGAAGACGAATTAATTGGTCTTGAAACTAGAATTTCGAAATTTCAAAAAGAGCTGGTTACGCTTGAAGAGGAAATTGTTGCTAAAAAACATAGCATCAAGGATTCAGAAAAACTTATCAAAAAATATGAAGAGCAACAAACAAATGTTAGAAATAACAGAGAGTATGATGCAATTTCAAAAGAAGTTGAACTTCAACAACTAGAAATTCAAATTTCTGAGAAGAAAATCAAAGAAGCTACTGCTAAAATTGAAACTAAGAAAAGAGAAATCAAACAAATTGAAGAAAATCTTTCTGAGCGTAAAAAAGATCTTAAAGTTAAAAAAGAAGAACTTGAAACTATTACTCTAGAAAGTAAAGATGAAGAAGCTAAACTTGATGTTCAACGTAAAGAAAGTTCAGCTCAAATCGAAGAAAGATTATTATTATCTTACAACAAACTTAGATCTAATGCTAAAAATGGTTTAGCAGTTGTAATGGTAAAAAGAAATGCATGTGGTGGATGTTTTAATACAGTACCTCCACAACGTCAAGCTGACATTAAAGACAGAAAAAAACTTATCGTTTGTGAACACTGCGGTAGAATTTTGGCTGGAGTAGAATAATAAAAACTAATTATTTAATTAACAACCCTTATTTATTGTGTTCAATTAGAACAAATACAATAAATATACATTTACTAACACTATGGCAAAAATTAAAGTAGGTATTAACGGATTCGGACGTATCGGAAAATTAGTATTCCGTGCAGCAATCAACAATCCAGCTATTGAAGTAGTTGGTATTAATGACCTTATTGATGTTGATTATTTAGCTTACTTGCTAAAATACGATTCGACACACGGTATTTTTAATGGTACTATCGAAGTTAAAGATGGTAAATTAGTAGTTAATGGAAATCCAATCAGAGTTACTTCTGAAAGAGATCCAGCTAACTTAAAATGGAATGAAATCGGTGCTGACTATGTAGTTGAATCTACTGGTTTATTCTTAACTCAAGAAACTGCTCAAAAACACATTGAAGCTGGTGCTAAAAAAGTTATTATGTCTGCTCCAGCAAAAGACGATACTCGTACTTTTGTAATGGGGGTTAATAACCACACTTACACTTCTGATATCAATATTTTATCAAACGCTTCATGTACTACTAACTGTCTTGCTCCTTTATCAAAAGTTATCAATGACAAATGGGGTATTGAAGAAGGTTTAATGACTACAGTACACGCAGCTACTGCTACTCAAAAAACTGTTGATGGTCCTTCGTTGAAAGACTGGAGAGGTGGACGTGGTGCTTATCAAAACATCATCCCTTCATCAACTGGTGCTGCTAAAGCTGTAGGTTTAGTTATTCCTGAATTAAAAGGAAAATTAACTGGTATGGCTTTCCGTGTACCAACTCCTGATGTTTCTGTAGTTGACTTAACAGTTCGTTTGAAAAATGATGCTACTTACGAAGAAATTAAAGCTGAAATCAAACGTGCTTCAGAAAATGAATTAAAAGGTATTCTTGGTTACACTGAAGATGAGGTTGTTTCTAACGATTTCCAAGGTGATGCAAGAACTTCTATATTTGATGCATTAGCTGGTATCCAAATCAGCCCTCGTTTTGTTAAACTTGTTTCTTGGTACGATAACGAGTGGGGTTATTCAAACAAAGTTGTTGACCTTATTCAATATATTGATTCTGTTAAATAAATCTTAAGATTTAAGATTACAAAAAAAGCTTCAACATGATGTTGAAGCTTTTTTTATGCACAAAACATAGCTTACCCAAAGTTTAAATATAAATATTTTAATTATTATTTGCACTTATCAAATTTTTAACTAATTTTAGATTAAGCAAAATAATTTTCAACTTTAAAATCACCCAATGTTAAAAAAATTACTCCCACTTACCAAAGGGCTAGGCATTGCTATATGCATGCAGCTCGGTTTACAAATGGCATCTGCCCAAGATTGTACATTTGATAAACAACCAAGAGAAAATCACAAACATGTAAATGAAACAATTTACAATTTTCTCAACAATCAAGAATCAAATAAATCTACTAGAATTGCTAACACTTGTGCAACAAATAATGACACATTAAAAATACCAGTTGTAGTTCATTTAATTTATGGTTCAAATACAAAGCTTAAAACAAAAGCAAATTTAACCGATTCAATTGTTAAAGGATTAATTGGAGATTGGAATTTAAGATTTTCAAAATACAGTGGTAGAACTTACACAAATCCTTACAGTGGAGTTGAAACTAAAATTAGATTTGTATTAGCAACTAGAGACCCTCAAGGTGTAGTAACTAATGGTATTTTACATCACAATGATGATTTTTTAGCCAAATCTGTTACCCAAGAAAATGATTCATTAATGAAGAAAAAATATGCCTGGAATACAAGTCAATACTACAACTTTTATGTTGTAGATACTTTTGCTACAGGAGGATTAGCTGGTTACGCTACATTCCCCGCTGCCCACGGAACAATTGCAGATGGTGCTGTATTTCAAGGTTCTTACGTTTGGAAAGGCTTTTACTATAACACTGGTTTAATGGCTCATGAAACAGGTCATTATCTTGGATTATATCACCCATTTGAAGGAAATTCTTGTACGAACAATAATTGTTTGCTCGATGGTGATCAAGTGTGTGATACCCCTCCCAAAAATGTTTCTGGAACTACAGGCACATGTAATGCTCCTGGAAATCCTTGTAAATCTGATACTGTAGATACTAATACTAGAAATCCATTTCGTTCGAAAAAATTGGGAGGTTTAGGAGACCAAGTAGATGGTAATGAATTTTATATGGATTATACAGGCGGTTGTTGGGGTTTAAATTATCCTCCAGCTTATATACAATCAGGTGCGTTTTCGCAAGGTCAATTAGACCGAATGAGAGCTTCGTTATTGACTATAAGAAAGAGTTTATTAACATCACCAGCATTGGTTCCTTTAAATTCAAAAGAAATTTCAATAAACAATATTGTTTCTCCATTGAAAGAATCATGTAATCAAAATACTACAATTGTATTTAATGTTTCGAATCTTGGAAGTTCAGCTATTTCAACTTTTCAGTACACAATAACTGTAAACGGTGTAGTAGGTTCAACTCAAACGTGGACAGGAAACCTTTTAGCAAATCAAAATATTAATATCACTTCAAATGTAGTAAACTTGACTTACGGAACAAATTCTGTTTCTATCGATGTAAATTTAACTGGTGATACTTATTTAATAAACAATAGCATTTGTTCAGAAATAGTTTTAAATCAAAACATTACATCAAATAATTTTAATACAAATTTTGAAACTAACCTTATAACGGGTTGGAATAGTCAGAATATTGATGGTTTAGTTGGATTTACTAATTACAATTTATCTAATTGTAATACAAAAGGTAGCACAGTTTTAGGATATTTAGCACAACCAACAACTGTAGCAGGAACAGGTACAAATGATTATTATGTAAGTGACCAAATTGATTTAACTAATTTCACTTCAGCAAACTTCAGTTTTGATTATGCCCATAAAGGATATTATTCTAACAGACAGTTATCTTTAAAAATTGAAGTTTCAACGGATTGTGGTTTAACTTACACCTCACTTTGGGGATATACAACAAGTAATGGATTAAGTACAATACCATCAGGAAGTATTTATACAAGTTATCAACCTACATCTTGTAACGATTGGAAAAACATTTCAATTCCTCTTACTAGTTATTTAAATAAACAAATAAAAATAAGATTCAATGCTAATGTAGTTTCTTATGGTGCACAAAATTTATTTATTGATAACATTTCTTTAACTGGGAACAAAACCCCGACTGCAATTGATCAAAATAATGATTATCAAATAAGTGTGAGTCCAAACCCAATTGAAAACAATTTTGTGATAAATTGTAAATCAAATGGAAAACTTCAAATTGAAATCAGTAATATCACAGGCAATATGCTATTTGCAGGAGAAGTTAATGCAAATCAGGAGTTAAATAACTTATCAAATGCTCCAAAAGGCATCTATTTTATCAAGGTTAAATCAGGTAATAAAACAGAAGTTATTAAGGTTTTAAAATAATTGAATTCAATTCTACAAAAGTAAAAAGCCATTGATATTCAATGGCTTTTTGCTTTTGTGGAATTAACTATTAACAAAAAATAAGTTATTGAATCTCAAAATCTCTTGAATCGTGGGTATATACACCTTCGTACAATAAATTTTTATCATTTACCAATTCTACTAAAATTTTATGTTTCCCCTTAGCCAAACCTTTAATTTCCAAAGTCCTCCATGAATCTAAATACATTTCAGTTTGATCATCAATTGATAAACGAACCTTATTTCCTTTTTTCGATAAATCAATATTCATTAACATAAAGTCAACTAGAATATTGGCAGTTTCTCTTTCAATTGGGAGATTAAGGAAAATCATTGGTTGTTTCAAATCGATTTCCTTTTTTTCATCAACTCCAATATTTAACTGAGTTAGTTGAGTAGAATGTGCATTTTTCAAGCTAACCCCTCTCCCATCACACAAATATGCAGCACATAAAAATACTCCTTTAGGTAAAGTAATTTTTTTGTTTGCATCAAAAACAAATTTGTCTGTACCATTTTCGATGGCTAAACGCACAGAATGACCATCAACAAATGGAAATTTTTCAGTGTTAAATGAAAATTTTATCTCACCTGGTTGTAAAAAGGCTTTATGTTTTGGAGTCAATTGTTCAAAACCTGCCTCAGGAAAAGTTTTTCTAGGTTTATAATCTACAATTGTAAGCCCTGAGGCAATTACCGATTGCTGCTCTAAAGTATCTGAATCAGTAGTTACTGCTTCTTCAGAAGTAGATTTTGATTCTGTTTTTTCTGCAACTTCGCAACTTGCAAAAATCGCAACCGAAAATACCACTAAAATTGATTTGGTTAAGAATGTCTTTTTCATAATCTTATTAATTTTAACAAAGTTAAACCTTGTAAAATCAATATTTTATGACTTCAAAACCTTGAAATAATGATAATTATCATTTTCTCATAAAAATCACAAATCATAAAATAAACCTATACCTAAACCAAATGGCTTTGTGTAATGAGATACAGGCAATTTATCAAACTCTTCTCTTCTAACAACTTGCATAAAATCTTTTCTATAAGTTGGCTCTATATAAATATTGATTTTATCACTCAATTTGTATGAAATGCCAAAAGAAATTTGACCTATAACTCCAATTGACTTTGAACTTAAACTTACTGTTTTTGCTGATGAATTTTGAATACTGTACGATTCTACTTTAAAATAATTATCTGAACCACTGATATTAAATTGATTTTGTACACCTAATAAAGTATAAAATCTAAGTTTGGTTGTATTGAAATAATATTTTAGACTTAATTGAGTTAAAATATTTTTTCCACTAAAATGGTACTCGTAATTATTAAAGCTATAATTATTAGAATCTTTTATTAAACCAATTGATTTAATATCAGCATCAACAATCGTTTTTTGGTTATACAAAACGCCAAATTGAACAGAAAGCTTTTCTGATAATTCTCGAGAAACTTGAATCCCAATTGAGTAGTTTAGATTTGATTTCCCAGATAAATTATGAGAATTACTATTCAAAATTTCAGAGCCAAAATTGTCATTCGATTTTAGATTATAACCTGCTTGATTTAAACTAAAATATGGACCAATAGCCCATTTTTTAATGTATTTATTATCCGATGAATCTTTTTTAGTAGATTTATTGGCGACACTGTTTGCTGAAAATGAATCAATTTTTGTTGGTAAACTATCTTGTTTTACAGTTTTAGAGTCAATGGCTTTAGTTTGTAATTCAGTATTTACAACACTTTTATTATCAGCAATTGTGACCTTTTCAATATTCTTATTTTCTGAAATTTTAGTAATATCACTACTCGATGTTTCATTCAATTTTGAAGAATTAAACTCGTTTTTACTTACGCTTTTATTTGAACTAACTTTACTATTATCCAATATATTATCATTAACTAACTTATTGTTTTTTACTGACTTTTCTGATTTATCAAAGTAAACAATCTCATTATTAGTGATTTTTTTATTATTTAATTGTAGATTTGAATAAACTGAATTTCTTGATTTATTGTCAGTTGGAGCTTTTTTCGTTAAATGTTTATTGTCTCCACAATTATTTGTTTTGGCAAGTTTATTAGCATTTCGAGAAACATTTAATGATTCTTTTGGAAGATTATTTTTTATACTTGAATTATTGGTTTGTATATTGGTTGAAAAATTTGATTTCTCAAACTTTTGATTTGAAACCTTATCATTAGAGTTTATCGAAATTGAATTCTCATTATTAGCAATTGAACTAGAATTTTTAATCGATTCTTTATTCTCTTCCGAATTTCTATTGTTTACTGTTTCATTATTCAAATTAGTCTTATTTTGCTTATATGATAATGAATTTGAGTTTTCAATTGAATCAGAAATGGATTTGTTAACGGAATTATCATTTTGATTTACAATACCTTCACTAACTGTTTTAGCATTTTGAGTAAGTTGCTCATTTTTAGTAGATACAAAATTATAAATTCCATAAACGGTTAAACTCACAAATAGAATAGCAAATGGAATTAAATACAAAAATTTATTTCTATTGGGTTTAATCAAAGCTTCTTCCTGCAAAAGCGAACGCATATTTCCCCAATCCATTTCCGAAGGTGTTTCCTCAGGCATAGATTCAAATGATGACTTAAAAATATCGTCAATAGATTTTTTTTCTCTTTCAGACATGGCTCAACATTTGGTTTTGGTTTATTACTTGCTTCACTTTTTCTTGCAATTTCAATCTGGCTTTAGCCAAATTTGACCTCGAAGTTCCTTCATTTATATTTAACATTTCAGCAATTTCTTTGTGAGCGTATCCCTCAACCACACTTAAATTAAATACCAATTTATAGGCTGGAGGTAACTCATTTACTAAATTTAGTAATATTTCTGGTTCAATATAAACATCCTCAACTGGTTCATCATATGATAAATTAACCAATGATAAATACTCATTATCAACATACTGTGTAATTGATTTTGAATCTTGTTTATACTGATTGATAGCATTGTTAACTATGATTCGTCTAATCCACCCTTCAAATGAACCATTAAAATCGAACTTTGATAAGCTTTTAAATACTTTCATAAATCCATCTTGAAGCACATCTTTTGCTTCTTCTTGATTTCGAGCATAACGCTTACAAACATTTAACATTTTGCCATAATATTGCTCGTAAAGTATTTTAAAATACTTTTCTTTGCCATCTAAGCAACCTGTAATTAATTCTTTATCAGATAATATGTGTTGTTTTTGTGTCAAAATTGTAAAAAGATTGGGGAGAAAATGATTTAATCTAAAGTTTTCAATTTTGTTAAAAATTCGCTTGAACTTGATTCCGTGAGATTAATATTGAGTTGAGTATCATTTTGAATATTAAAATCTGTAAATGATGAATATATCTTCCCATCTTTTACCGCAAAAGCGACTATAGTTCCAGCAAAATTTTGTGGAACATTGGCATATTTATATGCTCCACTTGTTTTATACATTCTACAAACAGTTTTGGTATCTTTTAGTAGAAAATATGCTCTAGCGTCAGTTGCAATTGAACTATTCGATGTAGAAACTGAAATTAAAGATTTAGACTTATTTTTAAATTCATTACTTGATATTGAAAACAAAGTGGTTCCATTATTCTTTTGAGATAATGAATATAATTTATAAATATAATTTTGAGGTAAATTATAAACACTATCTGTAGGTGATATTTTTTGGGTAAAAAAGCTTAATGTATCAATATAATTATAAGCTACCATTGCAGTATCAGATTTAACTACATCTAATTCTACAATAATTGGTCTGTCATTTTTTAAATTAACAAGTCCTGAATCAGAAATTACTTTAATGTAATAGATAGATTCTGTATTAAGTGGATTTTCAACAATTGAATCCAAAAATTTATCATCAAATTTTGAAGTTGATAATTCATTTAAAATAATATCAGACTTTTTAATTATTTCTTTAAACTCAATTTTAACATTACCTTTTACTTCATTTCCAGTGGTTGTCACAAATGATGTTGGTTGAATTGTAATTTTAGTTCCTCTAGAAGTGGTATGATTTCCACCAGTGGTTGTATTGACAATAAAAGTATCAGTACTAGTTGTATTATTTTGTTTGATTAAATCATCAGTTGATTTGTAATTATCTAATTTTGGCAAGGTAGTTTCTGTTAAAGTATCTTTTTTACAATAAAACAATATGCAAATACTACAAATTGCAATTAAATTTTTCACTATAAATTTCATAGTAATAATAGTCGTTTTTTATAAGACAAGCATGCGCATATTTCGTTGCCTGTAATTTTGAAAAATATTTTTATATTTTTTAGAATACAAACTTAACCAATAAAAAGGATTCATTTTTACCCTTCAAAAAAATATTTAAAAAAATGAAGCAACGAAATTCAAATACCGAAGTCTTACAATCAAACGCTAAAATTTAAGCACTAAAAAACGTATTATGAAAAAGATGAATTATTTCTATCTAATTATTGCTAGCTTATTGTGGAGCAATATGTTATTTGCACAAAATGTAAACATACCAGATGTTGCATTTAAAAAATATTTATTATCAATCCCAACTTTAAATACTGATGGCGACTTGCAAAATATTTCGGAAGCTGAGGCTGCAAGTTATTCTTCTTATTTGTATATCTACCAAAGTGAAATAGAAAGTGTAGAAGGATTGCAAAGTTTCACTTCAATTACAGGTTTTAGAGTTTATGGAACAAAAATTACAACCCTTCCATTGTTGACTAGCTCTAATTTAACAGAAATATATTGTGATTCTAATCAAATTACATCAATTCCTACTCTACCTTCAAGTGTAAAAACACTTTCATGTAAGGGAAATAAGATAAATACCTTAAATAATTTACCTGCTAATTTAGAAAATCTTTATGCTGATAATAATCAAATTAGTAGTTTAAGTTCACTTCCTAGTGGATTAAAATCATTTTCATGTGCATTTAATCAATTAACAACAATACCAACGTTACCAAATGGTTTAATATATCTAAATATATCAAATAATAATATTTCAGATTTGACCAATATACCATTGAGTGTAACTAATTTAAACTGTAGTCATAACAATATTTCAAGCTTTCCCACATTAAATAATCAATTTGAATATATAAATCTAATAGATACAAAATTTACTTGTCTTCCATTTTTACCTTCGACATTAAAAGGTTTATATTTAAATACAGTAATTAAATGCTTACCAAATAAGCCATTAAATCTAGTAGTTTATGACGAAAACTATTTAATTATTAACCCAATAATTTGTGAAGATAATAATTCTAATGCTTGCAAAGTTTATCCAACAGTAAGCGGAAAGATATATTATGATGCAAATAATGACAATATTTTCACAAGTGGAATAGATTTAGTGCTTAAAAACACAAAAATTGGTACTTCAAATAACCAATTTACACTTACTGATAATGATGGTGATTATAAGTTATCAGTAGAAAAAAACAATTTTAATTATACTTTAGGATTAATATCAAGTTCATTAACCTCAATTCCAGTTAATTATACTATAAATTTTCAAAATGGAGTAACTTCATTTTCAGATAAGGATTTTATTATCAAAACTATTGATTTTGATACGATTCACTTTACTGATAATAATTTCAGACAAGCTATTTTAAATAATTCATTAATTAATAATGATCCATTTCCTCAGTTTATTACAAAAGAAGAAGCTAAAAATTATGTTGGAGAAATAAATATTAGTGGTTTAGGGATTATGAATATTGAAGGGATTCAATATTTTACAAAAATAACTAGATTAGATTGTTATTACAATAATTTATCAAGTATACCAACACTTTCAAATTCAATTCAAATTTTAGAATGTGGCAAAAACGAATTAACAAGTTTACCTACATTACCTAATCAATTATTAACATTAAGGTGTGGTGAAAACCAAATTACAAGTTTGCCAGTAATCCCAAATACATTATTAGAACTTTCTGCGACATCTAATTTAATTACTCAACTTCCATCACAATTGCCAATTAATTTAAATAGTTTATTTGTTTCTTATAATAAAATAACGAGTTTACCAACCTTACCAAACTCTTTAAATATTCTATATGTTGACAATAATCAACTTAGTTCAATTCCGAACTTACCATTTGAATTAAAAACTTTAAATTGTTCAAATAATAAAATCACAGATATTCAAAATCTACCCGCAAACTTAATAGAATTAAATATATCCAATAACTCTATTTCTGTTTTGCCATTATTACCCAATAAATTAGAAATATTAAATTGTAGCTATAATCAAATTCAAATATTACCTGCTTTAGCAAATTCATTATCAACTCTCGCAATTAATGACAATCAAATAGCTGTTTTACCTAATGAACTTCCTACAAGAATTAATTCATTAAGCTTTGGGAATAATAAGATTAAATGCATCCCATTCTTACCTGCTTCGATTTACTATATTCAATATAATTCAAATTTGTGTTTACCTAATATTCCTAATGCAAATGTTTCTTATGTAAGTGAAAATTTTGGTTACCAAACACCTAAAGTATGTAATGATATCAATAATGTAAATGCTTGCAATGTATATTCAGGTGTTTCTGGACATATTTATATGGATGCTGATGGTGATAAAAAATATAACAAAGATGTTGATTATCCTTACCCATATTCATCATTTGAAAGTAATAATATTTGGTTAACGGGTAACAATGATGGGGAATATGATTTTTCATACAAAACAATTGATAAAACTTACACAATTATTGCTAAATCTATTCCTATTAAATTTAGTATTAGTCCGCAATCTGATACGGTAAGTTTTAAAACTATGGGTGAAATTAGAAAAAATAAAGATTTCATTCTAACGGCACCTGTTTTTCATGAAGTTGCAATTAATTTATACAATACTGTTGCTCGCCCAGGGTTTAATACTGGAACTTACATTAAGGTTCAAAATAATGGTTCTGTTCTTCAAAATGCAGAAGTGAACTTTACTTACGATAATACACATTTAAATTTCATATCAAGTTCTGAAAGTATTATTTCAACTACAAATAATAGTCTGAAATTTAATATTACAGATTTAAAACCATTTGAAATTAGAACAATCTTTGTAGAGTATAATGTAAATTCTAAAACTGCATTAGGAACTATTTTAAATTTTGAAGGTAGTATTTCAATTTCAGAAACTGATGATAATTTAACTAATAATACTTTTAAAATTGGAAATGTAGTTCAAGGTTCATACGACCCTAACGACATTGCTGTAAATCATGGAAATAATGTTTGGATTGTAGATATTAAAAACAATGTAGATTTTGATTATACCATCCGTTTTCAAAATACTGGAACTGATACTGCTTTTACTGTAATTGTTAAAGATACACTTCCAAGTCAATTGAATTTAAGTACTATCAAAACGTTGACTACTTCACATAATTACACTTTCTCTTTAATTGGAAATGTAGCTACTTGGACCTTCAAAAAAATAAACTTGCCAGATAGTACAACTAATAAAATTGGTAGCAATGGATTTATTAAATACACTATTAAACCATTGACAACATTGCAAGTGGATGAAGAAATTAAAAATACTGCACATATCTATTTTGATTTCAATGAAGCAATCATTACAAATACTGTAAATACCAAAGTTTTTGCCGTAGTCGGTTTAGAAAATGAATCAACAAATAATTTGTTCACTATTTTCCCAAATCCTAACAATGGAACATTTACTGTAAATACTAATAATGAGAATTGTTCTGTTGAAGTTAGTAACATTACAGGTGAGATTGTTTACCAAACAGCTTTAAATGAAACTACTAAATTAGACTTACAAAACTTAGCTAAAGGTTTGTATTTAATCAAAGTAGTTTCAAACGAAAAATCAGAAACTAAAAAATTAGTTATTGAGTAAATAGATATTAGATAAAAGATATTAGATTTTAGACAAAAAAGGAGTTGAATTTCAGTTCAACCCCTTTTTTGTTTAATTTAAATTGAAAAACATTCTTAAGTCTTAAGTCTTTAATCTTAAGTCTCTCAAACTATATATTCGCAAAGAAATCATTTCCTTTATCATCCACAATAATGAATGCAGGGAAATTAACAACTTCAATTTTACGTACAGCTTCCATTCCTAATTCCTCAAAATCAACAACTTCAACCGACTTAATATTTTCTTTTGCTAAAATAGCTGCTGGTCCACCTATTGAACCTAAATAGAAACCGCCATATTGTTTACAAGCATCAGTAACTGCTTTCGAACGGTTTCCTTTTGCAAGCATAATCATTGATCCACCTTGCGCTTGGAATGCTCCAACATACGAATCCATACGTCCTGCTGTGGTTGGACCAAAACTACCAGATGGCATTCCTTCTGGAGTTTTTGCAGGACCAGCATAATAAATTGGGTGATTTTTGAAATATTCAGGCATTGGTAAACCTTTGTCTAAAATCTCTTTAATTTTTGCATGTGCAATATCTCTAGCAACAATCAAAGTTCCTCTTAAATTCAAACGAGTTTTGATCGGATATTGAGATAATAATTTCAGAATATCTTCCATTGGTTGATTTAAATCAACCTCAACTGCTTTCTCTAAATGTGGAGCAACTGCTGGTAAAAATCTACCTGGATTGGTTTCTAATTGCTCAAGGAAAATACCTTCTTCTGTGATTTTACCTTTGATATTTCTATCTGCCGAACAAGAAACGCCCATTCCAACCGGACAAGATGCTGCATGACGTGGCAAACGAATCACTTTAACATCATGTGTAAAATGTTTACCACCAAACTGAGCACCAATCATACTTTCTTGGCAAATAGTTTGTACTTTAGCTTCCCACTCAAGGTCACGGAAAGCTTGTCCGCCCATGTTACCTTCAGTTGGTAAATTGTCATAATAACCCGCAGATGCTAATTTTACAGCTTTTAAATTTGCTTCAGCCGATGTACCACCAATCACAAATGCTAAGTGATATGGAGGACAAGCTGAAGTTCCTAAATCTTTAATTTTTGCCTTGAAAAATGCTGTTAAACCTTCTTCTGTTAACAATGCTTTCGTTTGTTGGTACAAATACGTTTTGTTTGCCGAACCACCTCCTTTTGCTAAAAATAAAAATTTGTACTCATTACCTTGCTCAGCATAAATATCAATTTGTGCAGGTAAGTTTGTACCAGTATTTTTTTCATCAAACATATTTAACGCAACCACTTGAGAGTAACGTAAATTTCTGTTTTTGAAAGTATTATAAATTCCTTTTGATAAAGCTTCTTCGTCGTTTGCACCAGTCCAAACCCCTTCCCCTTTTTTAGCCATTACAATTGCAGTACCTGTATCTTGGCAAGAAGGTAATTGTCCCTCAACAGCAGTTGTAGCATTTTGTAATAAAGTATAAGCCACAAAACGGTCGTTATCAGTTGCTTCAGGGTCATCAAGAATACGTGCAACTTTTTCTAAGTGACTCGTTCTTAACATAAAAGATACATCAGCCATTGCAGCTTCTGCCAATAACTCTAATCCTTTAGGATCAACTTTTAAAATCTTTTTGCCTTCAAATTCAACAGTTGAAACATAATCTTTAGAGATTAATTTGTATACAGTGGTATCTTTTGAAAGAGGAAACGGTTTTTGAAAACTAAATTCCGACATAAGTAATTAGTATTTAATAAGTCTATTGTTAATTAATATTTAAGAATTAATAATTAATATCTGCTCAATAATAACTGAATAATACTATTCATGTTTATAAAATAAATCAGCGAAAACTTACACTTCGACAAGCTCAGTGACCGTTTTCGAGTAATAGTTGCTCGAAAAATTAACTTTACGGTTGCTGAGCCTGTCGAAGCATTAGTAAAGATAATTTTTCGCTAAATTAGATTTTAATTTATATTTAGTATAAAAGCGATTTTAATTACCAAGTTGCACTTTCTTTTTTATCAAAAATTTGCCCTTAAAATTACATATTTTCATTAAAAAATTGTGTTAAAAACTAAAGTGTTTTAATCATTTACATACAAAAAAAGGTTTGCCAATTTCTTAGCAAACCTTTCATTGAATAATTTATTGATTTGAAATTATTTCACAAGGAAATTAGATTGACCAATTTTTACACCTTCGCAATAAACTTCAACTTTATATCTACCTTTAGTATATTCACCATCTTTTTCATAGATAAGCGCTACTCTTTGTTGTGTATTGTTGAAATCAACATTCATTTCTGCGGTGTATGATTTAGTGTCACCATCAACATCAGTTGTTCCACCACCCATATCTAAATCAGAGAATACATGGTTAGTTGGGTCAATTATTGCAAAGTAAACAGCTTTTTTACCTTTTTTAGCAACTTTGTTGTCAGCAAAATTGAAGCTTACTCTTAATTTAGCCATATTTTTAGGACTAAACTCTGTACCATCAAAAGCTTTACCTTTAGCAGTTAAAGTAGAGAATTGGAAATTTTCAGCTTTTAGTACAGATGCAGCTTGGATTAATTTTTCCATTTCTGCTTTAGAGTTACTTACAGCACCTAATGAATCCGACATTTTAGTTCTTTCAGCACTAATAGTTTGAATATCACCATTCAATTTTGCATTTTCTTGTTTCAAATTAGCAATTAACTGACTTTGTTTTGCTAATTCTTTTTTCAGTTTTTTCAACTGACCATCGTATTTTTTCTTGATTTGAGCTTCTGACAAACCTCCGCTTTGCGCTTCAGCAATCATTGTATTTAAACGCTCAATATCAGCTTTTAAATCATTATTTTCGATTCCCATACGCTCATTTTCAGCCTGAATAGCCTCAAATTGAGATTTCAAATCATCAAGTTCTTTAGTTTTACTTTCAGATTCAGCACCTTTTTCTTCAGCTTTTTTCTCTGCTAAAGTAGCCTTTGCTTCTAAATCACTTCTTTCTGAAAACAAATAACCAATTACTCCACCTTCAGCTACAACCAATACACCTAATAATATTACTAACCAAAGCAAAGAACCTTTTTTCTCTTCTTCTCTTGGAACTGGTTGATAATATTCTTCTTCTTGGTGCTGATACTCATCATGCTGATATTCTTCATTTTGATGATACTCGTTATTGTTGTACTCTTCTTCGTGTGACATAGATTTATAGGGATTTCTAGTTTTTTAACTTATTTCTCACAAATTAATAGTTTTTTAAAATTAAAACATAATTTTAAAGCAAAAAAAATATAATTATTTTATTTTTTAATTATACTATTTCACTTTAACATTTATTATTCTATAATATCATCTATAGTTAATACTATGCTTACTTGTGAGTTATCGCAGGTTGCATTAATTGGTGGATTATGTTTTCTTAAAGTTACTTTTACTTTCACAGCTTGCGATGGAAAAGTAAGTAATATTTTTTCACCTATATTAAAGACTACAGTTTCTAACAAAGGCGTAGCAATTTCCATAAATTCATTACAAATAGTTGCAACAACTTCATAATCTACTCCTTTTGACAAGTCACTAATTGTTGATTTATCCAAATGAGTTGTTACACAAACATCAAGCGAAAAAGTATTTCCGTTAATTTGCTCTTCTTTATAAATACCATGAAAAGCTTTATATACTAAATTATTTAATGAAATTTCGGTTAACATGATTTAGTTGATAGTTGATAGTTGATAGTTGATAGTTGATAGTTAATGAAAAAATATAGAAATTTCTACTAAAACATGTAATAATTTTTGAATCAAGTAAAAAAGAATAAAATTTAGGCAAAAAAAAAGAGAAACCTTTTGAGTTTCTCTTTTTGTAGTGCTACGGGGAATCGAACCCCGGTTACCAGGATGAAAACCTGGCGTCCTAACCCCTAGACGATAGCACCATCTAATAGAGTTTTACTTTAAGATTTAATGAAGCAATATTACAACGTAATTAAATCTTAGATAAAAAAAGGAAAAACTAAACAAGTTTCTCCTTTTTTTGTAGTGCTACGGGGAATCGAACCCCGGTTACCAGGATGAAAACCTGGCGTCCTAACCCCTAGACGATAGCACCGTTTGTTTTATTGTGATGCAAAAGTAGAGGTTTTTTAAATATTATCCAAATGTTAACCCTAAATATTTACAAAATATTTTCAATTATTTTAAGCTTTTCTAATTAGATATTTATAGTCAAGCTTTTAGAAAAATAAATACAATAAATAAAATTTAAATAAATCTATTCAAAACAAAAAAAGAGTCGTGGCTTACCACGACTCTTATGATAAATAGTATAATAAATCCTAAGCTTGAATCAATGACAACCCAGACATTTCTGTTGGTTTAGCAACACCCATTAATTGTAAAATTGTTGGAGCTAAATCTCCTAATTTACCATTGTTTAAAGCTGGTCTGTATTCGTTATCAACTAAAATACATGGAACCAAATTGGTTGTATGTGCTGTATTTGGCGAACCATCTTCATTGATCATACAATCTGAATTTCCATGATCGGCAATAATTATACAAGTATAACCATTTTCTAAAGCTGTAGTTACAACCTCTTTTGTACAAGCATCCACTGTTTCGCAAGCTTTTACTGCAGCTTCAAAAACGCCAGTGTGACCAACCATATCAGGGTTTGCAAAGTTCAAGCAAACGAAATCTGTTTCTTTTGTTTTTAACTCTGCAACAATTTTATCTTTGATATCATTTGCACTCATTTCTGGTTGCAAATCATACGTTGCAACTTTTGGAGATGGACATAATAAACGTTTTTCACCAGCAAACTCTTTCTCTCGTCCACCTGAGAAGAAGAAAGTAACGTGTGGATATTTCTCAGTTTCTGCAATACGAACTTGTTTTTTACCTGCATTAGCAAGTACTTCACCCAATGTATTTACTAGGTTATCTTTATCAAAAATAACTTTTACATCATTAAATGTATTGTCGTAATTTGTTAAAGTAACATAGTAAAGAGGCAATTTAGTCATTTCGTATTCAGGGAAATCTTTTTGCGTTAAAGCAATAGTAATTTCACGACCACGGTCTGTACGATAATTGAAACAGATTACCACATCACCTTCTTGAATAGTAGCAAGTGGAGCTCCAGCTTCGTCTGTAATTACTACAGGATTAATAAATTCATCTGTAATGTTTTCATTGTAAGAAGCTTGAATAGCATCAAGAGCTGAAGTCGCTTTTGTCCCAGTAGCTTTTACCATTAAGTCGTAAGCTAATTTCACACGCTCCCAACGGTTATCTCTGTCCATTGCATAATAACGACCAATAACAGATGCAATTTTACCTGTAGTTTTTGCTAAATGCTCTTGAACATCTTTTACATAATTATAACCAGATTTTGGGTCAGTATCTCTACCGTCAGTAAATGCGTGAACAAACAAATCCTTAACACCATTTTCGGCAGCAATAGAAGTAAGTCCTTTTAAATGAGCTGTATGAGCATGAACTCCACCATCAGAAACTAAACCTATTAAATGAACTTTTTTGCCATTTTCTTTCGCATATTTAAATGCATCTAAAAGAGCAGGTTCATTGTTTAATGTTTTTTCAGAAACGGCAAGGTTTATTTTAACTAAATCTTGATAAACGACACGTCCAGCACCGATATTCATGTGTCCAACTTCAGAGTTACCCATTTGTCCTTCGGGTAAACCCACAGCCAAACCTGATGCTTCTAATTTTGAGTGAGGGTAATTTTGTAATAAACTATCCACGAATGGGGTATTTGCTGCATCAACCGCAGAAACTTTAGGATTGGTAGCAATTCCCCATCCATCTAAAATCATTAATACTACTTTTTTTTCCATTTTATATTTGGGTTTTAGTACAAAGTATTGAGTACTGAGTACAAAGAATATTTAAAGCTATTTAATAGAAAATCATTTCACTATCCAAACTTACAAAATTAATTTAAAAATCGGCAGTGGTTTATTAATATAAAATATACATAATTAGATACTAGAAATGAAACTATATTTTGAAATAATAAATCTTATGTCTTGAGTCTTTAATCTAATGTCTTAAAAAAATAACAATTTTAACTTTAAACCGTTATGTTCTAAATCATATTTCAATTAGCATTTTTTATCATTAAAATATCTATACATAAAACTTTAAAATCTAAAAAGATGGAAACTAACAATGTATTAATCACAGGAGGAACAGGTTTAATTGGAGAAGCTTTAACCAATTTATTACTTGAAAACGGATACAAAGTAGCTTATTTAAGTAGAACCGCTGGTGAAAAAAATGGCATAGTTTCATTTAAATGGGATTTACATAAATCATATATTGACGAAAAAGCTATTGAATGGGCTGATTATATTATACATTTAGCTGGCACAAGTGTAGCAGATAAACGTTGGTCCGACGACAGAAAAAAAGATATAATTTTTAGTAGAACAAAAGGTGTAGAGTTAATTGCAAATACATTATTAACCAAAAATTACAAACTAAAAGCATTTATTTCATCCTCAGGTATTGCCTATTATGGTATTGATACCAAAGATAAATGGGTAGATGAAGACAGCGAAAAAGGTGATGGATTTTTAGCTGATGTGGTTGAAAAATGGGAGGAGGTTATTTATCAAATTTCTAATTTAGGAATTAGATGTGCAGCTTTACGAACAGGAGTTGTACTTAGCAATAAAGGTGGAGCATTAACACAATTGGCGGCACCTGTAAAGCTTGGTTTCGGTGCAGCACTTGGAAGTGGAGAGCAATTTTTACCTTGGATTCATATTGAAGATTTATGCAAACAATATCTTTTTGTAATTGAAAACCAACATATTGAAGGTGTACTCAATGCAGTAGCTCCAAATCCATTAAACAATGTAGATTTCACAAAGGTAGTTGCACAGGTATTACACAAACCACTTTGGTTGCCTAATGCACCTGGTTTTGTACTCAGAATTGTATTGGGCGAAATGGCAGATATTGTACTTGGTGGTAACAGAGTTAAGCCAAAAAGATTTGTAGAAGAAGGCTTTATTTTCCATTATCCTGAATTAAAACCAGCATTGAAACAGTTATTTAAGAAGAGTTAAGAGTTAAGAGTTAAGAGTTAAGAGTTTTTACGATTACCAAGGTATGCGACCGTTGGTAACGTGAAACAAATTTATTAAAAATGAAATAATGATTTTACTTTCTACTTTTCACATTTCTAATTATAAAAATAAACCATAAATAAATTTTTCACATAATATTTAAATTATAAATAAAAATAGTCCTACATTTGTATAAATACTTATCCCCTATGACAAGCTTACTTACTATATTTCTAGGAATATACTCCACTTTTGGTGGCTTGTATGGAAGAGGAAAAGTAAGCTCTACCCCTACTTTCTTTTTAATGATTTTAGTTTTTTTATTGATTTTTGTAGGTATTCCTCAATTGATAAAATACATTTCTGCTAATAGAAAAAGTAAATAAATGGCTTACAGATTCAGAATGAATGTACTTATATTTACTTAATTTTTTTTTAACCACAATAGGAACAAAGTTTAATTTTCATGGAAAATCCTAAAAAAGTAAATAAATTACTTAAAAGGATGTCTAGTTTGCCATTCGTTACTAGCATTGTTTTTAAAGTATTTGTTAAAAAAATTATAAACCAAAGTTGGCAAACCTAATTTTGTCCAGATATAATTGGTAACATAAATTGGTTTTGCACCTGCACTTGCTTTTGCTTCTAAAGCTGTTCTTCCTAATGATAATTTTTGTTTTTTATCTAGAATCGCCATTTCTAATCCATCAAAAATAATATTAAAATAGAGTTTATGCTTTTCGTTTTGTGCATAATCAAACCCTATATAATGTATCTCTACTTTATCAGTACCAGTAATAAAACTACTAAATGCAACCAACTCTTTTTCAATATAATATCCAATAACCTTAAAATTATTCGCCCAAATTCTTTTCATTTCTATAAAATACTTTGCGTTCAACACACCCATTTTAATCGGCTGTTTTGACGCTACATTTAAGTATAATTTTTCTAACAAAGTAGCATTTTCTTGTACCGCTAATAAATCCAAGTCTTTAGATTCAATTTCGTTTTTATGATTCCTTATTTTTTTTGAACGTTGAGCATATTTTCTAGATAATTCGTTTTGATAATCTTCGAAACTATTCCATTGATTATTAACGCATAACTGCATTATTATATCATCAGCAAATGGTTTATAACAAAATTCACTTATGTGTTTTTTATCAAAATCTGATTCACAATCCTTGATTAATGCACCAGTAAATTTGATTTTAAATTCATTCTTCTTGGCAAAATGCTTCACAACATCAAGAATAACGTGCTTATTTTCAGCATTTTTAAAATAAAAACCCTGAAAGTCACATCTAAATAAGTTACCACAAATGAGTACATTTGTATGTTTTTTAAGTATATAATCCTTTATTTTCTCAAGTTTGGGTTTGTTTAATATTTCATTGTTATAATGAGATGAGTTAAAATTCAATAATTGTAAGTAAGCAATGCCAATTGGAATTTTATTATCTTCAATAACTAAATATTTATATTGAATATGAGGCAATTGTGCATTTTCTAGCACTTTTAAATTTGTAGACTTTAAATGATGATTTTCTGGTAAAAAATTATCCCAAAAACTATCAATTTCAGAAATCGAATGATAAGTTTTATATTCGATAGAATTTGAAAATATACAAAAGGATTTCATTACTTAATTTTTATTAATATAAATTTTAACTCAAATTTAGTGGTATTGTTTCCAAATAAATATTTCAATTTCTTTATATAGAAATTTATAAGGGTAAAAGGTGTATTTAATCGGTAAAATAAAATATTTTCAAATAAATTTAAAACAACATAAATAAAACTATTCAAATATTAATTTAAACTTTACAATTATACAATTCTTTAAAATAATCAAAAGTTAAAAAATAATTAATATTCAATAAATAAAAACCATTATTAAGTATGATTTATTTAATTATTTCATACATTTACGAGCAACCAAATACTAAATATTATGGGAGCGAAAAAGAAAATAATTGTTGTAGGTGGCGGATTTGCTGGCATACAACTCGTTAGAAATCTTGATGAAAGCTTGTTTGACATCTTGTTAATTGATAAAATAAATCATCATCAATTTCAACCTTTATTTTATCAAGTTGCTACTTCTCAAATTGAACCTTCGAGTATTTCATTTCCTTTGAGAAACATTTTTAAAAACAAGAAAAATTTACAAATACGACTCGCCGAAGTACTTTCAATTAACCATGCAAACAAATCAATTACAACAAATATCGGCGACTTCGAATTTGATTATTTAGTGATTGCTATAGGTTGCAAAACAAATTTTTTCGGCAATAAAACTATTGAAGAAAATGCCTTTACTTTAAAATCAACTTCAGAAGCAATTGAGGTAAGAAATCATATTTTACAAACTTTTGAAAATATCATTTCGGCAAGTGAAGAGGAAAAAGAAAGTTTACTCAACTTGGTTATTGTAGGTGCTGGACCAACAGGTGTGGAACTTGCAGGTGCATTTGCTGAAATCAAATCTCATGTGTTGCCCAAAGATTATCCTGGTATTGACTTTTCGAAGTTTAAAATAAAACTGATTGAAGGGAGTGCTAACACACTCAACAACCTTAGCGACAATGCAAAAACTGCTTCTAAACAATATTTATTGGATTTAGGTGTAGAAATACTAACCGAAACTTATGTTGGTAATTACGATGGAGAAACTTTAACATTAAAAAATGGAGAAGAAATCAAAACCAAAACTGTAATTTGGGCTGCAGGTGTAACTGGCAATACGATTGAAGGTTTGAACAAAGACGATTACACTTTTGGTAACAGACTAAAAGTTAATAGATTAAACCAAACTTTAGCTTACAACAACATATTTGCACTTGGAGATATTGCCTACATGGAAACACCTTTATACCCAAAAGGACATCCGCAGGTGGCAAATGTAGCAATCAATCAAGCTAAAAATTTAGCATCAAATTTAAAAAATATAACTTTAAATAAAGCTACTAAAGAATTTGAATACAATGACTTAGGCTCAATGGCAACAATCGGTAGAAACAAAGCTGTGGTTGATTTACCTTTTGTAAAATTTAAAGGATATTTAGCTTGGTTGGTTTGGATGTTTTTACATTTAATGTTGATATTGAGTGTAAAAAATAAGTTGATAATATTTATTAACTGGGCTTGGGCTTATATTACTAAGGATACTTCTTTAAGATTAATTTTGAAGCCAAATACAAGAAATAGAGTTAATTAAACTCTAAGTTTATGTTTTATAGGCACCCAAATTTCTTCTTCTGATTCGGGCGAAGTATTGCTATATTTCGCCCCCATCACTTGAAAATGTGGTCGTGCATCTAATTCATAATCAGAACTTGGAAACCAAACTGAATAAATATAATTTAACATTGCACCAAATGCAGAAGGCAAACCTTTATAGTTAAATACTGCATACAATCCTGTTTCTAATTCAATACTTGAAAACCCCTCAGGGATTGAATTAAAATCAGCTACTTCGATAGCTGCCCATTTTTCGAATTGAGCATCAGGATTAAATGCTTTAAAATCAAATGAATTACTATAAACCTGTAAACAATACAAATCTGTACCGATAGCATTTGTAATTTGTTTACGATTTTGCATAAATGATTGCCAAAGCTGAAAAGTTAAATCCTTACTTACAGACATCGGCAATGATTTACCAATTAACTTTTTTGGAGTAAGTGTTTTAATTTGAGGTGGTTGCATTGGAATAAATTTCTTTTAATTTTGAATTTCAGTTATCAAAATCAATATTCTTTTTTAATATATCTTAAAACTTCAGGATTATCATTTTCTACTGAAATACAAATTTCAATTGTATCTCCTACCCAATAATTTTTATTAGATGAACTACAACTTTTTATATATTCAATATTGTTGTATGAATATTTATAATGATATGTAAATGATTTTCGACTTACATCATAATCTACAATCAATGCTTTTTTAATTGCATCACAAGTTTTAGTAGATTTATTATTAACTCTAAAAATGTTTTCAACAAATATTAGTATAAATACAGTAGGTATCATTACACATAATAAAAAAATATAATTTACAAATTTATCAGAAAATGTATCAGTTTCTGGAATAAAATATAATATACAAACGGTACCTGAAAATAACCAAGTGCCAATCAGAGATAAACTCATATTCACTGAATAACAGTAAAATATTCTATATATCAAACATGTCAAAGATATAAATCCTGCAATTAATAGAATATATTTATTTCGATTACTTTTTTCCATCTATATCTCAAACTTAATACCCTGAGCTAAAGGCAAAGTTGTACCATAATTGATGGTATTAGTTTGGCGACGCATATATACTTTCCAAGCATCTGAACCTGATTCTCTTCCGCCGCCTGTTTCTTTTTCGCCTCCAAATGCCCCTCCTATTTCGGCTCCTGAGGTACCGATATTAACATTTGCTATACCACAATCTGAACCTGACTGACTTAAAAATGCTTCGGTTTCTAATAAATGATTACTAAATATTGCTGACGACAAACCTTGTTTCACATTATTCTGTATTTCAATAGCTTCTGAAACTTCGCCCGAATATTTGATTAAGTATAAAATTGGGGCAAAAGTTTCGTGTTGAACAATTTCCATGTCATTGTTTGCCTCAATTAAAGTTGGCAACACATAAAATCCATTTTCAAGACTTGCATCTGTTAATTTTTGTGCACCATAAAGCACATTTCCACCTTGTAAAACGGCTTGTTTTATTGCATTTAAATACTGATTTACAGCCAATTCATCAATCAATGGACCAATTAAATTTTCTTCTTTTAATGGATTTCCAATTGGTAATTTAGGATAAGCATTTAATAAACGTTCTTTCACTGATTCATAAAGTGATTCGTGTACTATTAAGCGACGAGTACTTGTGCAACGTTGTCCGGCTGTACCAACTGCTCCAAAAACTACTGCTCTAATTGCCAACTCTAAATTTGCATTTGGCGTGATAATAATTGCATTGTTACCACCTAATTCGAGTAATGCTCTACCCAAACGAGCACCAACTGCGGCACCTACTTTTTTGCCCATTGCAGTTGAGCCTGTTGCCGAAACCAATGGAATACGAATGTCATTTGACATTAAAACTCCTACTTTGGCATCTCCAATGATTAAGTTAAAAACGCCTTCGGGAACATTATTTTCTACTAAAACATCATGTATTAAATGCTGACAAGCAATGGCACACAATGGTGTTTTTTCGCTTGGTTTCCAAACAATTGTATCTCCGCAAACGGCAGCAAGCATTGCATTCCATGACCAAACTGCCACTGGAAAATTAAATGCTGAAATTACTCCAACATTACCTAATGGGTGATATTGCTCATACATACGATGTTGTGCACGTTCGCTGTGCATGGTGAGTCCGTGTAACTGACGAGATAAACCGACTGCAAAATCGCAGATATCAATCATCTCTTGTACTTCGCCCAAACCTTCTTGTAAAATTTTACCTGCTTCAATGCTCACCAACTGACCAAGAGCCAATTTATGTTCACGTAATTTATTGCCAATCTGGCGAACAACCTCACCACGTTTAGGTGCTGGCCATTTTTGCCATTCTTTAAAAGCTTGAGTTGAAGTTGAAATAACTTGTTGATAAATAGCTTCATCTGCAAGTTGAACCGAAGCCAATGCCGTATTATTGATTGGACTTATACTTTTAATACTCTCCAAATGAGCAGCTTGCGAAACCCATTTTGTACCCGTACTTGCAGCAGCATTCACTGATTGAATACCTAAACTTGCTAAAATATCTTCGATTTTAATTTCTTGACGCTCCATAACCCAAAGCTGCTTAATTTTTAATTTGCAGGTACGTAAAAATAGAAAACTTAGTCGATTTTTCTGTGTTTTTGTAGTAGAAAGTTGAGAGTTTTAACTTGTCAGTTTTCATAAACTAAATAAAAATTACAAAGCTAGAAAATTAAAATTAAACAATTTTGACTTATATTTTAATTTAAATATATTGGCGGTTTAAATTTAAAAAATATGTCAGAAGAACAAAACACAGAGGAACAAAGTGGACCATTAGGGTCTTTTTTATGGGGAGGCGGACTGCTAATTTTAGCCGTTGTTGCTTATTTCTATTTTGGTCACTTAGAAGCTGAAGGTGGTTCAGTGAGAATTAATTGGATTATAGCCTTAGTTTATAATTTTGCAGGAAAAACTGGTGTAGCAGCAGGATTAGGACTTTTGAGTGCTTTGTATTTTTTCTTTGGATTTAGCGAATTATCAAAAGCTAAGAAGCTAAAAGAAGAAGAGGAAGAGAAATAACATTTAAGTAATGTCTCTAATTTAAATTGATAGAGACATTACTTAAACAAAGATTTAAGCTTATTTAACACCGATATTCCTACTTTTTCAGATTGATTATCAGAAAGTAAATCATTTTGATGGGAGATGATTTTCTTTAATTGAGGATCGTATAAAATAAAGTCGGAATCAAATAAAATTTGAGTTAAAACTGCAAGTTCGTTACTCAATTTAAATGCTACATTTTTCGACCAATATGGCCAAGAAATAGCAATCATTTCATTATAAAATGCCACTTCAAAAGTTGAAGCAAGCAATTTATTGGCTGATTTTGAAAAATCAATTTCAGTAGCTAACATTTTATCAATCAACAAATCATGTATTTCTTTTTCAATAAAACCGTTATCCCCTACTTTTATTGGAGTTTCTAAAAATAAATCAATATTCTTAAGTGTTAAATTTTTATTTTTGACAAAATATAAATGATAAGCCATCCGTTCTACATCTAGTTTTTAAACCTAATGCAAAATAAATCAAATCCTTTATGAAATACATTGTAATACTGCTTTTGTTTTTTTCGGTAAATGTTTTTGGGCAAAGTAAAAATGAAATTGATGATCACATTTTTATAGACGATTATAGCCAACATCCAGTATTTAAAGGTGGATATGAACCTATGAAAAAATTCATTGACAGTATAATGGTTTACCCTAAAATTGGAATTGAGAAAAAGATTGAAGGTAAAGTTTGGATTATGTTTTCAGTTACAAAAACAGGAAAACTCACAAATATTAAAGTAGTTCGTTCTTTTAGTTCAGAAAATATTCAAGTTGATTCCATAATAAGTAATCAATTTGATAATGAAGCTTTAAGAATTGTTAAATTAATGCCAGATTGGATACCAGGAGAAAGAGAAGAAAATATTCCAGTTGATGTACCAAAAGTTGTAATACCAATTCTATTTAGGTTGAGGACTTATTAATTAAATTCATTTTCAGTAAAGCGTATTGAATTGTTTTTAAATGTTTCTATTTTTACAGTATGCTAGCACAGAAAGTTTTACAAAAATATTGGGGACACGATAATTTCAGAGAAATGCAACCTGAAATTATTGAGGCTGTGTTGGCAAAAAAAGATGTGTTGGCAATTTTACCTACTGGTGGTGGCAAATCTGTTTGTTTTCAAGTTCCTGCATTAATTACTGATGGTATTTGTATTGTTATTTCACCATTGATTGCATTGATGAAAGACCAAGTGCAACAATTACGTGAAAAACATATTCCTGCGTATGAAATTCACTCGGGAATGAGTAAACGTGAAATTGATATTGTACTCGATAATTGTATTTATGGTAAAGTAAAATTTTTATACTGTTCGCCCGAAAGGTTACTGACAACTATTTTTATTGAACGTGTCAAGCAAATGAAAGTGAGCTTAATAGCCATTGATGAAGCACATTGTATTTCACAATGGGGACACGATTTCAGACCGGCATATACCCAAATCACAACGCTTAGAGAAATACTTCCAAATGTTCCTTTTATTGCACTTACTGCCTCGGCTGATGCAAAAACACAGGAGGATATAATCACACATTTAGAGCTCAAAAATCCTGCGATTTTTATAAAAAGTTTTTCAATTCCGCAGTTATCATACAATGTAATTATTACTGATGATAAAGATTCGAAACTGTTGGCTTTGTCAAAAAAAATTACGTCAGGGGTTGGTATTGTGTATGTAAAAAGTAGAAAACTAGCCAATTCCTTGGGAATGTTATTGCATCAAGAAGGAATACCTGTGGCGGTGTATCATGCTGGTTTGAGTAGAGAAGTACGTGAGCAACAGCAAAATAAGTGGATGAAAGGTACTGCCAAAATTATGGTAGCAACCAATGCATTTGGTATGGGAATCAACAAGCCTGATGTGAGAATGGTGATTCACTACCATTTACCCGAAACCCTTGAAGCTTATTATCAAGAAGCAGGCAGAGCAGGTAGAGATGGCAACGAAGCACATGCTGTTTTACTTTTTCAGCAAAATGATGCCGATTGGATGCTCAAAAATTTAGCAGAAGAAAACCCCAATGAAGATTTATTGCGTCGTGTGTATCAAAGCCTTGCAAACTATTTTAAAATTGCAGTTGGCAGTAGTGAGTTTGTAAGTTATGAGCTCGATTTAATGGAGTTTGAGCGAGTGTATAGTCTTCCTCCTCGACAGACATTTTATGCTATTAAACAACTTGAAAGAGAAGGTTTTATTTTGTTTAATGAGTCTTATTATCAGCCTTCAAAAGTGTTGTTTTTGGTAGATAACAAAACTGTTTTATATGAATTTCAAATTAAAAATAAAAACCTTGACCCTGTAATTAAATTATTGTTACGTGTGCATGGTGGCGAAATTTTTACCGATTTCACACTTATCAATGAACCTTTCTTGGCTTCACATTTAAAAAATTCAATTGTTGATTTACAATTAAAATTACAGTTTTTACATAAAGCTGGAATTATAGTTTACCAACAAAGCACAGATAAGCCACAATTGACATTTTTAACCGCCCGTCAAGATGCGAACAAAATGCCAATTAATATGAGAAAACTTAAGTTAAGATATGATAATCAATTAAATAAGCTGAATAAAGCAGTTGATTATGCCAAACAAAGTTTGCAATGTCGCCAACAGATTCTTTGTAGTTATTTTGGTGAACAAAACCCCAAAGCATGTGGCAAATGTGATGTTTGTAAATCAAAAGCCAAAATAAATATTAGCGACAAACAACTTTTTTCATATTTCAAACCTGAAGGTATTGATGCCAAGGAATACTTAAACAAGTTCGAAATTCATCAGCATGATTATGTTAAAAAATGGCTTCGTGAAGCACTTAATAATGGTGTAATCGCTAGGAATAGTGATGGATTTTTGGTGCTGGCGAAGGGGAGTTGAGGGTTAAGAGTTAAGAGTTAAGCGTTTTTGAAAACCCTAAACCCTAAACCCTAAACTCTTAACCCTAAACTTAATCAAGCCACAAACCTATTTTTTGCATACGCATTTCTATAGCCGTAGGCGAACGTTGCAATTGCTGGGCTATTTCGGGAATGGTTTTACCGGCATCAAATAAATCTTCTAACAAAAAATCTTCTTCTTCGTCCCAAGGTTGGTTGGCTTTTGATGCCCTCATTATCGGTTTTGAAATTGGTTTTGATTGCGACTTATTTGGTAAACTTTGTTTTGTTTCTGCAAGTTTTGCGAGTAACTCTTCGGCAGTACGTGTTGATTTTGAAGGTTCGTATTCTGTTTTGGTTACGATAACGGTTTGAATTGTTGGCTGTAACTTCACATCATCCATGTACGATGGCATTAACCTGGCAGGTAATACCAATTTGTATTTTGCTCTTGTAGCTGCAACATACAAAATATTTATTTCCTCATTTAATTGTGCAATTTGTTGCTCAGTTAACACATTGTCTGTATTCGTTTTTTTCAACAAATCTTCCTCTGAAATAAAATCATCTCCCAAAAATACTTCGTCGTATTCCATACCCTTACTTTTGTGTACAGTACTAAAGAGCATATTTGCGTCTGCCTTAGATTCAGTATGATGGTCACGTAACTTTTTTAGTAAACTAGGTAAATCGCCACCATAACGCTTTACTAATGAGCATAAAAGCTTAATTTCATTGTCGCCAGTGAGGGTAACGTATTTTTCTAACTCTTCAAAACTTTTAAAATTACCAATGAATTTACTTCTGATTTGAGAGGTTTTATGCATGTACAAATTATAAATATCGTACAAATGCACATTGTTTGAGGTGTAAGAATAGGCATCTAGTCCTCCCTCTAAATATATTTTATTAAAAGTATCAGGTTTGCTGATGTGGTCAATTGCTGAAGAAAGCAAACCTACATTACTTCTAGCCAACACTATTTTTGTATCAGTATTTTGAGAGTTGCCCAAACCATTAATTTGTGGTGTTTCGGCTTCGGAATTTAAGATTTGTTTTAAATCTAAAATACCCATAGCCATACCAGCAAGTTTATCATTAAATCGGTACGAATTTGACAATGCAAAATGCTTAAAATCAACTTTATCAAGTGAGTTTACTGCATTTCGCCAACCATAAATTTGCTGATGTGTATCTCCAACAATTACCATTTTTGCTTTTTGATTGGTAAATACATCCAACATAGCTCCTGATGCATCTTGCCCTTCATCAAAAAGAATGTAATCGTAGTTTAACTGTGGATTTTTGAGTTGATACAGTTTTAAATAAAAATCGTGAAATATACCGCATTTGCCTTCATTCATCATCGCCAACAACTGACGAGTATAATTGATGATTTTATCTAAATATTTACTTGCAAATTGAATACTATCAGCATCAAGCAAAGAATCAATATAAGGAACTTCGGTGGCTTTGGTACAAGCTGAGTTACAATACAAAACAGCAAATTTATAAATATGATTTGCCATACTCATCATTTTGGCTATATCAGGAATTTGCTTTTTTAGTTCTAATACTTCGCTTATAAAAAATGGATTGATATCATTTTCAATCTTAAAATTTCTATTTCTACAAATATCAGCATAGGCCAATGAGTGTGCCGTTGAACAATCAACTTTGATTCCAGCTTTTAAGAAACGTTCATGTGCCTCAACCCTAACGGTTCTGTTAAAACCAATATACAAAATTTTGGCATTGGCTTTTCGAGCTTTTGCATACGCCAACAAAGTAGTAGTTTTACCTGCACCAGCAACAGCATTGATTTTTATGTCAGTGTCGGTATTGATTACAGCTTTTTGTTCGTCGGAGTAATGCATTAAAACTAATTCTTCTTTTTTATGGGTCTTTAAAGTTAAGATTTTTTAGGTGATTATTTGCTAAATTAACATATCCACTTACAAAATGGCAATATTTAATTGGCCTAAATCAAAAACCTTTATCAGTACAAATACATATTTTACAACATTAATATTACTATTCAACAACTTTTTTAAAACAATTACGAAAAAAGCAAAATCCCTAGTCTAGATTCAATGGTTAAAAAATATTCTTTATATAATTTAAAATTTAGAAATCAATTTTTGATAGCAATTATAGCTACGCCTATATTTTTGCTTATTTTATTAAACATAGTGGTTGGTTTAAGTCCAATTCAAAGCGAAAATGAAGTTAAAAAAACAATTGCATTACACACAAGCATTAACTTTTTAGAAAATTTAGATAAAAATTTCACCGAACGTTATGGAGACGTTTTAACATTTTCTCAAAACAAACTAACTATTGAGCAATTAAAAAAAGGAGGATTTTCAAAAGAATTACAAAATGAAATTAACCATTTAATGCAAAACTATCCAGTGTATGATTTAATGATGGTTGTTGATTTAAACGGTAATCTTATTGCATTTAATGATACCGACAATGCAAACAATAAACTTAATACAGCATTTTTATTTAACAAAAACTTCAAAAACTTTGAATGGTTTAGTAAAGCAATTGAAAACAAGGAAAATGTTTGGTATTCAGACATTAAACTAAGTCCAAACGTAAAAAAAATATATAATTCAAACGGGTTTGGTATTGAATTTTCAGCGCCAGTTTTCGATAATGAAAATAAAATAATTGGGGTTTGGTACAATTTTGCATCGTGGGATAAAATTGTAAAAAATTCCAAAAATGGCATTATACAATCCTTATCCAAAACTTATCCAGGCATTAACATTCTATTAAGTAACAGTGAAAATAAAATTATTGAAGGCCCATCAACAGATTTATTATTTAATGATTTAACAAATGATTATCGTTCGCCTGATGATTTCAGATTTACAATTCATAACAACAAGTTGATTGACAATAACAACTCTGTAATAGGAGTTGCTACAGAAAAGGGATATACTTTATATAAGGGTCAGCAATGGAAATGTTTTACATTTATCCCAAAAACAAAAATACATTTGGGTTTATTTTTCACCCCATCATTACTTGCCATTGATTCCTTAGTACTTCTTATTACAATCATTATTGCTTTCATTGTATCTACTAATTTATCAAAAAGAATATATCAATTAAAAAAAGTAATTGAAAAATTAAGTATTGGAGATATAGAACATATACATAAAGAAGAATTAGAAATTTCGGGAAATGATGAAATAAAAGAAATTTCAATTGCAATACATGAACTCACCGAAAACCTAAAATCAACTACCAATTATGCGAATGAAATTGGAAAAGGGAACTTCAAAACTATATTTAAACCTTTAAGTGAAAACGACATTTTAGGTAAAGCATTAATTAATATGGCCGAAAATTTACATCAAATTGAGGCAAAACTTAAAGAAGAAAAAACTAAAGCTGAACATGCATCCATGGTGAAATCACAATTTTTAAGTACCATGAGTCATGAATTAAGAACACCATTGAATGCAGTGATAGGTTTAACAAACGTTTTATTGGAAGAGAATCCTCAACCATATCAAATTGAAAATTTGAATATTATTCGATTTTCAGCAAACAATTTACTTGCAATTATTAGCGACATATTAGATTTCAATAAAATGGATGCAGGTAAAATTCAACTTGAAGATATTCCGTTTAATTTAAAATCACATGTCAAAAATATTTTCCTATCGCAGTTAAGTAAAGCAAAAGAAAAAAACCTTGAACTTCGATTAAATTTTGAAAACACTCCAGATAACCTACTTATTATTGGAGACCCTGTACGATTAGGGCAAGTTATCAATAACATTCTTTCAAATGCTATTAAATTCACCGAAAAGGGCTATGTTTCGATGAATATTACTGTAATAGAGCAAACAGATGAAATATGTACCATGCGTTTTGCAATTAGTGATACAGGGATTGGAATAGCCTCTGAAAACATTGAACATATTTTTGATGATTTTAGTCAGGCCGATGCAAGCACAACTCGAAAATTTGGAGGAACAGGCTTAGGATTGGCTATCACCAAAGGAATTTTAGCTCTTTATAATTCAAAAATTGATGTTGAAAGTACACTTGGAAAAGGCTCAACATTTAGTTTTGATATTAATTTAAAATACAACAAACCTACAGAAAAAAGAAAATTTGGAGCCAACAAAACACAAACACCAATTTTAGATTTAAGTTGTTTGGCAGGGAAAAAAGTGTTGTTGGTTGATGATAATAAAATCAATTTAACAGTTGCAAAAAAAGTATTATCACAAGCAGAATTAAATATTGAAACTGCTGAAAATGGTGTAATGGCTTTGTTTAAATTTGAACACGAAAATAATTTTGATTTTATATTGATGGATTTGCAAATGCCTGAAATGGACGGATATGAAGCTACTGTAAAAATTCGTGAAAAAAACAAAACAATTCCTATTATAGCTTTGACGGGAGAAGCAATGTTTGATGTTCAACAAAAGGTAGTGGAGGCAGGAATGAATGATTTTATTAGTAAACCTTTTACCCCTGAAAATTTATTTGCCAAAATATTGAAGTATTTTGGGTAAAATGTAAAGATTTTAGATAATAGATTTTAGATGATAGAGTATATTTTACAATCTCAATATTTAATATTTCTACTTAAGAAAAATGGAGTACTTATCTATATAAATACTCCATTTCAAACTTCAAGTTTAAAATCTAGATTCTAAAATCTTTAATCTTTTATCTCAAATTGTTTTAATTCAACGTTAATTTAGTAGTATAATTTGCATTTTTCGCTTCAAACTTAACAATATATAAGCCTTTTGGCAATGATGTTAAATCAACATTTTTAGCGCTTAAACTATTCACAACAAAGCTTTTAACCAATTTACCGTTGGTTGTTAATATAGTAATTACAAAATCTTCAGCATTTGCATTTTCTACATTAATAAAACCATTTGAAGGATTTGGATAAAGTTTTAGTCCAGCATTTGCATCTAAACTTTCAATACCAATTGCTACATCATAAGTAAAACGAACATTATCAACGGTTAAAGTACTGCCCACAGCTTTAGTTACTCTTCCAACTTCGCCTCTTGAAGAGTTAAACTCAATAATGGCCGAATCGGCACTTGTTTCTCCAGATAATAAAACTACCGGCACCGATACACTTTTATAGGTATTTTGAGCAGATAATAAAGCATAAGTACCTCCAACTTTTGTAGCAACACCTGCTTTATTTTTTGTTAAAATAACTTCTACATAAGCTGAATCTGAATTATTTGCAGGCGCATATTTATAATCAAAATGAATTGATAAAGGATTTGCATCAACTTTAAATGAAGGAACATATTTCACAACATTTCCATTTTGATCATACACAACACTTCCCAAAGTAGCAGAACCAGATGTAACTGCACTTAACAAAGTACCTGTTTTTAATTGTAAAGCAGCACTTGAATTTGAACCAGGAGAAGCTTTATCAACCGAACCTTTTAAATAATTTTCAGAAGTATTCCAACCATTTGGTAAGTTTGTAGTTGACGAAATCCAATTTTCAAAAGCATTATTTGGCACAGTTACACTTGAGCCACCTATTGTAATTGCCAAATTATCAATTTCTAAAAAAGAGCCAACCGTTTTTGCACCACTCGTTGGAATTTCAGGAAAAAAACCAACCAAAATTTCTTTAGCAGTACTTGGTACTGAAGAAATCATACTGAATGGATTTGTTACTATTAAACTAGAGATTGACTTACTTGTAAATGAATTTACACCTGAATTTAAAGTAGAAAAATAAACTCCAGCACTACCGCCAATTACATTACCATCAGCACCTATAAATGCAACTGCAATAACAGGAGTTTGACTACCTGCTGAACTTCTATAAGAGAAAGAAATATTAAATGCACCACTTGTAGAAATAGGAATACCTTTAGCTGGAATATTACCTGTACAACCAGTAATACAAGAAATATTACCAGCAACTAAAGATGCAATATCAGACGAACTTAATGTCTCTACCCTACCGGCAAAACCAGTAACACCAGAAACTTTTTTAAGTCCAAGAGTAGCTTTCCATGAAGAAAGAGAATCTCTAGTAGTTGAGTTCCAAGATTCAAAATCGGCGTTAGGAATATTTTGGGCATTCAATACCGAAGCAGCACCTAAACCTAGAGACAATGCCAAAGATTTTAATATAGTTGATTTCATAAATTATAGCAGTATAATGTTTCCTAAATATGATATTTTATTGGTAAGTAACCAAATATAAATTAATAAACCTGCAAAACTATCACATAAAGTAAAATACTAAAATATTAATAAAAAAATATCACTATTTACATTTTACATTGATTTAATTAAATTGTTAGTTTATGTATATTCTTTCAAAAATTGTTATAATCTTGTTTTATAGGCTTGCAAATAATTTCTTTTGGTTGAGTTATTTAGAAATGAAAACACACAAAAAAGTGCATTTAAAAGCACTTTTATACAACTTTTCATTTAAAAACATTGAAATGATGCAAAATAGTGCACTATAAAGCACTTTTTAGTGTGAATTAAAAAAAACTTTACACCCGTTTGGGTATAATTTTTCTATTGAATGATAATGTTGGAATTGTTGATTAGAAATAAAATATAAATAATGAATAATGTGACCAACTAAGTTTTAATTGCGCAGGCAGTGTTTACGCAATTGAGTAAGAAAGATAAAATTCCTTTACGATGTAATTGATTTCCGAGACATTGTCTCGGAATTGTTTTCTGAAGAAATTCAGTTTTGTGTTATTGTTTAAATATTCTAATTAATTAACTCCTACTTCAATGATGACAATTGTAAGCAGATCAATTGTAAGCGTTAACTTAAATTTACACACTATGAACATCAAAGAACGACTTGGTTTAAAAGTAAAAAAACTAAGAGAAGAAAAAGGAATATCAATTGAATATTTCGCCAATATGTCCAATGTAGATAGAACTTATATCTCTGATATAGAAAAAGGTAAAAGAAATATTTCTATTGAAATATTAGAAAAAATACTAAAAGGCTTAGGTATCACATTTGAAGAATTTTTTAAAGAAGGTATTGATGAGTAAATTAAATTTCATAGACTTATTTGCAGGAGCAGGAGGATTATCAGAGGGCTTTATAAGAGCTGGATTTGAACCTATTGCACACGTAGAAATGAACAGTGAGGCTTGTAACACGTTGCGTACAAGAGTTGCTTTTCATTATTTAAAGGAAAGTGGACAAATAGAAGTTTATTACAACTATTTAAAAGGAACAATTACCAGAAAACAACTTTGGGCATCAATTCCAAAAGATTTGATAGATTCTGTAATAAATACTGAAATTTCGGAAGATACTATACCATCTATTTTTGAGAAAATAGACTATCAACTTCAAAACCAAGAAGTTCATTTAGTCATTGGAGGTCCACCATGTCAAGCATATTCTGTTGCTGGAAGAGCAAGAGACCCAAAAGGAATGGAAGATGATCCAAGAAATCACTTATATAAACATTATGTGAAATTTCTTGAAAAATATAAACCAAAAATGTTTGTATTTGAAAATGTACCTGGTATGCTCTCTGCAAAAAATGGAGAATATTTTGAGAAAATTAAAGCTGCAATAAGAGCATCTAAATATAAATTCGATTTTAAAATTCTAAATTCCAAGGATTTTGGTGTATTACAAGATCGAAAAAGAGTAATAATTATTGGTTGGAAAGAAGACTTAGAACTAAGTTTTCCTGAATTTAATGTTAAAGAAACAAATGCAAAAATACTTAAAGATTTATTTGCAGACTTACCAAAACTAAAAAATGGAGAAGGTACACTTGGAATTTCTAAATACATTAAACCAACAAGTTCTTATTTAGAAAAAACACAAATTAGAAACTGTATTGACTTTACAACACAGCACATAGCACGACCAAATAATTCAACAGACTTAGAGATTTATAAAATTGCAGTAGAACAATGGAATAAAAAACGTAAACGTTTAGATTATTCGACATTACCTTCGCATTTAATAAAACATTCAAATACATCTTCTTTTACAAACCGTTTTCAAGTGGTTGATGGAGAGGCTATATCTCACACAGTTGTTGCTCATATTGCAATGGATGGACATTATTATATACATCCTGATATTGAGCAAAATCGCTCTATTACAGTACGTGAGGCTGCTAGAATCCAATCATTTCCTGATGATTTTTATTTTGAAAGTAGTAGAACGGCTGCATAAATTTATAATATGGAAAATACTATTAATCAAAATAAAAAAAAGTTTGAAGAATTTCTAAGGACAAAAGTTTCAAGAGATACGACAATTAAACAATATTTGAATTGGATGAACAAAATTCAAGGTTGGTTTATTGATAAACAAATTGTTAAAAAAAATTTTAATATTTGGTATGATGTAGACGAAATATCTAAGATTCAAGACTTCCTTAATGATGAAAATAAATCAAATTGGAAAGCAACAAATAAGCCTATTAAAAATTGGATGAGTTCCCCTTGGAATGCTTGGGTTTCATTCAATTCAAATCAAGACATTATTTTTGAAGAACAAGAGGAACAAAATTCCGAAGAATTTGATATTAACTCTTTTATCAAAAATGTATCAGAAAGCGGCTTAGTGTTTTCAGAATCGCTTATTACTCGCTTTGTTTCTTCTCTTTTAACAAAGCCATTTGTACTTTTAACGGGACTGTCAGGTTCTGGAAAAACTAAAATTGCTCAAAGTTTTGTAACGTGGATTTGTGAAGATGAAAGCCAATTTAAAATTATACCTGTTGGCGCAGATTGGACAAATAGAGAACCTTTGTTAGGTTATCCAAATGGATTAAACTCAGAAGAATATATCTCACCAGATTCAAAAGCATTAAATTTAATTATTGAGGCATCAAAATTAGAAAACAAGAACAAACCATATTTTCTAATTTTAGATGAAATGAATTTAAGCCATGTAGAAAGATATTTTGCCGATTTTCTAAGCATAATGGAATCAGGGGATAAAATCAAACTTTATTCTGGAAGTACTCGAAAAGATTTAGAAGGTAATGATGTACCATCAGAAATAAATTGGCCTAAAAATCTATTTATTATTGGAACAGTAAATATTGATGAAACAACTTATATGTTTAGTCCAAAAGTTTTGGATAGAGCAAATACTATCGAATTCAGAGTAGATGTGAGCAATATTAAAAGTTTTTTCGATTTACCTACCAAAATTGATTTATCAGTTTTAGAGGGTAAAGGCTTATCAATGGCAAAAAACTTCTTGGAAATTGCAACAGATAATACGATTGAAAAAGACCAAGAATACTCTGAAATATTAGTAAAATTCTTTAATGAATTAAAGAAAATAGGAGCTGAATTTGGCTATAGAACAGGTTTTGAAATTCTATTATTGATAAAAAAATTAAATACAATTAGCAATGTTTCTAAAAATGAGAGTATTGACATTGCTATTATGCAAAAATTACTTCCAAAACTTCATGGCTCACGAAGTAAAACTTCGAAGGTATTAGACGCTTTGATTTTGTTATGCTTGAAAGAAGGACAAACATTTTCAATTGCAAAAAGTGATGATATTTTGTTCGAAAATATTAAATATCCAATTGCTTTTGAAAAACTGGTTAGAATGTATAAAAATGCTCTCGATAACGGATTTACAAGTTACGCCGAAGCTTAATTTATGCAACATGAATTTTTACAAATACCGTTAGACTCATTAGAATCTGATTTAGTACTTACTATTTATCCTGAAGGAAATTCAGAATTTAGGGAAATTGACATTTTTGAAGCAGAACAATTTTCTGAAAGTAAATTTCAGATTTTAGAAGGTAATTGCTATGAATATCACTTTAATAATGATAAATATCAATTATGTGCAAGTATTTCAGGCATAGTAATTCCTTCTAAAAGACATGCTTCTTCTGGCAGAATTGTACCCAACATTTATGTTGGTACATTAACTTTAGAAATTCTTGAAACCACCAATAATGCAACAGTTTCAAAACTTAATTTAGAAGTTTTAGCTACCAAATTTAATCAAGAATTAGATAAGAGTTATAGAGAAAATTATCGGTTTATGTTGGAAGATATCACCGATAAATGCACAGAATTGTTAATGCAAATAAACTCACCAGTTCATCAAACCTTTGAAATTGATTTTGAATCTAATCAAAACACAATTTATCAACGATTTTGCTTTGTTCAATCTATATTAAATAATTCTGATTTTTTAGAATCAGTTCAAAAAGTAATAAGTAATCCTAAAACAAACTGGGATGAAGAAATCGAAGTTATTGATATTAGAAAGATTAGAAAAATTTCAAATCATACTCTTCGTCAAATAATTGCAGGGACAAATCGTACAACTTTACCTGAAAATCATTTACTACACAAATCAAATATACAATCTGTTCCACTTAAAATTAATGGTTATCGTAAAATAGAATCATTAGATACCCAGGAAAATAGATTCATAAAACATGTTTTAGAAATTTTTAAAAAATTCAGTGAAGACTGTTTAGCTATTTTTCAAAATAAACAAATGTCAAAACCTATTCAAGAAGCTCAATATTTAATTGACAAACTTGAACAACAATTAAATCATCCATTTTTCCAAAACATAAACCCACCTACCTCATTAAAATTAAATAGCCCAGTTTTGCAAAAAAGAAGTGGATATAGAGAAATTTTAAACAGATGGTTACAATTCGATTTAGCTTCTAAACTGATTTGGAAAGGAGGAGATGATGTTTACAATGCTGGTAAAAAGGATATTGCTTCATTGTATGAATATTGGCTATTTTTTACATTGTATGATTTAGTAAAAGATAAATTTAATATTCAAACTATTCATTATGACGAACAAGCCTACAAACATTTAATTGTTCCAACAAATGACGGATTAAATGTAATGGTAAAGTCGGGAAAACATACCGCTTTAGAAGGTGTTTTTACTAAAAGAAATAGAGATTTAAAAATTAAGTTTTCCTATAATCGAACATTTAAAGGAGGTATCAATTATTCAGAAGCCAAAAGTGGTAGTTGGACAGCTCCATTACGTCCTGATTATACGCTAACTATTTGGTCGAACACATTTACAGAAAAAGAAGCTGAAGCAAATGAATCGATTGTTCATATTCATTTTGATGCAAAATATAAAATAACAAATTTTTATCAGTCAGTACATTCAAATCTTGATGGAATAGATTTAGAGCAAACATTAAATCAAGAAGAATTAGATGAAAGAAAAGGGACTTACAAAAATGTAGATTTATTGAAAATGCATGCTTACAAAGATGCAATAAGACGTTCTGGCGGTGCTTACATTTTATATCCTGGAGCCAAAGAAAAACCATTTAGAGGATTTCACGAAATCATTCCAGGTTTGGGAGCATTTTCCGTAAATCCTTCATCAAATAATGAAGAAATTAACGAATTATCAAAGTTTATAGATTTAATTATAGACCATTTATTAGACAGAACATCTCAAAGGGAAAAACTATCAAACGAAACGTTTAGAATTTTTAAAGAGCCAAAATCTGATAATGAAATGCTACATGAGTCTTTCCCTGAATATATTGGAAAAGAAAAAATTAATCCTGATAATACATTTGTCATGGTTGGATTTTACAAATCAAAAGAACAGTTAGACTGGATTTTAAAAAACAATTTATATAATTTTAGAACAGGAACAGATAAAGGTTCGTTGCCTTTATCAAATGAAAATATAAATGCAAAATATTTAATTTTACATGGTCCAGATGAATTAATTACCAATAAAATATTTCAACTTAAAAATACTGGTCCAAAAATATTTTCACAAAATGATTTAATTAAGAAAAGATATCCCAACCCCAAAGGTGAATTATACTTGGTATATGAAATTGATAAAAACGTAAATTCCGAATTTATCAATCAATCAATTGATATTCGAAAATTAGCAAAATTTGAAAGTCATAGAAATTCGCCAAAACCATTTAGTGTAACATTAACTGAAATTTTAAAAGCAAAAATTATTGAATCATGATACAAAATTTCTGGATTAAAGACCATACTCGAAGTGAAGTTATTACAAAAACTCAAATTCCCAACAAAAACAACTTTGAGATATTCGCTTGTTATTTCAATTTTATGGATGAAAAGGGATTGTCAGTTCATTTTACTAAAAAAACGAAAATTGCAACAGATAAACTTTTTACAAAAAACAATTTCCAATACTTCATTTTCGAACATGATAACGTAAAGGAATTATTAATTTTACCAAATGAAAACCTTGTTGAATACACAGAAAAAGTAATTTCAAAAATTGATATTTGTAAATCCAACGAAGAGGTTTTACAACTTATGATTAATGAAATGAATTAAAACTCCGATGTTTCCTCCCTTGTATATTCAGACGGAGAAGGTGCAAGTTTTGAAGATAAATTTACTGAATATTGTATTGAAATATTAGATTCAATAGGCAAGTCTGAAGGTGGTAGAGTTTTATCATATATCCAACCTGATTCACAAGGAAGAATAGATTGGAAATTGAATGGATATTGTTTAAAAGATGAATATAGAGATGCATCAAATAAATTATTTTTTGAGAGTTTAGATTTATATATCACCTATTTCAATCCAAATTCTTATGAATATAATATTACAAAAGATGATTTTAATAAGTCAATCAACCAATTAAAAAAATTTATCAATGCAGCACTAAAAGGGCATATTGATTATATTGACCCATCTCATGTTGAATTGAATGAACTATTAAAAATAATATCAAAACAAAAAACTGATTTTGATAGAATTAACTTATACCTTTTTATAAATGGTAACTCAAATCACGATTTAGAAAAAATTACTATTAAAGGATTCGAAGACTTGGATATTTTTGTTCATGTTTGGGATATTACTCGTTTTTTTAAAATTTATGAATAATCTAGTAATAGAGAACCAATTGAAATTGATATACAAGATTTACTCAATGGAGAAAATATAGGTATTCAATGCTTACAAATGCCCAATACTAATGAATTATATGAGTGTTATTTAGCATTAATGCCAGGTTCTGCTTTAGCGAAATTATACAAAGAACATTCTAGTGAGTTATTAGAAAGTAATGTTAGAGCTTTTTTAGGACAAACAGGTAAATACAACAAAGGGATTAGAGATACAATAAGAGAAAAACCTGAAATGTTTTTACCATATAACAATGGAATTACAGCAACTGCTGAAAACGTAGAAACAATCATTTCCAATAATCAATTGTATTTGACCAAATTGTTAGATTTTCAGATTGTTAACGGTGGACAAACTACAGCTTCACTTTATCATACACAGAAGAAATACAAAGATGCTGATTTGAGTAAAGTATTTGTCCAGATGAAGCTTACCGTAATAAAAAACGTAGAGCAAAAAAACATAGAAGTACCCAATATTGCTAGATTTGCAAATAGTCAAAATAAAGTAACAGATCTTGATTTATCATCAAACAATCCATTTTTTGTTCAATTAGAATCTTTATCAAGAAAAAAATATGTAGTAGATCCTAACAATAGAAATCCTTTAGATTTGTCTCATATAACAAAACCAAGAAATGATTATTACTCAAAACGAAAGACGGTAAATGACCGCCTTCCTGTTAAGAGTCGAGTCTAGATTGGGTTCAGTAAAATTATAAAATTTCTTTAGATATTTGAAAAATTAACAACGGTAAAGGAGCACTAATAAGGTTTCGAGGCTAATGACCTATGAGTCGATTCTGTCCTTTACCGTTTGTTTTAAATCTTTGGCATCAAATAGAAATTAGAGTTCCGAGGCTCATTAGCAAGGTATTGATGGTGATTTAAAACTTGTTAATTGGTTTATGTTAAACTATTTAACGGTACAAATTTATGAAATTTATTTATTACATTGGTTGTGATGTGTCAAAAAATGAATTAGACTTTGCTGTTTACAATGGGAACAAGTTTGTTTTACATCGTAAAATCAAAAATGACACAAAATCTATTGATAAATTCTTCAAAGAATTGCTGGAATTACCTGATTTTGAATTGTCTAATACTGTTGTTTGCATGGAACATACAGGTATTTATAACAATCCACTTTTGGAGTATTTACATAAAATGGATGGAAATATTTGTTTAGAATCTGCTTTACAAATCAAAAATTCACAAGGAAGTGTTAGAGGTAAAAATGACAAAATTGATTCGATAAGAATTGCTCAGTATGCTTATACTTTCAGAGAAAAACTACAACTATGGAAGCCAAAAAGAGAAGTAATTCAGCGACTTGCAAGATACACCAGAGATAGAGATAGACTTATTTCTGTAAAAAAAATGATACTAGTGCCTTTAAAAGAATGTGTAAATTTTGTGATAGATAAAATTCAAAATGAAAGTGAAAGTTTCTTTGAAGCTACTCTAAAATCTATAGAAGAAGATTTACTAAAAATTGAAAAAGCCATTCAAGATGTAATAAAATCTGATGATGAATTAAGTAGATTATTTGGCTTAATTACATCAGTACAAGGAATTGGGGCTGTTACTGCTATTGGAATAATTGTCACGACCAATGAATTTAAAGACATTAATGATCCAAGGAAATATGCTTGTTATGCAGGAGTAGCACCTTTTGTTAGAGAATCTGGCATATTTAGAGGCAAAGGACGAGTCTCAAAAATGGCAAATATGAACATGAAATCTTTAATTCACATGGCATCACTTGTTGCAGTAAGGTTTAGTGACGATTTAAAAAGATATTACGAACGAAAAACACAAGATGAGAAAAAGAATAAGATGTCTGTATTAAATGCTGTTCGTAATAAACTTATTCATCGAGTATTTGCTTGTGTTAATCAAAACAGAAAATATGAAAAAAACTATACTGCTTAGCTTGTTTTAATCATAGAAATCTATCTACTTTATGGTTTTTTGAACGTGCAAGTGGTCAATATAAAGAATCATTGAACAAAATTGCATCTCCAGCACAACAAAAGAAATTTAAGGAACAGAATCCAACAAATCAAAAATTCTTAAAATCAGATGTTGCAAAATTTATAAATATTTGGGAGCAAGAACCACATTTAGTATCTAGGGGTGCTCAGAAAAACTTTATTGAATACACAAAAAAAACAAATGAGTTAGTAAAGAAAAATTTGTTACCTGGTGAACATTTCTATCAAAAATTAATAGCAAATGCCATTTTATTTAAATGCACTGATTCTCTATTTGGCAGAAAAAATATTGATGCTATTGGAGATACAAACCTTAAATCCTTTGTTGTAGCATATTCACTTGCCTACTTTCACTTTCTTACTGACAATAGAGTTGATTTATGGAAAATATATGAAGTACAAAAAGTAGACATATCAATTCAAGAAGAACTTAAAAAAATATTGTTATTTGTTTATAATTCATTATCAAAATCAGCATCAAATACACTTTTTTCTGAATTTGTAAAAAGAAAAAGTACTTGGGACAACTTAAAAGAAGCAAGTTATACTATTGATTTACTAAAAATAGAATCTCAACTTGTTTCAAAAGAAGAATCAATTGCTAGAGAAAAAGAAAAAGAAACTTTAGAAAATCAAATTGATGACACTTTATTTATAATAAGTGAAATTAAAAAACAAGGACTTAAATTTTGGGACGGATTAAGAATTTATGTTGATAAAAATCCAATTGAAAAATTAAACTACCATTCAGTATTTGATTTATTAAAGAAAATAAAAGAGAATAAAAACTTCTCTGCTATTGATATTGAAACAGGAAAAAGAGGTTTAAATTTAATAGAATCAAACCAAAACCTTTTTGAAGAAATTAGAAATCTTTCGAAACTCGATGATGTAGAAAATTATGATATAAAAGAAATATATGATAGGGTAAAAAGAATTACTAAAGATGATTGGAAAAAAATTATAGATGTTGGTAGTCAAACTAAAATATTTACAAATTTAGAGTTATCTAATATTAAGTCAGTCCAATTTTCAATTTCAAAAAAAGAAAACCCCAAAGAGCAAGCTTTATATCAAGCATTTCTATCAATAAAAAAACTAAAGAAATTTGGTTTTGAGATATAAAGATTCTAAATACTAAAAATTTATTAGCTTAATTATCTTTCAACCAATGGAAAACACAAATTCTGAATTTATCATATTCAAAACCGAAGATGAAAAAAATTTCGGTTTATGTTCGTATGAATGATGAAACAGTTTGGCTTACTCAAGACCAATTGGCTACCTTATTTGACAAAGCAAAATCTACTATAAGTGAACACATTAAACATATTTTTGAAGAAAAAGAATTAGATGAAAATTCAGTTGTTCGGAAATTCCGAACAACTGCCTCATACGCCAAAAATCTTAAACTTTAAACCCAAAAATGAACCACTACATTTCCCAATTAATTGAAGATTTACAATCAGCTCATCGAAAGGAACAAAATGTTAAACCTACTTCCCAAGAAGAAACATTTGAATCTTATATAGCAGAGGTTGAGCGATTTATCAGTGGCGTAGATTTTGAATCTATTAGTTCTATATTAGGTTTAGAAGAATTTCAGTTCCCTCCTATTGAGCGCCTAAGTGATGAACAAATGTTAAAAGTAATTTCAGCATTTGAAGCTAGTTTAGCCAGCTGGAATGTATGCTTAGATATGCCAGAAAACATTGCAATACCAATGAATTTAAAATTGGGAAAACATCATTACTTACTAATCAGTGGGGGAATTTTAAGTATAAAGAATATGAAAATTTTAGTTTAGAAAAGTGTATAGAAGTATGATTATTCAGTATTTATGAAGCTGAAATTAATATATTCTCAAATATCATTAAATTTTAAACAATCCTCAAATATCTCTCTTCCAATACACGTTTATATTCAATCTGCATCTCAGATGATAAAAATGAACTATCTATCCATTGAATTGCTTTGACTTTATTCATATTAAATCGCTTAAATACCAAATCCACTTGCTTTTGACTTAGCCCTAGAGACAATCCAAATTCTTCAAAATGGTGTTTGGAAAATTTCTTCTTTTTCCCAAATAATGTTAATGCCAATTCCTCTTCATCTTTAGGGTTAACTATTGAAACATTTAATAAATCATAAGCTGGAGCTAAAACCCAACCTGAAGGTGATTCAATCAAGGAGAAATTTTTCAAGTGCATGTCGTTATTCCCTGTCAAAAAACTAAACAAAGTCAATTCAAAAAAAAATAATTTATCTAAAACTGTATTATCAGAATAAGTACCTATTGCCTTACCAACTTTTTCCATCGAACTTTTATACTTGTCAAATGCTTCAGTAATTTGAAACATATCAAGCATGTGTATTTTTTGTCCGTTATCGGTACGGTCAATACGTTTAGTTATATAGGACAATTCTCCAGAAGCTAATTTTATTAAACTCGAAGGAACTACTTTAATCCCAAAAGCCTCTGCAATTCGCATCGTTACATGTTCATTTTGTGGCAATTCTGGATAATCGTTTGAAGGAGGTTTGAAAATATAATTTCCTCCCAATGCCCCTATCACGGTTAATCTTTGCTCAGCGCCTACTTTTTCTAAAGTCATAGAAAGCTTGGCTTGAACACCAGGCACTGCAATACTTCGCTCTATCACATTTTTAGCCAAATCACTCATTTGCCCAAATGAATAATTGATTAGAGGTGCAGTTTTAGAGCCGAAAAACAGCATACTACATTTTGGATGAAAATCAATATCATCATTCAACTCTTTGTAACAATATAAACACCTATTCATTTTCAATATTTGATATAGGTTTAATACTTACAGCTCCAATACAATTCTTACAACAAGCTAATAACAAACCCATTCTATCATTAGGGTTAATTTTCCAGCTTTTATATGCAATTTCCAATAGCCAACCCTCAGGAATTAAGCCTTCAAAAAAAGCAGGCAAACGAATTTCGATATAAGGCTCAATTCGTACAGGCATAGTAAAAGTGATAAAACTTGTAGGGTGTTCTATAACATATTTTGAATCATATTGAAACACATATTCACCCTCATTGGTTTCTGTTAATAATCCAGCAAAAATATCTTTATAAAATACTTCGGCAGTTCTCATTTAGGTAAATCTTTTGAGTTTACAGGAGCCAATTCATGCCCAAACATACTTAAAACCAAATTTACTTTATCTAAATTTAAATTGGTTTTACCTTGCTCAATTTTTCGGATTACAGTTAACGCCACACCTGTACGTTCAGCAAACTCCTCTTGTGTAAGATTAACGTCCTTTCTGCGTTGCTTTACAAAATCTGACAAATAACTCATTACATGCTATTGAATATAATTAAACACAAAAATACATTTTTATATTTAAAAACATATAAAATATAATTAAATTGATATTTTTATATGCAAAAGCGTATAAATCACTTTCCTATACAGAATTTCGAAAATATGTTATCTAAAAGGTCCTCAGTAGTTATCTCACCAGTTATTTCACCTAAATAATACAATGCCTGACGAATATCCATTGCTAAGAAATCTCCTGAAATAAAGGTATCTAATCCGTTGATAACATTATCGAGTGAGGTTTTGGTTTGTAACAATGCATCGTAATGACGAATATTGGTTACTATATTACTTTCTGAACTTATTTCGCCTGCGTTTATTTTCTTGATTAATGTAGCTTTTAAAGTATCTATCCCTGTTTTTTGTGCCGCTGAAATAGGTATTATTTCTGAATTACTTTCTTGTACTGCACTTAAAGTTTTTGTGTCAATTGTATCTATCTTATTTGCTACAAAAATCACAGGTATTCCTAGTTCTAATAACTCTAAACTCTGAACACTAAACTCTTCACTTCCAACGTCCTTAATATCAAACAAATACAAAATCAAAGATGCCTCCTTCATTTTCTGACGAGTACGCTCAATGCCCATCGCCTCTAATTCGTCGGCTGTTTCACGTAAACCCGCTGTATCTATAAATCTAAACGAAATTCCTTCTATATTTATCTCATCCTCAATTACATCTCTCGTTGTACCTGCAATTGACGAAACCATTGCTCTGTCTTCATTCAACAATGCATTCAATAGCGTAGATTTTCCTGCATTTGGCTTACCTGCAATTACAGTTGGAACTCCTTTTTTAATTACATTTCCAAGGTCGAATGAGGATATTAATGCCTTCAAAACAGAAAGTAATTTTTCAACTAAGGCTCTTAAATGGTCTCTATTAGCAAACTCTACATCTTCCTCACCGAAATCAAGTTCGAGTTCAATCAATGAAGCAAATGCAATTAACTCTTCACGCAGTGCTTTTATTTGTACCGAAAAACCTCCACGCATTTGATTCAGTGCAGCTGCATGAGCCATTTCTGTTTCGGCAGCAATTAAATCGGCAACTGCTTCGGCTTGTGCCAAATCAAATCGCCCATTCATAAATGCTCTTTGGGTAAACTCTCCTGCCTTTGCAGGACGAGCTCCTTTTGCTACCAACAACTTTAAAATTTCCTTTACAATATAAGGCGAACCGTGACAAGAAATTTCAATCACATTTTCGCTAGTAAATGAATGAGGTGCTAAAAATACTGCAACAACAACTTCATCAATAATAGCTCCTTTTTCATTACGAATAGTACCAAAATGTACAGTGTGCGACGCTACCGTTGTTAAATCTTTCCCTTTAAAAACAGTGTTTACAATATTAACCGACTCTTTTCCAGTTAGTCTGATAACTGCTATTGCTCCTACTCCTGCTGCTGTTGATAAGGCTACTATTGTTTCTGTGTGTAATGACATGGTGAGATTTTAGATGAAAGATGTTAGATTTTAGATGTTAGATTTTAGATGATTTAAGTGAATTGTAACATTAAACATCTCACATTTTACCAAATTTAATCTTCAAAAACTTCGTCTAAATCAATGATTAATCCAGGTAAAGTATATGGCGAAACTTTGTCGCCAAGTGTGAATTTACCTTTTAATTGGTATTTATCATTTTCAAGTAAAAATATATCTATAATTTTATCTCCAGGAGATACTATCCAGTATTCATTTACTCCTGATGATTCGTAAACGTCAAATTTTTCTTTAACATCTTTGTGTGTTGTACTTGGCGATAATATTTCAACAATCATATCAGGTGCACCAATACAACCTTTGTTATCAATTTTACTTGAATCACAAATTACACATATATCTGGTTGAACAACAGTTGGTTTCCCGTTTGTTTTTTCAATAGGAAGATATACATCAAAAGGTGCAATATAGACTTTACAAGGTTTCTTTTTTAGATAAACAGAAATTTCAGTAAATATATTTCCGGCAAATCGTTGATGTAAAGGAATTGGTGCTGGAGTCATTCTATATATTTTACCTTTGATTAACTCTACCATTTCACTGAATTGCCATGATAAATAATCAGCAAAGGTGTATGATTTGTTTAAATCAAGTTGCGATATATCGGTTATGACTTCCATTTTTATAATAAACTAATAAAATTTATTACTTAGCCGACTGTACAAATTGTTCAAAATTCATTGATTTATAGTGATTTTCGCCATAAAACTTAACTACGTTTGTAAACTGTTTTACATCTAAATAGCCTGAAACCGGCGATAGAATTTCCATATTTTCGTCTAAATATACAGTTGTAGGATAGCCAGTAACGCCAAAACGAGCAGCTAACTCTTGTTCTGTCATTTCTTTGCCATTGAATTTAATTAACTTTTTGCTTTCTGCATTTAATTTTAAAGCATAGTAGTTTTTGTTCACATACTCACCTACAGTTGGGTCCGAAAATGTAGTTGCGTCCATACGCTTACACCATCCACACCAATCTGTGTAAACATCCATTACTATTTTTTTCTTTGTTTTCTTTTGTAATTTAGCTACTTCTTCAAAAGTTAACCATTTGATTCCGTGCTCACTAGTTGCAGTACTTGGTTTTGAACTGATAAAAGCAAAACTTGCCAAAGCCACTACTAATATTGCTAATAAGGATAATGAAACTCTATTTTTCATAATTCATTGATTTTTGATGTAAATAACGAAAAAAGTTTTCTAAAATTGAATATTTTACCTAAAAATTATGATTTAATTAACAATTGAATAATTACTATCTTGCAAAAAATAAAACCCATAAATATGAAATCAATATTACTTTCAATTTGCGTAATATTTACATTTTTATCTTGCAATAATTCGAATAAAGAAAATGCTAAAGTAATTGTAATTCAGCCTCTAGGAGATTTTTCAAACAAACATATTAAGGCAATTTATGATTCATTAAAAAGTATTAATCAGCATACTATACTTCGCAAAAGAGAATCATTACCACAAAATGCTTATTATAAACCTCGCAACAGGTACAGAGCCGATTCATTATTGAAATATTTAAAACAATTCAGTGCTCCAGATACAGTTGTTATTGGCTTAACTTACAAAGATATTAGCACCACCAAAGGTAAATTCAAAGATTGGGGAGTGATGGGTTTAGGTTATTGTCCGGGCAGTGCTTGTGTGGTTTCTACTTTTAGATTAAAAAAGGAAACTATTGCAAGTCAGTTTTATAAAGTATGTGTGCACGAACTTGGTCACACACAAGGTTTACCGCATTGTAAAGAAAAAACTTGTTTTATGCGAGATGCAGAAGGTGGAAATCCTGTAGATGAAGAAACTGATTTTTGCCCAAGTTGTAAAAAACATTTAATTGCTAAAGGTTGGAAATTGAAGTGATTAAACTTTATATTTGAAAAAACAAAAATAAAATTTGCAAGTTTTTATACTTAAAGCATAAAACATGTTAAGCTATCCGCCCAAAGTTCCTTTTTTACCAAATCAATTGAACTACAAACAAGTATTTTTTATTCAATTAATATATGTTGGTATTGCATTGCTTTTTAACGACTTAGCCAATATTTTCATTTCTGAAAAATCTATCATTATCACTAAAACACTGTTTTTTGCTGTAGGCTCAACATACATGTTAATGCTATGGAATTTACTTAGAGTAATGAATCCTGAAAGAGAAAAACTGGTTAAATATATTTTCATATTCCTGAATATCACATTTTTAGCATCTTTGTATGCAGCTAATCCTTGGTTTCAAACTGAAGTTGGATTGAGTGAACGAATTTGGTTATTTTGTATTCATATTATTTTATTCGGACTTGAAATAGCTGTTATTTATAAGTCAATTCAAGATTTATACAAAACAGGGGTTTTCAATGCCGAAAAAATGTGGGGTATTGCAGCCCTTTTTATGATGATTGGTATAGCCTTCGGAAGTTTGTTTGATTTGATATGTATTATTCGTCCGGGTGCATTGGGGATAAATTTTGAACAAGGTGTTCGCAATTACATGGAATGCCTATATTATAGCTTCACCGTTATTGGTGGTGTTGACCCAGCTTATGCTGATACACTAAAGATTATCAAAAACATAGGTGTTATTGAAGCTGTTTGGAATCAATTATTTTTGGTAATTCTAGTTGGAAAAATGCTAGGCAAACCAAGCGAGTGATATAATTATCAATTACTTTAGAGTAACCCCCAACACCAAAATATCATCCATTTGCTCGAAACCTTTCATCCAGTTATTGATAGTTTGTTGTAAAACAGAACCTAAGCCAGAAGATGATTTTTCACCATTTTCATTCAGCAAATCCATAAATCGTTTTGCTAAAAACTTTTTAAAATCTTCTCCTCCAAATTGATCAACATAACCATCAGAATGTAAAAGTAATTTATAACCAGACTTATATGGCATTGTTACCGATTGGAAAATCCTTTCTTCTTCTAATTGTTTACCCCCTATTGAAAGTTTATCTCCTTTAATTTCTACCCATTCCTCTAAGTTATGAATATATAAATGATGCATTGCACCTGCAAAACTTAACTCGTGGCTTTGTGGATTAATTACCACAATTCCCATATCCATACCATCTCTAATTACAGTACTATAAGTTTGGTGTAAGGACTGACGAACTCCTTTATGTAAATAAGCTAAAATTTGCTCTGGTGCAGTTAATTCAGCATTTAATATTGCCTCATTTAATAAGTGATGCCCAAGCATTGACATCATAGCACCTGGAACTCCATGCCCTGTACAATCTCCCAACACAATAAAAATCAAGCCATTCACTTTTTTTACCCAATAAAAATCTCCACTAACAATATCTCTTGGCATATTGATAATGAAATTATCGTAAAAAAGTTTGGTCATCAAATCTGCCGAAGGTAACATCGCATTTTGCAAACGAGCTGCATAAGTTATGCTTGATTTTATTTCAGCTTGGTGAGCTACAACTTTCTTATTACTTTGAATAACTTGCTGATAAGCCGCATTTACTTTCACTACAGAACTCAATCGAGCAATTAACTCAACAGCATCAACAGGTTTTCTTAAAAAATCAATTGCACCCGTTTCTAGTGCAAGTCTTAAATGTTCGCTTGTTGTATTACCTGTAATCATAATCACAGGAATATCAAGCGTATCTTCATCAGATTTCAATTTTTTCAATACATCAATGCCATCCATTCCGGGCATTTCCCAATCTAAAAGAATAAGGTCAATTTCCTCATTTTTAAGTACATCAAAAATATCTAAACCATTTTCTACCTTAAAAATTTTACATTCAAAATCGAAATTGAATTTTTTAATACCTGAAACCAATACTCTTTCGATAATCATCAAATTTACTGCATCGTCATCAGCAATAAGTATATTTAATTCTTGGGTCATGTTTGTGGTTATGTTTGGGATATTTGTTTGAAAAAATTAATATTTAACAATGAGTCGGATATTGAAAAACCTTTGCGACAAAGTATTGGGCACTGCATATCGTTGTCCGCCAGTATCTTTAATCCAAGTGTATGAAATGGTATTATTTGCTCCGATAACATTTAAGATTTCAACAGCCAACCAAACCGATTGCAAATATCTACTCATCAATGATTTATCCGAAAAAACAATAAATTTCGACAAACCTAAGTCAACTCTTTTGTAAGATGGCATATCAAAAACTTGTCGCATATTGGGTGAATTTGGAACTCCTGATGGTAAACCCGAACCATAAACTCCATTTAAATACATTTTCAAACTAGGGTGATTAGGCATGTGGTCTTGAAAAAACACTGAAAATGTAACGAGTTGATCTGTAGGTCTACGAATAAAATCTCTATTATCCCCGTCAACATTTTCTCTAGTTCTGAGCAAACTCAAACTAAACCAACTTTCCTCTCCTCTAATAAATTCACCACTTATTCTACACGATGCTCCATAAGCATAGCCATCTGCAGAATTCTGTCCATAATACCTAAGTTTAACATTATCAATATCGTAAGGAACTATGTCCCACAAATGTTTATAATAAATATCGGTAGTTAATTTGAAATTTCTTTTTGATTGAGTTTTAAAATTATATACCATAGCAGCGATATAATGCATTGAGCTTTGAGCTCTCAAACCCAAATTTACACTCGTTTGAAAATCACGCATTTCTCTGTAAAACGGAGGCTGACGATACACACCCCAAGCAAGCTGAAATTCAACATCTTTTTTCCAAGTAGGTTTGTGTGAAAACTGAATTCTTGGACTAACCATTAACTGCTTATTTACATTCCAATAGCCTAAGCGAACACCAGCAGTTAATTTTGTAGAATCTGAAATTTGAATTTCGTGTTGCACAAAAGCACTAGTACGGATTGAATTTAAACTGTTATTTTTATTAGTGGTATAATCTATATTTACATAATCAGCTGAATCTGTAAATCCATATTCGCTTACTACATCTTCTAATTTTTCAGAACTAACTCTTGCTCCAAATTCGGTTTTATTACTTGAATTCCAGATGTATGCATTTCGGTTTTCGAGTGCAATTACATTTACATCTAAACCATTTCGAGCATAATTAAAGTTAGTTCCCAAACCTCTGGTTGTTGCGCAGTTATTTGAAGCCAATCCAGATAAATTTGGCACTAATTCACATAATTTATAGCCAGATTCTAAGTTTACATATTCCCTTTCCATTGATTTTAAAGCAGAAAGAATGAATTCACTTTTAGCTTTAGTATTCCACTTATGCGACAAATTAAAAGCACCTTGATAAGTTTGAGATTTCAATAACTCCATACCATCAAAAGCTACATTTAACTGTAAAGTTTGTTGCGCAGTACCAAAGCTTGTTTGCTGAAATTGAGGGATAACTTCGTAATTATTATTAGCAAAAGAAGTCAAAATGCCGATGGTAGTTTTTCCAGGATTATCTGCATAATTTCTTGAAATATCAAAACTTAAATAACTTTGAACATCATAATAATTAGGAAAATATTGCCCTTGTACAGGTAAAGTTTTGAATAAATAACGTCCGTTTTTGTTACGAGCACCTATTACAAATGAAACTCGTTTGTTTTTTGAGGCAGTGCCAAAATGAATTGTTCCACCAAGTAAACCTCCAGAAAAGGATGCTTCTGTTTTTTTAGGCTTTTTGTACGTGATATTTAAAACTGAACTTAATTTATCGCCATATTTTGCTTTCCAACCTCCCGCCGAAAATTCAACCGATGAAACTAAATCTTGATTTACAAAACTTAAACCTTCTTGTTGACCTGAACTTGTAAGCATTGGTTTGTAAATTTCCATATTATTTACATAAACCATATTTTCATCATAACTACCACCACGCACAGAATAAGAAGATGATAATTCAGAATTACTCACAACGCCAGCCATGGTAGTTAAGGTTTTAGAAAAATCATTAAAAGCCGAAGGTACAAATTTGGCTAGTTTTGGGTCAATTCTTGTAGTACTAATTTCTTCGTTTTGTTGTTTACCTTCAATTGTAACAACTTGTGTAACAATATTTAAAGAAATAACTTTAAATGTTTTCAGCGAATTAACAACCTTAATAGTTTCGTGAAAAGGTTTATAATCTGTAGCTAAAATTTTAAATTCAACTGAATCGTTAAGTGGTAATTCCACAGAAAAATTACCGAGTGAATCAGTTTTTAAAACATGATAAGGTTTAACAGTAATAACCTTTGCTCCGATAACGGCTGTATTATTATCAGATAAAACAACGCCTTTAAAAGTGATGTTTTTTTGAGCAAAAAGGCTACTTATGCCGAAGCAAAGTAGCCCTATTGCAAGTATGATATGTTTAGTTGAAAACAATTATGCTTTTTTTAATTTTTGAATCATTTCTTCTGGCGAAGGTGCTGAAAATACTGCACTACCTGCCACCAAAACATCTGCTCCTGCTTCAACTAATTGTTTGATATTGGCATCAGAAACGCCACCATCAATTTCAATTAAAGCTTTTGAACCTGTTTTTTCAATTAAAACTTTAGTTTGTGCTATTTTAGTATAAACTCTATCAATAAATTTTTGTCCGCCAAAGCCCGGGTTTACCGACATTAACAAAACTAAGTCTAAATCAGCAATAATATCTTCAAGCACCGAAACAGGTGTATGAGGATTTAATGCAACACCAGCTTTAGCTCCTAATGATTTGATATACTGAACAGTACGATGTAAGTGAGTACAAGCTTCGTAATGCACAGTTAACACTTCAGCACCAGCTTTTCTGAAAGCTTCCAAGTAACGGTCAGGATTAATAATCATCAAATGTACATCCAAAGGTTTGGTTGCATGTTTGTTAATAGCCTCTGTTACAGGTATTCCGAATGAAATATTTGGAACAAATTCTCCATCCATAATGTCAATATGAAACCAATCAGCTTCTGAGCGATTAATCATTTCTACATCACGTTGGATATTAGCAAAATCCGATGCTAACATTGAAGGTGCAATCAAGTGCATATTTAGTTGATTTTATGTTGTTCTAACTTAATTGCTACAAAGGTACAAAGCCCAAGCATAATACTTACTAAACTTGAACCAGAATTTACTTGCAAAGTTACATTTGGTAACATTGCCATAAACGTAACCGCCCAAATTGGTAAATATAAAGTACTGTTATATAATTTCAGTTTGATTAATGGCACAAATACCCAAATAGTAAACAAAACTAAACCTATAATTCCACCGCCTAAAAGCATAATAAACCACATTGAATGAGGTACTATTTTGGTTTCTACCTCAGGGTATTTTTGCTCATACACTTTAAAAACTTCATCTCTAATATCACCAGCTCCAATTCCTAAAATTGGTTCTTTCTCCCAAAGGTCAATTGCAATTTTCCAAGATAATAATCTATTACCATCAGAACTTCCATTAGCTATACCTGAGTTTTTAAAAGCTGTAACTTCTTTTAAAGTTAAGTTGACTTTTTGTTGAAATTTAGGAACTACAAAGTAAACTACAAATGGTAAAATACAAACTCCAAACATTACAATTAACCAAGTTTTGTAAGCTTTACTTGTAAATATTTTCTGTAAAAGCAATACCATAATCCCTACATAAAACCCTACTAATCCACTTCTTACAGGAATATAATGTAAAGATATCCCAATTATTGCAGTTAATATAGCAAGTATATATTTATCATATTTACTAACAATTATTTCCTTTGAATTATACAAATACAATCCTATAAAAAAGCTAATCGCTATTGCTATGGTAAAAATTATATGATCAGTTGGAGTTAACAATACACCTTTACAGTCTCTAATTGTATTTGAACAAGAATATAAAAATACATTTACATCAGTAATTAATACCAATATTGCAGTCAATACAACTATTGAATACAAAAACTTATAAATCAAATTCTTATTAAAAGTTGCAAACAAACATAAAGATAGCATAACTACCACAAAATGAAGCCTTAAGCCCAAAGTTTCGCCCCAATATTGCAGATTTTCTGAATAAAATACTGAATAAATTTGAATAAAAAATGGCAACATAGTAACCCATAAAACTGGATATTGCTTAAAATTATTTACTACGTTATTTCTTGATTCTTTAAAAAACAATAAAAATATTGGCAATAAAATACCAACACTCACAAAAGCCATCATATCAAACCATTGTAAGGTTGTAAGTGAAAAGAAAACTATAAACCAGCAAATTAATAGAAATTTGGTAGCTTTTTCAGATGTATAAAGAATTGCCATGTTCTTCAAAAATATAAAAATATTAATTTTTAACCTAACGAATGAATTGTATTTTTTATAAAACAGGTTTTTCTACGTTCACTATTTCTAGTACCGTTTGGTAAAAATCGGTTTTATAAATTTTAGATTTTATCCAACTATAAAAGGCCATTGCCTGAATATCTTCAACCTCTTTTGGTTGATAATGAAATGCATTTTCGAGCATTTCTTCAGCATTTTTGAAAAATGCCAAGTCTGGGTCGTTATTTATTTTTTTGATAAACTGCAAAAATATTTTCACTCTTTGATATGATTCTATTTTTAAGAAATCGGCAAAAGTACGTTCAATAAATATAATTTTAGAAGCAACTACATCGGTATTTCCCAACTCGTAATGATTCATAATTTCGAGCATAACTTTTTTCAATAACCATTCTCTGCCCATCACTTTTTGATACCATAAATCGGTGTGATTGAGGTTTCTAAAGTTTTTAACTGATTTATCAAATTGTTTTAAATAAAAATAATTGATACTCAAATTAATATACGTATTCAACAAATGTGGCTTATCTATATGAAATCTTTTTTGAGAGAGAATATCCTCCAATAAAACTATTGCCTCATCGGCTTTTTTGGTATAAGTTAAAATTACAGATTTCAACAATACATATTTTTGATAAAATGCATTGAATGTCATTTTGTTATATTCGTTCATTGCTTTAAAAAGCAAATCGGCATATTGGTTAGCTTCTGTAAATTTTTTATTTCTATACAAAGTATGACTGATGATATACAATAAATTTGTTTTGATATCATGGTTATATTTATCAAACAAACTATTATTTATCAGTAAATTATACTGTTTTAAAAGATAAGGTTCAAAAGAATAAAAATCTTTTTTGGTTAAAGCCACCGAACGAGTAATACTAATAATATTGTAAGTTAAACGAACATTTTCCGCCACCAAATCATTTAATTTATAAGTTTTTAAAGTCTCATTTACAAGCTCTTCAATAGCTAAAGGCTCACCTTTTTTCATTGACTGGTGTAATCTATAACGAATTAAGTGATTGGCAGTTAAAGCATTTTCTTCAATATATTTTTGTTGTTGCGCTTGATGTTTTTTGGCAATTACTTCATCTAAATCAATACTTTTAATATGAAGAGCATATTCAATAGTTAATGCATAAATTTCCTCAAGGATGGCAAAGTAATTACCTTTTTGTGCAATTTCTTCGGCTCTGCGTAAGTAATACAAACCCGACTCAAACTTTTGATTTGAAAACAAAAATCTACACAACTCAATATTACTCTTTAATTCAGGCAGTTGCGATTTATCAACCTTGGTTCGGGAAACAAAAATAAAGTCATTTAACTGCCTAAATAAGCGTTTTCGGGTTGCATGGTAAGCTTCCAAATTTTTATCAAGAGGATATAAAGCTTGTAACAATTCATCTCTATCATAATTTTTCTCCTCAACTAAAAGATGAAATAATTCTAAATCTTTACGGTTTTCACGTTCAGAATAACGCTGAATAAAATGCAAAAAATCCTTTTTTTCTTCGGTATTTAATGCCTGAATGAGAATTTGTAAATGATCCAAAATAATAGAGTTAAAGTCCGTAAATTAAAACACAATTTAAACATTAAATCTATTATTCTTACATTTTATGTACAAATTACTCTTTACCAAAGTCCGTAAACAAGATAATCTATATTTTTTAAGGTTGATTCTTGAATTAGTTTTGCTTCAAGAAATAAGAGAAATAATGAAAACGCTTTTAGTAATTATAGGTTTGCTGGTTGGAGGAAATGTGTTTGGACAAGATGAATGGAAAGATGAATATTATAATTACAATAGTTTTCCAAAAGCTATAAAATCAGGTCATTTAAATTATATACTTGGGTATAAAAATTTAAATACTTTGGAATTAGGAATAGCTAGAGGAGAAAGAGGCGAGGGATTTGGAGAATATACTTACAGTAATATTCATTTTTCTCCTGAAATTACCTTTAATAGTGATAAGGTAATTTGGGGGAATAAGTTTGGAGTTACTACTACTTTTTATTGGGCAACTTTTACATGTCAATTTATCCACTACACAGATTTTAAAAACCAAAATTTGGTTATTAGACCAGAAATTGGACCTTCACTTTGTGGGATTGCAGAGTTGGTTTATGGGTAAAATATTTATTTAACAAAAAAGAAAATTGATTCAATTTCAAATCATTGTATATCACTTAGAGTCACATTTGGGGGTAAAAACTCACAATATATCAAATGGTTACTAGGCTTTTCAGCTTCAAATATTAAATAGTATATATTATCTAATTTAAATCAACAATCAATATGAACACTTATCAAAAACCATCAGCAGCATTTATAGGTGCATCTTGGATTGCACTTGGCGCAGGAATGTTAGGCTACTTAGTTGGCTTATGGCGTTCCGAAATGTTATTAAATGAAAAAGGATATTATTTCACAGTATTGATGTATGGCTTATTTTCGGTGGTTTCGTTACAAAAAGCAGTGAGAGATAAACTCGAAAATGTTCCTGTAACCGATATTTATTACGGATTGGCTTGGTTTTCAAGCTTAATGGCAATTACTTTATTAGTTGTTGGTTTGTGGAATGCCAATTTATTACCTAGCGAAAAAGGTTTTTATGCTTTTTCATTTTTACTTTCCTTGTTTGCAGTTATTACTGTACAGAAAAACACGAGGGATAGTAAGATTGAAAGTTTAGAGTTTAGAGTTTAGAATTAAATGTATTTAGACCTTATAGGTTTCGAAAACCTATAAGGTCTTTAAATCAAATATTTATCATGAATAATCTCCAAAAATACACACCGCATATATTAGCAACTATTTCAATATTTGTAATTTTGCTGGTATTTCAATTTTGTAAACCCATTGCTCAAAATACAGATTATCATCATTTTGCACATGAGTTTTCATTAGCAAATATTGATAACTGCTCAAATGTAATTAGCAATATAGGGTTTATAATTATTGGTATTTGGGGTTTAGTAAAACTTATAAAATCAAACAACTCAAATATTATATATTACGGTTTAGTTACAGGGATTTTACTAACAGGTTTTGGTTCGGGATATTATCATTTTAACCCCAATAACGAAACGCTAGTTTGGGATAGAATTCCGATGACAATCATTTTTGCTTCATTTTTCGCAAGTATTTATTCTTATTATATTTCTAAAAAATGGGCAAATGTAATTTGGCTTGTTGCTATTTGTATCGGTATTTTTTCGGTTTTATACTGGAACTATACCGAAAAAATTGGCAATGGAGATTTAAGATTGTATGCCATTGTTCAGTTTTTACCAATGTTGTTGATTGCAATAATTCTAAGTTTGAATTACAATTCGAACAAAAACATATTTAAACCAATAACCTACATTCTTGTTTGGTATGTTATTGCTAAATTGTTTGAGCATTTCGACCATCAATTATTTGAACATACAAATTTCATAAGCGGACACCCGATTAAACATATTACGGCATCAATCTCAACATTTTTTATGATAAAATTAATTCACTCAAATAATTTCAAAAATGAAAGCGAAACTGAGATTTATTAAATACATACTTATCTTCTTAATTGGTTTTCCTATGATATACTTCTTAATGGCATTAATTCTTGGGCATGCGCCTATGCACAAAAATTTCAAAGAGGATTCAACGGGTGTTGAAATTTTCATTAAATCAAATGGAGTTCATACTGATTTTGTTGTTCCAAGGCAAAATGAAATCTGCAATTGGGATTCAGTAGTTTCTGTAAATGAAACTATTGCAAAAGATTCCAATGCAAAATATGTAGCTTTCGGTTGGGGTGACAAAGGCTTTTTTATAGATACACCCGAATGGAAAGATTTAAAATTTTCGGTAGCATTTAAAGCGGTATTTGCACTGTCAACCACAGCGATGCATGTTAGTTATAGGTCGGGCAAACCGCTTTTAAATGATGATTGTAAATCTGTATTTATTTCAAAAGAACAATACAAAACCTTGGTTTCTTATATCAATAATTCATTTCAAAAAGATTCATTAACTCAAAAAACTATTCTAATCCCCAAAGCTCATTACCATAATTACGATGCTTTTTACGAGGCTAAAGGCAAATATTCTCTTTTTAAAACTTGTAACGAATGGACAAGAAAAGGCATGAGTACCAGCGGAATAAAATGTCCAATGTGGTCAGTATTGCCAAAAAGTGTGTTGAGGTATGTGGAGTAGTTGAGAGTTGAGAGTTTTTGCCGAAGGCAAAAACTCTCAACTATTCCTAAAGTCCCATCGGGACGAAGATATCATAGCCATGGGTTTCAACCCATGGAAAATTAAAACAAAAACCATAAAACAATGAAAACCAACCTAATCATTTTCAGCTTATTACTACAATTAATAATAAGCTCATGTACAGCGCAAAGCGATAGTACAAATTACCAAAATGGAGATATTATTTTCCAAACTACCTCATCGAGCCAATGTAAAGCAGTGCAATTGGCAACACATTCTGTGTATAGTCACTGTGGAATGTTGTATTTCAAAGACAATCAATGGTTTGTTTTTGAAGCAATTGGACCTGTAAAATTCACACCTTTAACTGAATTTATTGAAGGTGGCGAGGGCAAACATTATGTTATTAAACGAGTTAAAAATATTAGTCAAAACGAATGGAAAACAAAAACAGAAACAATTAAAACATTTGTAAACAAAGAATTAGGAAAACCATACGACTTGTATTTCAATTGGGACGATAGCAAAATTTATTGTTCAGAATTAGTTTGGAAACTTTACAAAACTGCATTCAATATTGAAGTTGGGAAATTACAGTTAATGAAAGATTTCGATTTGAGTCACCCAATAGTGAAAGCAAAATTAAAAGAAAGATACGGAAATAATATACCTTTAAATGAGCAAGTTATCTCTCCAGCCCGTATTTTCGAATCCGATTTACTTGTATTAATTGAAGAGAAATAAAAACATATAGCAATAAGACCAAATAAAAGGTGTAAATTGCTTAACTGTTTTATGAACAAAAGGTATTATCACATAAGATTTGCTTTTATTTACTAAACAAACCATCTGATTATTAACAATATAAAGCAAATTATGGGTAAATCGCAAGAAACATGGAACAAAAAAGAAACTGAGAAAAAAAGACTCAAAAAAAAGCAAGACAAAGAAGAAAAAAAATTAGAGAAAAAATCTAATCCAAAAAGCTCTCTTGATGATATGATTGCTTATGTTGATGAGTATGGTAATTTTAGCTCTACGCCTCCAAATCCTAACAAAAAGAAAACCGAAATTAAAGAATCTGATATTGTTTTAGGTGCTACAAAACACGAAACAGTTCAAGATGAACCAATTAGAAATGGTTTAGTTCGTAATTTTAATGATGCAAAAGGATACGGATTTATTTTAGATTTAAAATCTCAAGAAAGTATTTTTGTTCATGCTAGCGGTTTAGTAAACATAATTAAAGAAGGTGATAAAGTTACTTTTGAAATTCAAATGGGTGCTAAAGGACCTAATGCTGTTAATGTAAAACAAAAAACAGCTTAAAATATAAAACCCAGCTAATTCAAAAATTAACTGGGTTTATTTTTATTTCTTACTTACTTTCAACACATTACCACCAATTTTCAAAAAGTAAATACCACTTACTAATCTGTGTGTGTCTATAGTATTATTTATCAAATCTCCTTTTAAAACTTCATTTCCTAAAATATCAGTAAAGGTATAATTTGAGGCTTCTTCAGTTTCAATTATTAATTTATCTTCAAATGGAACTGGGTAAATATTAATTTTTTCTACATTTATCTCGCCAAAGCCATTAATTACAGGTGGGATTACTTTAAATACAATATCATAAGAACATACATTTTTATTTAATTGACCAACATAAAATTTACCTTTAAAGTAAGTTTGGTTTGTTGCTTTGTTTATAAAATTAATATTACCATATTGGGTAAAAATATCATCACAATCTATACAATTAGCATCCTCATTAAATAGAATATAAGTTTGAACTGCTTTATTTGGTGTAATTTTCAACAAATTAGTATCAGATGATTCGAATCTATAATTAGGGTATGAAAATTTAGTAGAATAATACTTAAACTTCAAATCTGTTCTTTTATTCTGAAAATCAATATTTATGGTATCATCTAAAAGTTCTAAATAATTACAAATCAATGTGTCTTTAGATCTATATTCCAAATTACAAGTATGCAATTGTTGAGTTCCCAATAAATCTTGATAAGTGAAATTTATTTGATATTTTGTAATCCCTATTCCATAATATTTTCTAGTTGAAATAGCATATACCCACTCACTACCAGACATTTGTGCATAATATTTTTCACCGCTTTTTATATTTAAAGTATCATACTTTAAGTTATTTGTTATGTCAATTAATGAACTTAAATAAGGATAATTAATCTGATTAACAGATGCATCTTCATAATGAACAGTGATTTTTGTTACAGAATCTTTTGATTGTAAATACAAATTTTTGACTTTCAACTTGTTACAATCAATCACTTGAGCAAAAGTTAAATACGAAATCAACAATAAGGGTAAAATGATAATTTTCTTCATATAAATAAATTTAAAATTAGTTTAATTGCCCATAAATATAAAAAATATATCAATAGTAACCATTAATTTCAGTTTCATTTTAAAAAAGTGTAAATCATTTTTGTAAAACATTTATTGTTAAATTTGTAGTTCAAACAAATTTAAACTTAATGCTTACAAACTTACTTGTTTCAATATTATTGCCTTTCACAGGTAACATTAACCCTCCAGCAGATTCTAGTAAAACAGAATTTACAGATTCTACTAAACTTGTAACTGAAACTGTTATTATAAAAGCTGTGAGGGCTGATGAATTTGCTCCAGTTACACAAAAAACATTACAACTTAAGGATATTGAAAAAGCTTATTTTGGGCAAGATATGCCAACATTTTTAAATAATACGCCAAGTATGCAGTATTATTCAGATAACGGTTTGAATACTGGTTATGGCTATATGCGATTGAGAGGAATGGACCAAACTCGATTAAATTATACATTAAATGGAGTTCCGCTTGCAGATGGTGAAGACCAAGGTGTTTACTTTTCAAACTTTACAGATTTTTTAAATTCTGTACAATCTGTACAAATACAACGAGGTGTCGGTTTAAGTAGTAATGGTTCAACTTCATACGCAGGTTCTATTAATTTTGAATCTATTAATTTAAATCAAAAACCTGAATTTCAATTTAATTCAAGCTTGGGTTCATATAATTCTCATAGAATTGCCGCCGAGTATAATACAGGAAAAATGAGTAATAATCTTGCATTTTATGGGCGATATAGTACCTCTGCAAGTGATGGCTACAGAGAAAATTCAGGAACTGCGGGTAATAGTTTTTACTTTTCAGGTGGATATTTAGGCAAAGCGAGCATTATAAAAGTTACAGCATTCAGCGGTAATGTACAAAATGATATGGCTTACATGCCTACACCGTTATCGGTTATTAATACAAACAGAAGAGCTAATGTTTTGTCGCCCGATGAAAAAGACAGATTTCATCAAAGTTTGATTATGCTACAAGCAACTAATTATCTTTCAAAATCACTTACCTTAAATAATAGTATCTATTTTGGAAGAGCTGGTGGTGATTATGATGTAAAATTTGATTCGGTAACCATGGCAAATTACCAATTACTTTCAAATCAATATGGATTTATTTCAACATTAGAAGCTAATTTGGGGAATCTAAAATTGAATTCAGGCATTAACCTTCAAGGCTTTAACAGGAATCATAAAATGGGGTACCGTCCGTTTGTGAGTAATTACGATTATAGCAATACTGGCTATAAAGACGAAGGAGCATTATTTGTAAGAGCAAATTACAAATTAAGTAAATTCAATTTTATGCTTGATTTACAAGGAAGATTAGCAAAATTCAAATATCAACCAGAAGCAAAATATGGTTATGATAACATCAATGATTCATGGGCATTTTTCAACCCAAAAGCAGGAATTAATTATACTTTAAATGAAAAACTAAATATTTATACCTCTATTGGTCAAACACATAGAGAACCAACAAGAAACGATTTATTTGCAGGTTACGACAATATTGAGCCATATAACAAAGACGAAATTGGAGACATAACACGTTTCAAACCCGAATCAGTAACTGATTTTGAATTTGGAGTTAAATCAAATGGTTCAAAAGGTTTTGTGAATGTAAATTATTATTACATGCAATTCAAAAATGAGTTAACCCCAATTGGGCAATTAAGTTATATTGGTTTGCCTCTTCGCAAAAATGTAGCCGAAAGTTATAGAACAGGGATTGAAATTGATTGGTTATTTAAAATAACTAAAACACTATATATCAATAACAATACTACTGTTAGTAAAAACAGAATTAAAGAATATTTTAGTGATTCGGATAGTGTACTTTACAAAAATGTATCTCCATTATTAACACCAAGTGTAATTGCAAATTCTTCAATAAATTATTCACCAATTAAAAGTTTAACAGCTACACTTACAGGTCGTTATGCAAGTGAATCGTTTTTAGATAATACTTCAAATAACAAATTTAAAACGCCTAGTTATTTCTTAGCAAACATTCAAATTAGCTACCAACCAAAACCTTATTTAACTATTACAGGTTTTATAAATAATATTACCGATAAAGTATATTACACCTCAGGTTCAGTTTATGGTACAGAACCATCGTATTTTGCAATGGCAAAAAGAAATTATATGCTTACATTAGGTTTGAAGTTTTAATACATGCACGAAAATAGTCTAACTGCAACACTTATTAATTTACCTTGGGTTGAAATTATTGCTGCCATTTTTAGTTTAATAGGTGTTGCAATGGCTATGTATAAAAACTACTTAACTTTTACTATAAGTATCATTGGCACAATACTTTATACATACATTTTTTACAAATACCAATTATACGCCGATGCTGGACTTCAACTAATTTTCATCATTCAAAGTATTTGGGGAATTATATATTGGAAAAAAGACGAGGATGTAGGCAATAAAGAAACCGTTTATTTATTCGGTTGGCTAAATTCAATTTATTTATTCCTGGCAACAATAATTGTAAGTATTGTAATGGCTTATTTATTAAAGCAATACACCAATGCAAGTATGCCTCAATTAGATGCATTTTTAACCTCCATGAGTATAAGTGCTACCTGGCTTTTAACCAAAAAATATAGAGAAAACTGGATTTACTGGATATTTGCCGACATTTTATATGTAGGTTTATTCTTTTACAAAGAAATGCATATCACTGCAATTTTATACATCATATTTTTAGGAATGGCAATTAATGGTTGGAGAAAATGGAAAGTAGTTCAAACAGTGTAGGTTTTGTTTTTGGCAAATTTATGCCACCTCATAAAGGTCATTTATATTTAATTGACGAGGCTAAAAAAAAGGTAAATCACCTTTATGTACTTGTTTGTAGTATTGAAAAAGAGCCTATTAAAGGTTATCTTCGTTATCGTTGGTTACGTAATATTTATCTAAAACATGAAGGTATAACTGTCGTCCATGTTCAAGACGAAAATCCACAAGTGCCACAAGAACACCCTGATTTTTGGAACATTTGGAAAAATACTTTTGAAAAACATATCCCATCAAAAATTGATTTTCTTTTTACATCAGAAAATTATGGTGAAAAAATGGCATCAACGATGGGAATCAAACACAAAATCATTGATTTAGAACGCAAAAACTTCCCAATTTCAGCAAGAGATATTCGTCAAAATTGGCAACAAAATTGGCATTTTATTCCTGATGAAGTTAAACCATTTTATTGTAAAAAAATCGTATTAACAGGTTCTGAATCAACAGGTAAAAGTACGCTTTGCGAATTGCTTGCAAAACATTACAATACCAAAGCTGTTCCAGAATATGCTCGTACATTATTTGAAAACAATCATGGTGTACTGACTTATGAAGACATAAGCTCTATTGTTTCAGGGCAGTTACATCACGAAGAAATAGCAGCACAACAATCAAATGGTTTATTATTTTGTGATACAGATGCTATTGCAACATTGGTTTGGAGTGAAATATATTTCAACAAATGCCCACAATGGATTATTGATTTAACTTATAATCAAGACTATACACTACATTTATTAATGGATATTGACATTCCTTGGGTACAAGATAACACTCGTGAATTTCCTCATTTACGAGAATATCATTTCAATAAAATTAAAACAGAATTAGAACTCCGAAAACTTCCTTACCAAATTATTTCAGGTAGTTTTGAAGAAAGATTTAGGAAGGCAGTTGAGATTATAGATGATTATTTAAAGTATAACTATTAGGCTAATTTTATATTACCACCTAACAATTCTACATTGAAATTTACTTTAGCATTTAGCGCTTTGAATACTTTTATAATAGTATCAAATCGTGCATCTGTTAAGGAATTTTCAATTTTAGATATTTGAGATTTTTGAACTCCTACAAGCTTACCTAATTCTTCTTGAGTTAAATTTCTTTCTTTTCTAGCTTGTTTTATTGCTTCTCCAAGCAATTCTATTCTAAGTTCATTTTCAAAAGAATCCCTCTTGATTGAACCAATTTTACCAATATATTTATCAGTAATTTCATCTAATGTGAATGTTTTTAAAGTTGACATATTATTTCTTCTTTAATTGTTCAAAATAATCTTTCCTTAACCTTTCTGCTTTCTCTAAATCAGATTGAGGTGTTTTACCTGTTTTTTTTACAATACCATGTGTTGAAATTACAAGCGTATCATTATTATCAACTTTATTCCAAAATGCAAATAATCTATAATACGTTTTATTGTAAAGCGTTCTGAATTCCCAAATTTCGTCGTTTAATTTCTTAAACAACTCATTATCATTTACAACTTGTGCTTTTCTAATATTATAAATAATTTTTTCCCGAGCTTTCTCATCTAAATTTTCAAGAAAACGTACGGCATCCTCTAAGAATAAAACTTTAAACTTCATATAAAACCTAAACCTTTTACCAAAACTAAAAGTTTCTTTATTAGGAAACAAATATTTTAAACCTTTTAACTCAAAAATAATTTTTTCTCATCTCCAGTTTACAAATCATTTTTAATCAAAGACTTTAAAAACTCACCTTTTGCATTCTGTCAATACTTAGTTATCTTTGTTAAAATAATATAAATTATGCATTCTGATTTTGAACAAAAAACATCTCTTTATTTAGTTCCCACTCCAATTGGTAATTTAGATGATATCACTTTAAGAGCAATCAATGTTTTAAAATCAGTAGATGTTATTTTAGCTGAAGATACTCGTACTTCTTCTTTTTTACTCAAGCACCTTCAAATTGACAAACCCTTGGTGAGTCATCATGCGCATAATGAACACCAAAAAACGGAGCAAATTATTCAAAGACTCAAAAAAGGGGAAGTGATTGCTTTAATTTCAGATGCAGGAACACCCGGCATTTCTGACCCAGGATTTTTATTGGCTAGAGCATGTGTACGTGAAGGTATTAAAGTAGAATGTTTGCCCGGCGCAACTGCTTTTGTACCAGCATTATTGAAATCAGGTTTGGCAGCAGATAGTTTTGTTTTTGAAGGATTTTTACCTTTAAAAAAAGGACGCAATACCGCATTACTTAATTTAGCAGAAGAAACAAGAACAGCTATTTTTTATGAATCACCACATAGATTAGTAAAAACTTTGGCTCAATTTGTTGAATATTTCGGAGAAACAAGATTGATTTCTGTTTCAAGAGAGTTAACAAAAATGTTTGAAGAAACTATTAATGGTCCACTAGCTGAGGTTTATGAATTTTTCAATTCCCATCCAGAAAAAGTAAGAGGCGAATTTGTGATTGTTTTGGAAGGTGCAGTGAAAGTTAAATCAAAAAAATACGCTAAGAACAATATTGAAGAAGACGAAGAGTAAAAGAGTCGAGGGTTTAAAGTTGAGAGTTTTTATATAATAAATTGTATTCATAAAAAGACTCTAAACCCTTAACTCTTAACAATTAACTCCCAGCGTGGCTATTATTAAATAATTTTTGAAAATTAACATCTTTAGTAATTGCAAAAAATCTCACTATCAGCATCAAAGCAGAGGCAGATAAACCAACAAGTAAACCTATCCAAACACCATCAACACCTAAATCCATTGTTATTCCTAACACATAACCAATTGGCAAACCAATAACCCAATATGAAATCAATGTAATAACAGTTGGAATATTTACGTCATGTACACCTCTTAAAATACCCAATGATGTAACTTGCAATCCATCAGAAAGTTGAAATAAACCAGCAATCAACATTACGCTACCAGCAATAGTAATTAATTCTTGGTCATTTTTACCAAAAACCTCTGCCAAATTTGTTCTGAAAATTATAAAGAATATCCCACAAATTGACATTACAATACAAGTCAATAACATAGCTGCAATACCCGCTTTTCTAATTTTATCAAATTGTTCTTTCCCTAAAAATTGAGCTACCCTAATTGCACCTGCATACGAAATCCCTGTTGAAATCATTGTTGAAATCGCTGCAAAGGTCATCGCAATTTGATGTGCAGCAGCTTGTTTTGTACCAATTTGCCCTACAATTAATGCACACGCTGTAAATGCTCCAATTTCAAAAAACAACTGCATACCTGCTGGGATACCAATTTTATATATTTTTTTAATATAACCTGATGTTTTAAAATTTTGACTAAAATCAGGTAAATACATACTTATATTTTTATTTGTATGTATATAACCAAACATCAATCCTGCCATTACCAAACGAGCAATAAAAGTAGCTATCCCCGAGCCTACTATTCCCCAAGCTGGAAAACCTAAATTTCCCCAAATCAATAACCAGTTAAACAATACATTTACCGAAACGCCAATTATTGTAATATATACTGAAGGTTTGGTATGACTCAACCCATCAGCAAATTGCTTAGCTGCAATAAACATTAAATATGGGAATGAGCTTAAACTCAATATCTCTAAATACACCTTAGCAATTGAGGTAATCTCTGGTGTTTGTTTAAAATAATGAAAATTTTCAGCAACAATAAACATCCCTGCGGTTAAAACCAAGGTTGTTAAAAAAGCAACTTCAATGGATGTTCTGAATAAAATACCTACTCTTTCTTTGTTATTTGCCCCTGCAGCAGTGGCAACCATTGGAGCTACTGTTGACAAAATCCCTATTCCTAAAACAATAAAAACAATATAAATAGAATTAGCTACACCACCAGCCGCCAATGAACTTGTGTCAATTTCAGCAATCATGTAACTATTGGTAGCTCCCATTAATACATTGCCTATCTGGGCAACAATGATGGGTAAAGCTAACTTTAGTGTTTCGCTTAATTCAAATCGATATGATGTATTTTTTATTTCCAAACTTAGGCTTTGTAAAGAGAATATGCCAAATAGAACCAACCTACTATAAAAAACACGCCTCCAATGGGAGTAATGGCTCCTAATTTGTTAATTCCGGTCAAACTTAAAGCGTATAACGAGAACGAAAAAATAAAGATGCCTATGGTAAACATCCAAGCTGCAATTTTTAATGTATCATGATTATACCATTGCATTAATATCCCCACAACAAACAAAGCAAATACATGATAAAACTGATATTCAACTCCTGTTTGGAATGTCTCAATTCTGTTATGTGCTTCAAGAATCTTTTTTAAGCCATGTGCCCCAAAAGCACCTATACCAACGCCTAAAGCGCCGTAAATACTAGCTATTGTAAATATTAATTTCTGATTCATAGGTGCAATATACTATTCTTTGAGAAAAGGTTTTTATAATTTTTGAATAAAATATTACTCTGCACCAACTCCTAAATAGGTTCTTAGTTTTTCGTCTTCAAATATTTTTTCTGCACTTGGTTCTTTGTCCATTATCGAAGCAATAATACCCACAATGAAAGCGGCTGGCATTGAGATTAATGCAGGATTTTTCATATTAAATATTGCTTCTTTGTGACCCAATAAATCAACCCAAACAGTAGGACTTAAAAATATCAAAACAATCGCCAAAATTGTTCCAGTAGCTATACTTAAATATGCTCCTTTGGTTGTAAATTTTTTCCATAATATAGCCATCAATAATGCTGGAAAATTTGCGCTTGCAGCAATAGCAAATGCTAATCCAACCATAAATGCCACATTTTGTCCTTTAAATATCCATCCTAAAATAACTGACAAAATCCCCAAACTTATAGTAGCAATTTTAGCAACTTGTACTTCTCCTTTTTCATTAGAAATACCTTTTTTAACCACATTTACATATAAATCATGTGATAATGTTGATGCTCCCGAAAGTGTTAATCCTGCTACTACAGCCAAAATTGTTGCAAATGCAACTGCTGCAATAAAACCTAAAAAGGCTGTTCCACCTGTAGCTTCGGCAAGTAATAATGCTGCCATATTTCCACCTTTATCGCCAATAGTGCCTATTTTACCTGTAATAACATCCTGACCAACAATTACCATTGCACCAAAACCAATGATAAATGTTAAAATATAGAAATATCCAATAAATCCTGTGGCAACAAATACCGATTTACGGGCTTCTTTGGCACTAGGTACTGTATAAAAACGCATTAAAATATGTGGCAAACCTGCAGTTCCTAACATTAGTGCTAAACCAAGTGAAATAGCATCCCAAGGATTTGAAATATAACCACCTGGCGAAAGCACTTGATCGCCGTATTGACTAGCTGCTGCTTCAAATAAATTCAATGGATTGAAATTGAACCTTGAAAGAGTTAATAATACAATAATAGTTGCACCACCAAGTAACAAAATTGCTTTAATAATTTGTACCCAAGTAGTTGCAAGCATTCCACCGAAAAGTACATAGCAAGTCATTACAATACCAACAATAATAATTGCATACTCATAAGGTAGATTAAACAATGTTTTTATTAAACCACCAGCACCTACCATTTGTGCAATCAAATAAAATACAATTGTCATCAATGAACCAGTTGCAGCTGCAATTCTTACTGGTTTTTGAGAGAAACGATACGCAACTACATCAGCAAAAGTGTATTTACCAAGATTACGTAAAGGTTCGGCTATCAAAAACATAATCAAAGGCCAACCAACCAAAAATCCAATTGAATAAATTAAACCATCGTAACCTTTGGTAGCCACCATTCCTGCAATTCCTAAAAACGATGCTGCACTCATGTAATCGCCAGCAAGTGCCAAGCCGTTTTGAAAACCAGTTACGTTTCTACCTGCGGCATAAAATTCAGAGGTAGTATTGGTTTTGCGAGCTGCCCAATAAGTAATAGCTAAAGTGATTAATACAAATAAAAAGAATATACTGATAGCCAAATAATTAGTTTGACCAAGTGTAGTATGAAATTGTTCCATTATACCTAAATTGATTATAGTTTATTTTTTAATTCTTCAACAGTTTTGTCATAAGAGCTATTTGCCCATTGCACATAAACACCTGTCATTAACCATGCAAATACAATAATACCCAAGCCAAGTACAATACCAAGTGTTAAGTTATTGGTAATTTTAATGGCAAATAATTGTTTGTTGAATGCAATTGAGATTAAAAATCCAAAATATACAGCCAACATCAAAGTTGACATAATAAGTGAAAACGACCATCTTTTTTTAACCAATTCCTTAAATTCTGGAGAGTTTACCAAAGTCTGCGCTTTTAAACCTTTATTTTCCATGATTGATAAATATCATTTAATACAAAACGTAATATAGTAATTTTTCTATTTTATAAAAAATTAATGCAAATAATTAGATGGATATACTACTATACTTCAACTATCCGTAGAGTTCCGAAGGGCTCTACGGATGTATTATGAATTGAAGTCTTTGACTACATTATGTTCTCTTGCCTGAGACAAAGTCTCTCTTTTATTATCTAATCCGTAATTACGCTATCGCTAAATTACCTTTAGGTGCGCATACCATTAATTTTAAAAATAATACCAAATTTAACCTGACAGGTTTTAAAAACCTGTCAGGTATATAAATCAACCCTAATAATTCAACTCACAATCACCTATTTCCACAAAACCCTTTGAAATATTTCATTTTTTTTGAATATTGTATGCATGAATGTACTTTATTTATCATACGACGGAATGACTGACCCGCTTGGTCAGGCGCAGGTTATACCTTATTTACAAAAACTTAGCTCTAAACATGGGCATACTTATACCCTTATTAGTTTCGAAAAAAAGGAAAGATATGACTTACATTCTGAAAAAGTAAAAGCTTTACTTGAACCATACAATATCACCTGGAAACCAGAATTTTACACTAAAAAACCTCCAGTTTTATCTACACTTTTTGATATTTATGTGATGCACAAACAATCTATTTTGTATCACAAAAAACGCAAATTCGATTTAATTCATGCTCGTAGTTATATTTCAAGCTTAATTGCTTTAACACTTAAAAAATCGCTTAAAATCCCTTTCTTATTTGATATGAGAGGATTTTGGGCTGACGAACGTGTGGATGGTGGCTTGTGGAAATTGGACTCTCCTATTTTTAGCAGAATTTATAAATACTTCAAAAACAAGGAAAAAGAATATTTACAAAATGCCAATTATGTAATTTCTCTTACACATAACGCTGAAAATGAAATACATTCATGGGATGGAATGCAAAATGTTCCTATTCAAGTGATTCCTTGTTGTGTAAATACGAGTCAGTTTTCAGTTGACAAATTAGATGAAAATACTGTAAATTCTTATAAATCTAAATTAGGCATTACAGATTCTAACTCTCCAATAATCAGTTATGTAGGCTCATTAGGCACATGGTATATGCTTGATGAAATGTTAGATTTCTTTATTGTTTTTCAGAAAAAATACAGCAATGCTAAATTCTTATTTATAACACCTGATGCTCCTGAATTAATTTATTCTGCTGCATCCAAAAAGGGAATTGCAAAAGAGAATTTCATTATCACTTCGGCTCAACGTGAGGAAGTACCAACATTGGTTAGCCTTTGCGATGCTTCTATATTCTTCATCAAGCAAGCATTTTCAAAAAAAGCATCTTCTCCAACCAAACAAGGCGAATTGATGAGTATGGGAGTTCCATTAATTTGTAATGCTGGTGTTGGTGATACTGATTTTGTAGTAAAAAAATACGAAGCGGGTATGGTTATCGAAAACTTTACCCAAGAAGCTTACCAAAAAGTAGTTGATAATTTTGACAATATCTTAAAAATGGATAAATCAAAATTAGTGTTTGGTGCCAATGATTTTTATTCTCTTGAAAAAGGTGTAGAAAAATATGCATCTGTTTACAAAAAAATTTCAGAAGGTAATTAAACCTTTTATTTAAAAGGCAATCATAAGTGAAATTAAACTAAAACTAAAATGAAAAAAAGCATATTATTATTAGCAAGCATTGTAGCATTAGCGTTTGCTTCATGTAGAAATGCAAATACTGATGAAATTTTAGCATCTACACCAAGTTACCAAAAAGCTGACGAAACCTCTGCAAGAGCAGAATTAGATAAATCACTAGACGATGTTGATGATTTATTGAACCAAACTAGCATTGGGAATGCAAGAACTACCGGAGTTAATTTACCTTGTGGAGTGGTAAAATTTGAACAAGATACTGTTACAAAAAGTTACAAAATTGTGTATGGTAAAAATTGTGGAGTAAAAATAATTAGTGGAGATATTACTTATAAACTCTTAAAAGGAAATAAATTTTCTGATAAAGATGCAGTTTTAGAAGTAACATATACTAATTACAAAGTAGAATATCAATCAAGTGGTGAAACAATTATTTTTAATGGTACACATACAATTACCAATCTTACAGGTGGAGGCGTAAATAATTTAAAAACTGTTGGCACTATTTCTCACAAAATTAGAGGTAAAGTAGATCTATCTTTCAATAAAACTGCCACTAAAGATACAACTCGTACTTGGGAAGTTTTTAGAAAAAGAACTTTAACCTGCCAAAACGGTATGGAATCAACAATAAGCTTTAAAATAGAAGGTGACACATCATTTACAAAAGGTAGTAAAACCTATAATAATGTTGCTGAATTTGGCTTAAACAAAGAAAACAGAGATTTTGTTAATGAATTAGACACAGCTTTTGTTTGGAAAAATGCAGGCAATACTTGGACTGGTCCTTATATTTTATCAGAAGGTGTAGTAACTCATACTACTTCAAGACCAGTAAATTCAACGAATGTTGATATTATTTTCAAAGCAAAAGCTGGTTATAAATTAAATGGAATAAATCCTGAATATGTAGGTAATACAACTGCCGAAGGTTATTCACTTCAATGGACTATTGGTGCTCCAATAAATATAACCAAAAGCTCATATCAACCATATTAAGGTACAGACTACTAAGTACAAAGTATAGAGTAAATGGTTTTATATAATTTAAAGCGAAACTCAAATGTGGGTTTCGCTTTTTTGTTTTTTTGATATTCTAAATCAATATAAGTATATTGCAGTCCAAATTCATTATTGAAAATGCCAAGCAACAACAAATTTACATTTTTTTACATTCTACTATTTACAAGCTTATTAATGTATGCATGTAATAAGCCTGATAATGCACTGATTATTAATAAAAGCAAGGAAACTATCAAAGTCAAAGCAATTACAAGTTCATTTTTTTATACTATTAACGAAACACGTATTATAACTCCCGACACCAATAAAACTGACCATATTGAATTTCATTTAAAACCTAATGAAAGTTTAAATTGTGGACATATAAATAAAAATTTAGCTGATGAAATTCCGTTTGAAAAGCTAACTATTATTAAAAATAACAAAACAATTGAAGCAAAAAACAAAGATGAAGTATTGAATTTATTTGAAAAAAATACTTTCGGTATAGCTAAATCTCCTTACACAATTGTTATAAAATAATTTTTTCGTTAAAAATTCCCTAATGTTAAACGCAATCAAAAATAAATTTATCAATTTTTCGCTTTCAAAAAGTGTAAAAAATGGCGTTTCTCGTTCAAAATTAACAAAATGGGAAAAAAGTAATAATATTGGCGTAATAATTAATGCCAAAGCTTTACAAAATTGTAACACAATTAATACCTTTGTAGCTAGCTTGAACCAAAAGGGTAAAAAAGTAAGTTTATTGTGTTTTGATGATACTGATTCAAATACATTAAACACTGAACAAAACTCTTGGGAAATTTATTCTCTAAAAGATTATTCTTTGTTTGGTAAACTAAACAAGGAAGAAGCCATAAAGTTTGAAAATAATAATTTCGATTATTTAATATGTTTGTGTACTGACGATATTCCTGCAATTTGGAATACAGTTAAAAACAGCAAAGCAAACAACAAATTGGGTTTATTTTCGGAGAATAGAAAAAATTTACTGGATTTAATGGTTTATGCAGAAAAAACCATTTCAACAGAAGATTTATACAAGCAACTAATTCAATTAATAGAAACTATTGCAATTTAGCATGACAAATATATTTACAGGAACAGGTTCGGCATTGCTTACTCCTTTTAATGCTGACGAAAGCATTGACTTTGCAAGTCTAAAAAAATTAATTGATCATGTGTCAGTTGAGGGCGGACCTGAATTTTTAACAGTATTAGGTACAACTGGAGAAGTAGCAACACTTACTTCGGAAGAAAAAACTGAAGTGTTAGCATTTGTGAAAGCTAATAACAGTAAAAAATTACCAATTATGTATGGCATAGGTGGCAACAACACCCGTGAAATACTAGCTAATATTGAAAAAACTGATTTCAATGGCGTACAAGCAATATTATCTGTTTGTCCATATTACAATAAACCTTCGCAAGATGGTATTTACAAGCATTTTATAGCTATTGCTGATAAATCACCTGTGCCAGTAATGTTGTATAATATTCCTGGAAGAACAGGCGTAAATATGACTGCTGAAACTACTATTAAATTAAGTCAACACAAAAATATATTTGGTATTAAAGAAGCTTCAGGCGATTTAATGCAATGTATTGAAATAGTAAAAGGAACTAGCGACGATTTTATATTAACAGCTGGCGACGATTTATTATCTGTCCCTATGGCTTCAATCGGTGGTAAAGGTTCTATTTCGGTATTGAGCAATATTTTCCCTAAAGAATTTGCTACAATGGTAAGAAGTGCAGTAAATGGCGACTTTACAAAAGCCAACCAAATACTACATACTTTCCTTGAAATCAACCCATTATTGTATTTAGAAGGTAATCCTGTTGGAGCAAAATATGTACTTTCTGAATTAAATGTACTTGGAGCTGATGTTAGATTACCATTAAGTGCAGCTTCGGATAACCTAAGAGCTAAACTAAGTGCAGCTTTGAAGAAATATCAAAGTTCTAAATAAATAACTATCTATTTTACTAAAAGAGAGTAGATTAAATAGTTTTATTTAAAATATTGCAAAAAATATTTCATTGCTGAATAAAATTAATTAATTTTGCAGACCTTTTAAGAAAGTAGCGTTACCAATACTATTCTTAATCCTTGATAGAAATAATATAAGAAATGAAAAAAGATATTCACCCAACGTATCAAACAGTAGTGTTTGAAGATTTACAATCAGGAGAGCAATTTGTAACTAAATCTACAATGACTTCTGCAGAAACTACAACTTTACCTGATGGTAGCGTAGTTCCTTTAATTAAAATGGAGGTTACTTCATCTTCTCACCCTTTCTACACTGGTAAGAAAATGTTTGTTGATACTGCAGGTCGTGTTGATAAATTCAACAAACGTTACGTTAAAAAATAAGAAAATTCTTGTTTTTGAAATAATAAAAAAGAGTCTTCTCGTAAATATTCGAGAAGACTTTTTTATTTTTAGGCTATGAATACAATTGTACTTTTCGACACCGAAATTATAAGGCAACAATTGATGCCTTTGACCATTACACGAGCTATTTCAGCTTGTAGAATTGGCATTTTTACCATTGCAGAAAAATGGCAAAAATATTTCCCTGAATATCCTATTTGTATCAAAACAGAAGCTCATTTACGATATAAATATCCTCAATTTTCAGGAAATGGAAGTGATGTTATTTGGATAAATGGAGCATTGCTTCCAGATAAAGAAATTGTTGAAGCTATAAATAATCTTCAAAACAATGAAAATTTATGGAATAATGACAATTTACTTTTAGCTCATAAAGGCAATCAATTATCTTTTGAAAATGCAGAGCGATTTACCAGTTTCCCATTCGAGAATGCAAATTTAATTACTCGTCCGTGGGAGTTTTTTACTAAAAATGCACAGCAAATTCAGGCTGATTACAGTTTACTACCTGAAAATAAAAACAAAATAACTGACCCTCACACAATTATATATGCACCCGAAAATGTGTATGTTGAAGAAGGTGCAAAAATAAAAGCTTGTATCATTAATGCTGAAAATGGGCCAGTTTATATTGGCAAAAATGCTGAAATAAAAATGGGTGCTTTGATTGAAGGTCCACTAGCCTTATGCGAAGGTGCAAGAGTGAATATGGGTGCAAAAATTCGTCCGGCTTGTACTGTGGGGCCTTATAGTGTTGTTGGTGGCGAAGTAAATAATAGCGTATTGTTTGGCTATTCAAACAAAGGACACGAAGGTTATTTAGGCAATTCAGTATTGGGCGAATGGTGTAATTTAGGTGCAGATACAAATAATTCTAACCTAAAAAATAATTTTTCAAAAGTTAAAATTTGGGATTATAGCATTCAAGATAATACAAATACAGGTTTAACATCATGCGGTTTAATTATGGGAGATCATAGTAAAGCTGGCATAAATACCATGTTTAATACAGGAACCGTAGTTGGAGTTGGCGCAAATATTTTTGGAGGAGGATTTCCACAAAAACACATCCCTTCGTTTACTTGGGGAGGTGTAAATAGCACTGAAACATATAGTTTAGATAAATTTCATGAGTCAGCCGAGAAATGGATGAGTATAAGAAATGTTCAATATACCGAAGAAGATAAGGCTTGCATGAACACTATTTTTCAACAATCAAACCAATAATTAAGATGAAATTCGCAGATATTCCAGGATTAAAAGATATAAAATCTACTCTAATTAGAGCTGTAAAAAATAACCATGTTGCGCATGCTCAATTATTTTTAGGCCCTAAAGGTAGTGGAAACTTAGCCATGGCATTGGCTTATGGTGCATATTTAAACTGCGATAATCCACAAGAGGAAGATATTTGTGGCGAATGTCCGTCGTGTAGTAAATTCAACAAATTGGTTTACCCAGATTTACATTTTTTATTCCCAGTTGCGGGTAAAATTGAAGAAAACGACCGTCCCAAACTGATGGCAAACTGGAGAGCTTACCTTAATGAATTGCCTTATGGTTCAATTCAGGATTGGTCGGTTTTTAATAATATTGAAAATAAACAACCAAACATTTCCGTTGATGAAGTCCGTAAAATAATAGGCACTTTGGCAATGAAATCATTTGAGGGTAAATATAAAATTGCAATCCTTTGGTTACCAGAATACATGAAAGCTGAGCCAGCCAATGCTTTGCTAAAAGTACTTGAAGAACCAACAGAAAAAACTATTTTCTTATTGGTGTCAAATGACATAGAAAAGTTAATGACAACCATTATTTCAAGAACACAGTTGGTAAAAATCCCGCCATTTACTGATGAAGAAATAAGTACCTATTTGATTGATAATTGTGGCATTACAAATGAAAAAGCATTAGAAATTGCTCCAATAGCAGATGGTGATTTACAAGAAGCATTCAGATTAATGAATGATGTGCAGGATATTAACTTACCTTTTTTTCAGCAATGGTTTAGAAATTGTTTTACAAAGAAATTTGACGATTTAACAGCCCAAGCAGAAGATTTCGAGAAATTAGGTCGTGAATCACAAAAGAATTTAATTCAATTTGGTTTGGCTGTAGTGAGAGAATCGCTAATGTATAACTTTGGTAGTCAAGATGCTGTACGTTTGCCAGGTGCACAAAAAGACTTTGTAAAGAATTTTTCAAAAGTTGTAAATGAAAACAATATTGAAAACATTACCAAGCACCTTACCGATGCCTATTATTATGTAGAACGTAATGCCAATGCAAAATTGCTTTTTATGGATACTTCTATAAAGTTAGCGAATGTGTTGAAGTAGGTAATTGGATTTTAGATTTCGATTTAAAACTGAGAACTAACATCTGATACTTAATTTCACTTTTTATCAAGATTCGGATTTTAAATATAGGTTTCCCAAAAACTAAAAACCTTGTCGATACAACTTTATATTTAATAAGTTCGTTATAGTTACCTCATTCTAAATGTTAAATTTTAGAATAGATGGTGTTATTGTGAATTTAAATTTCGAAGATTATGGGAGAGCAAGAGCAATTAGACGACGAACACAGAATTAGGGAAGCTTTTAAAAGTCGTAATTGGAATGAAATAAAAAGTGAAAACTCTTGGCAAATTTTCAAAGTTATGTCAGAGATGGTTGAAGGGTTTGAAAAACTTGCAAAAATAGGTCCCTGTGTATCAATTTTTGGATCTGCAAGAACATCAACAGATAACCCTTATTATGGCATGGCAGTTGAAATTGCAGCAAAACTAGTTCGACACGGTTATGGTGTAATTACTGGTGGTGGACCAGGTATTATGGAAGCAGGTAATAAAGGAGCTAAAATCCAAGGAGGTAAATCCGTAGGTTTAAATATAGTACTTCCATTCGAACAAAGTCATAATGTATATATTGATTCAGATAAATTGATTACCTTTGACTACTTTTTTGTGAGAAAGGTTATGTTTATTAAATATTCTCAAGGTTTTATTGTTATGCCTGGCGGTATGGGAACCCTTGATGAATTATTTGAAGCTGTAACTTTAATTCAAACAAAAAAGATTGGTCGATTTCCTATAGTTTTAGTTGGTAGAAGCTATTGGGAAGGTTTAATGGACTGGATTAAAGATGTTATGCTCGGAGTCGAGAAAAATATTAGTCCAGAAGATTTAAATTTGATTAATATCGTTGACACACCCACGGAGGCAGTAAAAGTTATCGACGACTTTTACTCCAAATACTTGTTGCAACCTAACTTTTGATAATTTGAGAAGTAGTGCGTTTAAAATATGGTTAAGTATAGGTACAGTAGCAACACTGTACCTTCTTTTTCAACTTTTTACTGAAGGAAATTACAAACCCCATGCTAACCAAGATTTACAATACCATATTGATCAATTAGACAGAGTTTCATTTGCAGGCGAACCTATACCTTTTGACGAACCTAAAAAAAAGCGTATGCTCAATAGGGAATTAAATAAAATAGCTCGCCATTCAACTGAAATGGCTATTTTATTAAAAAATGCTGAAACTTGGTTTCCCTTAATTGAACCTATATTAAAGAAAAAGGGAATTCCCGAAGATTTTAAATACATTGCTGTTGTTGAAAGCAATTTAACAATGAACCCCGTTTCTCGTCAAGGTGCAGTAGGTTTTTGGCAAATTATTCGTGGTACTGCTACTGAATTTGGATTACACATCAATGACGAAATTGACGAACGATACAACCCAATAAAATCAACGTATGCAGTTTGTAAATTTTTTAATCAAACGCACACTTATTTTGGCTCATGGACAAATGCTGCTGCATCGTACAATATGGGAATGGCTGCACTTATAAAAGCTTGTAAACGTCACAAATCAAACGATTATCACGATTTAAAACTAAATCGTGAATCATCAAAATACATTTATAAAATACTAGCTTTCAAAGAAATAATAGAACATCCTGAGAAATATGGTTTAAAAAAACATCCACGTACTACTCGCCCCAAATTAATTCCAATTTATGTAAATAAGGATATTAAAGATATTGTTTCTTGGGCTAAAAAAAAGAAAATCCCACTTTCCGTTTTAAAAAAATTCAACCCATGGATAAGAGCAAACTCTTTAACAATTTCTGATAAACACAAACAGTACGTAATTTTGATACCTAAATACATGCCTCAAGTACCTAAAAAAACAGAACCTTCTAAAATAGAAAATACGGATTCATCATTAGTTACAAAATAAAAATACTATTCATTATCTGTTTCAAAAAAACATTTTTTATTACTAAAATATATTTTAATGATGTTTAGTTTTATTTCATATACTTTATTTGTTGTAGAATAGATATTAATGTATTTTTGTAATAGATATGATTATTAATAAAATAAAAAATATCTAATCGGAATTTGAATATAAATTTATTGCATAGTGTATTTATCAAAAACACCTCGATTAATTCAATATTTATTTAAAGGATTTACTTGGAGAAAAAAATTATCAGAAAAGGTTATTTACCTTACTTTTGATGATGGACCAATACCAGAAGTTACAGAATGGGTTTTAGATACACTAAATCAATATAAAGCAAAAGCTACTTTTTTTTGTGTTGGTGACAATATTAACAAGCACCCAAATATTTTCAATAAAGTTATCCAAGATGGGCATAAGGTTGCTAATCATACCTATAATCATTTACAAGGAATTAACTCAAAAAATGATATTTATTTTAGTAACATTAACAGATGCCAACAATCTGTTAAAGAATATAATATTGGAAAAGATTCAGGTAAACCCCTTTTTCGTCCACCTCATGGTAGATTAAAATTTTCGCAAGCAAAATTTTTAAGAGAACATTACGAAATAGTTATGTGGGATGTGTTAAGTGGTGATTTTGACCCTAAACTAAAACCTCAAGTTTGTTTAAGAAAATGTATTAAAGCAAGCAAAGAGGGTTCAATTATTGTATTTCATGATAGTATAAAAACATTTGAAAAGCTAAAACAAGTCTTACCATCTTACATTCAACATTTTAGCTCACTTGGTTTTCGATTTGAAACTTTATGATATACTTAACTATTGAAATATATTTTGTATTAATTATAGGAATCTATTGGATTTTACTTTTTGGTTGGATAAAAACATTATTTTCAAAACCTATTTTACAACAAATAAAGCCAAACACCAAAGTAAGTATCACTATTGCTGCACGAAACGAAGAAAATGTAATATTACAATGTTTAGAATCATTAGCAAAATTACAATTCCCAGAAAAACAACTTCAAATATTAATTGGAGACGATAACTCAGAAGATAACACCAAACAAATTATTAAGGACTATATAAAAGATAAACCTCATTTTCAACTTATAAATATAGTACCTGAAAAATATTCAAAAGGAAAAGCAAATGTATTAGCGCAACTTATAAAACACTCAGATAGTGAATTTATTTTGGTTACCGATGCAGATGTACAAGTAAATAAAAATTGGATAAAGGAAATGTTAAAGTACACTGCCCCTACTACAGGTATAGTTACTGGTTACACGCATATTCAATCAAAAAACTTTTGGAATGATTTTCAATCACTTGATTGGGCGTTTGCGCAAGGATTAATGTTGATATTTTTTGAAACAGATCAAGCAATTACTGCTATGGGTAACAATATGCTAATTTCAAGAAAAGCATATAATGAAATTGGTGGCTATGAAAATTTACCATTCTCAATAACAGAGGATTATGCATTATTTGAAGCCATTAGTAAAAAAGGATACGATTGTATTCAAGTAACAAATACAAATGTTAAAGCTAAAACTTTTGCCATAAACAATTTTAAAAGCTTACTTCAACAGCGTCAACGCTGGATTAAGGGCTCTTTAGGTAAATTATCATGGTTACTTTCAATATTATTTTTAGTTCAAATACTTTTTTTACCACTATTTATTTATGAATTACTATTTAAGGATTGGGAATTTGCATTATATGCTTACGGAACCAAAACAATCATGCAAAGTGTATTTCTATTTTTCATATTCAAAAAAGTAAATGAAAAATTTCCTTGGAAAAATATTATTTTCTTTGATTGGTATTATTTCATAACCAATATATCAATAATAATTTACACAATACTTAATCCTAAAACTATTTGGAAAGGGAGAACCTATTAATTATTTAACAAATTAATAATATTTTATTAAATAAAACAACCTCACAATTCACTAATTAACAATACATTATACCAAAAAGCAATTAAATATAATGTTATTGAATGATTAAGAAATCTTAATGATAGTTTTTTCACTTTTCAAATGAAAAAATTATACATACTTTTGATTATTAAATTGAATAAACAATATAATACAACATGATTATAAAGGGTAAATTACTATTTCTATTTTGTTTGTTAATTTCAACAAGCATATTTGCTCAAAACCCATTATTACTCAAAGGAAAACTTACAAATGTAACCACCCAAAAATATATTTATTTATATAGATATTTTGGAAGTGATGTTGAAAAAATTGATTCAGCTAAAATCAATAAAGGCGAATTTAAATTCAAAAATAAAATAATTAGGGGCTTCCACAAGCTTGGTTTTGATAGTAAATCAGCAGCTGTAATGGTACTTGGCAACGAAGGCGAAATATTATTTACAGCCGACGTTAAAGATTTTGCAGCAACGCAAAAACTTTCTGGTTCAAAAGAAAATGAATTGTACAAACAGTTTTTAACTGTAAATACCAATTATTCAAAACTAATTAAACAGTTAACGCAACAAACTAGTCAAATCGAGGTAGTTGCAAACTCTGATTCAGCTAAATATAGAATACTTTTAACTGATTTAAGAAGAAGAGAAGATTCGGCAAACAAAGCACAAAACGAATTTTTTAGAACAATGAAAACCCAAAACAATGGAATGTTTATGGGTAAGTTTGCTGGGATTTTTTATGTGTCTGATACAACCAATATCAATAACTACATTTCAAAAGAAGAATTTTCTGATATAGAATTTACTACAGGCGAAATGATGGTTGGTAAAATAAATGCATACTTTGGTAATTATGTTGAAAAAACACCCGATGCATTTACACAAGCTGCAGATAAATTAATTTCAAAAACTGAGGCTAACTCATTATCAAGAAGTTTATTTTACAGAATAATTATAAACTTATTTACAGAATTACAATTGCCTCATGCATCAAAATTAAGAAAAGCCTACGCTGCCGAATATGCAAATGATACCAAAGCTCAAAGATATCTTGAGCGTTTACCAAAAGCTGAACTTGAAATTGGCGACCTAGCTCCAGATATTTTCTTGCCTGATACTTCAGCAAACTTTATAAAATTAAGTTCATTAAGAGGCAAATTAGTATTGTTAGATTTTTGGGCATCGTGGTGTGGTCCATGTAGAAGAGAAAACCCAAATGTGGTAAAAGTGTATGAAAAATATAAGCCGTTTGGTTTAGAAATATTAGGTATATCATTAGATGAATCAAAAGCTAAATGGACAGGTGCTATTAGAAAAGACAATCTAACTTGGATGCATGTATCCGATTTGAGAGGTTGGTCGTCGGTAGCGGGTGCAGCTTATGCAGTTTCGTCGATTCCTCAGACATTCCTTATTGGGCCTGATGGCAAAATATTAGCAAAAAATTTAAGAGGTCAAGCTCTTGAACAATTCCTTGAAAACTATTTTAGAAAATAATAAATTGCTTAAAGATGAGCGTGAAAAAAAACTTCAAAGTACTTGCAGTTGATGACGATCAAGACATTCTTGAGCTGTTACAATACAACCTTGCAAAAGAAGGTTATGAAGTAAAAATTGCTGACAATGGCAAAAAAGCCCTTGAAATTGCAAAAGAATTTTTACCTAATTTAATTTTATTGGATGTAATGATGCCTCAAATGGATGGCGTTGAAACATGTAGACAAATTAGAGAAAATCCAGCATTTGCAAATACTTATGTGATATTCTTAACTGCTCGTTCAGAAGAATATACAGAGATTGCAGCATTTGATGTAGGAGCTGATGATTACATCACTAAACCTATCAAACCTCGTGCTTTGATGAGTAGAATTTCGGCGCTATTCAGAAGAGACAACAAAGGTGATAAAAAATCGGATGTTGTTACTGTTGGTGATTTAGTTATTGACAAATCAAGTTATACTGTAGTTCAAAATGGTAAAGACTTAGTTTTACCTAAAAAAGAATTTGAATTATTGTTTTTCTTAACCCAAAATCCAAATAAAGTATTTAGCCGTCAAGAGTTATTACAAAATATTTGGGGAATGGATGTATATGTAATTGACCGTACAGTTGACGTACATATCCGTAAAATCAGAGAAAAAGTAGGCGAAGATTTAATCAAAACCATCAAAGGTGTTGGTTATAAGTTTGAATTAGAATAATTGGGTTCAGAGTTTAGAGTTAAGGGTTTAGAGTTTTCACTAACACTGAACTCTATACCCTAAACTCTTAACTCTTAACTTACAAAAAGAATGAAATTTAGCTCAAGAGGAGTAGCCATATTGCTGGCATTATTAATAGCAACATTAACAACAGCATTTTTATCATTAATACCAACAGTTGGTACAGTTCCATTGGTGGTGTGTTTCGGGATGAGTTTTGCAACCTCTTTTGTATTAATTTATTTAACTTTTGAATTTTTAATTTTTAGAGAAATCAATAATGTTTATAGATTAATTGATAAACTAAAAAAGAAAGAATTTGGCATTGCTGGCAAAGCAATCAAAAAATCTACAGACCCAATTTCGAGAATTAAACAAGAAATTTATACACTTGCCAAAATCAAACAGCTTGAAATTGACGAACTTAAAAAACTTGAGCAATATCGCCGTGAATTTATTGCCGATGTATCGCATGAATTAAAAACGCCCATTTTTGCTGCACAAGGTTTTGTTGAAACCTTACTTGATGGTGCCATGGATGATGAAAATGTGCGTGATAAATTCCTTCAAAAAGCTTCAAAAAGTTTAGATTCGCTAACACATTTAGTTGAAGATTTAATTGCACTTTCACAACTTGAAATTGGCGAAGTGAAAATGGAATTCCAAGAACTAAATCTTGAATTTAAAGCCAAAGAAGCCATTGAGCAACTTGAAGACAAAGCAAGTAAACGCAATATTAAGCTTAAGCTTACCACCAAAGGCGATGCTCCATTTAAGGTACATGCTGATAATTTCCGTATTCAACAGGTGCTTACCAACTTAATTGACAATGCCATAAAATATGGTAATGACGATGGACATGTAGAAGTGATTTTAGAAAAAGACAAATCAGGCGTACAAGTTACCATAAAAGATGACGGTCCTGGAATACCAGCTGAGCATTTGCCACGTTTATTTGAACGTTTTTACAGAGTTGAAAAAAGTAGAAACAAAGAAAAAGGCGGTACAGGTTTAGGCTTGGCAATTGTTGAAAAAATCATTGAAGCCCACCAATCAAGTATTTCTGTATCAAGTAAATTTGGGAAAGGAACTAGTTTTACTTTTAAGTTGAAGTAGGTAAATTTTAATTCTATCAAAATTCCTTCTCAAATGAATCATCCCATTTAAAGGAATTAATAATCCAACCTTTTTCTCCTCTGTAATAAATAAATATTAATCTAATGGCATGTTTTGAATATTTTATAAAATAAACCTCTCTAATTGCAAAATCATTTATAGTTTCTGTTTTTCCTTTTTCTATACCTTGAACTTTTCCAAATCGTTCGTTAAACACATTTAAGTACTTAACCGTTTGCGTTTCAATACTACTTATTTCGTTTTGTGGTAAAGGCCAATATAAAGATAACAATACTACAGCTTCTGCAATTTTACTTTCACTAAAAAGTTTTGTTACTTTTTGAGATACGTCACTAGTTTCAGACTTATCTTTCATATAAGTACTTTGTGAAAAACTATCAAGTGAATGTATAAATAAAATTAAAAATATTGCAACTACCTTTTTCATAGAAATTAAACTTTTTTCAAATATAACATTTAAATTGAAAATCAATGCATTCTCAATCATTTTTATTAGTTTTACCAAACATCATTTACAATTAGTTTTGGTATGCAAACAAAATTTCCAGCAATAGGAACCACTATTTTTACTGAAATGTCGGCATTGGCAGTAAAACACAATGCATTGAATTTGGCTCAAGGTTTTCCTAATTTCCCTTGTAATGAACAATTGATTGAACTTACTTATCTTTTTATGAAAAAAGGCTTTAATCAATATGCGCCAATGGCAGGGGCTTTGCCTTTGAGGGAATCTATTGCTGCCAAAACTGAAAAATGTTATGGCTACAAACCCGACATAAATGATGAAATTACAATTACTTGTGGTGCTACTGAAGCTGTATTTTCAACTATAAATGCGGTAGTGTCGGCTGGTGACGAGGTGATTATACTTGAACCTGCATTTGATATTTACAAACCGGCTATTGAACTTTGTGGTGGAGTTGCAGTACCAGTTGCTTTGCAAGGTGATTTTTTTGAGCCTGATTTTGAATTGATTGCTAAGGCTATTTCTTCAAAAACTAAAATGCTTATTATCAATTCGCCACATAACCCAACGGGCGCAGTTTGGACGAATGAACAAATGCTAACTTTGGAGAAATTACTTGCCCCAACCAATATTTTATTACTTAGTGATGAAGTTTATGAACATATTGTTTTTGATGGGAAAAGACATTATTCTGCCCTTGAATTTGAAGGTTTAAGAAAAAGAAGTTTTGTAATTTCTTCTCTCGGTAAAACGTACCATGTTACAGGTTGGAGAGTTGGTTATGTTATTGCGCCTGCCTATTTAACTACTGAATTAAAAAAACTACATCAATATGTTACTTTTAGTGCCCACACTGCAAGTCAGTTGGCATTTGCAGAAATAATGAAAGACGAAAATCAATACCTAGGTTTGTCTGACTTTTTTCAAGAAAAACGAAATCATTTTTTAGCAAAAATTGAAGATTCAAAATTCAAAGCAATTCCAAGTCAAGGAACTTATTTTCAGTTATTATCGTACCAATCGCTGAGTGATTTGAATGATAAAGCGTATGCTATTGAGCTTGTTGAAAAACATGGTTTGGCAACTATTCCATTATCTCCATTTTACCAAAATAGTGAAAGTAAATTAATTAGAATTTGCTTCGCTAAAGATGAACAAACATTAAACGCAGCTGCCGATATTTTATGCAAGATTTAAAAATTTCTCTGGTACAATCAAAATTATATTGGAATGATGTTGCCGCAAACTTAGGTATGTTTGAGGAAAAACTGTGGGATTTAAATGGCAAAACTGATTTAATTGTGTTGCCCGAAATGTTTACCACAGGTTTTAGTATGGAGGTTGAAAAACTTGCTGAACCCATGAATTTAACTACTTTTAAGTGGCTAAAACAAATGGCTGCACAAACCAAGGCTGTAATTACTGGGAGTTATATTGTTAAAGACAAAGGCTTATTTTTTAATAGATTAGTATGGATGCAACCTGATGGAAATTTTTATACTTACGATAAAAGACATCTTTTCCGCATGGGCGATGAGCATTTGCATTACACCGCAGGCACACAAAAATTAATTTGTGAATTAAAAGGTTGGAAAATAGCTCCATTTATTTGTTATGATTTACGTTTTCCTGTTTGGAGTAGAAATTTAAATGCAAATCCTTATGATTTAATGCTTTATGTGGCTAATTGGCCTGAAAAAAGAGCATTACATTGGAATACACTTTTACAGGCAAGGGCAATTGAAAATTTTGCTTATGTAGCCGGAGTAAATAGAGTTGGTAAAGATGGCAAACAAGTAAACTATTCTGGCGATACCAGTTTATACGACCCCAAAGGTGAGTGTATTTATCATCTTCGAGATTCGGAAGCGGTACAAACCTTAGTACTTTCAGCCGAACATTTACAACAATACAGAAAAATGTTCCCTGCTTACTTGGATGCGGATGAGTTTGAGATTAGGTAATTGTTTTGTTTAGAATGGATAATATTTAATGAAATTAACTGATTTACACTCCAAATTTGAAATAAATTGTCGCCAAATGTTCCTTGGAAATATAATTACTGGGGTTATTTATGGTGAACTAAAATATTTTAAAGAAGAAGATGAGGGGGGTAACGCTACTCCAGAACCATGTTTTAAAACAATTTACCAAGACATTGATTCTCTCGACCATTCAATTTATTTAAAGACAAACAATAAGACCATATATATTTTTTGGGATAATACTTTTATTTCATACGGACTCAAATCAACATTATTGGATTTAACAAATAATACGAATGATTTTGAACAGAAGTGGGATGTTTCAAATGAGGTTAAATGGAAATCAATTATTGGACAAATTATTGTTGACTTTAAAATAATTTGGGAAGAATTTTCAACATCGTATATGAATGGGTTTAATATAAAAACTTCTTTTTATCCAAAAACATTTATAATCAAAACTGAGAAAGGGGACACAATTATTTTATCTGCTGCAGAATTAAAAAGAGAAAATGAACTTCATTTTTTTTCTGACAATATAATTGTTACAACCAATTATGATTTGGCTAAAGCTTTTAAAATTATTAATTAAAAAGGCTGATTTTTCACTTAGCTCCTCGAGTTTTTCACTAACCATATTAATTACCGCAAGTTAATTTGGCTATTCTACATTTACAATGTCGAATCCAAATCTGTGGATTTGAAATCCACATAAACAGTTGAAAATAAAACCATTTGCAACAATTAGGGATTAAAAATCCTTAGATACTACATCGTGATTGCAAATCACGACTAGCACGTTTTACTAGCTTTTGTTGTTAATTTTTAAATGGAAGAAGTGGAAGATCGGGAAATAGCTCCATTTATTTGTTATGATTTACGTTTTCCTGTTTGGAGTAGAAATTTAAGTGCAAATCCTTATGATTTAATGCTTTATGTGGCTAATTGGCCTGAAAAAAGAGCATTACATTGGAATACACTTTTACAGGCAAGGGCAATTGAAAATTTTGCTTATGTAGCCGGAGTAAATAGAGTTGGTAAAGATGGCAAACAAGTAAACTATTCTGGCGATACCAGTTTATACGACCCCAAAGGTGAGTGTATTTATCATCTTCGAGATTCGGAAGCGGTACAAACCCTAGTTCTTTCAGCGGAACATTTACAGCAATATAGAAAAATGTTTCCCGCTTACTTGGATGCGGATGAGTTTGAGATTAGATAGATATTTTTGCCAGATGTTCCTTGAAATCAAATTTGTAGTCAGTAGTCAAAGACTACAATTCATAATATATCCGTAGAGCCCTTCGGAACTCTACGGATAGTAAAGAAAATGTGGAAGAGCGGATTAACCTCATCTCAGCTCCTTGAACATTGGTCCGTCCTTCCTAACTTTCTCAATTGCTTCAGTCCAGTATTCCCAAAATGCACTGTCGGCAGGCTGGTTAGTTCCCAACCAATATTCTCCACCGCTTAAAATGTCCGTCAAGTCGTTTGATCCACTGTTCTCCCAATACGCTTTGATGGCATACAACATCGCCTCATAACCTTCTTTCTTAGTTATCAATTCATTTTGTTCTTCTTCTATTTTCATTGTCGATATTGAAAAGATTGTGGCGAATTTGCTTTCCTTCAAGGTGAATGACGGTCTCAGTTGCATGACCGCCAACGGTTTGCAGATTTGCGATGGGCGGGATTTTTACCACTGAACTTTATGCGGAGCACAAAACTTTCGGCTATCACCAAACTGTCTGCGGAGCACGAAAACCCGCCTATTGCAAATGTGCTGTTATGGGCTGCTCTTTTCATTCCGTTACTATAATTTGTCCCGTTAAAAAAATTGAGTGCCAAGTCGCAAATGTCAAAACGAACTTGTCAATATGCGATTGGCTTTTATTAGTGTCATAGCTAGTATCCATTTGAACTTTATATAGTTGGTTTGAAGTGGCTAATTTCGTTTTCCAACATTCAATTATTTTTTCAGCGACTTGTCTTGGCTGTGGATATTGAGCACTAAGTTTACACTTTACGAGAATCATACACTCCAATTTCCCAGTCATTTCAAACTCAACGTGGTCAATTATTTCTGTTTCATATAGCCAACCTTCAAAGTCTATTTTAAAGCCTAAAAGGTCGTCATAGTCAGAGTAAGGACCAACTTTATTGTCAAGTGATTTGAGAAAGGTCGAACCGTCCCAATAATTGAAGTCTGGTCGTAATATTTTTGTGATTTTACCTTTACCAACTGTCTTCGCACCTTCTCTTGTTTCAAATTCCTGTCCAACATAAAATTGTCCAACATGAAAGTCTGTGCTTAATGTTTGCAAATAAACTTTTACCGTCTCGCCAGGATTACATATTTCCTTGTCCAAGAATTGTTGTGGTGCGTCCCAGTCTTTTCCGTTATAGTAAAACTGTCCACGATAACCATTTCCCACAGCAGTCCTTCGTCCACCTTCTTGTTCAGTCAAATAGTAGATGTCAGCTTCAAGTTCTGGCTGTCGAAGTTTATGTTTATCTGTGTCGTCATAGTGTTGGTGCTAACGTTTTGCAGCTACCCGAAGGGCGGGACTTTTACCACAAAACTTGATTTGAAAAACTAATGTTTGATTAACCACAAAACTGTCTTTGGAACACGAAACCCCGCCTTTTGGGTAGGTGCTTGTCTTGTCCTGAAATAGGTTTACACAAAGTAAGCATAAAATGGAAGGAAGAACAAAGGTTGTATACAGTGAAGCATTCAAACATTTAGTGTGTAAAGAGCACATCGATACAGGTTCAAGTTTGAA
>JBEEOW010000014.1:0-97170 GCA_041191405.1 Bacteroidota bacterium
ATTCTATTTGGATAAATCTATTGCTGATAGGTTGCTCCTCAGCAGAGCCTACTTCCTCTTCGATTTACATCTCAAAATTATACAATTTTTCTACTATTGTCACCAACTATTTTTGACCACATTACCTTTATTACATTTTCTAGATGAATTGTTTTCCACAAACAAAAAAGAGAAACCCATAACTGAGTTTCTCTTTTTTATTTGTGGAAAGTGTATTTAATACTAAAAGTGTTAGTTAGTTATTTTTATTATGAACCACAAGCAATACACGAATCTGGATCATCCAATGAACATGCCATATCTGCTTGGTTTTGCTCTTTTGATGATAATAGAGGCTCTAATTGTGCTTCTGCTTGACGTTCTACTGTAAACTTAATAGCGTCTGCTGCAGCTTTTGTTCTTAAATAATACATACCAGTTTTCAACCCTAATTTCCATGCATGGAAATGCAATGAAGTTAATTTACCAAAGTTAGGGTCCTGCATGTGAATATTTAAACTTTGACTTTGGCAAATATATGCACCTCTGTCAGCAGCCATTTCTAAAATCGATTTTTGCTTAATCTCCCAAACTGTTTTATACAAATCTTTTAGGTTTGTAGGCATGTTTGGTATGTTTTGAATAGAACCATTGTTGATGATGATATCATTTTTCAAACGGTCATTCCATAAACCTTCTTTAATTAAGTCTTTCATTAAGTGTTTGTTCACTACCACAAACTCTCCCGAAAGTACACGTCTAGTGTAAATGTTAGAAGTATATGGTTCAAAACACTCATTGTTACCTAAAATTTGAGAAGTAGAAGCAGTTGGCATTGGAGCAACTAGCAATGAGTTACGCAAACCTGTTTCTTTCACTTTTCTTTTCAAACCTTCCCAATCCCAACGACCAGATGAAGGAGTTACTCCCCACATATCAAATTGGAAAATACCTTTTGATGCTGGTGAACCTTCAAACGTTGCATAAGGACCATCTTCTTGCGCTTGCTCATTCGAAGCAGTCATTGCAGCAAAATAGATGGTTTCAAAAATTTCTTTATTTAACTCACGAGCCTCTAACGAATCAAAAGGCATACGTAGTAACATAAATACGTCAGCTAAACCTTGTACACCTAAGCCAATTGGGCGGTGACGTAAGTTTGAGTTACGAGCTTCTTCAACAGGGTAGTAGTTGATATCAATAATACGGTTCAAGTTACGGGTCGCAACTTTAGTGATTTCGTATAATTTTTGATGATCAAATTTGCCGTTAGTAATATATCTTGGTAACGCTAAAGATGCTAAGTTACAAACCGCAATTTCGTCTGGAGCGGTGTACTCCATAATTTCAGTACATAAGTTCGATGACTTAATAGTACCTAGATTTTTTTGGTTTGATTTACGGTTAGCGTGATCTTTAAATAAAATATATGGTGTTCCTGTTTCTATTTGAGATTCAAGAATTTCGAACCATAAATCTTGTGCTTTAATTACCTTACGAGCTTTTCCTTCTCTTTCGTATTTTTCATACAATTTCTCGAATTCTTCGCCGTAAGTTGTACTTAAGTTTGGTGCTTCGTGAGGGCAGAATAACGACCATTCTTCGTTTGCCTCAACACGTTTCATAAATAAGTCAGAAATCCACAGTGCATAGAATAAATCTCTTGCACGCATTTCTTCTTTACCATGATTTTTCTTTAAATGTAAAAACTCAAAAATATCAGCATGCCATGGTTCAAGATATACAGCAAAAGCACCTTTACGTTTTCCGCCACCTTGATCTACATATCGAGCTGTATCATTAAACACTTTAAGCATTGGGATGATACCGTTTGAAGTACCATTTGTGCCTTTAATGTATGAGCCCGTTGCACGAACATCATGTATTGCTAAACCGATACCACCTGCAGATTGTGAGATTTTTGCACAATCCTTAAGTGTTTCATAAATACCTTCAATACTATCTTCTTTAATAGTTAAAAGGAAACATGATGATAGTTGAGGTTTTGGAGTACCAGCGTTAAACAATGTTGGTGTTGCATGAGTAAACCATTTTTCCGACATTAAGTTATATGTTTCAATAGCTTTGTCGATATCGTTGCTGTGTATTCCAATAGAAACACGCAATAACATGTGTTGTGGACGCTCAACAACTTTTCCGTCTAATTTTAATAAATAAGAACGTTCTAGTGTTTTGAATCCAAAATAATCATAGTTGAAATCACGATCATAAATGATGCAAGAGTCTAACGTTGCAGCATTGTTACGGATAACTTCGTAGATATCTTTAGAAATTAGAGAAGCATTTTCGCCTGTTTTGGGGTCAACATACGAATACAATCTCTTCATTGTGTTAGAGAAAGATTTGCTAGTTTCTTTATGCAAATTCGAAATAGCAATACGTGCAGCTAAAGTTGCGTAATCAGGATGTTTGGTTGTCATAGAAGCACTAACTTCTGCGGCCAAGTTATCTAACTCTACAGTTGTAACATTGTCATAAAGTCCGCCAATAACTTTCTTAACAACCTCAGCAACATCTATAAAGTCTTTGTCAAGGCCATAGCATAGTTTTTCTATTCTTGCCGTGATTTTTTCAAATTTAACGGTTTCTCTACGTCCGTCTCTTTTAATAACTAACATATTCTAAAATAAATATTTTATATTCAATGTTTTGGTTTCTTTGACTAGGTCTTTAGGGGCAACAGTAATCTTTGGGGATAAGTTGCATAAAGATGTGTTTTTTTAAAAATCTTCGTCTAAACTAAATTTATTAGACTCTTTATCAGTCATTACCCCTGATTTTTGATATTCAGCAACCCTTTTTTCGAAGAAATTAGTTTTACCTTGAAGTGATATCATTTCCATAAAATCAAATGGGTTGGCAGCATTATAGTATTTTTCACAGCCTAAAGATTGCAGTAATCTGTCAGCAACAAATTCAATATATTCGCCCATTAACTTAGCATTCATACCAATTAGTGCAACTGGTAATGCTTCTGTAATGAACTCTTTTTCAATGCTTACTGCTTCAGTTATGATATTGTAAATATGTTCTTGCGAACGTTTGTTTTTGATATATTTTGTATATAATAAACAAGCAAAATCAGTGTGTAACCCTTCATCTCTTGAAATAAGTTCGTTACTGAAACTTAAACCTGGCATTAAACCACGTTTTTTCAACCAGAATATTGAGCAAAATGATCCTGAAAAGAAAATTCCTTCAACTGCAGCAAAAGCAATTAATCTATCAACAAAATCGTCGCTATTAATCCACTTAAGAGCCCATTCTCCTTTTTTACCAACACATGGTACAGTTTCCAAGGCATTAAATAAATAATCCTTTTGTTTACTATCCTTGATGTAGGTATCTATAAGTAATGAGTATGTTTCTGCATGTATATTTTCCATCATTATTTGGAAACCGTAGAAACATTTTGCTTCTGGTAACTGAACTTCTTTCATGAAGTTCACTGCTAGATTTTCGTTAACTATACCATCGCTAGCTGCAAAGAATGCTAAAACGTGAGACACAAAATGGCGTTCGCCGTCATTTAATTTTTCCCAATCTGTTAAGTCTTGGTTGAGGTCAATTTCTTCAGCAGTCCAAAAGCTAGCCTCCGCCTGTTTATACATTTTCCATATATCATCATGCTGAATAGGGAATAATACAAATCTATTAGGATTCTCTTTTAATAATGGTTCTTCTTGGATGTTTTCAACGCTCATTTTGTAAATATTTTGTCGTTTTTTCTTAGTTAACTAACAATCAAATTGATATGTTTTAAATAACTTGAATAAACACAATTTGCAGTTTGTTATCCTACAAATATGCATAAGAACTCTCGTTTATCAAACCTTTTTTGAAAAAAAATATTGTACCTAAAAAAAAGTTTATAACTATTAAAAAATGTTATAATAAGCTGATTTATATTGTATTTAACTATTTTACTTAATGTAACGCTTGTATGAAATTTTGAAAAAAAAAGGGTTTTGAAAAAAGAATAAAAAAAAAGGATTTGCTATTTAGTTGAATATGTCTTAAGTTTGCAATCCGTTTTCAGAATTAAGAAGATTTAACAAAGATGTACGCAATAGTTGATATAGCCGGAAGGCAAACTAGAGTTGAGAAAGACAAATATGTTTATGCAAACTTATTACAAGCTGCAGAAGGCGATATTGTTGAGTTCAACCAAGTACTGCTTATCGATAATGATGGAGCAGTAGTAGTAGGCTCGCCAGTAGTGGCAGGAGCGAAGGTAACTGCGAAAGTGCTTGAGCACGTTCAAGGTGATAAGGTTTTAGTCTTCAAAAAGAAAAGAAGAAAAGGCTATAGAAAATTGAACGGTCATAGACAACAGTTCACTAAGATTTTAATTGAGTCTATCGTAAAATAATACTTAGAAAAGATGGCACACAAAAAAGGAGCAGGTAGTTCTAAAAACGGTCGTGAGTCGGAGTCGAAGAGACTAGGCGTTAAAATATATGGTGGTCAAATGGCTATCGCTGGTAATATAATTGTACGTCAAAGAGGTACAGTTCATAAACCAGGTTCAGGAATTGGAATTGGAAAAGATCATACTTTGTATGCTTTAACTGATGGTTTAGTTAAATTTAGAAAAGGAAAAGATAATAAATCTTTCGTTTCTATTGAACCACTAGAAGCATAATTACAATTTAAGTTCAAGAAATAGTAAAGCACAAACGTAAAGTTTGTGCTTTATTTTTTTGTTAAGTAATTTAATAATTATGAATCTTGCCATTGATGCAGGTAATACTGCAACTAAATATGCTCTTTTTGAGGGAGAGAATCTTGTAGAATTTAAAATTGCAAAAAATCAATCTGAGGTTTTGTCTTTAATTGAAGATAAAAGTATTGAAAATGTAATTATAGGTTCTGTTGGGCATAACGGCGTGCATTATCATAATTTGATTGATGATAAATCAAAAGTTTTATTTTTAGACGGGCAAACTCCGATTCCTTTTAAAAACCAATATTCCAATCCGTCAAAGTTAGGAGTTGATAGAATTGCAGGAGTCGCTGCTGCTATTGATCTTTTTGCTGAGATGCCGATTTTAATTATTGACATTGGTACCTGCATCACTTTCGATTTTGTTGATAAAGATAAAAATTATTGGGGAGGAGCAATTTCTCCTGGTGTAAATTTACGTTTTAAATCAATGCACAATTTTACCGCATCACTTCCGTTAATTGAGCAAGTGAATTGGCCCCAAGATTTTATTGGCAGCGATACACAAGCTTGTTTAACGAATGGAGTACTATTAGGTATTCAAGCTGAAATTAATTACCAAATTAGTTTGTATATTGCGAAATATCCCGAATTACGAGTAGTTTTGTGTGGAGGAAGTATTTCGCTTTTTGAAACTAAAATAAATGCACCCATATTTGTATGTCCAAACTTACTTTTAATGGGGCTAAATTCTATACTACGATATAATGTTAAAAAATAAAATAGTACTTAGTTTTTTGTTTGCACTTAGTGTAAGCAGTATTGTACATGCACAACGTTTGGGGAATTCTCCTTATTCTCAACTTGGGGTAGGTGATTTAGCTGAACAAGGTTTTTCAAGAAATATAGGAATGGGTGGTGCTGGAGGAGCAAGTGTTAGTAGATTCAATATTAATATTCTTCATCCATCAATGTTGGTATACAATAGTTATGTTGTATATGAATTTGGTTTGGTGGCACAACAGAAGCTTATCACAAAGGGGAGCTTGAGTCAAAATACCATAGGTGGTAATTTGAATTATTTTGCTGTTTCATTTCCATTTTTATCACAAATTCGAAAAGGTGAAAGGATAAATAGGTGGGTAGGTTCAGTGGGGTTGAAGCCATATAGTTCAATAAGTTATAATAATTCAGCATCTGGAAGTGTTGACAACTCTACATATCCGGTGAAATATTTGTATAAAGGAAAAGGAGATTTAAATAAAATATTCTTTTCACAAGGGTTTCATATTGTTAAATCATTGTCAATCGGTTTAGAGGCTAATTACATTTTTGGACCATTATATAAGGAATCAACTGTTTTGTTAGATAAAGATTCGACTGTAATAACAATTCAACAAAGAATTAATCATAATGATTTAATTTTTAAACCAAGTATTGCATTTAGGAAAGAAATTGGGAAGTCAATGTCGGATTCTACAAAAGCAAAAAATAATGGTAAGTTATTTGTTTCTTTTGCAGGCTCAGTTGATTTAAGTAAAAACTTATCAGCTACTTCTTTAAATACAATTCAAAGATTAGATTTGACAGGTTTACAAAAAAGAGCAGATACCACAAGCAGTGCTTCATTTAATTCTACATTGCCAACTTCGTACTTATTCTCTTTTGCCACTGATAAGTATAGGATGGATAATACTTTAGCTTGGACAATTGCTACTGATGTATCTTACACTCAATGGGATGGTTTTTCTTTAGAAAATTCAGCTGCATTTAAAAACACTATTGGAGTTAAAGTTGGCGGGGAGTATACCCCAATAAAAGTTGTTGGAAAAAACTTTACTAATAAATTAACTTATAGATTTGGTGGTTTTTATAATCAAACACCTTATTCTATAAATAATACACAAGTGGTAGATATGGGGGTAACAGCAGGTTTTGCTTTTTTTATACCCAAAACGCTTTCACAATTTAATTTCTCATTTACTTATGGGAATAGGGGCTTAACACTTTCGAGTTCTGAAATAAAAGAACATTATTTGAGATTTACATTAGGTGTTAATATTAATGATGTTTGGTTCTTAAAACATAAAGTTGACTAATGAAAACAAATTGTTTTATTTTAATTGCATTAATAATTAGTGTATTTTTGATTAATTGTAAAGGCAAAAGAAAAACACATTCATTTGTTGCTAAATACTCAGGTCCATTGATTGAAGTTGATAGTGTAAATACCGTTTATACAGACTCTTCGGTGCTTAAGATGAAAATGAAAGCTTTAAAGCAACTTGAGTATGAGAATGGGAATAGAGAATTTCCAAAGGGATTGATTTTGACTTTCTATAAAAAAAATGGAGTTGAAGATGCAATTATTTCAGGTAATCATGGTAAATATGACAAATCTAAAGGGTTTTATACATTAACAGGTAATGTTGTAGTGCAAAATCATAAAGAGCATAAAAAGTTAGAAACTGAAGAATTAAACTGGAATCCTAATACAAAAAAAGTATTCACAGATAAATTTGTTATAATTACAACACCAACCGAAAGATTAGAAGGTACAGGATTAGATGCGGAACAAGATTTTTCGCATTATGTAATTAGGAATATCACAGGTGTATTTGGCGTATCAAAATAATGAATATTAAAGAAGTAATTTGTTTATCACTGGCAGTTGTATTTTTGGTTGTCGGGTTGTGGGAAAGTATTTATATTGGTTTTGCGAATGCTTACCCAATATTTATGTTAATGTTTACAATGTTGTGTTTGTTTGGTTATATTAGGATAAATAAAAGTAATCAAAGCAATCAGTCGAATGGTTCAAGTAATGTTAAATCAAAAAAAAAATAAGTAGGATTCGTCCTTAATAAAATGAGTCAAGAATTTATATATGTTTTAATTTCATTAGGCTTTTCAGCATTTTTTGCAGGAATTGAAATTGCTTTTGTTTCTGTTGATAAATTGCAAATTGCAGTAAAAGATGGCGATGATGATTTATCGAATAGATTAGTAAACAAGTTCATAAATAATCCTTCTAATTTTATAGGAACAACCCTAATTGGTTTAACAATAGCACAAGTTGTTTACGGGATTTATATTGCAGAAATACTTGAGCCAATAATAACCGTTTATCTTCCAGTTGCTATTAATAATGATATTATGGTAATGTTTACTCAGACCATTTTGTCAACTATAATAGTATTAGCAACTGCCGAATTTTTGCCGAAAAGCTTATTTTTAGTGAATCCTAATTTAATGCTGAACATTTTCGCAATTCCTATGCAGTTATTTTACTATTTACTGTGGTTGCCAGTTACAATAGTGATAGGATTAACAAAACTTGTGATAAGTAAATTTTTAGGCGAAAAATTTTCTGAAAGTAACCCAGCCTTTGGTCTAACTGATTTGAATAACTATATCCAAACTCAGATGCAACTCGAAACAAAGGGACAGGAAGTTAAATCAGAGATAGATACAAAAATATTAAGCAATGCTCTGGATTTTAAACATTCAAAGGTAAGAGATTGCATGATTCCACGTACTGAAATTGTTGCTATTGAGGTTGAAGATGGATTGGAGGAATTAAAAAAAATATTTATAGAAAGTGGTCATTCAAAAGTTTTAATTTATAGTGATTCTATTGATAATATTATTGGATATTGTCACTCAAAAGAATTGTTTAAAAAACCTGAAAGTATACATGAAATAATGTCATCAATACCCATGGTTGCCGAAAGTTTACCTGCAAGCGATTTATTAGTTAAGTTTATTGACGAACGAAAAAGCATAGCAGTTATTTTAGATGAATTCGGGGGGACCTCAGGTATCGTAACTTTAGAAGACATCATGGAGGAAATCTTTGGAGAAATTAATGATGAACATGACGAAAATGAAAGTTCAATTCAGCAACTTGATGAGCATAATTGGTTAATAAATGCCAGATTGGAAATAGATTTATTAAATGAAACTTTAGGTTGGGATATTCCTAAAGGAGATTATGAAACATTAGGTGGGTACATAATTTCTATCAAAGAAGATATCCCTGATATAGATGAAATTATTGATAATAAACCATTTACATTCACTATTATTTCAAAAGATGACGCAAGGTTGGATAAAGTAAAGGTGACCTATTTGCAAGAATCTGAAACAAATATTTAAGAAAAGTGAAAACAAATTTGAAATTAGAGGGAAATTAAATTATTTTGCAAGACTTTAGATAAAAAATGTATGGCTTTAATAGGTAAAATAAGAGAACATTCAGGATTAGCTGTTGGTATTATTGCGGCAGGGTTACTTCTTTTTGTAGTAGGTGGTGAGATTATGAAACTTATCCCTCAATTTTCGAGTGAAAACGCTCAAGATATTGCAGAAATAGCTGGTAAAACAGTTAAATACGATGAGTATAATGCTCTAGTTGAGGAGCTTAAAGCAAATTTTGAGGCATCTCAAGGTCGTCCTGCTGATGAGTATTCTATGCAAAATATTCGTCAACAAGCTTGGGAGCAATTAATTGTAAAGCATGCTTACCAAAATGAATTTAATGAACTTGGTTTGGAAGTTACTGCTGAAGAAGTAGTTGACATGGTTCAAGGAAAAAATATCCATCCAATGTTAGCAAATGCATTTAAAAATCCACAAACAGGACAATTTGATGTGAATCAAGTTAGAGGATTTTTGCAAGCAATTAAATCAAGTATACAAGCTATACAAGCAGGTCAACAACCACAGGTTCCAGTTGCTCAAATTCAATCATGGTATAGTTTTGAAAAACAATTAGGTCCTGAACGTTTAAGAAAAAAATATGAAAGTTTAATGCGTTTATCAACGTATGTAACTAAAGCTGAAGCTAAAAAATCATACTTGGCATCTCAAACAAAAGCTGATTTTAAATATTTATTTGTTCCTTACTACAGTATCGTTGATTCAACTGTTAAAGTGACTGATGAGCAATTAGAAGATTACTTATCAAAACACAAAGAAGAATTTAAAATTGCTGAAGCAAAAGCTTCAGTTGATTATGTAAGTTTCCCAATTGTTCCTTCTGCTAAAGATTCTCTTGCATTTGGTAATGAGTTAACAAGAATTGCAACAGAGTTTGCAGCAACTAAAGATGATTCTGCATTTGTTAGAGCAAATGCTGAAACTGCTCAATTACCTTATTACACAAACTTGTCAGGTGTTCCTCAACAGTTAAAAGACAAAGGATTGGTTGAGGATGTTGTAGTTGGTCCGGTAAATGAAGGTAATGCAATTAAGTTTTATAAGCTAGCAGGCGTTCGTAACGATTCTGTGTATTCAATTAAAGCATCACACATTTTAATAGCTCCAACAGAAAAAACTGATGCAGCAAAAGCTATTGCTAAAACAAAAGCCGAAGATTTATTAAAACAATTAAAAGGTGGGGCTGATTTTGCAACACTTGCTCGTGCAAATAGTACTGACCCAGGTTCTGCTCAAAACGGTGGAGATCTTGGTTGGTTTAAAGAAAATGCTCAAATGGTTAAACCATTTTTGGATGCAGCTTTTGCAAAAGCTACTCCTGGCTTAGTTGCTAATGTTGTCGAATCTGATTTCGGATTCCATATTATTAAAATTACTGAGCCAAAAACTAACAAAGAATATTTAGTTGCAACTGTAGATAAACAATTAGTTCCATCAAGTGAAACTCAAGAGGCTATTTATCAAAAAGCTCAAGATTTCTTGTCAAAAAGTAGAACTAAAGATGCTTTTGTTGCAGAGGCTAAAAAAGCAAATATCCCTGTTTCACCAGGCGATAATTTTACGAAAAATTCAACATATGTTGCTGGTTTGTCAGAAGTAAGAGGTTTAGTTCGTTGGGTGTTCAAAGATGCTAAAGTTGGTGATGTGAGTAAAGAAGTGTTCTCATGTGGAAATAATTATGTAGTTGCAGTAGTTAAATCAAAAGTTGAAGAAGGTTACCCAAAAGCTGCTGATATTAAAGATGAGTTAACTGCAAAAGTTCGTAAAGGCTTAAAAGCCAAAACTATTCTTGAAAAATTAAACAAAACTAAAGGTACATTTGAGCAAATTGCTGCTGCTTATGGTCCTTCAGCTCAAGTGAATGTTGCACCTGAAACTTCATTCGGTTATAATTCATTTGGTGCACTTGGAGAAGATCCTGCAACTGTAGGTAAAAGTTTTGCCTTAGCTAAAGTTGGCGCTAAAACAGCAGCTTTAGAAGGAGAGAATGGAGTTGCAATTATTGAGTTATTGAAAAAAACAACTCCTACTGAAATTGCTGATTACTCTCAACAAAAAAATCAAATGATAGGAAACTCTTTATACAGAACAGAGTTTAATATCAATACAGCTATTAAAGATGCTGCTAAAATTGAAGACAATAGATACAAATTTGAGTAGTTCAATTTTGTTGAAAATTATAGAAAGAGGTACTAATTAATTTTGGTACCTCTTTTTTTTGTGTAAAATTTAAAATGCTTTTGCTTTTCAGTTTTAATACTGCATTAATATTTCTATTTTTGGCATATATTGTTAGAGAGTGTAATGCTCAAATAAAATAAAGATTATATGTACTACAATTCCATACTTGAAGCAATTGGCAATACGCCAATGGTAAAACTTAACAAACTTACAGAAGGTATTAAAGGTACCATTCTTGTAAAAGTGGAATATATGAATCCTGGGAATTCAACCAAGGATCGTATGGCGCTGAAAATGATTGAGGATGCAGAAAAGGATGGAAGATTGAAGCCTGGAGGAACAATCATTGAAGGTACAAGTGGAAACACGGGTATGGGTTTAGCAATTGCGGCAGTAGTAAAAGGTTATAAATGTATTTTTGTTACTACTGATAAGCAGTCAAACGAAAAGGTATTAGCTTTGCGAGCATTAGGTGCTCAAGTAGTAGTTTGTCCTACAAATGTAGCTCCTTCTGACCCTCGTTCTTATTACTCTACAGCGGCTCGTTTATCAAAAGAAACACCAAACTCATTCTACCCAAATCAATACGATAACTTATCTAATAGACAAGCACATTACGAAAGTACTGGTCCTGAAATTTGGGCACAAACAGAAGGTAAAGTAACTCACTTTGTAGCTGGTGTTGGTACAGGAGGAACAATCAGTGGGGTAGCTAAATATTTAAAAGAGCAAAATCCTGATATTAAAGTTATCGGAATTGATACTTATGGATCTGTATTTAAAAAATATAAAGAAACTGGTATTTTTGACGAAAACGAAGTTTACCCATATTTAACCGAAGGTATTGGTGAAGATATCTTACCTAAAAATGTTGATTTCGATTTAATAAATGAATTTATAAAAGTAACTGATAAAGATGGCGCTTTAATGACTAGACGCTTGTCACATGAAGAGGCTTTATTTGTTGGTTGGTCATGTGGTTCTGCAGTTCATGGTGCATTAGAGTATGCTAGAGAGCATTTAACCGAAAAAGATACAATGGTAATTATTCTTCCTGACCATGGTACTAGATATTTGAATAAAATATATAACCATGAATGGATGAAAGGGCAAGGCTATTTGGATACACAAAAATTTGCAACTGCTCACGATATTATTGTAGCAAGAAAAAACTATGATTTAATTTCAGTGAATGTAAATGATACTGTAGCTAAAGCAATTGATTTAATGAATGTGAATTCATTATCTCAAATGGTAGTTACTGATGGTGAAAATATTGTTGGTAGTTTAATTGATTCAAAATTACTACATCAATTAATCGCTAATCCTGATATTAAAAATAGCCCAGTTTCATCTGTAATGGATAAACCATTTTTATTTGTAGGGATTGAAAATACGGTTGATTCTTTAACTTCTTTGATTACTGCGGATAATAAGGCTCTTTTAGTAAGAGACTTAGATAATAAAGTTCACATTATTACTCAGCACGATTTGTTGCAAGCAATAAATAAATAATTTGTATTGCTAAGTAAAGTAAAGTAAAAAGTAAAGTAAAGTAGCCATTTGAATGTAAAAGTTTAAGTGGCTATTTTGTTTATGTTTCTTGAAAAATAAAAAAGCCTTGTTAAATTTAATTTAACAAGGCTTTTTTGCTGTGGTGTCGAATGGAATCGAACCATCGACACAAGGATTTTCAGTCCTTTGCTCTACCAACTGAGCTACGACACCGTCACTCTTTAAAGAGAATACAAATGTAAGTAAAAAATTAACATTAACAATATATTCAAGTAAAAAATAGAACATTATTTTTAAAATCATGTATAAGTACCAATTAATAATTTGTTTGTACAAATTATTAGGCATATTTACATCTTCAACCAAAATTCTATTGTATGATAGCTCAACTGTTTTTTGCAGGTTCTCTTGGTACTGCAATTTATTTTGCAACAAAAAGCGTTTTGCGTATTAGAGCAAATATATTGTTAGGAAAACCTTATTCAATAAATGATAACACTTCAGAAAGAATAAAGAAGATGGTATTTGTTGCATTTGGTCAACAAAAAATGTTTGACAGACCTATAGTTGCAATGCTACATTTATTTGTATATGTAGGTTTTTTGGTAGTTAATCTTGAAATGTTAGAAATTGTGATAGATGGATTAACTGGTGAACATAGAATATTTGCAGGTTTGTTGGGAGGCTTTTATCCTGTGATGGTTAATGTGTTTGAATTTTTTGCTGTGGCTGTTTTATTGGCTTGTGCCGTTTTTTGGGTTAGAAGAAATGTATTGAAAATTAAACGTTTCTGGTTTGCTGAAATGAAACCGGAACCTAGAAAAGATGCAAATGTGATTCTATATTCTGAGATTATATTAATGTCAGCTTTTTTGTTGATGAACGCTACAGACTATGAATTACAAGTAAGAGGTGCTGAACATTATGTACATACTGGATCATTTTGGTTTAGTAGTTTATTCAGTCCATTATTTGCAAATTGGAATATTGATTTATTAATTGATGTGGAGCGTTTTTGTTGGTGGACGCACATTTTAGGTGTATTTGCATTTGCAAACTATCTTCCATATTCAAAACATTTACACATTATTTTGGCTTTCCCAAATACCTATTTCTCAAAACTAGATTCAGCAGGGAAGATGAGAAATATGCCAGAAGTGACAACGGAAGTTAAGTTAATGTTGAATATTCCTTTAGCTGAAAACGAATCAGCAGGCACAGGAGAGCCAGTGTCAAGGTTTGGTGTAAAAGATATTCAAGATTTGACTTGGAAACAGATTATGGAGTCGTACACATGTACCGAATGTGGAAGATGTAGTAGTGTTTGTCCCGCTAATTTAACAGGAAAAGTTTTGTCTCCTCGTAAAATAATGATGGATGTTAGAGATAGAGTTGAGGAGGTATCAACTAATCTGCAACAAAATGGACCAAGCTTTGACGATGGAAAATCCCTTTATGGTGACTATATTTCTCAAGAAGAATTATTGGCGTGTACTTCATGTAATGCATGTGCCGATGCATGTCCGGTAAATATTGACCCACTTTCTATTATATTGGATATGCGTAGATATATGATAATGGAGGAAAGCAAAGCTCCATTTGCTTGGAATGCAATGTTTTCAAATATGGAAAACAATATGGCACCTTGGAAATTCTCTCCTTCGGATAGATTTAATTGGTCGAAAAATATAAATCCATAATTTTTTATATTTCTGTTAAATACTTAATTATTCAATCATTAAAATTGCAAGATTATGGAATCGCAAGAATTTAGAGTGCAAACTATGGCTGAATTAGCAGCCAAAGGTTCAATGCCAGATGTATTGTTTTGGGTAGGTTGTGCTGGTTCATTTGATGAAAGATATAAAGCTGTAACTATTGCAGTTTGTAAAATATTAAATAAAGTTGGTTATAGTTATGCAGTACTTGGCGACGAGGAAACTTGTACTGGCGACCCAGCTCGAAGGGCAGGAAATGAATTTTTGTTCCAAATGCAAGCGGTTTCAAATATTCAAGTTTTAAATGCTTATGGCGTAAAACGTGTGGTTACTGCATGTCCACATTGCTTCAATACCATTAAAAATGAATATCCAGCTTTAGGAGGAAATTATGAAGTGATTCATCACAGCGAATTATTGCAAGAATTAATAAAAGAAGGTAAATTGACATTAAAAGGTGGTGGTGAATTTAAAGGAAAAAAAATTACCTATCACGATTCTTGCTATTTAGGAAGAGCAAACAATGTTTATGAAGCGCCAAGAGAAGTGCTTCAAGCTTTAGATATTTCATTGGTAGAAATGAAACGTTCAAAAGCAAAAGGTTTATGTTGTGGAGCAGGTGGAGCTCAAATGTTTAAAGAACCAGAAGCTGGTAAAAAAGATATAAACATTGAACGTACAGAAGAAGCATTAGAAACAGGAGCAAGTGTAGTTGCTACTGGATGTCCATTTTGTTTGACTATGTTAAGTGATGGTATTAAAAACAAAGAAAAAGAATCCGAAGTTAAAGTATTAGATATTGCAGAATTGATTGCTAAATTTGAACTATAATTTTTGATTCTATTTAAATGGATTTAGAAAAGTTAAAATATCCAATAGGTAAATATATTAAACCATCAGTTATTGATCAATCAATAATTGATGGTTATATTTTTGAAATAGAAAGTTTTCCTGAAAGATTACGAAATGTAGTCACAAGGTATTCTCAAACACAACTTGATACACCATATCGACCAGATGGTTGGACAGTTCGCCAAGTTATTCATCATTGTGCTGATAGTCACATGAATAGTTTTATAAGATTTAAGTTAGCGTTAACAGAAGAAAGTCCAACTATTAAACCTTATTTTGAAGAACGTTGGGCTGAATTAGCTGATGCTAAAAATTTGGATATTGAACCTTCGTTAATATTGTTAGATGGTTTGCATAAAAGATGGGTAATTTTATTGAAATCTTTAAAAGCTGAAGATTTTCAAAAAGTATTTATTCACCCTGAACATGGTAAATCATTTACACTTGCTGAAAATACAGGAATTTATGCTTGGCATTGTAATCATCATTTAGCACATGTTTTATTAGTGGATAGATTATAGTTGATAATTTTTAATTAATATACTAATTACTGATTGCTGAAAACTCTGAACTCTAAACTCTCAACTCAAAATGCTTGTACCTTTTAACACTTTATCAGATCATTCAAAAATTTGGATTTATCAATCATCAAGATTATTTACAGATATTGAAGTAAATGATTTAGAATTGAGACTTTCAAATTTTGTTGAAAATTGGGAAAGTCATTCGAGAACATTGAAAGGCGCTTTTTTGATTTTAGAAAATAGATTTGTTGTAATTTCTGTAGATGAAACAGTAAATGATGCAAGTGGTTGTAGTATCGATAAATCTGTACATTTTTTACAGGAAATTGAAAATGAGTTTAAAACACAATTATTAGATAAATCAAAAGTAGCAATTAAAAGTAATGATGGGTATGTGGTTTTGTATCCTTTGTTAAGTTTAAAAGAAGCTGTAAGATTAGGTGAAATTTCTCAAAATACTTTAGTTTACAATAATTTAGTTTCAACAAAAAAAGATTTTGAAACTTCGTGGATTGTTCCTGTAGAAGCTACTTGGTTAAATAAGTATTTCAAATAAAAATAATAATTTAGCTTGAAATTTTTATATTATACCTTCAGATTATAAATATTTTACTATATTAGCGTGAAATATTCATAATTCTCTGAAAAGGCATTATAATAATATGTTTAATAAAGTAGTATTACTGACCCTTGTAGTGGGAGCCATGTTTATGGCAAGTTGCGGAATGACAGCACATAAAGCATATCATTTAGGTAACGAAAAATTTAAAAAAGCTGAATATGAACATGCCATTCAATACTACAAAATGGCAATTGATAAAGGTTTAAAACATCCTAAATCAGATAAAGTATATTTCCAAATTGGAGAATCTTATAGATTATCAAATCGTATTCACGAGGCTACGCCATTTTACGAAAATGCTGTTGTTGCTCATACTGAACAAGACTCTGCTTATTATTTTTATGCAGTTGGTTTGGAATCTTTAGGGAAATACGGTGAAGCTGAAAATGCTTTTTTGAAATACGCTGAAACCGGTAAAGATCCTAATTTAACTAAGTTAGCTAAAATAGAAGGTGAAAACCTTAAACTAATTGAGCCAATATTGTTAAGAGCTCCTGAGTATAAAATTGATAATGCTTCTTTTTTAAATAGTGAAGGTGCTGATTGGTCTCCAGTTATGTTAACAAAAGATGAAATTTTATTTTCTTCATCAAGAGCGCAAAGTAAGATACACATGTCAGATGGTCAAGGATTTAATGATTTGTGGAAGTTTAAATTTGATGGAAATGCTGATACTTCAGGTGTTTTAACTAATTTCTCAAAAACTGTTAATCAAGATCAAACTCATGAAGCTTGCCCAACTGTTTCAAAATCAGGAAAGGATATTTATTTTGCAAGAAGTAATGATGGTTCTGCTAAAGGAGCAAAAGATGTTGGCTTATTTTTAACTCGTTTTAAAGATGGAGATTGGGCTGAGCCAGTTAAATTATCTTTCTGTGAAGATACTTCTTGGTATTCAACTCCTTGGTTGTCTCCAGATAATAAAACATTGTATTTCTCTTCAAATCGCCCTGGTGGACAAGGTGGTTTAGATTTATGGAAAGCAACACTTGATAAAAATATGCAATGGGCTGATGTTACAAACTTAGGTGATGTTATTAACACACACGGAGATGAATATAGTATTGCATTTAAGGGAGATCAAATGTATTTTGCTTCAACTGGGCATCCTGGTTTAGGTCGTTTGGATTTATTTAGAGTTGATAAAGATTCAGTAACAGGAAAGGATGTTGTACATAATTTAGGTTTGCCATTCAACTCAGTTTCGGATGATTTTGGAATGGTTTGGGCTAATGATACAACTGCTTACCTTACTTCAGATAGAGAAGGTGGAAAAGGAAGTGATGATATTTACAAAATTAAATTTATAGAGAAAAAAGCTGTATACAACCAAAAAGTGGTTGTTTGGGGTTACAATACAACTACACAACGTGAGCGTTTATTGAAAAATGCACACGTAACTATTAAAGATGCTAAAGGTAATTTACTTGCAGATGCCAAAACTGATGAGAACGGTGAAATTATGGCAAGAGTACCTGCTGGTGCAAAAATTGAAGTAGAGGCTCGTAAACATAAGCACTATACTAAACAAGAACATGCTGTTACTCCTGATCCAACACCTCGAGCTCAGTTAAAAGAAGGAATGAATGAAATTACTTTTGAAAAACCAGTTAAGGTTGTTTTACAGGAAATTACACCAACTCCTATTCGTCTAGAAATTTATTACGATTATAACAAATGGGATATTCGTCCGGATGCAGCTAAAATCCTTGATTCTTTAGTTGGATTCTTAATTCAAAACCCAGAAATTATTGTTGAGTTAAGTTCTCACACGGATACAAGAGGTAATGATAAATACAATGAGAAATTATCATCAAATCGTGCGAAGTCGGCAGTTGAATATTGTATTGCACACGGTGTAGATCCTAAGAAAATTGTTGCAAAAGGTTATGGTGAAACAAAACCATTAGTGTTGCCTGAGAAAAATGATGCAGATTACCAATTGAACCGTAGAACAGAGGTGAGGGTAATTAAAATTCTCGATCTCGAGGAGTGACATTATTAAGAATATTCTAATCTAAAAAAAGGTGTTTTCGTATAGGAAACACCTTTTTTTATGACTTTTTGATTTTATATACTATTTTGGTTGAACCCAAACGAGTTTTCATTTATATTTGCTAAAATCCCTCGAATTAAATAAAATACTTAAAATGTCGCACGCAGATAAGTTTTTAAAACAAGCCGATCAAAAAGCATTTGATTTAAAACATAGAGATACTATTCGCTTTAATATGGGAAGGTATAATGCTGCGGTTTCTGTTGGTAAGCAAATTTATTCAAATAATGAATTGGCTCGTCAACGTGCTTCGTATATCAAAACTCAGGCTATTGAAAACTTAGATAAATATTTACTTGAGTTTGAATCTAATTTTACAAAAAATGGAGGAAAAGTAATTTGGGCTCGTGATAAAAAAGAAGCTTTAGATGAAATTTGGAAGATTTTTGAAGCTAACAAAGCAAAATCTGTAGTGAAATCCAAAACAATGGTTTCTGAGGAGATTGGTTTGAATGAATTTTTAGAACATAAAGGCGTTGAGACAGTTGAAACAGATTTAGGTGAATATATAGTACAATTGGCAGGTGAAAAACCATACCATATTGTTACACCTGCTATGCATAAATCTCGTCAGGATATTGCGAAATTATTTACCGAAAAATTAAAAATACCTTATACCGAAGATCCTCAGGAGTTGACACTAACTGCTCGTAAATTATTAAGAAACAAATATTTGCAAGCAAAAATAGGTATAACAGGAGCTAATTTTATTTTACCTGATATTGGTGGTATTGCTGTAACTGAAAATGAAGGAAATGCTAGAATGAGTACTTCTTTTCCTAAGATTCAGATTTCGATTGTTGGTATTGAAAAAATGCTAACATCATTTAACGACTTAGATTTATTTTGGCCATTATTGGCAACAAGCGGAACTGGTCAACAGGTTACGGTTTACAATAGCATCATGACTGGTCCTCGCAAATCTAATGAAATAGATGGGCCAGAGGAAATGTATGTTATATTGTTGGATAATGGTAGAACTAATTTATTGGCTGACCCTGAGAAACGTCAGGCTTTGAATTGTATTCGTTGTGGAGCGTGTTTAAATGCTTGTCCGGTTTATAAAAATATTGGCGGACACACATATAACACCGCTTACAGTGGACCAATTGGTTCTGTAATTACACCACAAATGCAAGGCTTGGACGAGTTTAAGCACATGAGTTATTCAAGTTCATTGTGTGGCGCTTGTACATCTGTTTGCCCTGTTAAAATAGATATTCATAATTTATTGTTGTTGAACAGAAAGCAAGCTGTTGACGAAAAATTAGTACCAACAAGCGAAAAAATTGCTTTTGGATTGTGGAAAAATGGCGTGTTGAAACGTAGTAAATTGAATTTTGCTCCAAGTGGATTAAAAAATATTGTTATTGCCTCTTTATTCCGACAATCATGGGGGAAACGTAGAGGCATGATGAAAGCTGCCCCAAAATCATTTAATGAACTTTGGCAAGAAAGAAGAGAAGGTGGTAAAAAGTAAATGCGAAACTTTGGGTTTCGCATTTACTTTTTTAATGATTTTTTTTAGTGTATTTATTTTTAAAATTACCTCGGTACTGTTTTATATAAAATACCTCCAATAAATGTAAATACTATATTTGGTACCCAAGCTCCAAGTAAAGGATGAAGTCCACCACCAGAAGTAATACTTCGACTCATAATTACAAATATGATGTACACAAAGGCAAGTATAAATCCTAACGAAATTTGTAATGCTGTACCACCCCTTGATTTACGAGCAGATACTATTACACCAATCATTGTTAAAATGATAATTGCAAAAGGATAAGTAAAACGTTCGTATTTTTCAATCAAGAAGGATTCAATATTTTCAGCACCTCTTAATTTAAGTTTATTAATGTGTTTATCGAGTTCGTCAATTGTCATTTGTTCGTGCATCATGTACTGACTTTCAAAATCTTTTGCAGAAAGGTCAATCGATGTATCGAGTGCTACACCTTTTTTTAATATTTCTTTGTTATTGGCAAATGAACGGAAGGTATAGTTTTCTAGTCTCCATTTTTTTAGAGAATCTATCCAAACTATTCTATCTGATTTTAATTTATCATATACTTTATTGCTATCAATAGTTTCGATAGTACATTGATAGCCAATGTGTGCAGTGTTGTTATAGCTCTCAAGGTAAATGTAACTTTTGGGAGCAATTTTTATGTGTACATTTCGAGCGTCATAATAAAATTGGTCTTTGTAGTATTTGTTTTCAAATTCTAATCTTTGTTTATTAGCTTGAGGAATTACCCATGCTCCAAGAATAAATATGCCTACCCCTAAAATTGAAGACGCTAATAAATAAGGTAGCATTAAACGTCTAAAGCTCATACCTGAGTTAAGCATTGCAATGATTTCAGTATGTCCAGCTAATTGTGCAGTTACAAATACTGTTGCAATAAATACAGTAATAGGGCTAAGCATATTAGCCATATAAGGAATAAAATGTATGAAGTATTCTTTGAAAATAAAACCAAAAGTAAGGTGATGTTTCATGAAATCACTATTTTTTTCGGTATAGTCAATTACACAAATAATAGAAACGAGCACCAAAACCACAAAAAAGAATGTGGTTAACATCTTTTTTATAATATATCTGTCGAGAATTTTGAACATTGTATTAAGCTAAATATAAATGTTAAAGTTTTTGTTGCATTTGGATAACCATTTTATCTTTCCAAGTTCTAAATGTGCCAGCTTGAATTTGCTTGCGAGCTTCTTTTACTAACCAAAGATAAAATGATAAATTGTGTTGAGTAGCTATTTGAGCACCTAACATTTCTTTTGAATGTTGAAGGTGACGCAAAAATGCTTTTGAATAATTGGTACTTGCGTAACAAGAAAGTGAGTAATCAATTGGAGAGAAATCGTTTTCCCACTTTTTATTTCTGATATTTATTACACCATTTGCGGTAAATAACATACCATTTCTTGCATTACGAGTTGGCATTACACAGTCAAACATGTCAATTCCAAGAGCTATACATTCAAGAATATTCCAAGGAGTACCAACGCCCATTAAATAACGTGGTTTATCTTTGGGTAGTATGCTGCAAACCAAAGAAGTCATTTCGTACATATCCTCCGCTGGTTCTCCAACCGAAAGTCCGCCAATGGCATTGCCTTCTCTGTTGTGGGAAGCAATTTCTTCTGCCGATTGCGTTCTTAAATCTTTATAAACACTACCTTGCACAATTGGGAAAAAATGTTGGTCGTATCCATATTTACCTTCAGTTTCATCAAAACGATCAATGCAACGTTTTAACCATCTGTGCGTCATGTGCATAGATTTTTTTGCATAATCATAATCACATGGGTAAGGCGTACACTCATCAAATGCCATCATAATATCAGCACCGATAGTTCTTTGAATATCCATTACACCTTCAGGTGAAAAAAAATGTTTTGAACCATCAATATGCGATTTGAAAGTAACACCTTCTTCTTTGATTTTTCTAGTTCCAGAAAGTGAATATACTTGATAACCACCACTATCTGTTAAAATTGGTCCGTCCCAAGTATTGAATTTGTGCAATCCTCCGGCTTTTTCAATGGTTTCTAAACCCGGACGCATATATAAATGGTAGGTATTTCCTAAAATAATTTGAGCTCCAACTTCCTCTTTAATTTCACGTTTGTGCATCGCTTTTACAGTACCAGCAGTTCCAACGGGCATAAAAATAGGTGTTTCAATTTGTCCGTGAGCTGTAGTAATTAAACCTGTTCGAGCACTAGTTTGCGAATCGTTTTGTTGAAGTTGGAAGAACATACTGTAATTTTAAAGCAATTGAGAACAAAAATAATCTATTCTAAAACAAAAATGGCAAAAAATGTGAAATGTTTTTGAAGAGGGGGTAAAGTAGAGAATTAGTTTTACAAAAATCATATTCTTTTAAATTAGATTCTCATTTTAGATTTATTTCATTTTCCTAGGGTTGAAACCCTAGGCTATAAAATTGGTCGTCCCTACAGGACTTCCTAGTTCCGTAATAAGTCCCATCCGGACGATGATATCATAGCCATGGGTTTTAACCCATGGATTTCTAAATCTAATAAAAGATAATGTTTATTTTTTTTTCCACATTAAATAAATCTGCCTTTCTAATTGGGTTTTGGCTAAAAAATGTATTATTTTGCTATTCGGATTTAAAATGAACACAACATTGATTTTTGAGATTACATTAGGCGTATTTGGCTTAGCATTCCTTATTCAGTGCTACTATTATCTGTTTTATTTTTTGCGTTTAGCAAGATATAAAAACATCTATATTGAGCACAATAATACGAATAAAGGAGTGACTGTAATTGTTGCTGCTCATAACGAAATTGAAAATTTAGTTAACCTCATTCCCAACTTATTACACCAAGATTACCCAAATTTTGAAGTGATTATTGTTGATGATCGTTCAGTTGATGGAACAAATGATTTTTTGAAAGAACAATGTGCTAGAATCAGGAATTTAAGATATGTTACTGTAAAGGATACTCCTGAGTACATGAGTCCTAAAAAGTATGCATTAACCTTGGCAATAAAAGCTGCGGCAAATGATTTGTTGCTTTTTACTGATGCTGATTGTATTCCAGAAAGTAAAGATTGGATAAAATCAGTTGTGAATAAGTTTGCCATTAAAGGTACCGAAATTGTAATTGGTTATTCGCCTTATGAACGTAAAAGTGGCTTATTGAATTTGTTTATTCGATTCGAAACATTCTTCACAGGCGTTCAATATTTATCAGCTTCTATTGCAGGTAAAACATACATGGGAGTTGGTAGAAATATGGCTTATCATAAAGATGTATTTTTTAGAAACAAAGGCTTTCATCCACACATGAAAGTGCTAAGTGGTTCTGATGATTTGTTTGTAAACCAAGTGGCAACAGCAACCAATACACAAGTATTGATTGAAAAACAAACGCAAACTACTTCTATTCCAAAAACATCATTTAAGTCGTGGTATATTCAAAAGGTTCGACATTTATCGGTTGGTAAATTGTACAAAAAAAGTACAAAACTTCATTTGATGTTTTATCCAATAAGTTTGGTTTTGTTTTTAGGGGCAGGAATGGCTACGTTATTTAGCTTAGATTATTGGGTTGTGGTGCCTATTGTTTATGGTGTGCGACTTATCATGTCGAGCACAATTTATTGGTATATATCAAAAAAACTCTCTCAAAAAATAGAAATATATTTATTTCCGGTATTAGAAATGCTTTATTTAATTTATATTTTTATATTTGGGATTATTAGTTACAGAGCAAAACGCATCAGATGGAATTAGAAGAAGGAAAAGAATTTTCAGATAAGGTCAATTTGGATACCAATATTGAAGGCAAAGATTTTTCTGAGAAGGCGAAATTTGATTTTAAGCTTGTTGAAAGAGCAAGAGAAAATGACCAAAAGGCATTTGCAGAGCTAATGAAAAGGTATCGTAAGCCTGTATTCCATTTGATTTTAAAAATGGTTCGCAGTACCGACGATGCTGAAGATTTAACTATTGAGGCTTTTGCCAAAGCTTTCAGAAATTTATCGAAGTTTAATCCTGAATATACTTTCAGTACTTGGTTGTTTAGAATTGCAACTAACAACTGTATTGATTTTTTAAGAAAGAAAAAATTAAATACATTTAGTATTGACAATGCTTATAAAGACGATAATGGCGACGAAGTAAGCATGGATATTCGTGATAGTAACCTGAATCCACAAGAGGAGGCAATTAAGGCTGAAAAAATTGAATTGGTAAAAGGCATTGTAACTAAGTTGCCAGCTAAATACCAGATTTTGGTACGTTTACGTTATTTCGATGAACTTTCATACGACGAAATTGCTGGTGAATTAGATGCTCCGCTCGGAACTGTAAAAGCACAATTGCATAGAGCTCGTGAGTTAATGTACGACTTAGTGAAAAATAAAAAAGATAGTATTTAAAAATTAAATTTATTTAAAATATTAAAAGAGATACTAACCCGTGCCAGATGACTCAACTTGACACTGGAAATAAATGGTTCTAGTTATACAAGTATATTAATTATGACAGGTTTAAGTTAAAAAAACAATTTCAAAGACCAAGATAAGTGGTACAACAACTATAACCAATATATCAACGTGTATAAGCGCTAGCATTGAGGTAATTCTCAACCATAATATTACTAATAACTAAAATTATATAAATTAAAATGAAGTCGATTTTGTTTAAAATAATAGGTTGTATATTTATACAGTTTATATTTTACTATAATTCATTTTCACAAACAGTAAAGTTTGAATATCATGTAGATTCTGAGGGTGTTACTATCGATACATTGATGGTAAAATACGATATACCTCGAGAAACTGATAAAATTAAATTTGAATTAGGTTCTGATTTTGGGCTAAATGATCTTGCATCATTGCAAGATTTAATAACTTTAAATTCAACAACTTCTGGTATAATAAAATTATCAGAACCACGGATTAATGATGGTGCATTTTATGCTTGGTATATTTGTAAGGTATTTTTACCGTTAAAAGATGCAGATAAAAAAGTTAAATATTTAAAAGTTTCAATTCCAAATGCTGGAGCATTAGGAACATTTATTAGAACTAGAGATATTCTTACATCAATACCAGAAAACGAAGTTTATGAAGGTTTGACTGTAATAAATAGTAAAGATTATAAAATAATAAGAAATGATTCAACTATTGAATATTGTGTTTCCATAATATCACTTTCAGGTGCTGTAAGTCTGTTGAATCAACCGTTATTAAGTGGAACTGAAATTAATTTATTTCATAATCAAATTGCATTAGTGAATATCAAAAATAGTCAAAATGTAAAAATTGTAAAGTTTTATTAAGATGCGATTTCGTTTCTGACAGGGTAGAAAGCGATTCAGAAATGAATCGCTTTTTTATTTTATAAATATCTCTAATGCAAAGAATCCATATTTGTGTGCTTGGATTGCAAATACAGAATTAATGAAAAAGTGATTTTTTTGATTTAAGAACAATGCTGTATATTTTTTTGATTATTTGAAACTTTTTTAATTTTCTTAATTTGTAATCAATCTAAATTAGAAAAGTGTTGATAGTTAAGGTTTTATATTTCTAAGTTCTTGGTTTATATTTAATTCAATATAAAATATTAACTAGCTACCACAAATAGCCTTTGTATTGTTCTTGATCCGTTACTTATTATTTCAATAAAATATAACCCTTGTGGCAAGTCTCCTGTCTTTAAAGTGACAACATGTCTACCAATACCAAATTCTTTATTAATTGTTAAGTAGTCATATTTTTTCCCAATAGTATTTAAAAGCGAAATTTCAACTTTAGAAACTTTTAAACTTGTAAATTCTAGTTTTGCATCTACTGAGGTAGGGTTGGGTGTAATTATAATATCAGTCAGATGTGGGATATCTTCAATACAAACATGAGCAGGAGCTTTATGTTTTATATTTGGTTGCTCCAATACACGTTTAGGCGGGTCAGCAAGTATAAGTTGACTCGAGGTTAATAGTAACCCAAATAATATGTGTATCTTTTTCAGTTTCATGGTAAGCGAACAAATATAAGCTAAGAATCAAACTTTCCCAATAACAATGCCAGTTTTGTTTAACTTAATAAATAAATAACCATTTTTACTTTCTAATTTTGATTTTTTTATTGAAGTTTGAACAAACAATTAGGACTTAATTGAGTTATAATTTCAAAAACAATTTATAGATTATGTCATTAGTAGGAAAAAAAGCACCTTTATTCGAGGCAGCAGCTGTAGTAAACGGCGAAATCGTTGAAAACTTTACATTAGAGCAGTTTTTAGGGAAAAAAGACATTGTTCTTTTCTTTTATCCTTTAGATTTTACATTTGTTTGTCCAACTGAAATTATTTCATTTCAAGACAAACTTGCTGAATTTGAAAAAAGAAATACTCAGGTGATTGGTGTTTCTATTGATTCACAATATACTCACTTAGCATGGGTAAATACGCCAAGAAATAATGGTGGAATCGCTGGTGTTACTTATCCACTTGTAGCTGATACAGGCAAAACTATTGCTAGTAACTATGGTGTTTTAGCTGGAGATTATACTTATAATGAAGAAGGTGAGTTAGTATTTGATGGTGCTCCAATTGCATACAGAGGTACATTTTTGATTGATAAACAAGGTGTTATTCGTCATTATGTAATCAATGATTTCCCTCTAGGAAGAAACATTGATGAAACTTTAAGAATGGTTGATGCTTTACAATTCCACGAAGAGCATGGTGAAGTTTGTCCTGCAAACTGGGAAACTGGTAAAGAGGCAATCTCTGAGAGTCAAGCAAGTGTAGCAGCTTACTTAGGCAAAAACGCTTAATAAAGAAGTTTAAGTTAAAAAATACAAAAAGCTGAGTTGATTATTTTTTCAACTCAGCTTTTTTCTTTTTATAAAGAATAATATTTTGTTTAGCTTTATTTAAACATTCTAGTTCATCTTTATTTTTTTTGTTTGCATATTTTTTTATTTTTTCACAGCATTCTATTGCTTTATCGTAATCATTTTTAATGCTTTCAAGGGTAGCTAATCTATCTAAAGCATAAATGTAATATCCATAAGTTTCATTTAACTTTTCACAGGTTTCTATATGGAGCTTGTAAAATTTGGCACTGTTTTCAAAATCAGCAAAATGTGATTCATAATAATTCCCTAAATACCAACTCGAATATCTGATAGCATAATCATTATATCCAAACATTTTATTATTGTATTTGGCAATAATTTCTTTGCTTACCTTTTCAAGCAAAGTGCCATATTTGTTGTTATCATTTAATTCGTACAAACTTTTAGCATACATTCTATGAAAATATGCATTATCTGGATAGGTTTCGTGTAAATATTTAATTGTTTTTAACGCAAGTACTTTATTTGCTCTTCTCGCTGAATCAGATGGAGCGTGGTCAGGTGCATATTTACTATAAATTTCGTATAGATAATATTGTGCTTCAGTTCTGGTATAAAATGCATTTAAAGCAACGGTGTTTAATTGTTTGAGAGCAAGCTTCTCATCTCCATGACTAAATGCCCACATTACAGTTTTCATAAATGGTTTTGCTTCAGGAATCCATTCTCTGAAATAATTATACAAAGCAACGCCAAATAAAAACTCAGGACTTAATTCTGTGTTTTTAACATCTAAATTTAAGAAATGATATGCTTTTGCTGCTGCAAATGTAGCTTTAGGGTACTCATTTCTTTTCTCATAAATTCTACCTTTAAAACCATAAGCAGCTGCTAAAAAAAAGTTTGCTTCTTCGTTTTCATCCTCTTTTTCTTTTAATTTTTCAGAAAATGTAATAGAAGAATCCATGTATTGAAAAAATAAATTATCAAATGAGCGGTTATTATCGTCAGGAACCATTCTCCAATATTGACTTAATCCTAATAAAAAATAAGCCAAAGGATGTTTAGGGTATTGATTTTTAATTACTTTAAAAGCTGAGTCAGCTTTTTCAAATTTAAAATTGTATAAATTATTAATTGCATCATTTGCTTCTAATTGTACATCAGGGTTTAACAGCAACCAATCAGGTGTTTTATTAGCATCTTGTGCGTTTATTGTAAATGAAATTGCTGATAAAAAGGCAATTACTATTAAATACAAGTTCTTATTCAAAAGGTTCATAACTCGGAATTTCATTTTGATATACAAATTTAACTTTATTTGTTAATTAAGAATTGATTTATCCAAAAATGTAAATAAATTTAAGGATGAATTATTCTCTTTTAAAACAAATTTGTAGTATTCTTTCGCCCTCTGGCAATGAAGGAGCTAAAAAAGCATTCTTAATAAACTATATCAATGAAAATAAACACCTTTGGAGTGTTGAATTTCAAATAATTGATGGTGAGGAGTTTCAAGATAGTTTTTTGTTAGTTTTTGGAAAACCAAGAACTGCTATTTTTGCTCATTTAGATACAATAGGTTTTACGGTAAGATACGATAATAAGTTAGTTCCTATTGGAGGGCCTGAAGTAGAAACTGGTTTTGAATTAGTTGGAAGAGATAGTAAAGGAGAAATTGAAACCAAAATGGTTTATGATGAAGAAACGCATTATTTAACTATTGATTTTAATCGTCCAATTGATAGGGGAACTGAATTGGTTTTTAAATGCAATTTTAGAGAAACAGATGAGTATGTTCAATCATGTTATTTGGATAATAGTTTGGGTATTTTAAATGCGCTTGAAGTAGCCAAAACATTGAAAGATGGTGTGATTTGTTTTAGTTGTTTTGAGGAAACTGGTGGAGGTTCAGTGCCATTTTTAGCAAAGTATATTTATGAAAATTATAAAATAAAACATGCCTTAATTTCTGATATTACTTGGCTTACCGAGGGGGTAATTGGTAATGAAGGAGTTGTGGTTTCTATGAGAGATAAAAATATTCCTCGAAGAAGTTTTATTGATAAGATTATTTCTTTGACAGAAGAATCTGGAATTCCTTTTCAATTAGAAGTGGAAGCAAGTGGAAGCAGCGATGGGAGAGAAGTGCATCATTCTCCATATCCAATTGATTGGGTTTTTATTGGGGCTGGCGAAGAAAATGTGCATTCTCCAAATGAAAAAGTATTCAAAAAAGATTTTGAGGGAATGGTGAATTTATATAAATATTTAATGGAAAAACTTTAGATAATTAATAATTAGTTATTAAGAATTAATAGGTTTAAATAGTTGATTATGATGTGTTTAATTTTAATCTTTAAGTTCTTTGAAAAGTCATTATTCAATAGTCAAAATCTTAATTATTAATTCTTAATTATTAATTATCTCCGATTATTAATTATCTTAGAGTCCTCAAATTTAATACAAAACAGAATTATGGCTGAAGTTACACCTGTTGAATATAACGACGATAGTATTAGGTCGCTTGATTGGCGTGAACATATTAGGTTACGACCTGGTATGTACATAGGTAAATTGGGCGATGGTTCTGCTTACGACGATGGTGTTTATGTGCTTGTAAAAGAGGTGATTGATAACTCTATTGATGAGCACATGATGGGTAATGGCAAGCTTATCGAAGTGAAAATTAATGACCATAAAGTTGAAATTAGAGATTATGGTCGTGGTATTCCTTTGGGAAAAGTGATAGATTGTGTTTCTAAAATTAACACTGGAGGTAAATACGATTCGGGTGCATTTCAAAAATCAGTAGGTTTAAATGGTGTCGGTACTAAAGCTTGTAATGCTTTGTCAACCTATTTTAAAGTGCAATCTTTTAGGGATGGTAGAACCAAAAAAGCTGAATTTGAAAAAGGAATATTAGTAAAAGATCATCCAGAACAAGACACTACTGAAAGAAATGGTACTTTGGTATCGTTTATTCCTGATGATACAATTTTTAAAAATTATAAATACATTCCTGAGTTTTTAATAAATCAGGTTTGGTTTTATGCCTATTTAAATGCCGGTTTAACAATCAATTTTAATGGTAAAAAATACCATTCACAAAACGGATTGTTAGATTTATTGGCTTCAAAAGTAGATGCTGAAAGTTTACGTTACCCAATTATTCATTTAAAAGGTACTGATATTGAACTTGCTTTTACACATTGCAATCAATATGGTGAGGAATATTATTCATTTGTAAACGGACAATACACTACCCAAGGCGGTACGCATTTAGCAGCATTTAGAGAAGCTTTAGTTAAAACTGTAAGAGAGTTTTACAAAAAAGATTTTGATGCAACAGATGTTCGTGCCTCAATTGTTGGGGCTATTGCAGTTCGTGTACAAGAGCCTGTTTTTGAGTCACAAACTAAAACGAAGTTAGGTTCATTAAATGTTGCACCTGATGGACCAACCATGCGAACTTTTGTAAATGATTTTGTTAAGAAACATCTTGATGATTATTTACATAAAAACCCAACGGTTGCAGATGCAATTCTGAAAAGAATTTTACAATCAGAGCGTGAACGTAAAGATATTGCTGGTATTAAAAAATTGGCAAATGAACGTGCGAAAAAAGCAAATCTTCACAATAAAAAACTAAGAGATTGTAGAACTCATTTTTCTGATGAAAAAGACGACAAGCGTTTTGATACTTCAATTTTTATTACCGAGGGAGATTCTGCAAGTGGTTCAATTACTAAATCAAGAAATGTAAATACGCAAGCTGTATTCAGTTTGAGAGGTAAGCCATTGAATTGCTTTGGGTTAACTAAAAAAGTAGTGTATGAAAATGAAGAGTTTAACTTACTTCAACATGCACTTGATATTGAAGATGGAATAGATAATTTGAGGTTTAATAGAATAATTATAGCTACCGATGCCGATGTGGACGGAATGCATATTCGTTTATTAATTCTTACATTCTTTTTACAGTTTTTCCCTGATTTGGTACGTCGTGGACATGTGTATGTGCTTGAAACACCATTGTTTAGGGTAAGGAATAAGAAAGAAACTATCTATTGTTATTCAGACGAAGAACGTCAGAAAGCGATTGCAAAACTTGGAACAAAACCTGAAATAACTCGATTTAAAGGTTTGGGTGAGATTTCTCCTGATGAGTTTGGTAATTTTATTGGTGAAAATATTAGATTACAGCCAGTTGTAATGCAAAAAGATATGTCAATAACGAAATTGTTGAATTATTTTATGGGTAAAAATACTCCTGAACGACAAGGTTTTATTATTGACAATTTGAAAGTTGAAAAAGATGTTGAAGAAAAATTATTAGCTGTTTAGCTAATAATTTTTCACTCAATTTTTATAAATTCAAACATTTTATTGCATTTTTTAATTTAATTGAAAATTACTTCACCATTAATTAATTCTTTTTTTTTAATATTAAAGAGTGTTGTTAGTCAATTAATTATAATTTTATCTGTGGAATTCTTTTTCTTTTTTTATATTTGTTTATATTCTTTTAAATTATGAAACGAACATTGGTTATCGGTGCAAGCACAAATCCTGAAAGATATTCATTTAAAGCTGCAAATCTGTTATTGAAACATGGTCACGAAGTGGAACTTTACGGGATTAAGAATGGAGAAATTTTGGGGAACAAATTTATTACTGATTTAACAGTATTACCCAAAAATGAAATTGACACTGTAACTTTATATGTTGGCCCCCAAAATCAAGAACAGTGGACTGATTTTATTTTAAAGGTTAATCCTAAAAGAATTATATTTAACCCAGGAACTGAAAATGTTGATTTGTGGAATATTGCATCGAAAGCTGGAATTTTCTGCGAAGAGGCTTGTACTTTAGTGTTACTGAATTCAAACCAATATTAACAATGAGAAAAATTTTACTTTCAATTTTTATTTTTTGTGCAAGCTTTATATCTGTTAAGGCACAAAACTATTGTATACCTGTTTATCAAACTGGTTGTAGTTCAATGTATATTGATGGTATTCAACTTGATTCAATTAATACAAATTATGTTGTACTTGCATCATATCCAATAAATACTGGAACAGGCTGTAATTCAGGTAATATTAGTGGATATTCAGCAACAAACAGTGGTACGCTAAAAATCTTTGCTGGTAGTTGGTATAAATTATCAGTTTCAACTCAAATAGGTTATTTAGGTGCAGTAGGTGTATTTATTGATTTTAATGGTGATGGTGTATTTAATCCGTCAAATGAATTAATTCAATCAGCTAATTATAATTCAAGTGGTTTTCAACCAACGCAAATTTATTTTGCAGTGCCAAGTTACGCCAAAGCAGGAAAAACTAAAATGAGAGTTGTTACTTATGGAGGAGGTAATTATAATAGTATAACAGATCCTTGTTTTGATAAAACAATAAACTATGGTGAAGCCGAAGATTATGAAGTAAACATTGTTGTTCCTCCTAAAACTTTGAAATCTGTAATTGTAAATCCTCAATCTATAGATCATGTTTATCAGAAATCTGAAAGTAATAATGTGTTGACTTTTAATGTTGAAACAGAGGGAGTTGAAGGTGATTTGTTTGTTAATAAAGTAAGTTTTGTTGCAGATAATATTGATTCAGTTTTATTTCAAGAATTAAATTATTGGGAAAATGGTTTTTATCAATATCTACCTGGCTTGGATTATATAAAAACTGCAAAAGGCTTTGATATTATTTTTTTAAATCCTAAAAAGTTAAATTCTGGAACTAATTACTTTGCTTTATACTACAACTTTCTTCCTTCGCCCAAACGTGTTAGTGCTAGAGTATCACTTGATGTTATGCTAACTGATATTGAAGTGGATAACATCAGTAGAAAATCATTGATAACACCTCAAAAAAATATAATTCAATTAGTTCCAAAACTTCCTATTTTTAATTCAAGTTTTTGTTTTGGAACTTCATTGGTTCAAAATTTTAATATTGGACAAATGTCTGATAGTTATAATTCTAGAACAACAGACTGTAATGCAACAATTTCATCTCTTTACTCACCTAGTGCAGTTTTGGGAACCACAGTTAATTCAGTATTAAAGCTGAACAAACCTGGATATAATGCTGCAATGTTTTTTGATTGGGATGGAGATTTGCAATTTAACTCAATTAACGAATTTTTGGATTTAGGCGAAATAGATTCTGTAAAAGCAACTACATCTTATATTCAAATCCCCAAAGTATTAGCAGATTCAAATATTTTTGTACGCTTGTTAGTAACTAAAGAAAAAATTACAAAAGAATCAGCAACTGGAGATTTTACATTTTCTTCATTTCAAGGTGAATCAAGAGATTATTTTCTAAGAGTAAAACAGCCTACAAAACCAACAAACTTTATTGAAAGCGTTCAATATTACCAATTTGATTCATTATTAGTTGTAAAGGGAGATTCTAATGTAAATGCAATGACAATTGTTGTTAATGCTGATACTGCTTCAGTAATCAATTTAGCTACACAAAGTTTTAAAATAAATACTGGTAATACACCTTTGGGTACTATTTCGAAAGCTAAATTGTGGTACGGAGGTGCTTTAAATGGAATTTCTTTAGCCAAACAAATTGGAACTACTGTTATCAATCCTAACGGAACATTCTCATTTGACATTCCTATAAAAATTGCTTCAGGAAAAAACTATTTTTTTGTTACTTATGATATCAGTAATAGTGCCGCATTTAATACTATAGTAGAAGCCAATTTAGATAATATTAGTTTTGATAATGGAAATAATGTATCTGCTAAATTAGATTCAATTTTTACCATAGGTCAAATTAAGGTAGTTGAATATATTAGATTAACCAATGGGGTAATTTCCTCAGGTTGTGATATTTTGTTTACTGATAATGGAGGTAAATCAGGTACATTTAAAGGGAAAGGTACTCAAATACATGAATTTAAAGCATCAGGTATTAATAATACACTTAAACTTAAAATTAATAATCTGGATTTAGGTTATTTAGGTGATGATGGTAGACTTTTCGAAGATACATTATTTGTTTATGATGGCTTAGGGGCAACTAAAACATTAGCAAAGGCAATAACTCAAAGTGTATTTTGGTTTGAATTAGGGGGTAATTATGAATTTACTTCTACTTCAGGAAATTTAACTTTTGAATTTAAGTCTGATACAAATAGTACAAAACATGGATGGGAATCCTTTATAAAGTGTGTGTATAATTGTTCTAAATTTCCCATTACAACTAATTTTACTGTTGATTCAGTTTTGTGTGTTAATGAAAAATCGAAGGTTTTCTTTGAAATTTTAACAAGTAAAACAGCTAAGTATAAAGTTTCATATTTTGATTGGAATACTTTTAATCAAGTAAATATTGATGTTGTAAAAGATACATTTTCCTTACATTTAACAACAAAAGGTCAATCTCCAAATATAAAAATCACAAACGAAAATAATTGTAGTATTCAACCTGCAGTTATTTTACCAAGAAAATCAGTAGACTTTAACTTATACTATGATGATTATTCAAGAGACCCTTCATGTAAAATTGCTAATGATGGGTTTTATAACTACTATGTAAGTTCTTCTAATTCAAATGCATTGTTTTCAGTAAATTGGAAATCTATTAATTCAGGAAAAGAAATTGGAGCCAAACAAGGAGTAAAAGATGAGAATTATTTTACTGTGAACAAACTTATGTATGATACTTTATATCAAGCAACATTTAGTAGTTCAGAGGGAGGTTGTATTGTAGAATATATTAATATTAAACCTGGTAGAACAGTTTACTATGATTCTACTACTTCGGTGCCACAATCGTACACACCTATTTCAGATGATACAGTTTTTGTTATAGGTCAAAAAGTGAATTCATTAGTTTCAGTTAAGTTTCTTGATTATTTCCCACGTTTAACCTCGGGTGTTAAAAATGATATTTATCCAGATTCAGCGAAATGGATTGTAAGGCCAATAAGCTTGAAAAATACTATAAATAGCTCAACCGATAGTACCCAAGTTTCAAATTTTGAGTGGAATAGTAGTTTTTCGGGTAATTTAAACATAAGTGCTCAGTTGTATAAATCGGGTTGTAAAGGTCCAATTTCTGAACCTTTGAATTTTAAAATTTATCCCAATATAGTAGTAGATAAAGATTCTTTGGTTAATTATAATCCTAAAGATAGTTCAATATTTGATTTACAATTAAAAGGTAGTCAGCCTTTTGTAATAAACTTAAAAAACAATAAAGACAATACAGTTCAGGTATACAAAAAAATATCTTCAAATACTTTAAACCTGAAATTACCAATAGGGGAATATGAAATTGTATCAATTACAGATTCTTTTGGCTTGGTAAATAATCTGAAATTGCCAATAAAAGTAGTTTCGGATACAATTTATAACCTAAACTACACTTTACTTTCTCCTCCTGCATGTGCAGGTAAAACTGCAAAAATTAAGTTTGATTCTAAAGGAGGTAAATCGCCTGTTATATACAAAGTTTATGATTTGTTAAATAATGAAATAGCTTCAGGTGATAGCGTATATCTATATGCAGGGCAATATGTAGTGAAAGCTACAGATGCTTCAGGATTTTTAAGTAAACCTGAAAATGTTTTTATAACAAATCCTTCAACGAATACATTGCCTTTACCTACCATTTCATCACCTGTATCACCATTTATAACAAATGTTGATACATTAAGCTTAAAAGTAAAGGCAAATTTAAGTGTACCATTTACATATAAAAAGGTAATTTGGAGTATAACCCCTTCAAATATACTAACAGCAAGCGATACCACTTTAGCGTCAATTTTAACTTTGAATAATTCATCATCAGGTAAATTTTATTTGAGAGCTAATATTGTAGATGATCAAAATTGTATCAGTGATTCTTCAAACATAATTCTAATTCAAAGGCAAGCGAAAGCAAGTTTTACTTTTGCTGATACTTCATTATTTATAGGCGATTCAGTACAATTTGCTTTAAATTTCAAAGGAAGCTTGCCAGGTAAAATTAAATATCAAATTGGTAAAAATGAGCCTCTTATAAAAGAAATTATTAATCCAACTTCTTATTTTTCCGTTAAAAATGAAGGCCAGTTAACTATTTTAGGTTTGGTAGATATTGATAGTGTAAATGTAATTTTTGAACAACCAAAAATTAACTTTATCCTTGATACCATTTCAAAAGTAGCTTTAACTGTTGATAGTATTACTTGTGCCAATAGTACAGGGTTTGCATCGGTTTCAGTATTGGGTGGAAAACCAGATTACACATTAACTGTGTATGATTTGAATGATGTAATAATTGGGAGTAATATTGGTATAAATCCAAAAATTGCTTTGCCTTTAGGAAATTATAAAGCTACTGTGAAAGATGCGAACGGATTTTACATCAAAGATACTTTATATTTTGATATTAAAAATGGACAAAATCCTTACAGAAATTTAAAACCTATTTTCAAAATTAAACCAACAGACTCAATACCTGCTGGTACTTTGTCAAGTAATTTTGAGGTAGAATTACCTGGAGTTAATTCTGCGTTAAGCTATGAGTGGTATTATTCAAATAGCTTGAACTCAATTTTAAATACAAATCAAAATGGAAGTCAAAATGTAATTTATTGGAAAAATAGGTTTTCAGGAGAAGTTGATTTCAAGGTAGTTGCAAGTGTTAACTCTTGTAAATCAGATACCGGATATTTTAAAATTAAAGTAAAACCAACGGTTAAAATTTCACAAAACTCTAATGGAGATGTTTTGGTTAAGTTCTATGGTACAAGTCCATTTAGAATTAATTATAATTTCGATAATACCAGTCAAGTCAATTTGGAATCAACTTCAGATTCTTCCATCATATTAATTCCTAAAGGAGCCTCTAAATTGTTCGTAACTTTAGTTGCAGATGCAAATTTTAATTCAGGTTTTGGGGCTGAATTTGAAATATTGAATGATGGAGAAGTAGAGATATTTGAAGCATTTTCTCCAAATGGAGATAAATTAAACGAAACGTTTGTTGTTAAAAATTTACCAAGTATTCAAGCAAAATTTCAAGTTTTTGATAGAAATGGTTTTGTAGTTTATAATAATTCAAATTACAAAAATGATTGGAATGGGAATGATAATAATGGAAATCCTGTTGCTGATGGTGTTTACTTTTTTGTTTTAATTTTAAATGATATTGATAAAACTAGATATAGCGGACCAATCGAAATTAGAAGATAGTTTGTTTTTTAGAGTTAAGAGTTAAGAATTTTTTTACTCTTAACTCTTAACTTTAAAAAACTACAGTAACTCTCTTTTATACATTTGAATTGTGTTTTCTAATCCAAAATAAAGCGCATCACAAATAAGTGCATGTCCAATTGAAACTTCGTCTAAGTAAGGAATTGATTGTTTTAAAAATTTAAGGTTATGTAAATCTAAATCATGCCCTGCATTAATTCCAAGTCCTAATTCTTTTGCTTTTTCAGCCGCAATTATATAAGGTTTTACTGCCAATTCTTTGTCGATATGGTAGTTTGTAGCATAAGGTTCGGTATATAATTCAATTCTATCAGCGCCAATTTTATGGGCATATTCAACCATTATAGGGTCTGGGTCCACAAAGATTGAAACTCGTACACCATAAGATTTAATTTCAGAAACTATTTTTTGTAAAAAATCAAAATTTCTAACAGTATCCCAACCAGCATTGCTTGTAATTGCATCAACAGCATCAGGGACTAACGTAGCTTGTGCCGGTTTAGTTTTTTTTACTAATTCCATAAACCTTTCATCAGGATTACCTTCAATATTAAATTCAGTAGATAATATTGGTTTTAAATCAATTACATCTTTACCAGTAATATGTCTTTCATCAGGTCTTGGGTGAACAGTAATGCCTTCAGCACCGAAACGTTCACAATCTAAAGCAGTCTTTACAACATTTGGGTTGTTTCCACCTCTAGCATTGCGAATAGTGGCAATTTTGTTTATATTTACACTCAGTTTAGTCATTTTTGTCAATATTACAGATAAGTAAAGTTTGGAATGCCAAAGTTGAATAAACTAAATCAAAAACAAAAATAATTCTTATGTCTCTTAAAAAAACAATAGAAGCGGATATTAAACAAGCAATGCTTGCTAAAGACAAAGATACTCTAACAGCAGTTAGAAGTATAAAATCATTAATTCTATTAGCAGAAACTGAATCTGGAGCTGCTGCAGAATTAACACCTGATCAAGAATTGAAATTGTTGACCAAAGCGGCAAAGCAAAGAAGAGAATCTGCTGAAGTGTTTAAAGCACAAAATAGAGATGATTTAGCTGAAAAAGAACTATTGGAATTAGCTGTAATTGAAAAATATTTACCCAAACAATTAACTGAACAAGAAATAACAGAAGCAATTAAGGCAATTATTGCAGAAGTAGGAGCAACTTCATTAGCTGATTTAGGAAAAGTAATGGGAGTTGCAACAAAATCATTGGCTGGTAAAGCCGATGGAAAAGTGGTGTCAGGATTAGTGAAGGCATTGTTGAGCTAGTAATTATGGCAATATTAGACATACTAATATTAGTACCATTAATTTGGAGTGCATATAAAGGCTTCACAAAAGGTTTAATGATTGAATTATTAACATTGATTGCAATTATAGCATCAATAATATTGTCATTTAAATTATTACACGAAGTGATCATATTGCTTAAAAGTAATATGGAAAAAGTGCCACCAATGTTTCCTGTATTAGTATTTGTAGGTTTATTTATTGGAATATTAGTTTTATTGGTAATGTTAAATAATATGTTGAAAAATATTGTTTACCAAACACCTTTAAAATCAATGGATAATGCTTTAGGAGCATTGTTAGGCTTATTTAAAGCAGCCTTGTTAGTTTCAAGTGTTTTATGGCTAATAAGTAAGTCAGAAGCTGTGTTTGGAAATGAAATATTGAAAAATTCAGTATTGGCTCCAATTATTATGCCTCTAACTACTGCAACTTTTAAAGTCTTTTCTATTATATTGCCATTCGTTAGAGATTTGTTGCTAGATATAGAACACTTTTTGAAATAATAAATTTTACTTAAATGTTAAATTTTAATTTCAATTAGTATAAATTAAATAATAAAAGAACTGGTTATTATTAATATGCGAATGTTTATTTTGCGAGAATAATAACTTTTAAATAAAAAGCTATGGCTTTTACATTACAAGAAAAAAAAGGATTTAAGTATATCGACGAAGGTCAAGGGGAGCCAATGGTTCTACTACATGGTTTGTTTGGAGCATTAAGTAACTGGGATACTGTTGTGGAACATTTTTCTAAAGATAGGAGAGTGTTAATACCTGTTTTGCCTATTTATGAAATTTCAATGTTCAATGCAACAGTTGATGGATTAGTAGCACATCTTGAAGATTTTGTTAAACTTTTAGGTTTGGGCAAAATGGATCTTATGGGTAATTCATTAGGAGGACATGTTGGTTTGGTATATACATTAAAACATCCAGATAAAATTAGAAGTATTACACTTACAGCTAGTTCGGGTCTGTTTGAAAATCAAATGGGAGGTTCCTATCCGAGAAGAGGTAGCTATGAGTTTATTCAAGAAAAAGTAGCATACACATTCTATGACCCAAAAGTAGCAACAAAAGATTTAGTTGATCAAGTTTTTGAAGTTGCTAATAGTATACCTAAAGCAATGAGAATGGTTTCTTTTGCTAAATCAGCACAGAGACATAACATGGCTACAGAAATACATAAAATTACATGTCCAACGTTATTAGTATGGGGGTTAAATGATACCATCACACCACCTGAAGTTGCTCACGAATTTAATAGACTTATACCTAACTCAGAATTAAAATTTATAGATAAATGTGGCCATGCTCCCATGATGGAACATCCTCAATTATTTAATGAATTGGTAGAAACATTTATTTCAAAATTATAATGAGTGTAGATAAATACATAGATAACTCTTTACCAATTTTATCTTCAAAAGATACAGTAGAAACAGCTCTTCATTACATGGAAGACTATTTTTTACATCAGTATGCTGTAGTAGATGAAGGCAATTATAAAGGAATTGTCTCTGAAGCTATTTTACAACAAATACCTAATTCCGACGAATTATTAGAAAAATTAGCATTGTCACATCAGGATGTTTTTGTTCATACAACTGATCATTTTTTTGATGCTTTAAAAAAATATGAAACTGAAAAAACAATATTAATTCCAGTTTTAGACGACAATGGTGAATTTGTAGGAGTAGTTAATTTAACTAACTCAGCAGAGATTTTCACAACAATATTTTCACCATCACTTGACGGAGGTGTGATTGTAATTGCAATTAATGAAATTCAATATTCACTTGGAGATTTATGTAAAATTTGTGAAGCAGCAAATAGCAAAATTACAAGTTGTTTTGCAGCAAAAAATCCAAGAATAGAAGGTGGTTTAATTGTTACACTTAAATTAAATAAAAACGATTTAACCAAAGTTCTTTCAGCATTAGATAGATACAGTTATGATGTTGTTGGGCACTTTAGTCACACAGAAATTCAAAACGAAGATAAAGATCGTTTGGATATGTTTATGAAATATTTGGATATTTAAATAAATGAAAAAAATAGCCATAAATGCCCGTCCATTATTACCTGAACACAAAGAGCCTATCTCATTGTTGGTAAAAAGTTTGCGTGAAAACGGTGCAAAATTGCAAGTAACTCCGGTTTTTTGCAATTGGCTAGAATCAAATCAGTTATTTACAGAAGATATAAGGGTATTTACCTCAATTCACGAACTAGATATTGATACTGATTTGGTAATAAGTATTGGTGGAGATGGAACAATACTTGAAACTGTAACATTTGTAGGAGAAAAACAAATTCCAATAATCGGTATAAATGCAGGTAGGTTAGGTTTTTTGGCAAACGTTCGTTTACAAGAGATTTCAAATGCTATTGAGAAAATTTTCTCAAATCAACTTTGTATTGAAAATAGATCACTAATTCAGTTAGAAAGTAATTTAGACTTATTTAATGGTTTGAATTTTGGCGTTAATGAGTTTTCAATTTTGAAAAAAGATACGTCATCCATGATTGTGATACATGCATATATCAATGGAGAATATCTTAATTCGTATTGGTCTGATGGTTTAATTATATCAACACCAACAGGTTCAACTGGATATTCATTAAGTTGTGGTGGTCCTATTGTATTACCATTTTCGAATACATTTGTAGTAGCTCCTTTAAGTCCACATAACTTAAATGTACGTCCACTTGTAATTCCAGATAATTGTGAACTAAGTTTTAAAGTAGAGGATAGAAAGAAAAAATTCTTGGTTGCTTTGGATTCACGTTCCAAAGCAGTTGATCCAGATATTGAATTAAAAGTAAGAAGAGCATCCTTTGATTTAAGATTAGTGTCGTTAGATGGGCATGATTTTATATCAACATTAAGAAAAAAGTTGCTTTGGGGATTAGATTATCGAAATTAAATTTGGATATAGTTGTAAATTTTGTAAGTTTGCGATATCGCATGAATTGAATCAAAATTAGGGGATATATAAATCTTAATATATAATGAAAAAAATTGTTGGCTTTGCATTACTTTTCGCATTTGTAGTGTCGTTAAATACTGAAACTTTAGCTCAAAAATTCACCAAACGTAAACGATACATGAGTGTTGGTTTTCACGTTGGTGCTGCAAATTATGTTGGTGACTTAGATCCAGGTCAATCTGCTTTTAGTCCTTCTTTAAAAAAATCAGGTATAAGTTTAGGTTTATTTGCCGGTTTGATACGTTTAACACCAAGATTATCTGTTAGAGGAGGTTTAACCTATAATTTAATTAGAGGTAATGATTGGGATGTTTCTACTGGTGGTGGCGATGATAGATTCAGAAGAGTTAGAAACTTGTCATTTATCAATAACGTTATTGAAATAAAGGTAGATGCTGTTTATGATATTTTTGCGAATAAAGGTACTTATTTAAAACGACCTGATTATGTACCTTTTGTTTTTCTTGGTATAGCAGCGTTTTACCATGATCCAATGGCTAAAGATCCTGAAACGGCGAAATTAACTAGATTAAGACCTCTAATGACTGAAGGTAAAAGCTATTCTCCCGTTTCTGTATCTATTCCATTCGGAATTGGTGTAAGAAAAAAAATGAATAAAATGTGGGACGTTTCCTTTGAAATAGGTTGGAGATGGACATTTACAGATTATCTTGATGATGTTTCAGGAAATTACATTGGTTCAACTGACCCTAAAGTTAGAAAATTCGAAACACGTAGTAACACAGCTGAAGTTTTTGAATATGCAATTTCTTCAGGTTTAGGAGATAATTACATAGTTGATCAAAATGTACCTGGCGGAAAGTTTCTTAATGGTTTCGGTGAAGCAGGTGATAAACGAGGAACTCAAAGTGAAAATGATTGGTATATCATTTCTGCAATTCAATTTACAAAAATCTTAAAAGGTGGAGTTCGTTGTCCTAAGTTTAGATAATGAGAATCTTTAAAAATATTATTAATATCCCAAAAATAGCTATTTATGTAGCTATTTTTGTTTTATACCCAATTATATCTGCATATTCTCAAAAATCAGAGTTTGGGATTGGAATTGGTAATGGAGCTTATAGGGGCAGTTTAACTAGAACTCCGAGTTTTATTACTTTAAACCCAGGATTTACACTTTTTTATAGACATAATTATATTGGAAATCAATTTGTTTTAAGGCCTGAAATTACATTTATGAATCTTTCATATAAAGATTTTTACAGTAGTAACCCTTTGAATGATGCTAGAAAAAGTAGTTTTTCTACACCTTTGTATGAATTTGGTTTAATGTCAGAATACAATTTTCTTGATTTTAGAGGATCAAACAAATATATGTTTTGGAGTCCATACTTAACAGCTGGAATAGCAGGTTTTGTGTATGATGGAGGAAGAGCAACGAATAGTTTTGGAATGTCAATTCCAATGGGCGCCGGAATGAAATTTGTAATTGGGAAACAATTTAACTTAGGATTTGAATTAGTTGCAAGAAAAACATTTACCAACGATCTTGATGGGGTAACAAATTATCCAAGTATTGGTTTGCAAGGTGGTGATAGTAACTTTAATGATTGGTACTATTTTACAAATATACATTTGAGTTACACAATTTATAAAGTAGTTTGTGCTTCTTTTGGAAGATAATTTTTCAAAGTTGTATATTTAAACCTGAAGTATTCATGTTTTTAATAAATTAATGTATTTTTGTAACTTGGTAAAAATTATTCAATAAGTGAGTTCTTTATTAGATAAAACAAATATTCCCAATCACATTGCTGTAATTATGGATGGCAATGGTAGATGGGCAAAGAAAAAAGGTTTAGCTAGAATTTTAGGTCATCATAATGCAATTAAGGCTGTAAGGGAAACAGTTGAAGGATGTGCTGAATTGGGCGTTAAGTTTTTGACTTTATATGCTTTTTCTACAGAAAACTGGAATAGACCACAAGATGAGGTAAATGCCTTAATGGAATTGCTTGTTTCTACAATTGGAGGAGAAGTTCCTACTTTGAATAAAAACAATATTTGTTTAAAGGCTATTGGAAATATTTCGTCTTTACCTGAAAAATGTCAAAATCAGTTAAATAAGGCCATAACTGATACTGCAACGAATACTGGAATGACATTAATTTTGGCATTAAGTTATAGCGCTAGGTGGGAAATTGTTGATGCAGTACAATCAATTGCTTCAAAAGTTAAGGATGGTATTTTAAATCCAGAAACAATAACTGAAGATGTTTTTCGTTCAGCATTAAATAGCTCATTTGCTCCGGACCCTGAATTGTTAATAAGAACTTCAGGAGAAATGAGAATTAGCAATTTCTTATTATGGCAAATTGCATACTCTGAACTATTTATCACAGAAGTGTTGTGGCCTGATTTTAGAAAAGAACATTTGCATCAAGCCATAGGTGCATATCAAAAAAGAGAAAGACGTTTTGGCAAAACAAGTGAACAAATTCAAACTAACTAAATTCTAAGGGCTCATGCTCCGTAAATTAATTCTAATTATTAGTTCAATTTTTATTTTTAATAATTTGGTTGCTCAACTAAACAATGTTGAAAACCCTATTATTAATTTAAATTACAACGATCCTGAAAAATATGAGATTGGTGAGATTACTGTTACAGGTATTCAGTTTTTGGATCCAAATGCTATAATAGCAAACTCAGGTATAAAAGTAGGTGATATTGTTAAAATTCCAGGTGAAACTTTTACAAATGCAATCAATAAACTTTGGGAACAAGGTATTTTGGCAAATGTTGAGATTTATGTTACCAAATCAGATGGAAGACGAATTTCAATTAATTTTCATTTAACAGAAAGACCTCGTTTATCCAAATTTACTTTTGTTGGTGTTCGTAAAGGCGAAGCTGATGAATTAAAAGAAAAAATAAGATTAGTGAAGGGAAAAGTACTTACTGATCCTATGTTAAAATCAATTCAGAATTCCACAAAAAAATATTTAGCTGAAAAAGGATTTTATAATGCATCTATTAATTTAGTTCAAGAAAAAGATACTTCTTATCCTAATAGTGTGATGCTGACTATCAACATTAAGAAAAACAAAAGAGTTAAAGTTAAAGAAATAATTTTTGAAGGAAACCAACTTGTTGAAAGTAAAATTTTAAAAAGAAAATTAAAAGATACAAAAGAAAAGAAATGGTTTGCTTTTTATAGAAGTTCAAAATTTAAAAGAAAAGAGTATGAAGACGATAAGAAAAAACTTATAAATTATTATAATACTCAAGGTTATAGAGACGCAATTGTATTGAGCGACAGTATTTATTCCATAAATCCAAAGAGAATTGGAGTTAAATTAAAAATTGAAGAAGGCAGACAATATTTTTTTAGAAATATAACTTGGGTTGGAAATTATATTTATAAAACAAAGACACTTGATTCAATTCTAGCGATTAAGAAAGGAGATATTTATAATATTGAAAACCTTGAAAGTAAATTGAGTTTTAATCCTAATGGTTTAGATATTAGTTCATTGTATTTGGATAATGGATATTTGTTTTTCTCAGTTGATCCTGTTGAAACAAAAGTTGATGGAGATTCAGTTGATATTGAAATGAGAATTCATGAAGGGGCACAAGCAACGATTGAAAAAATTGTGGTATCTGGAAATACAAAAACTAATGACCATGTTGTATTAAGGGAAATTAGAACTTTACCTGGTCAAAAATTTAGTAGAGCAGATATTATTCGTTCACAAAGAGAGTTATCCCAACTCGGGTATTTTGACCCAGAAAAAATTAGTATAAACCCTATACCTAATCCTGCAAAAGGTACGGTTGATATTGAATATAATGTTACAGAAAAACCAAGTGATCAATTACAACTTTCTGGTGGATGGGGAGGTAATTTTGGTTTTGTAGGAACATTAGGTCTTTCTTTTAATAATTTTTCATTAAAAAATATTCCTCATTTAAAAAAATGGGATCCTCTACCTTCTGGAGATGGACAAAGGTTTATGGTTAATTTCCAGTCAAATGGACCGTCGTATCAAAACTATTCTACCTCTTTTTCTGAACCATGGCTTGGAGGCAGAAAGCCTCATTCATTCACAGTTGCATTTAATCATTCTGTTTCTAGAACAGGAGTTGGTAATGGATTTAGAGGAACATCATCATCATTTCTAAATCCAACAGCTCAGTTTAATAATCAATTTTACAACCCTTATGCTACATCCACAAAAGGGACAATGCAGTTGACTAGTATTTCTGTTAGCTTAGGTAAACGTATTAAATGGCCAGATGACTATTTTACTTTATTGCACTCTGTATCTTATTTATTTTATAATTTAGATAATTATCAGGCATTTGCTGGATTTTCAACAGGTGTTGCAAACAATTTATCTTTAACCAATACTCTAGCTCGAAACAGTATCGATAACCCAACCTATCCTAGAAGAGGTGCTAACTTATCATTAAGTTTACAAGTAACTCCTCCGTATTCGTTGTTTCAACCTAATAGAAATTTTGCAACTGAAACAGATGCTGAAAAATTTAAATTGGTTGAGTATAATAAATGGATGATGGATATGAGTTGGTTTACTCAAATTGCTGGAAATTTAGTGTTTAACACAAGGGCACACATGGGATATTTAGGTAGCTATAATAAAAATATGCCTATTGGTCCATTTGAAAGATTTGTTGTGGGAGGAAGTGGGCTCTCAGGTTTTAACTTTATGATGGGTTATGATTTAATAGGACTTAGAGGTTATGCTGATAGATCTATTGCTCCAGAAAATTCATCTTCAACAGCTGGTGTAGCATATAATAAATTTGTTTGCGAACTACGTTATCCAATATCATTAAATCCTGCAGCTACTGTGTTTATGTTAGCTTTTGCAGAAGGTGCAAACAACTGGGGTACTTACAAAGAAGTTAATCCATTTAATTTATATAGATCTGCAGGTGTAGGAGCTAGAATATTTATGCCTGCTTTTGGTTTAATTGGTGTTGATTACGGGTATGGATTTGACGAAGTACCTGGTAATCCTAGTGGAAATAAAAATAGATTTACATTCTCTATCGGACAACAATTACGTTAATTCAAACTGTTAAATATTAAATGATATTTTAGGTATGAAAAAAATTCTTTTGTTAATAAGCATAACTTTGATATCATTGATTGAAGTTAATGCTCAAAAATTTGGTTATATTGATGCTGAATATATTCTAAGCAAAATGCCTGAATACAAAAAAGCACAAGAAGAACTAGATCAAGTATCTGTTAAATTTGAAACTGAAATTGCGCAAATGTTTGCTGATGTTGAAAAATTAAAAGATGCTTATAAAGCTGAAGAAGTGCTTTTAACCGAAGAATTGAAAAAAGAGAAACAGGATACTATTGCAGCAAGGGAAAAAAAAGCTAGAAATTTTCAAAAAAGAATTTTTGGATATGAAGGTTTAATTTTCCATAAAAAACAAGAATTAATTAAACCAGTAAGAGATAAATTGTTTGAAGCAGCTGAAAAAGTAGCAAAAGCAAAACAATTACAGTTTTTATTTGATAAATCGGGAGAGTTAGTGTTAATTTACGCTGACGTAAGACATGATTATTCGGATTATGTTTTAGAAGAACTAGGGCTTGGTGACCCCAAAGATACACCTGATAATAAGCAACAGAATCGTTAATTTATATATTTATTATTTGTAGAATGAGAATTATTACTAAAACTATCGCAGTATTAACTTTAGCATTAGGTTTAAACTTAGTTGCAAGTGCACAAACAACAAAATCAATCAGAATTGGTTACACAAATGTTGATTATATTTTAGCAAATTTGCCTGATAGTAAGGCAATTGAAGCTGAATTGAAATCATTCAAAGCTCAACTTGATAATCAGTTACAAGCTAAATCAAAAGAGTTTCAAGAAAAATATGATGCTTATTTGAAAGGCGAAAAAATGATGGCTGAACCAATTAAAGCTGACAAACAAAGAGAATTACAAGATTTAGATGCTAGAATTAAAGAATTTGAACAAAATGCAGAAGCTTCTTTACAGAAAAAGCAACAAACTTTGTTACAACCTGTATTGAAAAAAGTTGAAGATGCTATTAAAAAAGTAGCTAACGAAAATGGCTTTACTTATGTATTTAATTCTGACGCAGGTTATGGAACAACTCCAGTATTATTACATGCTCCAGAATCTGATAATATTTCAGATTTAGTATTGAAATCTTTAGGTGTTACTCCAAAAACTGAAACTCCTGCAACTCCTCAAGCAGTAAAACCTGCAACTGGTGGTGCAAAATAATTATATAGTAATTTCATTTAAAAAAGGGACTTTTGTCCCTTTTTTCGTTTTAGCATCATGATAACTCCTCCATATTTACAAGTAGGCGATAGCATTGCAATTGCTGCCTCTGCAAGATTTGTTACAAAAGAAGATTTAATTGAACCAATTAATATTTTAAAAGAATTTGGCTTTAATGTATTAGTGCATGAAAATCTCTTTGAAATTAATAATCAACTTGCAGGTACAGATGAAAATAGAGCATTAGTTTTGAATGAATATCTGAAAAATGATAATGTAAAGGCTATTTTATTTGCTAGAGGAGGTTATGGCTCAACAAGAATGATTGATTTGGTAGATTGGAGTTTGTTAACTAAAAATCCCAAATGGTTAGCTGGTTTTAGTGATGTTACTGCCATTTTAAATCATGTTGATAAACTTGGAATTTCAAGTATTCATTCAATAATGCCACTTTTGTTTATCAAAGAAAATGCTAAAGAATCTATCATTTCATTAATTGAGATTTTAAAAGGGGAAAAAAATATTATTTCTGCTCCAAAGCATATTCTAAATGTAATTGGAGAATGTGAAGGTGAATTGATTGGTGGAAATTTATCTCTCTTAGTCCATATTGTTGGAACAGAGTCTGAACCTGTTTGGAAAGGTAAATTTTTATTTTTAGAAGATTTAGATGAATATCTTTATCATGTTGATAGAATGATGATTCAATTGAAAAGAGCTGGTGTATTGGCTCAATTGAAAGGAATTGTTGTCGGCTATATGTCTGATATGAAAGATAATGCAACACCATGGGGAAAAAATGCTTATGAAATAATAGCAGAACATTGTGCCGAATTAGGAATTCCGTTAGCATTTGGCTTACCTGTTGGTCACGAAATTCCTAATTTAGCTTTGAAAATAGGAGGGGTATATAAATTAAGTGTGGAAACAAGTGGAACTACTCTTTCTTTAATTTAAATTTATAAAGCATCCCATTCTTCTTGACTTCTCCAATTACCCATTAGTTCAATTGCGTATTTTTTCACAATTTCTTGTGTAATTTTATCGTGTTGTTTAACTTTTAATAGACATCTAAACTGTGAATAGTTCAAGATATAATTTTCGGTTTCTTCATTTGAAGGTCCGTTAAAAATGATGCCTTTTACTTTTAAATTTCTTCTTTTTATTTCATTGATTGTGAGTAAAGTATGGTTAATGCTACCTAAGTAGTTGTTTGATACAAGGATAATTTCAGCATTGAAATAAGGGATTAAATCAGCAATGAAATCGCCTTTATAATTGATTGGAACTAGTAAACCTCCAGCACCTTCAATTACCACATTGTTTTCAGTATATGGAAATTCTAATTCATTGATATTAACTTCAATTCCATCGATTTTAGCAGCAACATGTGGAGATACAGGAGTGTTGAAAAGAAATTGTTCGGGATGAATAAAAGTATGGTCGTTTGTTAATAGAGATTCAACCGTTTCTGCATCTCGAGGAGTTAAACCTGATTGCATGGGTTTCCAATAATCAGCTTGTAATGCTTCTGTAACTATTGCAGAGATAAGAGTTTTGCCAGAATCTGTGCCTATTGCTGATATGAAATAATTCATTTTGAAATTAATTTATTGAGTAAACCACACAATTCGGTAATTTGTTTTTCAGTATTGTATGTGTGAATACAAATTCTGAGTCGTTCGCCACCTTCTTTTACCGTTGGCGACATGATTGGGCGAATATCAAAACCTGCTTTTTGTAAATTTGTAGCTGTAGTTTTAACTTCCTCATTGCCAGGAATCAAAATAGCCTGAATTGGACTGTTTGATTCTACTTTTGGTAATGTGTTTGTTAATGATTTGAATAATGCAATGTTATTATTTAAAGTATTAACTTCTTCATTATTAGAAGATAAATATTGGTAAGCCATTTTAATATTTACCAAACTGTGTAAAGGTAAGGCGGTAGTATAAATGAATGGTCTTGCAAAATTTATTAGATAATCAGTAATCACTTTGGGGGCAATAACTGTTGCACCATGGCAACCTAAAGCTTTGCCATAAGTATGGATTCGGATTGGTATTTCTTTTTCTAAACCTAATTGACAAACTAAACCATTTCCTCCTGAACCTAAATGTGCAGTAGAATGTGCTTCGTCAACAATTATGATAGCATTAAATTTTTTACAAAGTTCGGTTATAGCTAAAAGTGGAGATTCGTCGCCATCCATTGAGTAGATACTTTCAACTGCAACGTAAATAGTTTTAGCATTACACTTTTCTAATTTTCGTTTTAAATCATCTAAATCATTATGTTTAAATGAAAATTTTTCTGCAAAACTAAGTCTAATTCCTTCTTTTATACAAGCGTGACTTAGTTCATCATAAAATACAACATCTCCTTTTTGTGGAAGTGTACTTAACACTGCAAGATTGGCGGTATAACCTGAATTAAAAATTAATGCACTTTCTGAATGATGGAGTTTGGCTAAAAATATTTCTAAATCAACACAATACTGACTTGTTCCAGCGATTAATCGAGAACCTGTTGCCCCTAATTTATTAATTTGACTTTCTTTTTCAAATTCTTGATTTACAGATTGAAATATTGTTTTATTTCTTGCTAATCCAAGATAATCGTTTGAACAAAAATCAATTAAATCTCCATGAACTTTTAATTTTCGGAGAGCATTTTGAGATTCCCTTTTATCTAATTGTTGTGCTAAATGGGTAAACATTATTAATTTAATTAATTATCAAAAGTAAGCATAAAAAGATATACTTTAATCTACGAATTTTATTCTTTTGTTTAAATTTTTAATACGAAGTGGAATAGTTACTCTTTCTTTTTAAATAAATCACTTAAGTTTTGTTTTAAAACTAAACCTAAGTACAACGAATCTGGAATATAATCGAATGAATGTGCAAAATCTGCAAATTGTTATTTATTTAATTTCAGTTTTATTATTCAATACATTAATAATTTTGAATAAAGTTTTTTGAAATTGAACAATTTCGTTTTCTGTAATATCGCCAACTTGATTTATTGAACAATAAATTTGTTCAGGTATTTCTAAAGCTTTGTTTTTTAATGAAATGCCATTTTCTGTTAGACTTATATTTACAATTCGTTCATCTTTTTGTGAACGTGACCTTGTAATTATTTCTTTTTCTACAAGTCGTTTAAGTAGCGGTGTGATTGTATTTGATTCTAGGTATAATGATTGGCAAATTTCATTCACAGTTTGATTTCCTTTTTGCCATAATACCAACAAAACCAAATATTGAGGATAGGTTATGTTTAATTCTTTTAAAATAGGTCCATACAGTTGAGTGGTTAATCTTGAAGCTGCATATAATGGAAAACATAGCTGATTTTCAAGATGTAAAATAGAATCATTTATTTGCATAAATTACAAAAGTTTTAAAATTGTTGATTCCATACTTTCTGGTTTTTGGTAAGGACCAAAACGTTTTACTGGTTTACCATTTTTGTCAATAACAAATTTTGTGAAATTCCATTTTATATTTCTACCGAAAATGCTGCCTAGTTTAGATTTTAAGTACACAAAAATGGGGTGTGCATTATCTCCATTTACATCAATTTTTTCAAATATAGGGAAACTAACTCCATAATTTATTTGACAAAACGATTCAATTTCGTTAGTATTTCCTGGCTCTTGGTTTCCAAATTGGTTACATGGGAATCCCAAAATTACCAAACCTTTGTCTTTATATTTTTTGTAAAGAGCCTCTAAACCTTCGTATTGAGGTGTTAATCCACATTTGCTAGCAGTGTTTACAACAATCACAACTTTGTTTTTAAAGTCGCCCATAGAAACTAATTGATTTTTATTGTTTATAGCTTCTAAGTTATAAAATGATTCACTTTTCATGTTATATATACTTTAAGATTTAATCGTTTGCGATGTAAATATAGTTTAATTTTCAATTGAAATTTTAAAAAGTGAATATTTTAATAAAAAAAGCTCTTAAATGGGAAGATTTAAGAGCTTAATTCAATGAATTTAAGATTGTTTTTAAAATTTAAAAGCAACACCTGCAGTAAATCCTAACCACATTTTTTGTTGATAATCTTTACTTTGGTTTGAGTATAGACTTTTGCTAGGCGTTTTTAAAACACTGTAAGTGCCATTTGTTTGAGATTTTGAAAGAAGATAGTTAAATGTAGGTCCAGCCATTAATGAAAAGTGCTTACTAAATTGAAATTTATATGTTAGGTCTAATTTTGCAAGCAATTCAGGATCATCTGTTTTTTCATTAAAATTTTGTTTGAAAATACTGTTTGCTGTAGCATCAATTGCAATTTTATGTTTTGGTGATAATGTTGCGTAACCTCCCCATCCTATGCCTGTTGAGTAAGCTTCAGTTGGGTTATTTGTAGTTTTTCCAACTTTGAAAATTGTATAAAAATGTTCAGTACCAACTTTAAAATTCAAGTTATAAAACATTTCTCCTCCTGTTAATTCAAACTCAAACAAACCTTTTCTTACAATATTTAGGAAACCAATAGGGCACCCCTTTGAAACTGAATCAGCAATATTTATAAAACCAATTTGTCCACCGTGTAAATATTGGGCAACGTTTACAAACCCCAATTGAAATCCATTCATTGATTTTCTTGCAATATTTACATTTGAAATTTGTGTGCCGGTAATACCTTTATGGGCATAATTTAAGTTTCCTGAAATTTGTAATCCAGTAACCGAATCTCTTGCAATATTGGTTATACCTGCAATATTTACACCTTCACTTTTCCCATTATGTAAATTGGCAATACCTGCAATGTGAATACCTTGTGCATTTTTTGAGGCAAAATTGGTGATTCCCGACAGAATAATACCTTTACTTTCTCCATGGGTAGCATTTACAATTCCTCCAAATTGAACTCCGTTTACATTGCCATTATTAAGGTTTATTAAACCTCCAATTTCTAAGCCTTCAACACCTCCATTAAATCCAAAATGAGTATTTAACGAAAAGTTATTTGGATGTAAAGGTGCATTTAAACCATTGGTTCCTAGAGGATAAATAAATGAAACTTGCGCTGGTATTGTTTTATGAGAAGTGTCGCTTTGGCGAGTCACATTTGAAACCCAATTATTAAACTTTTGTTTGTCAAATGTTAAAAACTGAGTGTCATTAGTTTTGGTATTCGTATCTTTTTTTTCAATAGTATTATTAACAATACTTGAATCAGATAATTGTAAGTTTGAAGCTTTAGCATTTAAAAAGCAGCTTATTATTACAATAGCGAGGGTGATTTTAAGGTTATTCATAGTTGTTATTTATTAAATAAAGGGTTGATTTATAGTTGTTAATGAGCTTGTTCTGATTTATAATGAAATGAAAGAAGCAATAATAATAGTTCTAGAATGAGTACTAGATTCCTGCTTAGATTTATTCATTATTAAGTCAGAAATGATTTTGATTATTGAAAATATATTTAAAATAATCATTGCTAATAGTTGGTATAAGGTGGTAATAAATTGTTTCATATTGTCCGTTTTTTGAGAAAGACAATCAAAGAAGAAATTACCCCTATTCGAAATCTGAAAAAAAAATATTTTTTGTGAATAAATTATATTTGCTTAAGATTGTAAACACATCATTGTGAGGTAAAAATGAATAATCACGACGAACGAATAGCCAAAATGCTTTTTGCAACAGTTTACCCAATATACGTAACTAAATTGCAAAAAAAAGATAGAACAGAAGATGAATTACTAACAGTGATAACTTGGTTAACAGGTTTTGATAGCACACAAATTCAGGAGTTTATAGATAAGAGGAGCACATTTGAAGAGTTTTTTGAGGCTGCAAATATCAATGAAAATGCACATTTAATAACAGGAGTTATTTGTGGTTATAGAGTAGAAGAAATTGAAAATCCTTTGACTCAAAAAGTTAGATATTTAGATAAGTTAGTTGATGAATTAGCGAAGGGTAGAAAAATGAAAAAAATATTGAGAGGGTGAATAGTATAACATTAATTCTACTTTGTAACATTCAATTAATTGATACAACATTGAAAATTTAACACATAGAAACATAGGAAAAATTTTTTCTATGATTAACTATAGAAAATGTCAGCCTTTTCTTATTATTTATAATTAAATTTAAATGAAAGGTGGCATAGATAAAATCAAATTTTGATTTTTTAGATAAAACCTATGTTTCTATGTGGTAAAAATTTGCTTAAATAAAATGTGTCAATGTAGTGAGAGTTAATTTTATTATTTTTCACTTTTTTCAAAACCCAATAGGGGTAAACGCAATTTTGATTGTCTATACTAAAATGAGGCTCCAATTTGCTAAATTCAGAGAAAAAAGTATTTGTATAATAATTCATATAAAATCTTTCTATCTTTGTTTTTAACAATATTAGTGGAAAATAGTACTAAAATATCGACCAATCAAATTGTAGATTCAAAATCAATTGAAGATGCATTTAAAGCTTTTTATAAGCCTTTGGTTAAGTATGCATTTAGTATTATTAAAGATAAAGACGAAGCTGAAGATTTAGTGCAACAGGTTTTTATGAATCTATTGCACAAACAAACAGACCTGCAAATTGAAATTTCATTGAGAGCGTATTTGTATAAAGCTGTATATCACAGTGCTTTGAATAAGGTAAAACAAAATGCAACTCGAATAAAATTAGATGTTAATTCTGTATCGGAAGATAAATTGAATTATCAAGAAATTTATCATGATACTGAATTACAAGAAAAAATTGAAGCTTCAATTGAAAGTTTGCCAGCTCAATGCGCACGAATTTTCAAAATGAGCCGATTTGAAGAACTTAAATATCAACAAATTGCCGACGAGTTAGGTTTGTCAATTAAAACAATTGAAAATCAAATGGGAAAAGCTTTGAAACTACTGAGAGTAAGTTTAAAAGACTTTTTGGTATTGCTGATATTTTTATGTATTTGGAATATTAAATAGAAAATTAAATACAAACAATTGGAAAATATAAGTAACATAGACGATTTAATAAGCAAATTTTTGGTGGGGGAAGCCTCGCCTGAAGAAGCTATGTTATTGGATGATTGGAAAAATGCCAATGCTACCAATAATGCTTATTATTTAGAGTGTGAAAAAGTGTTTAATTTGATTGATAATCAAGCTGATATTGAGTTTGATACTGAAATTGCTTGGAATAAAATAAGTACACATCAAAAGGTTGAAGAAGTTAAAATTGTTCCAATTACAAAAAATAGATTTCCCTTATTCGCAGCGGCAGCTTCGGTAATAGTATTATTATGTATAGGTTTGTATTTTAGTGTTTTAAGAAATTCGGTATCAGGAAAAGTATCATATACAGCGTTAAATACTGAAATTAAACAAACGCTTAACGATTCAACTAAAACAGTGATTGCTCCTAATTCAAGTATAGATATTGAAGAAGGATTTAATACAAAACATAGAAATGTAAAACTAAAAGGTAGTGCCTATTTTGATATTAAACATGACGAAAAATTACCTTTTACAATTCAAATGGGTAAGTTTAATATTAAAGATATTGGTACAAAATTCAATGTAAAAACATCAAAAGATAATGATTCTATTATAGTTTTGGTTTACGAGGGTATTGTGGAATTGTCAAACAATAAACAACAAAAAATTACTTTAAATGCAAATCAATCAGGGTATTATATTGTATCTAAAGATGAAATTGCAAACCTTGATTTGTTAGATAAAAAATCAGTTTTGAATTTTAATTTTAAAAATGCTCGTCTACAAGAGGTTGTTACTCAATTGAGTGAAGCATACAATGTTAAAATTAAATTAGATAATAAAGGGCAATACGATTGTACTTATACTTCTCAATTTAAAAATGAAAAAATTGATGTAGTGTTAATGGTAATTACTGAAACTTTGGGTTTAGAATTAGTTGAAATTTCAAAAACTGAGTACATAATCAAAGGCTCAAAATGCGTGCAATAAAAGTTTATATTATTTTTTTGTTGATTACTTTTTCAAATATAGTTTTGGCTCAGAATAATGTACCAATTCTTGAAAAGAAAATTAGTGTATCTGTTAGTAATCAGTTAATTGTAGATATTTTTAAAATTATTAATGAACAAACTGGAATCAATTTTTCGTACAATCCAAGTGTATTTAATGATAAAAAAAGAATCACTCTAAATTATAAAAAAGTACCACTACGAGTAGTTTTAGATGCTATTTTTAAGGAAACTAATTGTTCTTATAAAATCAAGAAAAATTATTTGTTAATTATACCTAATGTTTCAAAAAGTGCTCCTCAAAAAGTAAATGAAATACCAACACTTACACTTCGAGGATACATTTATAATAGTAAAGATAGTTCTGTAGTTGAAAATACTTCGGTTTACATAAAGGATGGTCGTTTTGCTGCGCTTACAAATCAATATGGTTATTTTGAATTGAAGGTAAATAAGTATAAACAAACAGTAACTTTCAAGATTGCGAAAGAAAATTTTAAAGATACCACAATTACTATTTCTGGTACAGATAATCAGAGTTTTAATGTTTATTTGAATAAAATAGAAAACCCTTTAATATCAAATTCATTTAAGTTTGATACTTTGAAGTATGATACAATTAAAAAAACAGAAATTGCATCAACTATTCCTGAGGTAAAATCTGAAAATTCAGACTCTGTTTTTGTAAAAAAGTACATTAAATACATAGCCAAATTCAGAGATTTTCAACAAAATTTTGTGAACATAAAAGATACTTTACAAACTCAATTTGCATTTGCAATTTTACCGATGATAAGTACCAATAAGTTGTTGTCAATCAATACGGTAAATAGTTTTTCGTTGAATTTGTTAGTGGGTTATTCAAAAGGCTCAAAAATATTAGAAATTGGAGGATTAGCAAATATAGATATTGGTAATATTGAAAATGTTCAAATTGCAGGGATAACTAATTTAGTAAAAGGCAATGTAAGTGGGGTTCAAATAGCAGGTATTGCTAATCATGTACATGGAAATGTGAAAGGCGTGCAGTCGTCTGGAATTTACAATTTAGTTACAGGGAAATTTAATGGAGTACAATTAGGAGGTTCTGTAAATATTGTAAATGACGATTTTGAAGGTGTACAAATAGGATCAATAGTAAATAGTAATATCGCTTTTGGGAATTTTTTGAAACTGAAAAAATATAAAAAACTAAATTATCTTGATGGGTTTCAAATTTCTGGAGTTGTAAACTTAGCAGATAGTGTTAAAGGTTTTCAAGTTGCTGGAAATGTAAATTTAGTCAATAATATTCAGGGTTTTCAGATAGCAGGAAATGTAAATGCCGCAAGAGAAGTTAATGGATTTCAAATTGCTGGTTTAGTAAATTATGCAAATAGATTGAAAGGTTTTCAAATAACCTCTCTTGTTAATGTAGCTAAAGATACTTTAGAGGGTTTTCAAATAACTAGTTTGGTTAATTTTGCTCGAAAATTAAAAGGTGTACAAATTGCATTAATAAATATTGCTGATTCCTGTGAAAGCGGAGCTCCGATTGGTTTGATTTCTTTTGTGAGAAAAGGTTTTAATAAATTGGAGTTTTCTTTATCTGAAATTTTTACCAATAAACTAACATTACGTACAGGTGTTGCAAAGTTTCATAATATTTTTGGTGTAGGAGCTAATTGGTCGGGAGGTAATGAGTTAGTTTTGTTAACTTATGGTTTAGGTTCCAAATTGCAATTATATAAAAAATGGTATTTCAATGCTGATATAACTTCAAGTAGAAACATTGAATTTACAAATAAAGTAGATAGAAATATACATTTGTATAAATTATTTGCCGGTATAGAGTTTCAGGTATTTAATAAACTTAGTTTCGTCGTTGGGCCAACAATCAATTTATTAAACATGGATATTAAAAAAGGAAACACCGAAAACTTAATTTCAATTTTACCACATCGTTTTTCTAGTTTTAGTGCCAAAACAGCTGATGGTGGTTTTACAACAAATCAATGGTGGTTTGGCTTACAAGGTGCTGTGAGATTTTGATTTAAGTATAAGTTAAATTGTTATGAATAAATAGTTTGTGTTTATGAAATAAATTATAGAGACTTATTTAGAAAATACAGAACACTGGTACATCACTCCACAATTAGGTTTTATATGTGGTTTTGGTATTAGGTAAAAAAAACCTCTTCGGATTTTTGAAGAGGTTTTTTAGTAGATATAATAGTTGAAATTTAGTCTTTATCAACTTTTGATTTTTCAATTTTCTTAGCAAGTTTTGCTAAAGATTTTGGCATTTTTTCTTTCATTTCAGCCAATAATTTTTCTGATGCATCCTGAACGTGTGGCATAATTTTTTTCACATCTAGTACTAAGCCTCCAGCACCCATAATTCCTCCGCTTGAAGTTTCGTATTCTTTTAATTTGAAAATACGTTTACCTTCTCTATTAAAAATTTTGATGTTAGCATATGCTTGTACTTTTTTGATTGTAATACCTCCAAAACCTACAGCATCAACAAGTTTAAATGAAAGGAATGCTACCATTACACCTTCAACATCTTTTGGCAAAAATTCAAAAGACTTTTTAATTGCTTCTTCATCATCATAAATACCAAATGATGCAACAGGAATATAACCTTTAGCTGGAGTATAACTTGACACTACTCCATCAACTACATCAAGAGATTTTGATTGAGCAAGACTTGAAACTTTTGATAAATCTGCGTAACCAGGTGCATTTATCACATCTTCTTTGGCTACAAATGGAAATGGAAATTCTTTCAATAATTCATTATTAATTACTGTTGCAAATTTTTCAACATAACCTTGAATGTTGAAAGACGAATCTTTCAATAATTTTTCGTACAATAATTTGTCACTTGGATTATCACTCAAATTTCTATTACCATAAATAGAAATAACAGCAGCTTTATTTAGTTGAGCATAACTAACGCTATTTAAAACAATAGCTAAGAAAACAAATAGTTTAATTTTTTTTACCATTTTTTTAGTTTTTAATGAATATTGCGAATGTAATAAATTAATAATGATTTGCTATTTTTCTATTTTATTTTTTTTCATTTTAATGTCAAATATTTTTGTTTTGAATATTTTTTTATCATTTTCATATGTACTATTTATTTGAATTGATATACTTTTCTTCAAGTTTGCAATATTTAACAAAGGTGTAAAATGTAGAAAATGTTGACCAAATTAAACCTTCCACTCCATTTAAAAAGTTGAGTTTTAATAAATAAATATTAATAAAGTAGAAAGGGATTAATATAAAGTTTAATATTAATGGTCTTCTTTTTTTATTATAATACATTTCGTTTGCAGCGTTTTCAGTATATAAATTAAATTTTTCAAAATAATAATTCAACGATTTATAGCTGTAATGTATTATTTTCCCTTTAAGTTTTCCGGATTTTGAATTTGTTATAACCTTTTCGTGAACTTCACTTTCATTAAAATTACACTTTAATTTGTTGAAAAATTTAATTTTTAGAACATTTGATTCTCTTCCAAATTTTGGTTTTGCCCCTAAAAATACGTTTGTACTTGATATATAATAACTATCATATAAGTTCTCATTGTTTTTTAGATTGAGAAGTTCTTTTTTTAATTCTTCACTTACAACTTCATCAGCATCAATGCTTAATATCCAGTTATGTGTTGCATTTGCTACTGCAAATCTTTTTTGTTTACCAAATGATTCAAATTTATTGTAAATAATTTTTGCACCAAATAATTGAACTATTTCTATAGTTCTATCAGTACTTCCCGAATCAATAATTAAAATTTCATCGCACCAAGTGATTGATTTTAGCGTTTTTTCAAGATTCGCTTCTTCGTTTTTGGTAATTATTACACAAGAGATTTCAAATGACATTTATATGCGATTAGTTTTTGGAATTTTATAAAGTAAATTAACATAAAAAAGGTTTAATCTATCTAATTTTTTATTGATTATTTATTTTTGATTGGCATAGGGGTAAGTATATTTTATTTTGTCATAGGTATATAAAAACATTATATACTATGTTAAAATCTTTACTTTCTCTATCATTATGTGTATTTACTAGTTTGTATATACATGCACAAACTCAAACAGTAAGGGGTGTTATTACTGATAAAGTTTCGGACGAACCAATTGTTAGTGCAATTGTTTCGATACCTAATACATCGCCAATAATCAAAACTACTACCGACGAAAAAGGGTATTTTAAATTATTGAATGTTCCAATTGGCAAGCAAACAATAAAGGTTACAATGATGGGTTATAAACCGTCTATAATGCAAAATGTAACCATTAATGCAGGTAAAGAATTGGTGTTGAATATTGGTTTGGAAGAAGATATTAAACAAACAGAAACTATTGTTATAACTGCAAAAGAAGATAAAAATACCCCTAATAACGATATGTCGGAAATTAGCACTCGTAAATTTTCGGTTGAAGAAACTCAAAAGTTTGCAGCTGCAGTAAATGACCCAGCTCGTATGGCTTCGTCGTTTGCAGGTGTAGTTTCGTCGGATGATGGAAATAATAATATTTCGATTAGGGGAAATTCGCCTACTGGTTTATTATGGAAAATGGAAGGTGTTGATATTCCAAACCCTAATCATTTTTCAAGTGTAGGGACATCGGGTGGAGGAATTTCGATTTTAAGTACACAATTATTAGCCAATTCTGATTTTTCAACGGGTGCTTTTGCTGCAGAATATGGAAATGCACTATCGGGTGTATTTGATTTACGACTTAGAAAAGGAAATAATGAAAAACGTGAATACACCTTTCAAGCTGGTGTGTTGGGGATAGATTTAAGTACAGAAGGATATTTTAAAAAGGGTTACGGAGGTTCGTATGTGATAAATTATCGCTATTCAACCTTAAGTTTATTGGGCATGATTGGTGTAAATTTAGGTGATGCTGTTACTAAATTTCAAGATTTGTCATTTAATGTAGCTTTACCAACCAATAAATTAGGTTCATTTGGTGTGTTTGGTTTTGGAGGATTAAGTAATCAATATATTGATGCCACCAAAGATTCAATAAAATGGAAAGATGATTTTTTTAAACAATATAAATCAACTTTTTACAGTAACACTGGGGCTGTTGGTATTACCAATAAATATCATTTCGCCAATAAATCATACTTAAAAACAGCCTTAGTTTTTTCAGGAACTGGAAACGGAAGTACATTAGATAAGCTTGATAATCAATACAATCTTGAGAAGAAAAGAAAAGAAGATTACAACCAAACCAAAATTGCATTTACTTCGGCCTATACCAAAAAGTTTAATACCAAAAATAGTTTAAGAACTGGGTTTATTTTTAATGTGTTGAATTATAGTTTAAATCAAAAAGATGGACTTGATACAACTTTATTACTCGAAAAAATTAACCAATCGGGCTCAACACAAAGTTTACAATTATTTAGCCAATGGAATCATAAATTTTCACCAAAACTAAGTACCAATGTTGGTTTACATTACTTTCAATTAATGTTAAACAATTCAAAATCAATTGAACCAAGAGCTTCAATAAGATTTGATGCAACAGAAAAATCGGTATTTACATTAGGTTATGGTTTGCATAGCCAGTTACAACCAATAGGTATATATTTTACCAAAATAAATAATGCTGATGGCTCAATATCAGAACCAAATAAAAACTTAGGGTTTAGCAAAGCACATCATTTTATAATAGGTTTTGATAGAACAATCAATCAATTTATGCACATTAAAACAGAGTTGTATTATCAAAACTTATTTAATGTACCAATTGCAAAAAATGGGGATGATAATTATTCACTATTAAATGCCAATGACGGTTTTGTTTATACAGAATTAGTAAATAAAGGTTTAGGTAAAAACTATGGTGCTGAACTTACAGTTGAGCGTTTTTTAAACAAAGGCTTTTATTACTTATTGTCGGCTTCGGCTTATGAATCAAAATTTAAAGCATTTCAAAATCAATGGTTTAATACAAGGTTTAATACCAATTATTCTGTGGTGTTAACAATGGGTAAAGAGTGGACATTATCCGAAAAACGCAAAAACAGAATTGTTGGATTTAATATTAAATCAGTGTTAGTTGGAGGAATGCGTTACACACCAATTGATGAAAAAGCATCTATTGCAAAAGGGTACGAAGTATATGATAATTCTCAAATTTATGGTGTTCAAAATCCAGACTACTACAGATTGGATATTAAGTTTAGTGTAAAACGAAATTTTGCAAAAGTAACAAGTACTTGGTCGCTTGATATTCAGAATACTACAAATAGAAAAAATGTAGGAGGACAATATTATGATAGGGTTAATCGTATTGTTAAATACTATTACCAAACACCTTTGATTCCAATATTAAGTTACAGATTAGAGTTTTAAATAAAATATACTGACAATTAGCAATAACAATATGAAAAAGATAGAAAATTCATTGAAAGGAATCTTTAGACGAGAACTTCTTGTATGTAATTATTCCTCATTGGTACAATCAAATTTTGCATCAAGTGTAGAGCAAAACCAAGCACTGTTTAATTATTTGCTATTTTGTATAGAGCAAAAATTGAAAATATCTATACCTGATGATAAAGTAAATATGCAACAACCATATAATGAGTTTGTTAAAGTGATTTATATGGAACAAAAAAAGGTTGCTTAAAAATAAATAAACCACTCTAAGATTTGGGGATTAGAGTGGTTTTTTTATATTCACTTTTTCACCCCACAAACAATTGAAATAATATTTACAGGGCAAGCCTTTGCAGCTTTTACATTTGCATCTGCTTCGTCATCTCTGAGTTTTAAGCTGTGAAATCCTTTTTTATCAGTTGAGCCGATAAGTACTGCTTTGCCATCTTTTTTCGACATACACCAATACTCGGGTGCTAATTCTACACAATAATTACAGCCAATACATTTTGCTCTTCGTTGGGTAACTGTAATCATTGTACTTCGTTTGCATCAACAATTTTATATAATTTATCGCTAGTCCTAATGGCTACATCAAGTTTAAAAGCGGCATTATCTCCTTTAATGGCTTCATTTGTTGGACCATTATCAGTATGTAACTCGGTGATTACTGTTTCATAAGCACCTGTTGTTGGACCTGTTATTAATACTCTATCACCAACTGATAATTTGTGTGACTCAATTTTGAACTCAGCAACTTTTAATTTACTGAAATAATGATTTCCTTTTCCTAAATACACTTTTCTTGTAGTTGCTTTTGAACCTGGAGTATCATTCCATTCGCCTAATTGTTGCCCGAGATAATATCCGCTCCAAAACCCTCTGTTGTAAACTTCTTCTAATTTTTGCTTCCAAACTGCCACTTTCTCTTGATTGTAAGTTCCATTTTGGTAACTATCAATTGCTTCACGGTAACATTCAACAGTTGTTTTTACATATTCCGGACCTTTACCTCTTCCTTCAATTTTTAATACTTTCACTCCAGCATCAAGCACTTGATCTAAAAAATCTATAGTACATAAATCTTGTGCCGACATAATATATTCATTGTCAATTTCAAGTTCATGTCCGTCGGCTTTATCAATTACAGTATAAGTTCTTCTACAATTTTGAATACAAGCCCCACGGTTAGCAGAAGAATTATGTGTGTGCAAACTCAAATAACATTTCCCAGAAACAGCCATACACAATGCACCATGTACAAATATTTCAATTTCAATCAATCTTCCACTCGGGCCACAAATTTGTTCACGTTCTATGGCATCAGTAATCTTTTTTACTTGCACCAGACTCAGTTCTCTACTCAAAACTATGGTATCAGCAAAAAGCGCATAAAACTTAACTGTTTCGATATTAGTTACATTTACCTGTGTGGAAATATGAACTTCCATTCCAATTTGTCGGGCAGAAGCAATAACAGCTTGGTCACTGGCAATCACCGCTGAAATGCCAGATTCTTTGGCTTTATTTAATATAGTTTTAATAACCGACAAATCGTGGTCGTAAACAATAGTGTTCATCGTAAGGTAACTACGAGCATTTTTTTCGGAACATAAACGAGCTATTTCAGGTAAATCTTCTAGCGAAAAATTCATTGAAGCCCTAGCTCTCATATTTAATTGCTCTACACCAAAATAAACTGAATTTGCACCTGCGTTTAAGCCAGCAACCAATGATTCGAAATCTCCCGCAGGAGCCATTAACTCTATTTTATTATGATTCACGATTTGATTTTTTTTGAGTAAATGAGGAAAAATAACTTTACAAAACTATGAAATGTGATTTTTAAAAAATATGACAATTGTTAGGTTTTAAAATTGCGGCTAATGTTTTCATTATTAAAAGTTTTGCTATTTATGTTGGAGAGTTTGTATTATTTTGGAGTTGATTTTGTTACGTTTTAATCATTATTTTTAATGTTTTAATTTCTATTTTTGTATTATTTAAATGTAGAATATGACAATAGGAATATTTTTTATTTTATTTTAAAAAACAATATTTTAATATGAAATTATATTGTTAGGTTTGGAACTCATTTAATTTAACACAACACCCAAATTCCCTTATTTAATGAAAAAAATAGTTAAATTAATAGTATCTATTTTACTATTACTCTCAAGTAACTCGTTATTTGCAGCACCTGTAAATGACAATTGTAGTTCATCTACTACGCTATCCGTTTACAGTTATTGTTCTCCAACATCAGGAACAATTTCTGGAGCTAGTACTCAGAAAGCAAATCAAGATGTTTGGTACAAATTTGTTGCAAGTGCAAGTAATGTTAATGTTAGTGTAAACGCAAATTTTGATGCTGAAGTATATTGTTTTAGTTCATGTTCAAATTCAGTTTCATTTGCAAGTGTAGATAACTCAACATCAGGGTTGGAAAATTTAAATTTAACGGGTTTATCTGTAGGTTCTACATATTATATTGCTGTTGCTAATTATTATTCTTCAACACCATCTAACCCAAACTTTACAATTTGTGCTCAAGCGTTAGTTGCTACAAATGATGTTTGTACATCAGCATTAACTATTACTTCAGGAACATCTTGTAATTATGTAGCCGGTACAATTGCAGGAGCTACTAAGCAATACAAAAATAATGATGTGTGGTATAAGTTTATTGCTCAATCGGCTACAACAAATATCAAGTTGTCTTCAGATTTTGATGGAGTTTTATCATTATATTCAGCTTGTGGAAGTTCTTCTTATGAGTTATTAACAGTTGATAATAGTTATTCGCTTGAACAATTGAATTTGACCGACTTAAATGTTGGTCAAGTATATTATATAAATGTATCAAGTTACTCAACAATAGAAAGTTATACTGATTTTAATTTATGCGTTACAAATCAAGCTACTTTAGTGAATGATAACTGTTCATCAGCTTCAACTTTAATCCAATCTAATAGTTGTTCAAGTACAATCGGAACAATTGCAAATGCAACATCTCAATACAGTAATTTTGATGTTTGGTACAAATTTGTTGCAAATTCTACAAATGCTCAAATTCAAGTTACTGCTGATTTTGATGCACAAATTAGAACATATTCGTCTTGTGGAAATTCAACATATTCACTTAAGGAAGACAATACATCATCTGGTACTGAAACTTTATATTTAAATGATTTAGTAATTGGGCAAACTTATTATTTTTCTGTAAACAATTATAATTCAAGTGTTGCATCATATCCAGAGTTTACTGTTTGTGTAAAAAGTTCAAATCCACCTGTTAATGATAATTGTTCTAACGCAATAAATTTACCGTATTCGTATTCATGTAATGGAGTAACATCAACACTTGAAAATGCTACTTTCCAAAGAGAAAATAATGATGTTTGGTATAAATTTGTTGCTACCAAAACAAGTCATGATATATCTGTATTTCCAAATTTTGATGCCGTAATAAATCTTTATAGTGGATGTTCAAATTCTTCTTTTTCATATTCTGATAATAGTGGAACTGGTGGAACAGAAATTTTATCATATAGTGGATTAATTGTAGGTGCAACTTATTATATTTCAGTAAGTAGTTACGGAAGTTCTATACCATCTGACCCTTCATTTATGATATGTAATTCAGCTTTAAATTCTCCTCCTGTAAATGACAATTGTGTAGATGCAACTACATTGGTAATTAAAAATACTTGTACCAAAACTACAGGTTCAATTTTAAATGCCACTACTCAAGTGAAAAATTATGATGTTTGGTATCAATTTGTAGCTACTAGTTCAACGGCTAATGTTTCTGTTGATTCTGATTTTGACTCACAAATTAGGTTATATTCTAATTGTTCTGATTTATCAAATATTTTACAATCGGTTGATGATCATAGTGGAGGTTATGTTGAAACATTAAATTTGACAGGCTTGGTAACTGGAAAAACATATTATATATGTGTATCTAATTATAGTAGTTCAATTACTTCAACTCCTGTTTTTGATATATGCATAGAAGGTCAAGAAGCATTAGCAGTAGATAATGAATTGATTTTAAAATCAGTTAAAGTGTTTCCTACAGTTGTTGATAATGAGTTGAAAATTGAAATTGTAAATGATTTAAACTTTACTAAATTAGAAATCAGAGATTTACAAGGTAGGTTAATTTCAAGTTTAAATACAATTGAACCATTTAATACTATAAATGTAAGCGAATGGACATCAGGTTTGTATTTTGTTTCTATCTATACAAAAGATTCATCTCAGACTTACAAAGTAATTAAAAAATAATTGTAAACAGTTCTTTGTTTAAAAAGCCATTTGAAATCATTTCAAATGGCTTTTTTTCTTTTATAATATAAATTTTTGACGGTTAAAATTTCTTTTTTTAATGTATTTATTAGGAAAGTTTGCATAAATGATAATTAATTTACTTAACTTTATAATTACACATATAATTTTAATCAAATTAAAAATTTCATGAAATTATTTCTGATAGATGATGATACTATTCAAAATCATTTGGTAAAAATGACAATCAAAAAAATAGATAAAGAAATAGATTTAACTTTTTTTTCAAACCCTATTTTAGCTTTGGATTTTTTGTCAAAAATATCAGATATTGATTCAAATCCAGATTTTATTTTACTGGATTTAAATATGCCAGAATTATCTGGTTGGCAGTTTTTGGAACAATATGCTAAATTTCCTATTACTAGCAAAGTGGCAATATTATCTTCAACAATTGATGCAAATGATGTTGAGAAGTCAAAAACTTTTCCTTTAGTTTTTCATTTTTGTCATAAACCTCTTACTCCTGAAAAATTGATTGAAATATTGGAAAAGGTGGATTCTATTGTTTAAAATTTAGTTTTAAATATTTGAGTTTAATTTTTAGATAAATAAGATAACAACTCAATGTAAATGTTAAAAATGGAAATAGTACACAAAAGAGTATGAAATTACATTCATAATATGATAGATGTGTTAAATTTGCAACACTGATTATAAAATCAGTACAATAGTTATAAATAAAAGTTACAATCTCTTTAAATAATAGCATTTGAGATTTTTTTGATTTTATTTTGGGCAGATAAAATGTTAATAATTAGTAGCCAAATACTGATTGGGAAAAATACTAAAAATAGAATTAAGTTAGCTATTTTATAATTTCCTGTAGATTTTAGCAAGGATATTATTCCCCAATAAATTGATTCAGTTTTGACTAAATCATTTTTATTCATTTTAACATGATTCTTTTTACAATATGTTGTATTGTTGTGGCATGTCCAAGAACATTTATTGGGGTTTTCTATTGATGGGTTTATCTTTTGCGAATAATTATTATTTAAGCGTAAAGTTTCGTTTACTGTAATTATAAATAAAAATGGGAGGAATAAAAGAAAGATTTTTAAATAAAAAGGATAACTCATATCAATCTTTAACTTCTAATGTTCCGTCAGCATGTAATGCAAATCTACCATTCTCTCTTGGGTGAGTTTGTTCTTGATTTGGCCATGGCCAACCACCAAATTGTGTACGTTGGTATTCTCTAAAAGTATCTTCAATTTCTTGCTCAGTATTCATCACAAACGGACCATGCTGTACCACCGGTTCATTTATTGGTTTCCCTTGTAGAATCAGTAAATAACAATCTTCGCTTCCTGCTTTAATCGTAATATCTTGATTTGATATCACTTTTATTGAATGGTAATTTGAAATGATATGGTTATCAATAGTTATTACATCTCCTTTATAAAAATAGATGTTTCTATTTACAGTTTGATTTGATTTTGGTAAAGTCCAACTGGCATTTGCATCTAATTTTACAGTCAAAATCATTACTTCATTTTCAGCAATTGCCGCCCATGAATCCGGAGTAGGAGTGGGAGCTTTTAAATTATTTAAATTTCCAGCTATTACATTGATTTTTATGTTTTTACCTTCTGAATCTTTTTCAATTAGTTCAGGAATTGCATCATTCCAAAGCATTTTAAAATGCGGTTTCGCAAATTTTGATTTTTTGGGTAAATTCAACCAAATCTGAAAAAGTTCTAATGGATTTTCTTTTTCTTGATTTAATAGTGGAAACATTTCTGAGTGCAATACGCCACTTCCAGCAGTCATCCATTGCACATCGCCAGCACCAAATCTACCCGCAGCACCTAGTGAATCTGTATGGTCAACAATTCCTTCTTTAACAATAGTAATTGTTTCAAAACCTCTGTGTGGGTGATATGGAAAGCCGGGTACAGTTTTTCCATGATACATTCGCCAACCATCTTTAACTACAAAATCTTGCCCAATCATTCTGCCTGTTAATGAGGCATTTGGTCCCATTTTTTCATTTCCTTTGGGGAATTCATCTCTATGATGTACACAAAATAAAAATGGATCTTGTGTTTGCCAAGGGAAACCTAATTTGGTGATTTTTAAGATTGGGTTTTCAGACATGATTTTGTAAATTTTAATTTGATATTAAAGATATATAAAACTTTTCAAGTTTTTTAATTAATGTTTGCCATGAATATTGACTTGACAATTTAAAAGCATTTTCAGAAATATTAGTTATTAACTCAATATCTGATACTAAGTTTTCAATACTATTTTCAAACTCTTTTTCTGAATTTGCAATAATTAAATTTTCTCCATCAATATAATTTATTCCTTCGGCACCTATTGATGTACTAATAATTGCCATTTTCATTGAAAGTGCTTCAATAATTTTCAATCTCATTCCTCCACCTGAAAGTAAAGGAACTATCATAATGTAGTAATTATTTAAAAACGCTACTGCATCAGCCACTTGACCATGAAATATTATTCCCTTTTGATTTAACCCTTCAATATTACTTGAAGGATTTTTTCCTGCAATGTGAAGTTCTAACTCTGGCTTTTTCTCAATTATTTGTGGCCAAACTTTTGTTAAAAACCACGATAATCCCTGTACATTTGGAGCCCATTCTAAACTACCTAAAAAACAAATTTGATTGTTATTTATTTCGTTTTTTGACTTTTGAAACATCTCCGTATCTACGCCTGCATTAATAGTTTCAACAGAAATGTGATTTATATTTTGTTGAGAAAAATATTTTAAAACATATCCTGCGTCTCTTTCAGTAATAGCCACTATTCCGTCAAATTTTAAAAATGCATGTAACTCAAATTTTTCAATCTGTTTGTGCAAAAGCGCTAAATATTTTTTTTTCAGTAAATTATTTTCAGCAATACTAAGTCTCTTCCAAATTTCTGATTCAATATTATGTGCTCTTAATACAATTTTTGCATTTGTGTGTTTTCGGATAATGTCAATATATAATGACATATAAATTCCTTCTATATGTATTATATCAGGATTGTGATTCTTTATTATTTCAATTAATTGATGCGTAAATTCTTTACTTATATATCTTTTAATTACATAATTATATTTTGTAAAAAAAGATTTAATTAATCCTTTCCAATGGATATCATTATTGATATTGGTGGTGTAAATTGTAGCAATAGCTGGGAAGTTTCCAAGTTCAACAAAATGTTTACTTGTATTGAAACTTGCTAATATTACATTGTGCCCCAAATCGTGTAATTGCTTGGTTACATTGTATGTTGCTATGTTTCCTCCATCATTTAATGGCCAAGGAAGTCGACTTGTAATTTGTAAAATAGTTAATTTTTTCATCTTCCTCCTTGAAGTAAAATTTTGCTAATCATCTTAAATTTTTCAAATTTGCCTTTCCTAAGTCTGTTCAAAGCCATTAAAAATATTGATATATAAACACTTGGTAAACAATACCAAAAGTGTTTTTTTGTAAACTTAATCAGATTAGCAAATAAATAATAATCTGCAAAATCAGATTTGCCTTCAACTACATTTGCGCCACTGCTTCCACCTTCCTTGTGATAAACGATTGCATTACTACAATATCCTAATTCCCAAAGTTTTGATTGTTTAATTTTTTGAGCCCAATCAAGTTCCTCATAAAATAAAAAGTATTCTTCAGGTAATAATCCAATTGTATCCAAACAGTTTTTATTTACAAACATCGAAGCTCCAATTACATAGTCAAAAGTAAAATCAGGATTTTCATATTTTTTGGTTTCTGTTTCAAATATTCCAATATGTCTCGATAAACCAAGCCATTTATTGTACTTACCTCCAACACCTTGCAAAATATTTTTATTGTCAAAATAATATAAACTTGCACCAATAATTCCTTTATTAGGATGATTTTGTGCATAATTTACTAAATTACTTAAGGTGTTTTGAGGTATTTCTGTATCATTGTTTAAAATCCAAAAATATTCTGCTGAAAAATGTTTTTGAGCATGCTTTATTCCAACATTATTTCCAAATGAAAAACCACCATTAAAGCCGGTTTGTATAAACACAATATTTTTTTCAGTACAATATTGCGATAAAATAGCATCAGAGTTATCATTTGAGTTATTATCAACAATAATTAATTTGTAATTCGTATAATCAGATTTGAAAATACTATCAATACAAAAAATAGTATCTTTACAATTATTGTAATTTAATATGATAATGGCAATTTCAGGAATCATAGATACAAAGCTACAAGTTTTGATTTTGTTAAGAGCAAATTATTCATTATTTTTGTTTAAATACGACATATAAATTGTTTCTAAAAGCTGGATATATTGGATTGTTAAAATTAATAAAGGCGGTACTTTCGTTGGGGCTTTTATTTTTGTCGATTCACTTTTTTGGTTTAACTAGAGAAAGAGATATATTAGTTTTGGTTTTATCTTTTACTGGGATGCTTTCACAAGTTTTTTTTGGACCAATAATTGAAATATTTAGAGTCAAATTTATTACTCAAAGTGCTAATATTGGTGAAGTTAAAGCTCTTGAAGAGGTAAGTTCGTTAAATTCACTTGTATTTTTATTTTCTAGTATTGTTGTTTTTTTTTTATTAACAAATAGTTCTTTTTCCTTTCATTTAATTTCTCCAGGAGTTAATCAAATTGATGACATATTTTTTGTTTTATTGATTTTTGCGTCTTTTTCAATTATAACTAATCAATTTATTAATCAATTACAGGCATTATTAAATGTATATAATGAATTTTTGATACCTGAAATATTATTGATTATAGGTGTTTTAATAAATATTTTGTTTGTTGTTTTTTTTCAAAAACAAATCGGAATATTATCATTGATTATAGGTCAATTTGTAACCCAAATACTAAGTGTATTTATTTTTTATATGAAGGCAAAAAAGATTATTCCTTCATTTAAACTATTTTCAAAAAAATTAAAAGATGGACTAGTTTATTGGAAATTTGCTGCACCATTTTGGATAACATTTAGTATTGGTCAGTTGGTTTCATACTCCGAAAAAGCTATTTGTTCTTTTTCGTCCGAAGGTTATGTTTCAATGTTTGATTACTGTAGAAAAATTATTGAAATGCCGATGGCCTTAATTTTAGGCATTGTAAGTAGTTATTTATCTGTTAAAATTGCATCATTATTAAGTGAAAAAAAATATTTTGAAGGAGGAGTTTTGATGGTAAAGTCAATTCGTGGAATGTTTTTAATAGTATTTCCTATTTTATTATTACTGATTTGTAATGGAAATGAAATTTTTCAAATTCTATTCAATACTAAAATGTCATTTGCTTTAAAATATGATTTTAAAATTAATTTAGCTCTTTTATCTATAATGATTTTTACAATTATAGTAACGTCATTAGTAAATATAGTATTAATTGCTCAAGAAAAAGTTTTTTTAACAATAACATTAAATGCTATATCTTTAGGTCTAAATGTTGCTTTAAATATTGTGGTTTTTAGTTTTTTTAAAGATAAATTATACTTACTCACTTTTAATGCAATGTTATGTAGCCTACTTTTGGCTGTTACCCAAATTCGATTTATTGTAAAAGAAATTTATATTATCAAAGATTTTATAAAAATATTGATTTTATTCATGTTCATGTTATTTGTTTGCTTTTTAGTGTTTTATTTTAAACCGATTTTAATTATTGAAGTTGATTTTTTACATCCAGTTTTTAATTTTGGTATAATGTTTTTGCAAGAATTATTAATGTCATTATTGCTTATAGGATTATATTTATTTGTTACCAAATCAGATGAATTCATTTTTTTATTAGATTATTTAAAAAAGAAAAAAAGTTAATATGCGATTTGTAACATTATTCCCATATACTGAAAATGTTCATTTACATAAAGATGTAGGTTCCATACCTGCAGTTTTAGCAAGGGATTTTGGTTGGGATGCTGAATTGGTAACCTTACAAAATGAAGATAAATATGAAGTTGATTCGATAGGTAAGTTTCTTAAAATAAGAATTTTACCCAAGTTTTCTAAAAAAATATATTCATTACCCAATTTAATTTCGTGCATTGTTTACTTAATAACAGAATCACGAAAAATTGATGTTTTAAATTTGTATCATTTTACAAAATTTAATACTGCTTTGGTGTTGATTTATAAGTTTTTAAATAAAAGAGGAAAGGTTTATATAAAGTTTGATATAAATGAAAATAATTTAACTGACAAGTATTTGGCAGATTTAGAAAAGTTTTACTGGAGTAAAGTATTATTACGAGCTATATCTTTTGCTTCTGTTGAAACATCAAAATCGTATAATATTTTAGTCGGTTCTTTTTTTAAGGAAAATGCAAATAAGCTAATGTTATTAAATAATGGCTTCGACGATTCAAATGCAAATGCTTTAGGTATAAATTTACTTCACACTGATAAAAAAGAAAAGATTATTATTACTGTTGGTAGAATTGGTATTTTTGAAAAAAATAATGAGCTATTAATTGATGCACTGAAATTTGTCGATTTAAAAGAGTGGTCTGTATTTTTTATAGGTCCAATTGAAAATAATTTTAAAGAAAAATCCATTGCTCAATTAAAAAAATATAATCCGGATATTGTTAATAAAATTCATTTTGTTGGAGCAGTAAACGATAAAAAAACTTTGTTTGAGTACTATAATCGTGCAAAAATTTTTTGTTTAACTTCACGTTCTGAAGGTTATCCACTAGTATTACCCGAAGCTTTGTTTTTTGGTAATTATATAATCTCCACTCCAATAGGAGCATCAATTGATATTACACAAAACAATCAAATTGGAGCAATTATTGAAAATGAGAATGACCTTTCAAATAAAATCAATGAAATTATCTGTAATGAGCAAATTATTGACGATAATTTTATAAAAGCGAGGGCTTATTTTGAATTAAAATTTTCATGGACAAGTATTTGCTTTCAAATCAATCAAAAAATTCAAAATTGCTAAAATGAGTTCAATTAAAGTATATTACAGAATTTCTGATGCTGGAAATCCTAAAAAAATTAAGTTAGATTTTGCAACAAAACTGAATTGTTTTCAAAATGCCTTAGCATCATTTCCAAATTCTAATTTTAAAATTTTTGCAGATAATTGTACTCCTGAATTACTTTCTAATTTAAAACAATTCAATTTTGAGGTGATTGAATTGAGTTTAGGTAACTCAAAATCATTTATGTATGCTGTAGATTATGCTATTAAAAATGAAAATGAGGATGATATTGTTTATTTTTTAGAAGATGATTATTTGCACATCGGTCATAACGAAGCATACTTAACTGAAGCTTTATCAAAAGCTGATTATACTACTTTATACGACCATCCTGATTATTATAATCATCCTGTTCATAATGGTAATAGAGAAGTTTTTTTAACCAAATCTTCTCATTGGCAAATCGTAAAAAGTACAACAATGACTTTTGCTGTAAAAGTTAAAACCCTTAAAAATGATTATTTTATTTGGCAATTAGCATGCTCTAGACCGTGTCCTAAAGATTTTTTAGCTTTTAAGTTTTTAAGACTATTTAATGTTTTAAGATTTAGAAAAAACAGAAAACTTGCAACTCCAATTCCTGGACGTTCAACTCATGCAGAAGTTGATTTTATCTCACCTTTCTTTAAATTATAATCTATCTCACTACTACCGTTTTTGTATTACAAAACTCTTTAATACCAAAACTTGAAAGCTCTCTTCCGTAGCCAGAGTTATTGATACCTCCGAAAGGTAATCTTTGGTCTGATTTGCTCATTTCGTTGATAAATACTGCTCCTGCTTGAATGTTATCAATAAAATATTGAGCTGATTCTTTATTGTTTGTCCACACGCTTGAGGATAAACCTAAATCTGAATCATTTGCCAAAACAAGTGCTTCTTCTTTTGATTTTACTTTAAAAATAGAGAATATTGGTCCAAAAACTTCTTCATTATAACATGGTGCATTCAATGGAATTTCGTCTAAAATTATTGGACTCAAAAAGTTGCTTTCTGTTTTATCCAAATTACCATAAACAACTTTGGCTCCTAACATAATCGTTTTTTCAACCTGACTAAGTACTTCTTGTTTTTGAGAATTACTACTCATTGGTCCTAGTGTTGTTGTTTCTAAAAGTGGATTACCAATCTTTATTTTATCCTCAATTTTATTTATCAATTTTGATATAAAATCTTGATAAACATTTTCTTGAATAATAAATTTCTTTGCAGCTATACAACTTTGACCTGCATTTTGTAAACGGGATTTTAATGCAAATTCTGAAGCCAACTCTAAATCAGCATCATCTAAAACAATAAAAGGGTCGTTACCACCAAGTTCTAGAACTGTTTTTTTAATGTATTTCCCAGCCAAACTAGCTACCGAACTACCAGCTTTTTCACTTCCAGTTAAGGTTACAGCTTTTACAGCTTTATGTGCAATTACAGATTCTATATTTTTGCTTTCGCAATTAATATTGGTATATGAATTTTTAGGCAAATGTTTGTTGAAAATATCCTCAATAGCTTGTGCAGCTAAAGGAACATTGCTAGCATGTTTTACAATAACAGTATTGCCAGCCATTAGTGCTGGTGCTGCAAATCTAAACACTTGCCAAAACGGAAAGTTCCAAGGCATTACAGCTAGTACCACACCTAAAGGTTGGTAAGTAACAAAACTTTCGCTGTAATCTGTTTTAATTACTTCATTTGCTAAATATTTTTCTCCAAATTCAGCGTAATGTTTACAAACATTTGCTGATTTTTCAACTTCTAAAATAGCTTCATAAATTGGTTTGCCCATCTCTTTGGAAATGATAGTAGCCAAAGCTATTTTTTCACTCATCAAAGATTCATAAACACCTAAAAGTTGTTTTCCCTTTTCCTCAAATGAAAGAGATTTTCTTTCATTAAATACGTTATGCGTTAATTCTATTTTATTTTTAAGTACTTCAATACTATCGTATTTGTACTCAATATTGATTGAATTGTCAAATGGATTGATAGCAATAGGCATAGGAGGGAAGTTTAAATAGTGAAAAAAAAGAGGAGCTTATGCTCCTCTTTTACTTGGTGTATTCGTTGGTTTTCTTGAAACCGATGATTGTGATTTAGCTTTTGAGCCTGAACCAGCATCACTTGCTACAGCAACTCCAGATGTTGACGCTGCATTTTCAGTTGCAATTAAGGCAGCACCTTTTTCACCTTCAACACTTTCTAATTCAAAAACTTCTGGGTAAAATGAACTGATAATTCCGTACCAAGTTACCATTTTTTTTATGTCCGAAGCATAAACTCTATCTTTATCATATTCAGGAACAATTCCCTCAATAAAGCTTCTTAGTTCGCTTTCGTTTGATTTTGAGTTAACAGGTAATTCAAGTTTAAATTGAGCATAAACTTTCGCATATACATCTTCTAACATCACAGTACCTTCTGCTGTAGTAGTGTAAACAGAGATTTCTTTTAAAATAGAAACTCTACTATTAGCGTTTGCTACCAATTTAGTTTTGTTGGCGTCAAGCGACTCCAATATTACACCTGTGCGGGTAGGCTTCAATACTCTATATAAGCCACTTTTTCCCGAAACTGCTGCGATATCTCTTAAATTCATCTTAAATTAATAATGGTTAAATAAAGAATTTCAAACTTAATAAATTTTATTCAATGATTTGCTTATCTGGAGGGATAACAAATAAATTATTTACTCTTTCAATATAACTTAATATATCTTCTTTGCCTAAATCAGTTTCCGAAGATGTTATAAATATATCTGGCATTTCTTCAAATGTCTCTTTTAGAGCATTTTTGAAATTTGCAACAGCTTGATCTGTTTTAACTCTCGATTGTTTATCAGCTTTTGTAAACACCAAAACGAACGGAATTCCATTTTCGCCTAAATGATTCACAAATTCTACATCAATTTTTTGTGGAGGAATTCTTGAATCAATTAATACAAAAATTACCATTAAATTTTCACGATTATACAAATAATTGTCAATCATTACTTTCCACTCTTTCCTTTGCGAATCACTAATTCTAGCCCAACCATATCCAGGTAAATCAACCAAATACCAGTTTTCATTTATAAGAAAATGGTTGATTGTCTGTGTTTTACCAGGTCTTCCTGAAACTTTTGCAAGTTTTCCATTACCTGTAAGCATATTTACAAGAGAAGATTTACCTACATTTGAACGTCCAATAAAAGCATATTCTGGCTTGTAAAAAGGAGGGCAATCTTTGAGCTTTGTACTGCTCTTAATAAACGTCGTACTCTTAATAATCATGATGTAAATTTACAACTTCTTTTAATATTTTGTTTTTTTATTTTTTTTTTTACTATTTTGGCAGATATTTTCAAAATATAATCTATCTTTTCGTTATGAAAATGAATTACAAATTCACAAAAAGGTTTTTACTAGGCTTAGGTTTAATGGCTTCTGTAAGTGCATATTCACAAAGCACTGTTAACCCTAAATCTTTAAAAAAAGAGGCGTATGGGCACTTTCAAATTGATGAATATCACGAAGCTTTACCTTTGTTATTAAAGCTAGATAGCCTTCAACCAAATGAAGCACAGACTCTCTACAAAATTGGAGTTTGTCTTTTCAAATCTCATGATCAACACGAATCTTTCAAATATTTTGATAGAGTTCGTGCTATGGAATACCATAAAGATCATCACATGTTAGATTTTTATTTAGGTGCTTCTTTGCATTTAAATAATAAATTTGATGAAGCAATTGCTGCTTACGAAAAATTTAAGTCAGAATTTTTATCTGATAAAAAATATAAAACAGATATCACTGTCGAAGATATCGATAGAGAGATTGAAATGTGCCGTGTTGGTAAGGAGTTAGTTAAAAATCCTTTGAAGGTAAAAGTTACTAATTTAGGTCCTAATATCAATACTATTGACCCTGAGTATGTTCCGGTAATTTCTGCAGATGAATCAAAAATGATTTTTACTTCAAGAAGACCAAATACAACTGGTGGTACTAGAGATGAACTTGATAACTTGTTTCATGAGGACTTGTATATTACCCAAAAAGATGGTGATGATTGGTCTGTTGCCAAAAATATGGGAACTCCTGTAAATACAAACGATCATGATGCAAGTATTGGATTATCAGTAGATGGTCAAGAATTATTTATTTATCGTTCTGACCCAAAAGACCCAGATTCTGGAGATATTTTAATGTCTTTACTTGATGGAACATCTTGGAAAGCTCCTGTACATTTATCTACAAATGTTAATTCACCATTTCATGAAACACATGCAAGTTTAAGTGCAGATGAACAATATTTATATTTTACTTCAGATAAACCAGGAGGTTTTGGAGGTAAAGATATTTATATGGTGAAAAAATTATACAATGGAGAGTGGGCTTTACCACAAAATTTGGGTGATAAAATAAATACTAAGTATGATGAAGAAGGTCCTTTTATTCATGCTGATGGAAAAACTCTTTATTTTAGCTCAAAAGGGCATAAAACAATGGGTGGCTATGATATATTTAAAACGGTATATAATGATAAAAATCAAACTTGGTCTGAACCTGAGAATATTGGATATCCAATAAATACATCAGGAGATGATGTGTTCTTTGTTTGGACTCCAGATGGCAAAAAAGCATATTTCGCTTCAACTAGAGATGGAGGTTTTGGACACGAAGATATTTATGTGTTAGAAAAAGAGGAAATTGAGAAAAAATCAGTAGTAGTTTTAAAAGGTAATGTATTGTCAAGCAAGGATAAAAAACCTGTTGGGGCTACAATTTCAGTAATTGACAATGCTTCTAATAAAGTTATTGCTAAATATAAAGCAAATGCAGCAACTGGTCATTATGTAGTAGTTGTTCCTGCTGGTAAAAATATAGGAATCTCAATTGATGCTAAAGATCATTTATTCTATTCAGAAAATGTAAACTTTGCTGAAAATACTTACAATGAAATTTCTAAAGATATTTTATTGGAACCATTCAAATCGGGAAGTACTATTAACCTGAAAAACGTTTTCTTTGAAACAAATTCAGCTGAATTAAAAAATACTTCTTTTGCAGAACTTGATAAATTAGATAAATTCTTAACCGACAACCCTTCAATTTATTTAAAAATTGACGGTCATACAGATAGTATCGGTAGAGAGGAAGATAATTATTTATTATCTAAGTTAAGAACTGAGTCGATTTCTCATTATTTAAGTTCACATGGAATTGATGAAAATAGATTAGTAACAGTTGGAAATGGTGAGTTAGAACCTTTAACATCTAACTCAACTGAAGAAGGACGTGCTCAAAATAGACGTGTATTTATTACTATTATAGATAAAGCACAGGATCCAGCAATGTTCCAAGCTGCTTTAGATAAAAAGAAAGAGCTTGAGAATAAGTATAAAGGTGGTAAAATTGGTCTTTCAGAAAAAGCAAAAGCTACAGAAAGCAAATCAAAAATTAAGGTTCCTGCATTGAAAGCATACGCAGACTCATGTGTATACTTCTTTGTAAATGACTATAAAATTAATAAAGAGTCATTGCCTATTTTAGAAGAGTTAGCTGCTGTAATGTTAGCTTATCCTAAAATATCTGTAGAATTACATGGATTTTATTCTAAAAAAGACGGAGAAAGTCCTAAGAAACAATTGTATTTGAAAAGAAGTATCTTTATTCAAAATTTCTTAGCTTCTAAAAAAATTGATAGAAAACGAATTATCAATAAAGATTTAGGTGGAGAGAGCAAAGATGCAGAAGAAGTAAGACCTGATAGAATTCACAACCGAAGGGTTGAATTTAAAATCATAGGTAGATAAATTAAATAAAACGGGGCTTTAAAAGCCCCGTTTTTATTTAAAAAAAATAATTCATTTGTTGAAAATACAACTTTGTATCTTTTTTTTTATATTTTCGTTAAATGATTACCTTTTTAAAATAAATGTTAATATTTAATAATGCCATTTATAAAATTTAGATACATATTTCTTTTTTTGTTACTAATTTCAAAGTTCACATTTGCTCAACAGCAGCAAGATATTGAACTTGTGAGGTTAGCTGATGAAATGTATTCTTTTGGTTCAAAAAGGGATGCTCTTGATATTTATTTAAAAGCATGTTCAAATAATGCCAAGAATGCGAAAGCTTTTTATATGGCGGGAAGATGCTATCTTGATTTATTTCAAAAAACGCAAGCATTAGAATATTTACAAAAGGCTAGTAAATTAAATAGTAAAATTGATAATGAACTTTTTTTATATTTAGCAAGGGCATTACAAGCTACTTATAAATTTGACGAAGCTATAGTGTATTATAAAAAATATAAAACAGTATTGGCAAATGATAAAGATGATAAGGAGGCTAATGCAACTAAAATTAAATTGGTTGATAAAAAAATAAATGAATGTACTATTGCTACTTTTTTATTAAAAGATACTGTTAAATTAGATTTCAATAAAACTAATGAAAATTTAAATTCATTGACTTCTGATTATGCTCCCGTAATTAGTAATGATGAAAAGACTATTTATTTTACTTCTAGACGTCAAGGAAGTACTGGTAATAAAAAGGATAACGACAATGAATTTTATGAAGATATTTATTTTTCAAAGTTAGAAAATGGTTCATGGTCAAAACCTCAAAATATCGGTCCTCCAATAAATACAGATTATCATGAAGGGTGTATAGGTATTTCTAAAGATGGAAAAACTTTATATATCTATAGAGAAGTAAATGGTGGAGATATTTATTCCTCACATCTTTCTGATGATGGAAAGTGGGGTAAACCAGTACCTCTTAATCAGAATATTAATACTGATGGATATGAACCCTCAATGACTTTAGCTGATGCAGGTAATTCAATTATTTTTTCAAGTAATAAACCTGGTGGTATAGGAGGACTTGATTTATATATATCAAAAAAAGATGAAAAAGGTGATTGGGGGGAACCTATTAATTTAGGTCCTCAAGTAAATACTGAATTTGATGAAGATGGTCCTTTTTTTGATGAAAAATCAAAATATTTATATTTTAGTTCGGCGGGGCACCAAGGAATGGGAGGCTATGATGTTTTTCGTTCAAAAAGAGATTCTTTAACTCAAAAATGGATGGAACCTCTGAATTTAGGTTTCCCAATAAATACTCCTGATGATGATATTTTTTATACTTTAAATGCAAAAGGAGATAAAGCATTCTATTCAACTTATAAGAAAGATGGATCAGGAGATAGAGATATATTTGAAATGGATTTTCCTGTAGATGAATTCAAGAAAACAGATTCAATCCGTAAAGCAAAAGGAATAAAAATTACAGATATAAAACGTTTGCAAGAAATTAAAGAGATTGAGCGTAAAAAACAAATAGAAGAAGATAAGAAAAAACAAGATTCAATTGCTAAGCTAGCTGCTGATGAAAAAGCTAAGTTAGATTCTCTTAAAGCCATTGAAGCTAAAAAAGCTGCGCTTGCAAAAAAACGTGATGAATTAAATAAAGTTAATAAGACAACTGACCAAGAGAAGAAAAATAAAGAGTTAGCCCAACAGCATCAGCAAGAAAATAAAGGTCATATTCCAGAAGAAAAAGATTTAACAATTCAAGAAAAACTTGAATTGCAAAGAATTGCAGATGAACAAAAAAAACATGATTTAGCTAAAAAAGCAAAAACAGAAGAAAAGAAAAAGTCATATTTAGATAAAGACCAATTTAAAAAAGATTCTATGGTTACTATCAAAGGTAAAATTGTTGATAGTAAAACGGGAAAAGCTTTACAGGCTCATATTGAAATTTATGATGGTAAAGGAAATGTGTTTTTCAAAACGCAAGCTGGTTCCGATGGTGCATATTCTTTTAAAATGCCTGCAAGAATGTTAACAGAATATTCTATGTCTGTAGAGATTGATGGTTATATGTATAAGGCTGATAAAATAAAATTTGATAAGACAGATGAAAAGAATAGTTTACAAACTGATGTTAAACTTAACAAGCTTGAAACCGGTTTAAAAACTGTTTTACGTAACGTTTATTTTGAATTAAATAGTGCAAAGTTAAATCCAGAGTCTTATGCTGAATTAAATAAATTGGCTGCACTTTTGGTGTCAAATAAAAATATTAAAGCGAGAATAGGAGGGCATACAGATAATTTAGGGCCAGAATCATTTAACAAAGCATTATCAATGCGTAGGGTATATGTTGTGATGGATTATTTAATGAAACACGGTATTGATAGGGATAGGCTCGAAGGAATTGGTTATGGTTCTTCAAGGCCTATTGCTAGTAACGATGATGAATTTGAAGGTAGGGAATTAAATAGACGTACTGAATTTGAGATAATTAAATAAAATTTACCTCGTTTATTATTTTTATTCCAAAATTATTGTAAACTACCTCAATAATTTCGTTAGCCAAATTAAGAATATCATTTCCATTTGCACCTCCATAATTAACTAATACTAGTGCTTGATTTTTATGCACACCATAATTACCAAAACTTTTTCCTTTAAATCCACATTTTTCAATTAACCAACCTGCAGGCACTTTTACTGTGGTTTCATTTATTGGATAATTTGGAATTTCAGGATATTCAGCTTTTAATTTATTATATAAGCTAATTTCAATTTCTGGATTTTTAAAGAAACTACCCGCATTACCTATTTCTTTTGGGTTAGGTAGCTTACTTTCTCTTATTTCACAAACTGCTTTACTAATATCTATTGCTGTTGGAGTTGTAATTTGATATGATTGCAACACCTCTTTTATAGCTCCATATTCAATATGCAACGGTTTTGTTTTATCAAGTTTGTAATAAACTTTTGTAATAATGTATTGATTTTTAGCTATATTTTTAAAAATACTTTCTCTGTAACCAAATTTACATTCTTCATTTGTAAAAGTTTCAATTTGTCCCGTTTTGATATTTAAAGCTTCTAATTTTAAAAATATATCTTTAATTTCAACACCATAAGCACCGATGTTTTGTATTGGACTTGCACCTACAGAACCAGGAATTAATGATAAATTCTCAATTCCTCCGGCAAAATTATTGTCAATACAAAATAATACTAATTCATGCCAAACTTCGCCTGCAAATGCTTCAATTACAGCAAATTCATTATTATTTTCAATAACAGATTTTCCTTTGATATTATTTTTTATAACAAGTCCATCAAAATCTTTACTAAATAAAATATTACTTCCACCACCTAAAACCAAGTATTGATTTGTTTTAAAAACATCATTTTTCAATAATTCTTGTAAAGTTTCAATAGTTTCTATTTCACAGAAATATTTTGCTTTAACATCAATTCCAAATGTATTGAATGGTTGTAATGAAATATTTTCTTTAATATGAATCATTAGTTTGATGCGCTTAATAGGTTAAATATTGCCTTTGCTTCGTCAACAAATTTATTTTCGTTACCAAAAGGGATGAGTTGTTTTAATTTTTGACTACTTACTTGCAATGGTGCAGGAGTAGGCGTTTGATCGTTAAGGTTTACTGTTACCTCAATTTCTTTATTGAATGCCTCAGATGTTGCTTTTTTTACATAATTAGCAATGTCGAGCATACTAAAGCTTTGTTCTCCACTTAAATTAAAAATATCATTAGGCGCAGTTTCAAGTTTGCAAAGTTGTTCCATTACATTACAAACCGTACCCATCCAAATAAAATCTCGTGAAGCTTTTCCGTTACCTTTTAGTACAATTTCATTTTTTTCAAAAGACATTTTTGCTAAATCATTCAAAATTAAATACCATTTTGAAGTTTGTGTGTCAATTGGACAGCCATAACTGTTTGTAAGTCTGATTATTGTAAACGGTAATTTGTGTGTGTAGTGAAACTGTTTTACAAAGTATTCAGCAAATAGATGTGTTGTAGCATAATCATGTCTTGCTAATAAAGGTGATTCTTCTGTTATTTCACCTTCTGAAGTTCCATAAACATGAAATGTTGAAAAATAGATGAAGTTTTTTAAAGCTGATTTATCAATTGCTTCAAGGATATTTCTAGTTCCTTTTGTATTAATCTCTAAGGCTAAAGCCGCATAATTTTCAATAAACATATCATTCACACTTGCTGTATGAATTACATATTCAAAAGCAATATTTGATAGTTTATCTTTACAATCTTCTAAGGATGCAATATCACAACTAATGTATGTAAAGTTTTGCTTATCAAGTATTTCTCTTTTGTTTTTAGCTAAAACATATACATCATAATTTAGTTGGGTAAAATGCCTTGTTAACCAAGAACCTAAATTACCTAAACCGCCTGTTATTAATACTTTGCTCATTGATTTATCTATCTTTTACAGCCCAAGTATAAGGGATATCATTGTTATGTGGGTCACAACGATGAATTTCATTTGGGTCATGAGGAATATCAGTAAAATTCACAACTAAAGCTTCTTCTGTACCTATTCCCATAAATCCATTCCAAACCCCAGGAGGTACTGTAACTTGAACGTAGTTGTGTTCACCTATACAAACATCTTGTGTTTGACCATAAGTAGGTGAGTTTTTACGTGCATCGTATAAGGCAAACTTTATCATTCCTTTTACAACCACATAATTTAATGTCATTAAATCATGTAAATGCCAACCCTTTACAACACCTGGATAAACTGTTGAAATATATACTTCACCAAATTGTGTGAAATTTTCATCTTGCGATTTCATGATGTGCATTATTCTGCCTCTATCATCACAAATTCTTCTTTTTGGAGTGATTAATACACCTTCAATCATTTTAAAATATTATAAAGTCCAAATTGCTTTTTTATCACTTGCATCCATAACGTACCAGCTCAAATCTTTTAATGAACGAGATTGTACATTTTCAATAGTATTGGTGTAAAAATCTTTATACCAATTGGTTGTATATCTTATTGTTTGTTCAAAATCCCAAACGGGCTTCCATTGTAAAAGTTGATTAGCTTTTGAGCAATCAAGCTTTAACAAATGTGCTTCATGTGGTTGATTTTCAAGTTTTGCTATATCAAACTTAACTTTATCCCAATTTTTTGAAATTGTTTCAGATAATTGTTCAACTGTGCGGGTAGCTTCTTCGGCCGGACCAAAGTTCCAACCTTCTGCAATTGATTTATTGCCTTCTAATAAATGTTGACCCAATAATAAATAACCCGACAGCGGTTCTAGTACATGTTGCCATGGACGAGTAGCTTTTGGGTTTCTAATTTGTGCAACTTCCTGATTATTTGTGGCTTTAAAAATATCAGGAACTAATCTGTCTAGTGCCCAGTCTCCACCACCAATTACATTTCCTGCTCTTGCGCTTGCAAGTAGTTTGTCTGTATGTTGAAAAAAAGAATTTCTGTACGATGATGTTATTAACTCAGCACAACCTTTTGAGGCTGAATATGGGTCATGTCCGCCCATAGGTTCGTTTTCACGGTAACCCCAAGCCCATTCTTTATTTTCGTAAGCTTTATCACTTGTTACGTTTACAAAAGCTTTAACAGAATCAGTTTTAAGTGCATAATGGAACATGTTTGCAGTTCCTAGCACATTGGTTTCAAAAGTTTCTAAGTCGTTTTCGTAAGAATATCTAACCAAAGCTTGTGCAGCTAAATGAAAAACAATATCAGGTTGGTAGGTTTTAAATACATTTTCAACCTGTTCTTTTGAGCGGATATCTCCAACAATAGATACAATTGGCAAATTTAACACTTCCCAATGTGAGGGAGACGAAGGTACATCTTTTGAAAAACCCACCACTTTAGCCCCCATATTATGAAGCCAAAGCGCTAACCATGAGCCTTTAAACCCTGTGTGACCTGTCAGTAAAACTGTTTTGCCTGTATATATACCTTTGAATAAATGTTCCATTAGAAACTGATTTATTTAATTGAAATGAATTGAGAAAGTTAAATTATTAATCCCAATTTTTCCATGGTGGAGTACCTGATTGCCAAAGCTCTTCTAGTTTATTTTTGTCACGCAGGGTATCCATGCATTGCCAAAAACCATAATGTTTGTAAGCTTTAAGTTCACCTTCTTTTGCTAAATTTTCAAGAGGTTCACGTTCAAAAATTGTTTCATCTCCTGCAATGTATTCAATTACAGATGGTTCACAAACAAAATATCCTCCATTAATCCATGCTCCGTCACCTTTAGGTTTTTCTAAAAATGAATGAATGGTTTGGTCATTATCAATGCCAAGTGCACCAAATCTGCCTTCGGGTTGAATAGCAGTCATGGTTATTTTTTTGCCATGTTCTTTATGGAAATCTACTGTTTCTTTGATATTTACATCAGCAACACCATCGCCATAAGTAAGTAAAAATGGTTCATTACCAATAAATTTGGCTGCACGTTTTATTCTACCACCTGTAAATGTATTTAAGCCTGTATCAATCAAAGTAACTTTCCAATTCTCCGAAAAATTATCATGCACTTCCATTGAATTATTTTTCAAATCAAAAGTTACATCACTTTGATGTAAAAAATAATTGGCAAAAAACTCTTTTATCACGTAGCTTTTATATCCTAATAAAATCACAAATTCATTAAAACCATGTTCTGAATATGATTTCATAATGTGCCATAAAATTGGTTTGCCGCCAATTTCAATCATTGGTTTTGGTTTTGAATCTGTAGCTTCGCTAATTCGAGTGCCAAAGCCTCCTGCGAGAATAAGTACTTTCATTGTTAAGTTTTTTGTTTTTTCTTTTTCGCAGCTGGAAATAGAATATTATTTAAAATTAACCTAAATCCAGGTGAGTTTGGATGTAGATTTAAATCTGTAGGTTCTTCACCTACATAATGCTCATAATCTTCAGGGTCGTGACCGCCATAAAACGTAAAAAAGCCTTTTTGTATTGTTCCGTGAATATACTTTGCTTCTCCAATGGATGAATTTTCGCCCATAATGGTAACTTCTGGTTTTATTAATCGCTTTTTGAAACCAGTAGTTTGTCCCATATAACCATGAATTAGTGAAGTATGATTTTGGGTTAACATGGTTGGGATTGGATCCCATTTTGCTGAAAATTGAAATAAATTGAAGAAATCATTATCTTCTCCTAAGCCTCTTTCTCCCTTATTGTTATCAATATTTGAGTACTCATATTCATAAGGATTTCTACTAATTACAAAATTTTGAAAAGCAAAAGTTTGATTAAAATCTAGTTTTTGTTGGCAATTTGGGTCTGCAGGGTCTCCATCAAACATTGATTCACAAATGTCAGTTCCTGATGCTGCCAATGCAATATCGTAGGTATCAGTAGCTGAGCACATTGCAAATAAAAATCCTCCACCTGCAACAAATTCTTTAATTTTTAAAACAGTTGCAAGTTTTAATTTTGACACTTTATTAAAACCGTGTTTTCTTGCTGATTCTTCGTAAGATTTTTGTTGTGCTTTGTACCAATCTGCATTTGCATAAGATGCGTAAAATTTGCCATATTGACCTGTAAAGTCCTCATGATGAAGGTGCAACCAATCGTATTTGGTTAATTCATCTCCCATAACTTCATCATCAAAAATGACAGTATATGGTATTTCTGCATAAGTTAACACCATTGTTACAGCATCGTCCCATGGTAATTTGTTTTTAGGAGAATACACTGCAACTTTGGGTGCTTTCTCAAGTTTTACAGCGTCCATATTTGCATCTGGAGACGCAATTTCAAGTAAAATTTGATTAGCATTATTATCTGATATTTTTTCGTAACTAACTCCTCTTGTATTTAATTCCGTTTCAATACTTGGAGATTGATTTGTTAAAAATGCACCACCTCTGTAGTTTAAAAGCCAAGTAACTTCTTGACCATTATTTATAATCCAATAGGATATACCATACGCTTTTAAATGATTGCGTTGCATATCATCCATTGGTATTAATAGCTGACTTGCATTGGCATAATTTAGTCCAAAACTTAATATAAATAATATGTAGATTGCTATTTTGCGCATAATATATTCAAGCCTTAAATATAAGGAGTTTTGTTTAAAAAGTACATCATTTATTTATTTTAGAAAAATATAGAATCAATAGTTTGTTTTTTTTGATAAAAACTTACATTTTTGCTAAAGTCCCTAAAAGGGTATTATGTGATTATGAAGAGATACTTGTGTTTGATTGCATTTTTTGTTGGTTTCATTACAATGAACGCTAACGCTGCTGTACTTATATTAGCTGGTATATATCAAGGAAAGAATGTCTATATTCAAAATCCTCCTGTAAGTGAATCAGAGTTTTGTGCTGAAGAGGTTTATGTAAATGATGTTTTGGTAATGTCTAAAATTACAGCAAGTGCTTTTGAAGTTGATTTGTCGCATTTAAAAATGGATGAACCAGTTACTGTTAAAATAGTTCATAAAGAAGGTTGTAAGCCAAAAGTATTAAACCCTCAGGTGTTAAGAGTAAATAGTGCTTTTCAATTTAATTCATTTATTGTTGATGAAAGAAAATTGTCGTGGTCTACGAAAGGAGAGAAGGCAGGAGGTAAAATGTTTATTGAGCAATTTTTAAATAATAATTGGGTTGTAGTTAAAGAAATCACAGGTCATGGTTCTATTACATTAAATAATTATCAAATTGAAGAAATGCACCATTCAGGGGTAAATAAATATAGAGTAAAATTTTTAGAGCATGATGGTCCTTCGTATTATTCAAAAGTAGTTGAATATCAATCATCAAAAAAACCTGTTGATTTTACTCCAAAACGTGTAACTACTCTTGTATATTTATCTAGAGCTGTGCCTTGGGAAGTAATTGATTCTTATGGTAATGTAATCAAAAAAGGAACTGGTAAAGAAATTGATATGCATTCATTGAAAGAGGGTGTGTATTATCTGAATTTTGATAACAGAACAGAGAAAGTACTTAAAAAGTAGTGTTTAGTACAGGGTACAAAGTATAGAGTACTGATTACGAAGTGTTTGTACTAGTTATTTACTGTTCAGTAGGGTAATGTTCTTTTTTAGGCAATTATGTATCGTATTTTATTTTTTTTATATATTATCTTGCGTTGACAAAGGTTTATTCGTAAAAAAACTTTAAACTTTAAACTCTCACTTCAATCCAACAATAGTACAACCTTCGCCACCTCTGTCGGCATGTTCGCTATTAATTGATGAAACCTGTTTTATTTGTTTTAATCTTTCACGAAGCATTTTTCTTAAAATACCATCACCATTACCATGAATAATTTTGATTTCATGTTTATTTAAAATCAAAGCATTGTCTAGAAATGTTTCTAATTCGGCAATTGCTTCCTCAGTTCTCATGCCTCTAACATCTAATTCACCAGAAAAATGCATAACCTTTTCTGTAATGTTAGTTGTGATATTTGAGTTTTTGAATAATTTTAATTGATGGTTTTGTTCTCTTTTAGAAATACATTCCAGTTTGTTGAGTTTCACATTGGTTCTTAAATCCCCAATCGACATTTCAACATTATTACCATTTATAGAAAGTACTTCACCAATTGTTTCAGTACCTTTCATACGTACCCAACATCCTTTAACTATCAGGCCTTTTTCTAAACTAATTTCTTCTTCATTCTTATTTTCAATAGGGTTTGTGATAATTTCAGATTTTAATTTAGTACCAAAATCTTTTAAATCTTCTCTTATCAGTTTTGTGATTTCTTTTTCAGCTTTATTTTCTTTTATTTCCCTAATTGTAGTTTCTATTTTTTGATTTGCATCAGCAATCAATTGTTTTGCTTTTTGTTTTGCCTCATTTAAAACTGATTTTTTATTATCTTCTAAAAATGTTTGTAAAGATTCGTAATGAGCAATTTTTTGAGCTAAATCTTTTTGTTGTTGTTTGGCTTTTGTAAGTGCTTCGTCTAGTTTGGCTTGGTCATTTTGAGCTTGAGCCATTAACTTATCAAAATTCACTTGTGATTGACCAACCTTTTGTTTTGCTAACTCTAAAATATGTTTTGGCAACCCAATTTTGTTGGCAATTTCAAGTGCAAATGAACTTCCTGGTTTCCCCATATCAAGTTGATACAACGGACGAAGTTCATCTAAGTCATAACGCATTGCACCATTAATTAAACCAGAAGTGTTTTCGGCTACCTTTTTTAAATTTGCATAATGAGTTGTTATTACAGCAAAAACATTTTTTTTATTTATCTCCAATAAAATACTTTCGGCAATGGCGCCTCCATATTGCGGTTCAGTTCCACCACCAAATTCATCAATAAGTACCAATGATTTACCACCACAATTTTCAACCAAGGTTTTCATTGATGTTAGATGAGAACTATAGGTACTCAAATCATTTTCAATAGATTGTTCGTCGCCAATATCAACAAACATATCTTTAAAAATACTCATTTCTGAACCTTCTTTTGCTGTAACAGCCAATCCGCATTGAAACATATATTGTAACAGACCAACCGTTTTCAAACAAACTGATTTTCCACCAGCATTTGGTCCACTTATAATAAGTATGCGTTCTTTGGGTTGAAGGATAATGCTAAGCGGCTCAACTTTTTTTCCAACTTTATTATTGTTATACCATAATAAAGGGTGACGAGCATCTCTTAGTTTTATAATCTGACTTTTTGAAATCTCTAAAACAGTTGCTTGCAATAAACCTGCAAGTTGTGCTTTTGCTCTAATGAAATCCATCAAACCTAAAAAATGAACACTTTTTTGAAGTTCGGGAACAACTTTACATACTTGTGCAGTTAAATTAGTAAGTAACTTAATAATTTCACGGCGTTCCATATATTCCAATTCCTTGATTCTATTGTTAGTTTCAAGTAATTCTACAGGTTCAATGTATGATGTTTGTCCAGAAGCCGATTCGTCAATAACAAAACCTTGGATTTTTCTCTTATACTCAGCAGCAATTGGCATTACCAATCTACCATTACGAACAGTTACAGAAGTATCATCTTCGCAATAGCCTGCAGATTTATATTTTCTTAAAAGTGTTTCTGATAATTTTCTTAGCGAACTCGATTCATAATTTAATTCATATCTAATTGCTTTCAAATCTGAACTTGCATCACTTCTAACTTTTCCTTTATCATCAATTACAGCTTCAATCGCTTTTAATAATTGTTGTTGCGAAACAATATTTTCAGACAAAGCCAATAGTGCCGAAAAATGAGTAGGGTCGAGGGTATGTAAAAATTTCAGAATTTGATTAATTGTACCAAGCGAAAGTTTGATTTTAAAAAGTTCTTCTTCACTTAGCCAATTCCCAATAATATTAGCTTTAATTAATTCTTCATTAATGTCAAAATAGTTTTGATGAGGAAAAGGTAAGCCAGCTTCAAGTAATTGTGTCATTTCACGCAATTGAGCCAGTAATTTTTCCAATCTGTTACTATCAGTTTGAAACTTCATTGAATTTGCAAATTTTTGTCCCATCGGACTAATGCATTGTTCGTTTAAAATTTCTCTGATTTTATCAAAACCAATTTTTTGTTCAATATGATTTGGGAAAAGCATAATACAATTAATTCTAACTCCAAAATTGCAAATAAATTATGTAAGCATAACTGTATTTTTAAAAGATTGATTATGATTTTTGTTATAATATTTTAAAAATGTAACTTAAGTGGTTAATAATTAATACTTTTTATTTTGAATTGATATTTTTTTGAATAAATTTGTTTTTCGAGGGTTACTTTTTGTGACTTTCACGTATAATTTAACGATGAATTGTGTTATATTAGAATTAAACCTTTTCTAGTATATCATAATAGAATCTTAAATATTGAAATAAACACAATTACGCACTATATGTTTAAATTATTTCGAAAAATTGCTACAATTTGTATTGTATTGGCAAGTACAATTGTAGTTAATGCACAAACAACCCAAATAAATTGGGGTACTTTCGTTTCACTAAGGCCAGATTTGACTAATCAAGGTTCTTCTTATCAAAGAGATTTAGCATCTGATTTAAGTGGAAATGTATTCGGTGCTGGAAATACTAATATCGGTCAAGCTCCAATTGGTGTAGCTTCAGGAACTATTGTAGATAACTCTTTTGGAGGAGGTCAATGGGATGGATATTTGTATAAATTAGCTGCCGATGGTAAATCACTTCTATGGTGGACTTATTTAGGCGGTGCTGGTAATGACGATATTTGGTCTGTCGAATTTTCCAAAGAAGGAGCGAATGAATTTGTTTATTGTGCTGGTTTCGCTGACAAAGATATTCCTGTAACTGGTTCTACTGTTGTTAAGGGAGCATACAAAACGCAGCGTGATGCATTTTTAGCAAAGTTTAATGCATTAACTGGAGAGCTTGTTTGGCTTTCTTGGATTGGTAGTGCAAAAGATGATTGTGGATTTGGAGTAAAAGTTACATCTAATTATGTTCACATGGTTGGTTTTGCATCTCGTGGAATTCCAACTACAGCTAATTCATACAAAACTACTTTAGTAGATGATTGGACATATGATGGTTTTTATTCAAGATTTGATTTTTCTGGAAACATAAACTATTGTACTTACACCAACTTCCCTAGTTCATTTATGGATATTAATAGTGGAAAAGGAGCAATGGGTGCAAGAGGTGTTGATGTAATATCCGATAACGATGTTATAATTGCAGGTACTACTTATGGAAATGATATTTCTACTGAAAAAAATAATGCTGCTTTAAAAACAACTGGAGTAGTACCAACTGCTGAAGTTGGATTTATTTTAAGATTAAATCCTGTATCATCGGGGGCAAATGATTATTTATTCGGATCAAAAATTAGAACTAAAGCTTCAGGAGCTTATACTTTTGCTTCAGATGTTAGATATAGTAATGGAAGTTTTTATTTACTTGGATATTCAGATGGTGTAGTTGCTAATATTCCAACTGGTGCATTTCAAGAAACAAATGCTGGAGCTGTAGATGTTTTTTTATACAAAGTGAAAGCTTCTGATTATTCTTTTGAAAATGCTTCAATGTATGGAGGTAATGGTAATGATTTTGCAGCATCTTTAACTGTTTGTTCATTAGAGCCAACTTTCACTGGTCAAACTGCTTCTAGCAATTTACCTGCTGTTGGTGCTTTAACAACTGGAACTCTATCTTCTCCTACTAGAAATTTAAATACTTTTAAAGGTGGTGGTAACGATATGTTTACAGCATCTTTAAAAGATGATTTTAAATCTGTAACTTTTTCTACATATTTAGGTGGTACATTTGATGAACACCCTTTTACTTCTTATACTTTATATGGTAAAACAGGAGGTCATGCATTAAATGGTAGTAATTTATTAGTTGGTGCATCAACACACTCTTTTTCTGATATGCCTACTACAACAAATGGTATGCACCATGTAACTAAAACAGTTGCTAATAATATTACATCTCCTGACTTAGATTTTATTGTAAGTTTTGCTAAAACAGGCGGTACTTGTGCTTTAGTCGCTACAGTAGCACCCGATTTAGATGTTGATGCATTGAATGATAGTGCAACAGGTAAAGATTATAAAACTACTTATGTTGAAAATACTTCTTCTATTTCAGTTGTAAATACTAAATCTGGTGGTGTTGTAATTACAGATTCTGATGATTCAAATATGAAGAGTGCTGTTATTACATTAACCAATACACAAGCAAATGATGTATTTACAGTTACAGGAACTTTACCAACAGGGATTACAAGTGCAATTACCACAAGTGGAACAAATACTATAATTACACTTTCAGGTTCGGCAACCAAAGCTGATTATCAGACTGCTTTAACATTAATTAAATTTTCAAACACATCTGATAATCCAAATACTACCGATAGAAATATTACTTTCCAAGTAACAGATAATTCTAGTTCTTCACTTAGTAACACTGCAATAACTACTATTAAATTTAAAGCATTAAACGATAAAACTGTACTTGATTTAGATGCTTTAGGGGATAGTGTTGCAACTGGTTTTGATTATAAAACTACTTATACGGAGCAACAATCAGGTGTTACTATTGGTAATAATAAATCAAATGGAGTGTCAATAACTGATGCTGATAATACTACTCTTACTGGAGCAACTATTGTTCTAACAAATACCAAAGCTTCTGATGTTTTTGTTGTATCAAACAGTACAGCTTTAACGGCTTTAGGAATATCTGCTACATCAACAGTTTCAGGTCAGAATACTTACATTAGGTTTACTGGTACAACTTCTTTAGCTAATTATCAATCTGCTATAAAGTTAGTTACGTTTAGTAACACTGCTGATAATCCTGATTTAACAACAAGAAATGTAAAGGTTACTGTATTTGATGGAACTGATTCAAGTAATACAGCAAATACAACTATTGTGTTTAGAGCATTGAACGACTGCCCAACTCTTTCTAATGCAACAAATTTTGCAACTAGTTATACAGAAAATGGAGCAAAAGTAGCTGTAGTAAATTCTACATTTGGAATTACTGATGTTGATTTAGCTAATGCTTCCTCTACTCAAGCTTGGACAGCAACTATTCAACTTACCAATGGTGTAACACTTGATAGTTTATTTGTACCTACTTCTGCAAATGGATTTACAGTAAATACTCCTGTATATGCTTATCCAAATGTAACTGTATCAATTTCAGGTACAGGAACAGCTTCAAATTTAGCAAATTTGGTTAAAGCGATAACATTTAAATCTGGCTCAGAAAATCCATCTACTACTTCTAGAACTGTTAATATTGCAATTAACGATGGGATTTGTTCTGGAAATGGAAATTCTACAATTTCAATAACAAGAGTTAATGACAATCCTGTACTAGACTTGGATGGAAATGACGATAGTGGAAAAACTGGTGCTGATTTCCAAACTACTTATACTGAAAAAGGTTCGGATAAAAATATTGCTGATAGTGATATAATTATTACTGATGTTGATAATACAAATTTAAGTTCAGCAACTATTATTTTAACCAACAAACAAGTTGGAGATACTATAAAAGTAGGTACATTATTAGGAGGTATTACATCATCTGTTGTTTCAAATGCTGGTACTATTACTATTACTTTATCAGGTTCAACAACTTTAGCGAATTACCAAACAACTATTAGAAACATAGTTTATGGCAATTCAAGTTCAAATCCAAGCACAACAGATAGATTTGTAACAGTACAAGTGAATGATGGAGCAGCTAATAGTAATTTAGCTACAACAACAATTAAATTTACTGCAGTTAACGATAATCCAAATATTGATTTGGATGCAAATAATAATTCTGGTAAAACTGGAAATGATTATCAAACTACATTTGTTGAAAAAAGTTCAGGTGTGACAATTGGTGATGTTGATACTAAGGTTACAGATATTGATAGTCCAAATTTAACTTCAGCAACAATAGTATTAACAAACAAAAAAGCTGGAGATTATTTAGTTTTGGGTACTTTAACAGGTATCACTGCAACTGTAGATTCATCTATTGCTGGTAAAATTACTGTTTCGTTTTCTGGTAGTACTTCTTTATTAAACTACGAAAATGCTATCAAATCAATTACTTTTAAAAATGGTTCGCTAGCTCCCGATACTACAACAAGAGTTTTAACTGTTGTTGTAAATGATGGATCTTCAACTAATAATTTAAGTAATACTGCTACATCATTTATTAAGTTTACTTTAGTAAATGATTGTCCAATAGTAGACTTAAACACAAGTACCAACGGCAACAATGAAGTAGCAACTTATATCGAAAATGCTTCAGCAGTAAACATTGTTGGTAACAATATTTCAATTACGGATCCAGATAAAACCTCACAAGTTTGGAATGTAAAAGTAGAATTGTCAAATGCATTTGCATTGGATAGTTTATTTAAATCTGGAAATGTTGGTTCTTTAACTATAGGTAATCCTGATTATACCACTATTCCAGGTAAAATTTCAATCACAATATCAGGAACAGGCACAGGTGCACAAATTGCTTCAGCAATCAGTGGTATTAAATTCAAAACCGGATCAAACAATCCAGATTTAACACCTCGAGTTATAACTATCGATGTGAGTGATGATGCAACACCAGCATGTAAAGTTTCAACTACATCAACAATATCAATAAAATCTACTAATGATTGTCCTGTTGTTGATTTAAATACAAACTCAACATCAGATTTTTCAACAATTTTTGTGGAGCAAGGAGCAAAAGTAAATGTAACAAGTTCAAATGTCTCAATTACTGATGTTGATAATGCCACTCAAAATTGGACTGCAAAAGTTGAGTTAACCAATGCTGTTTCACTTGACTCATTATTCTCAACTGTAACGGTGGCAGGATTTACAGTAAACCCAGTTTCTTACACCTCAGGAAAAGTAACAGTAAATATCACTGGTACAGGTACAGGTGCTGATTTAGCTTCAATAGTAAAAGGAATCACTTATAAATCAGGTTCATTAAATCCTGATGTAACTACAAGAAATATAGTAGTATCTATTTCAGATGATTCATCTTGTACAGCAACAGCTAATTCAACTATTTCTATTAATCTAGTTAATGATGCTTCATCATTAACCCTAGATGATAATAATAGTGCTGGTACAATCAAAAATACAGATTTCCAAACCACATTTACTGAGCAAACAACAGCTGTAAATATTGGTGACGTTGATACAAAAATTACTGATGTAGATAATACTACTCAAAGCTCAGCAACTATCACATTAACTAATAAAAAAGCTGGAGATATTATTCAAGTTGGTGCTTTAACAGGTGGCATAATTGCAAGTTACGATTCATCACAAGTAGGCAAAGTGGTAATCACACTATCGGGTGTAACAACTCTTGCTAATTATCAAGATGCCATTAGAAACATCAACTTCCAAAACAACAGAGATAATGTTGATACTACCACTCGTGTAATTGAAGTTACTGTAAATGATGGTACAACTAATAGCAATATTGCTACAAGTTTTATCAAAGTTATCAATGTAAATGATACTGTTATTGTTAAAAACGAAACCGTTGTAACAAACGAAGATGTAACAATTACAAATAATCTTTCAACTATCACCTCAAATGATGTTGACCCAGATGGAGATGTATTAACAGTAACAGGTATTGTAACCAATACTAAAAATGGTACAATTAATATTGTTGGAAATACTTATGTGTATGATCCAAATAAATTTTTCTTTGGAAAAGATACCGCAGTATTTAATGTATGCGACCCTAAAGGTGCTTGTAGAAAAGATACTTTGTTTATTACAGTAAATCCAGTAAGTGATGGATTGAAATTAGATTTAGATGTGAATGATGATAATGACAAGTTTGATTCAACAGGTTATCAAACCACATTTACAGAAAATGATGCACATTTAGGAATTGATATTACCGATAATGATGTAAGTATTTTCAATCCTGATTTATTTGACATGACCACTGCTACTTTTATTTTAACAAATAAAAAGCTGGGTGATTCATTGTATGTAAATGGAGCATTAGAAGCTGGTTTAACATCAACGTTAGTATCTACTGGAAATACATTAACATTAACTGTTTCTGGTTTGAAAGATTCAACTGCTTATAAAAATCTCTTGACCCAAATTCAGTTTAAAAACAATAGAGACGATGTAGATACTACTACTCGTGTTATCAATGTAACTGTTGCTAATACTGATGGAACAAGTAATATTGCACAATCATTGATTAAAGTTGTAAATATCAATGATACAGTAATTGTTGAAAATGAATCTTACACAATCAATGAAGATACTCAGTTGACGAATACTTTGTTAAGTTTATTAGCAAATGACATTGACCCAGATGGAGATCAAATTTCAATTCAGACAATTGTTAATTATGGTAATAATGGTAGTTTCAGTATTGGTTCGGGTAACTTTATATACAATCCAAACAAAGACTTTAATGGCAAAGATACCATAGTTGTAAGTGTTTGTGATACTAAAAATGCTTGTAGAAACGATTCGTTATTTATCACAGTATTACCAATAAACGACAATCCAATTTTGGATTTAGATAAAAACAATAATAACGATACAACATTGACAG
>JBEEOW010000015.1:0-94195 GCA_041191405.1 Bacteroidota bacterium
ATGAACTCACCTCAATTTTACCTAATAATGAAATAATCAAAAAAAGACTAATATTAACCGAAGAACAGAAATACTTGCAAAAATTGTTCAATTTTTAATTTGGGTGTCCCAGTGCGGAAGTCAGGAGAATATATGCTGCAATTAGAAAAAGTGGAGAGTTGGTTGTAAGGTAGTAGCAAGACTTAAGATTAAAGACTTAAGACCTGAAATTAATATTTTATCTTAACCCTAAAACCTAAACTCTTAACCCTAACCCCCTTATTCCACTTCAAAAAACGTAGGATTAATCATGTTTAACTCTACAACACGTTCTACTTTTTGATTAATTTCACTAGTGGCAAATATAAACTGACATTTACCCAGTGGGTCTGCTAAGTTTTTTATGATTACTTGTTTGTTTAATTTTATAATAGCCTCTAAATCATCTACAAAAAAATGTTTTAATTGTGTAAAATTGATTCCTGATCTAATATCTAATTCTAAAATTTTATCAGGAGTGCCAATAACCACATCAACCCCTTCACGCATTCTTTCTCTTTGTGATTCTAGGTCTTCTCTAGGGTACATTCCTTCAATTCTTAAACCTGTTGACCAACCTAACTCTCTAAAAATCTTTTCAAGTTCTTGTCCTTTTTCTTTACTAGCTACCAAAACCAATGCTCTCGGAGCCACCATATAAGGCGATTTTAGTTTGTTTAAAATAGCTAAAGCAATCAAAGTAGTTTTACCACTTCCATCCGGACCAGACACAACAATATCTTGTCCGCCCATAATTCTTGAAAATGCAGCAGCTTGAATTTCTTTAGGTTCTGTATAGCCAAGTTCAGCTATTGAACTAAGAATTTTGTCGTTAAGTTTTAGTTTTGAGAATGGCACAGGAATAATATTTTGAAGTGGAATAATTTTTAGACTTAAGATACAAGACGTAAGACTTAAGATAATTTATTAAGTCTTAAGTCTTACGTCTTGTATATTTCATCTCAATAATTACAAAAATAAGAATTTTATAAGTTAAAAATAGATTTGAAGATTTTTTGTTTTGTGTAGAGACGTGGCATGCCACGTCTCTACGGTTTATCTTAAGTCTATTTGTATTTTTTAATTTCTCCAGAATTTAATCTACTGAAATAGCTAGATAAATCTAATTTTATTTCTTTAGATAAAATATACATTCCAAGCATGTTTGGTACAGCCATTCCTAAAATCATCATATCTGAAAAATCCATAACAGCCCCAAGACTCGAAGACGAGCCAATTACAATAAATATTAAGAATAAAGATTTGTATATGATTTCTGATTTCTTGCTTTCTCCAAATAAATAAGCCCAAGCTTTTAATCCGTAATATGACCAAGATATCATTGTTGAAAATGCAAAAAGTATAATTGCAACTAATAATACATATTTAAACCAAGGAACAACACTACTAAATGCTGCAGATGTTAAAGCTGCACCATTTAATCCTTGATTATCTGCAGAGAATCCCGTAAATACCAAAACCAAAGCCGTCATTGTACATATTACAATAGTATCAATAAATGGTTCTAAAAGTGAAACTATACCTTCTGAAATTGGTTCATCTGTTTTTACTGCTGAATGTGCGATTGCTGCTGAACCAACTCCTGCTTCATTGGAAAATGCTGCTCTTCTAAATCCTTGTATTATTACACCAATGATACCACCTTTAATTCCTTCTGGACTAAATGCTCCTTTAAAAATTTGTAAAAATGCAGCTCCAATATGTTGAATATTAACACCTATTATAATTAATGCAAATGTTATATACAATAATACCATAAATGGTACTAGCTTATCGGTTATACTTGCAATTTTTTTAATACCTCCAATTATAACAAAAGCTACTAAAATAGCGATTATAATTCCGAAAATGAATCCAAATCCTTGAGTTTCAGTAAAAACGCTACTTAGTTGTGCATAAGATTGATTTGCTTGATACATATTTCCTCCTCCAAATGATCCTCCAACACATAGTATAGCAAAAATGATCGCCATTGCTTTACCCAGTTTTTCTTGCCCACGTTTTTTCAAACCTTCTGATAAATAATACATTGGGCCACCGGAAACTTCTCCGTTAATGTTGATTTTTCTGTATTTTACTCCTAAAGTACATTCAACAAATTTTGAAGTCATTCCTAAAAATCCTGCAACAATCATCCAGAATGTAGCGCCTGCACCACCTACTACCATAGCAGAAGCTACACCCGCAATATTACCAAGACCAACTGTTCCTGATAATGCAGTTACTAATGCTTGAAAATGAGAAATATCCCCAACAGAACCTTTTGGTTTATCATATTTTCCTCTAATTAAATCAATGGCATGTTTAACACCTTTTAAATTTATAAAATTCATATAAATTGTAAAAAATACTGCACCTACAACTAGCCAAATCAATATGATTGGTACATTTAATCCAAAACTAGAAAAAGGTTCATAAAAAAATACTTTATCTAATATTTCGACTGCTGGTTGAAATATATCATTTATACTCTCATCAAAACTTTTTGAATAAGCAATATTGCCTACACTTATTAAAATAGAAAAAACAATTATCTTTTTAATTACATTCACAGTATTTGGATTTTAAAATAGTTTTACAAAATTAATTCGACTTTGAATCTATACAAAATTGGTCGGTTTACAAAATTTAAGGCTAAAAATTCATTTTTTAATACCGAAAAAAGGTCTGGTTACAAATGAAAATTTGTAATCAGACCTTTTTTCGGTATATATTAGTAAATATTAATTATGCCACTTCAAACTCTACAAAATTGCGATTTAATACCGCAATATGCTTAGCTGAGAAATTATCGTAACACCATTTTTTAAATTCTATCAATTCATCTTTGACCAACATTTTAAGGGCTTTTTTTAGTTCTTTTTCGAATAAGTATCTATCGAAGCTAACTTTTTCAAGGATGGTTTTGATGTACTGTATCATAAGCTGAAATACTATTTAATGGTTCAACAGTCGTTTTTCAAACTAGGGGCTTGTACGCCACTTTCATTTTGAGGTTACGTGCAAAACGTATTTTTTTCAAAATATTTTAAACAAATTTTAAACAACAAAATATATTAAATTATTGTAGTATTTTTGTTGTTCAAAACATTTGCAATAATAGTGCCAAAAACAAATTTTACATATTCTTTAAAATATATTTTTTACACTCTACTAGTAGTTTTTGCTAGTTCAATTACCGTTATGGCTCAGCAAATTAAGCTTGCAACAGGTAAAAATATTATTAATGAAGATGAAGTTTTTACCATTGATATCATCATTAAAAATGGTAAACAACCTCAATATGATCCTTTCCCTGAAATAAAAGGTTTTGAAAAATTAAAAGTTATCTCTAATGCTGATAAGGAAGAAAAACCTTTAATTATTACTCAGCAATATAAACCTTTAAGTGCTGGTACTTTTGTGTTGCCCAATTTTGTAATGAAAATTAATGGTATTTTACTTTCAAAAGATGCCATAGCTATTAAAGTTTTGCCAATTGATAAACCAGAACCTGAAGAAATAATCACTACGGTTCAAAATATGGAAATTAAGCTCGATGCTAGTCATTTTTCAAGCAAAGAGCCTTTTTTGTGGTATAATGTTTCGTCAAATAAAGTGTTTGTTGGTGAGGCAATTTGTGTTCAATTATTAATGATTTTGCCTCCTAAAAATAAGGCAAATTTACAGTTCCATGAAATTGGGGCACAAATTCAAGAAATTGCGCAAAAAATAAAGCCTAGTAGCTGTGCACAACAAAATTTTACTTTAGATTCTATTGAAAAAGCTGTTTTTAAGCAAGATGACAAAGCATTTACTTATTTTAAATTGTATCAAACATATTATTTTCCTATTTCAGATAAAAAAATAGTTTTACCTCAAGTAAATATAAAATTTGCTGTACCAAATTCGGACAAATTTGTTACTTTAACTTCGCAACAAACTGAAATAGAAGCAAAACCGCTTCCATCACATCCATTAAAAAATAGTGTACCTGTGGGGGTATTTCAGTTGAAAGAAATGTTAAATACTAGCTTTTTACAAACTGGACAAAGTTTTCATTATATCCTATCAATAAATGGTATTGGAAATTTAGCTCAAATTTCTCGACCAGATGTTGGTTTGAATGATAATTTTGAAATATTTGACCCTCAAATTTCCAAAAATTTGTATTCAAAAGATAATTTACCTCAAGGTGAAATGAGGTTTAATTATTATATTGTGCCACAAGAATCAGGGAAATATAAACTCGGTGACTTATTTTCTTTGATATATTTTGACCCGAAAAGAGCTGTTTATGATACTTTGAAATCAAAATTTGAAATTCAAGTACATGGAGAAAGTAAAGGGAAAATGAATTTGAGTTTAAAATCAGATGATTTTTTCTATGAAATGATTCAAAATGAGAAAAATTTCTTTGTAAATAACGATAGAAAAGAGGTTTATTTGATAATCGCTAAGGTGTTTATCGTTATTATGTTAATTTTGTTGGGCGTATTGATAATAAAAAGATAGAAAGATGAGCAGTAGCTTTGGTAAAATATTTAAAATCAGCACATTTGGTGAATCACACGGAAGAGCTGTAGGTTTGGTATTAGAAGGTTGTCCGGCTGGATTAGAAATTGATGCTGAATTTATTCAATCAGAATTAGATAGACGTCGTCCTGGACAGTCAAAAATTACTACACAACGTCAGGAGGATGATAAAATAGAAATAGTTTCAGGTGTATTTGAAGGCAAAGCAACAGGTACACCAATCGCTATGTTTGTTTGGAATGCCGACCAAAGAAGCAAAGATTATTCACATATCGCTGATAAATATCGTCCTTCGCACGCTGATTATACTTATGCTGAAAAATACGGCAACCGTGATTACAGAGGTGGCGGTAGAAGTTCAGCAAGAGAAACTTTAGCAAGAGTTGCTGCGGGTGCTATTGCAAAAACATTTTTAAAGAAAATTGGTGTAACTGTTGAAGCTTATGTTTCACAAGTTGGTGCACTTAAATTGCAAAAATCATATACAGAATTAAACATCGCAAATGCAGAAAATAATATAGTTCGTTGCCCAGACGATGCTACTGCCGAAGCGATGATTGAATTAATTGACCAAACTCGTTTGAATAGAGATACTATTGGCGGTGTGGTTGATTGTGTAATTAAAGGAACTCCTGTAGGTTTGGGTGAGCCTGTTTTTGATAAATTACATGCTGAATTAGGCAAAGCAATGCTGAGTATCAATGCGGTAAAAGGTTTTGAATACGGAAGCGGATTTGATGGTGTGTTACTTAATGGAACAGAACATAATGATAAATTTGTAGTTGAAAACGGAAAAGTAAATACAATTACAAATCATTCGGGAGGTATTCAAGGTGGAATCAGTAATGGAATGGATATTTATTTCAGAACTGCATTTAAACCAGTTGCAACCATTATGCAAGACCAAGAAAGTATTGATGCAGAGGGTAATGTAGCTGTGGTTTCAGGTAAAGGTCGCCACGACCCTTGTGTAGTTCCTCGTGCGGTGGTTATTGTTGAGGCAATGGCAGCTATTGTAATTGTTGATTTCTTCTTGAGAAATAGAGTAATAAAATTAGAAGATTTGTTGAAGTAAATATATTTAGGCTATTCATGAAAATGGGTAGCCTAATTTTTTAAATTATTTTAATTTTATGCTGGAACGTTTTAAAACTTTTGAGTCTAAATAGATATTAACAATTTTTTCATTGAAAAACGAAGAGCAAATAATAAGGGCATGTTGCAAAGGAGATTCCTTGGCATGGAAAATATTGTACAATAATTTTGCCCCATTAATTAAAGGAATAGCCTTGAGATACGAAAAAGATACAAATAAAGTATCTGATTTATTGCAAGATATATTTTTAAAGATTCATGCAAATATATCAAAATTTAATGGCGAAGGTTCATTTGAAGGTTGGATAAAACGCATTTCCGTGAATGCTTGTATTGATTATGTGAATCGAAATAAAAAACTTTCTGAGCAGTTTTTTACTTTTGAATTTGATTTTGAAGATGAAATTATTGAAGATGATATTTCAATAACCAACTCAATAATTAATGCAGGAATTGGTAAAAATGAATTATTAGAAATGATCAATGCATTGCCTGAAAACTATGCAACTGTATTTAACTTATTTTTTATTGATGAATGGAGTCACCACGAAATAGGTGAAAAATTACAAATTTCGGAGAGTTTATCACGAAAATGGGCTTTTAGAGCCAAAGAATCATTAAAAAAACAATTGATTTCACTATTAAATGCGAAACAATATGGAAAATAGTAAAGATGTATTTGCAAATCTTTTCAAAGAAGAATTTCAAAATAATACCGAAAGTTTAAGTCTTGATGAACAGTACCAACTTGAAACATTAGTTCGCAAACAGGCTTTTTGGTCATTTAGTCCATATACATTTAATATGTATTATGCCTTGGCTATAGTATCAGGTTTTTTATTAAGCACCACATTAGGAGTACATTATATTTATAATTATGTGTATCAAAATCCATATCAAAAATATGCTAATGAGCAAAATGTAATTTTAACTAATGATTCAATATCAATTGAAAAGGAACAACATTTTTCAAATACAACAACACACACAAATAATAACAAACCTTTGATTCCAGCTGTAAAAAATACAATTTTGCAGACTGGTATTCAAAGTAAAGATGTAAAAACTATTGATTCTTCAACTGTAAATCCACCTAAAATAGAACCAATAATTTCTAGCAAACCTAACTTAGTGCCAGAAGAACTAAAACCAATTAAAAAAGATAGTATAAAACCGGTTCGTAAAACAATTTATATTACAAAACGAGATACTATATTTCAATTGGATACCCTGAAAAATAAACCCAAAAGGAAAAAATAAATATGCGTTATTTGTTTGCCATTTTACTGCTAAGTTCAAGTCTATTTTGCAATAATGTTTTTGCTCAAACAGATTCATCAGCAGTTATTTACGATACAGTTGTAGTAAAAGAAGCACCTATAATTATTCAAAAAACAGTTTATATACCTGATACCTCAAAAACAAAGGTTTCAAAAAAGTGGATTTTGGGAATTAATTTAGCCAAACAAGTCTTTCAAAATCAAGCTGGTAATGATTATAAGTTAGCATTTGATAATTTTTATTCGCCACAATTGTATGTTGGGAAGGCTTTTGGAAAAACTATTTTGACATTGGGATTAAGTTATAAATCAATAAACGCCAATTATTTATATAATGGAACTTATAATTTACAAGGAAAAAGAACAGTTTCAATTATTGATACCATAGACGTGTATTATAAAAATGTAAATGGCGTAAGCACACCTCAATACGTTACCGAAACCAAAAACATAAACGAATATTACACCTACAAGCGAGATACCATTTTTAGCGGTAATTTATCTGCAAAATACATTGATTTACCTTTACAAATTGGCTATCAGTTTCAATATAAAAGTATAGTTTTAATGCCAAATATTGGGTTAACCACTTCATTTTTAGTTAATAATGCAACACTTTTAGCTCAAAATAATAATACGAGTTTCAATAGAACTTATTTGTCTGCCAATGCAGGATTTAAAGTTGGGTATTCAATTAGCAATACATTCATCATAGGAATAAAAAGTGAAATAAATAAAAACATTACCAATGTACTGAATACTAGCAATGTGAATTTTTACACACAATCCTATTCGGCAGATATACAATATTTATTTTAAAATTTTTCTGGAACGAAATAAAGATGCTTAGTCTTTATGGTAGTTTAAATTAAATAATTAAAAATTATGAAAAAAATCATTTCAACTTTAGCCTTTGTAATAGGAATTATTTGGCAACTGCAAGCGCAAACAGTTATTAAAGACACAGTGTTATATACCAAAATGGTTTTAACAAAAAGTGCTAGTCCTTATTTAATTAAAGGTAACATTACTGTAAAGCCAAAAGGAATTTTTGAGGTTCAACCAGGCGTTACATTGTTAATTTCGCCTACGGCTTCTTATTTTCAAAATGATGGTACAGTTTTAATTAAAGGTGCTATTAATGATAGTATAATCTTGAAATCATCAACTAATAATCGTTCAAATTATTTCTTTACTAGTTCAGGATTAAATCCATTTATTGTTCAAGAATATCAATATTTAGTAATTTCTAATTTTAATGACATTAAAATAGGAGGTTTCTATAATGATGAAAATGTTGGAGTTAAGAATTCAAGAATTTATAATTGTAATTTTGGATTATACTGGTATGCAAAAGATTGTTATATTCACAATTGTAATTTAGGAGTTAATAGAGGGAGATTGGTTACAAATACAAAGTTTTCAAATTGTGATGTTGGTATAGTTGGAAGTCAAGATTTTCTATTTGATAGTTTGGAGTTTTATAATAATCAAATTGGAATTAAAGAAAGTGGACTTTATTTTGGTGGTTCCATGGGTAGAAAAATATTGAATAGTACTTTTAAAAATAATGTTACTGGGGTAGAATATTATTGTACTGATGGTGTCCGTTATTTTACTTTTGATAATAATAAAATTATTGAAAATGATTCAGGAATTGTTTGTGTTAGAGCATTATATAGAGATCAAACAGAATCGCCTTTTAAAAATAACAAAGTTTGTAATAATAAATACAATGTCGTTTACAGAGAGTTATACACAAATTCGAAGTTAAATGATATGTGCTTTTGTACTAATGATACAATTGAAATTAGAAATAAAATTTATGACGGCAGAAAAAGTCTTGAATATGCATATTTATCTCTTGGAAACATTGAATTAAATTGTACTCTAGATAATTCAGTAATAAATGCTGACACCCTAACCCTTTCAGGAACAGTACACCAAGCATCTTCATTTTTGAAAAATGGTAAAGTTGTAGCGTACAATATTGATAAAAATACATTTAAAGAAACAATCACAGATGCAAATGGGAATTTTACATTTGATTCATTAGCTATTGGTAATTATGTAATTAAGGCTATACCAAATAATGGAGAGAATTATTTAACTACCTTTTTCCCAAATAAATCTGATTCGTTGAGTGCCGTAAAAATTAACTTAGATGCTGATATTACGAGTGTAGATATTTTTATGAATTCAATTACAGGAATTGATAATACCAATGGTGGTGGAGTTATTACAAAACCTAATCCTTTTGAAAATCAATTGTTTGTTGAAGTGTTAGAGAATACTTCAACAGGTATTCAAGCAAGTATTTCAAATGCAGTTGGTGATGTTATTACTCAATTATCTATCCCTGCAAATGAAAATGAATTTTCAATCAATACTACTGAATTACCTTCTGGTTTTTATTTCTTAAAAGTGGAAACAGGAACTAAAGTACTTGTTCATAAAGTACTTAAACGATAGCTATTTTTCATCTTCGATTATTTTTTAATGAATAGAGACGTCGTTACTGCGTCTCTATTTTTTTATTTTAAAACAAAGCTATTTTAACATTATATACTATATTTGTTAAACTATAACTAACATATTTATAATAAAAACTTTTTAACAAATATGCTTTCTAAAACCTTTGGAAGTTCGGTTTATGGAGTAAATGCCCATACAATTACAATCGAAGTAAATGTAAGTCAGGGTAGTGGATTCTTTTTGGTTGGTTTGCCTGATAATGCAATCAAGGAGTCTTGGCAAAGAGTTGAATCAGCTATGACATTTTTTGGGTATAAAGTACCACGAAATAAAATTGTAATTAATCTTGCCCCTGCTGATATGCGCAAAGAGGGTTCTGCCTTTGATTTGCCTATAGCATTGGCTGTAATGCATGCTAATGGTCAGTTACTTACCAATGATTTGGAGCAATATGTTATTTTGGGTGAACTTTCATTAGATGGCAAACTTAGACCAATTAAAGGTGTGTTGCCAATTGCTATTGAAGCTCGTAAACAAGGTTTTAAAGGAATTATGATTCCAGTGGAAAATGCTCAAGAAGCTGCCATTGTAAACAATATTGATGTTATTCCTGTTGAAACACTGAAAGATGCTATAGATTTTTTTGAAGGTAGAAAAATAATTCAACCTCTAGAAAGTAATACCCGTGAAATTTTCTTTGCTAATTTAGGTTCGTATGAAGCTGATTTTTCGCATGTGCAAGGTCAAGAAAATATTAAACGTGCCATGGAAATTGCCGCTGCTGGCGGACATAATGTAATTATGATTGGTCCACCAGGTGCAGGTAAAACCATGTTAGCCAAAAGATTACCATCGATTTTACCTCCATTATCACTTCACGAAGCTTTAGAAACAACTAAAATTCATTCAGTTGCTGGTAAAGTTACAGGAGGAAGTTCATTATTGGCTGTCCGTCCATTCAGAGCTCCACATCACACTATTTCTGATGCTGCATTGTGTGGGGGAGGAGGGATTCCTCAACCAGGAGAAATATCTTTAGCACACAATGGGGTTTTGTTTTTAGATGAATTGCCAGAATTTAAGCGTTCGGCATTAGAGGTTATGCGTCAGCCTCTTGAGGAAAGAAAAGTAAGTATTGCAAGAGCAAAAGTGAGTGTGGAATTTCCTGCAAATTTTATGTTGATTGCCAGTATGAATCCTTGTCCGTGTGGGTATTACAATCATCCTGAAAAAGAATGTGTTTGCGGACCGGGTGTGGTTCAAAGGTATTTAAACAAGGTGAGTGGACCACTTTTAGATAGGATTGACCTACATGTTGAGGTTACACCTGTAAGTTTTGATCAAATGACTTCCACTCGTAAGGCTGAAACCAGTGCTGAAATTCGAGAACGAGTAATGAAAGCTCGTGAAATTCAAACTGAACGTTTTAAGGAAAACGAAAATATTCATTGTAATGCCATGATGCCTTCGCAAATGGTTAAAGAAGTTTGCGAAATAAATGATGCCGGTAGAATTTTATTGAAAACTGCCATGGAAAGATTAGGTTTATCAGCTCGTGCTTATGATAGGATATTAAAAGTAGCACGTACCATTGCTGATTTAGCTTCTAGTGAAAATATTAAAATTGAGCATCTAGCCGAAGCTATTCAATACCGTAGTTTAGATAGAGAAGGTTGGGCAGGGTAAAGATTTACACAAATCTCTTCAATACATTTTCAATACCAGATAAATACATCGTTCCAAAAAGGTTTAGATGCACTAATAAAGGATACAAATTGTAAATATCAGCCCTGTCTTCGTAACCAATTTCTGATGGATTTATTTCGAAATAACGGTGGTAAAACTTATCATCCATTCTACCGAAAAGTTCTGTAAATGCAATTTCAGCTTCGGAGTTTCCAAAGTAAATTGCCGGGTCAATTACAACGGCATCTCCATCATTGTTGGTTAAATAGTTACCATGCCATAAATCGCCATGTAATAAAGATGGTTTTATATTTTTTGGTAAAATACTCGATAGCTTTATAAATAAAACTTCAAATTTGTTTACTAACCATTTGTCAATAAGCTGTTTGTTAAATGCTATAGCAATTTGAGGTTTTAGTCTTTGTTCTATGAAAAATGTAATCCAATCGTTTGTTGGTGTATTCAACTGTGGGAATGTTGCAATAAAATTATGTGTTTCGTAACCAAAGTTTTCATCACTTACAGAGTGTAACTTAGCCAAGTTTTCAGCAAAATTATACCAATAATCTTGTTTTCGGTACCCTTTTTCAATCCATTCTAACAATAAAAATTGAGTTTCATTTAATTCACCACTACCAATTACTTTAGGTGTATTTAATGTGTTTGTACTTTTAATATGTTCAAGCGCCAATGCTTCTTTCAAAAACATATCTTGTAAAAATGAAGCATTATTTAACTTTAAAAAGTATTGATTAGCAGTTGTAGTAACTTTGTAACTTTTATTTACATCTCCACCAGTGATGGGGCTTAATTCCAGAATTTTAGTGTCAATTTGCGTACTTTGGGTAATTATTTTTTCACAAAATGATTTCAATTCCATATTCCTGTAATACTTTTATACTTGATTCTTTATCCTTATGAAGTTGAGCAATTAAACCATCTATTGATTCAAATTTTTGCTCATTTCTTAATCTACTGATTAACTCTAATTTTACGTTTTTGTCGTAAATATCTCCCTCAAAATCAAAAATATTTACTTCTACGTTTGGTTCTCCTTCATTAAAGGTCGGACGAATACCGATATTCATCATTCCTCCAAATACTTTGTCATCAAAACTTACTTTAACTGCATACACACCATGTTTTGCAAGAAGTTTTTCTTTGTATAAAATTTCAATATTTGCCGTAGGAAAACCAATTGTTCTACCTAATTGCTTCCCTTTAATTACTTTTCCTGAAATAATATATGGGCGACCAAGCAAATGACTTGCCTCGTTAACATCGCCTTCCTCTATGGCTTCTCTAATTCTGGTAGAGCTTACAACAGCATTGTCAACATCTTCTCTATCAATCTCTTTTACTTCAAATCCATACTCAGCAGCGTGTGATTTTAAGTATTCAAAACCACCTTCTTTGTTTTTTCCAAAACGATGGTCATAGCCAATAATAAATACTTTAGTCCCAATACTTTCAGCAATATAATGTTTGCTAAAATAATCAGCAGAGATATTTGAAAAATCTAAAGAGAAAGGTAAAACGATTAAATGGTCAATTTTTTGTTGTGCCATTAAGTCAATTTTCTCTTCTAGCGTACATAAAAGTTTAATTTTACCTTCTGGTTGTAAAATAGATTTTGGATGTGGCCATAATGTAACAACCACACTTTCAGCGTTTAATTCTTTGGCTGTACGGGTAACTTGAGCTAATATTTTTTGATGACCAAGGTGTACACCATCAAAAATGCCCATGGTACAAACCGCATTTTTAAGTGGTTTAAAATCAGCTATATTAGTATATACTTTCAATAGAATTCGATGCTAATTATTAGTAGAAATATTTTCTGATTCATTCGCTGCTTTTTCTAAAGCTTCTCTAGCCTCACGGGCAGATCTAATTTCATCAGTTAAAAGTATAATATCTTTTGCGTTTTCTACGCTTAAATCTCCAATTTTGGTTCGTCTTAATGCCGACATATACGCACCCGAACCTAAGTCTAAGCCCCAATCTCTTACCAAACTTCTAATGTAAGTTCCTTTGGTACAAACAACTCTAAATTCGATTAATGGTAAATCAAATGTAATCAGTTCAATTTCTTTTAAAGTTACTAGTCGAGATTTAATTTCAACTTCAATTCCTTTTCGAGCTGATTCATAAGCTCTTTTACCATCTATTTTAATGGCAGAATAAACAGGTGGAACTTGTTCTATTTCTCCAATATTTTTTTGAAATAAGTCAAGTACTGCTTCTTTGGTTATATGTTGAAAATGATATTCTCCATCAAATTCAGTTTCTAAATCAACCGAAGGCGTTGTTTTACCAACAACCATACTACAAATATACTCTTTGTCAGCATCTTGTATTTCGTTGATTTTCTTGGTGAATTTTCCTGTACAAACTACTAATAAACCTGTTGCAAGTGGGTCAAGTGTACCTGCATGACCAATTTTTTTCATTTTAATAGCCGAACGCAACTTTTTTACCACATCAAATGAGGTCCAAGTGAGTGGTTTGTCAATTAATAAAACTGCGCCAGTATCAAAATTATGTTCCATTAAATAGTTGTTAATTTAAAACCTTGGCTCATTAAAACAATAATTACTATACCTAAGGCAATTCTATATATTCCAAAAGCTTTAAATCCAAATTTTGTTAATAAAGAAATGAAATATTTAACAGCTAATAATCCTATTATAAATGCAACAACATTACCAATTACTAATAAATTTACTTGGTCAGTATTTAAAATATGTCCATCATCAAAATAATCTTTTACGTCTTTTAAAGTAGCTGCAAACATAATTGGTAATGCTAAAAAAAATGCAAATTCTGCTGCTGCTTTACGAGTTAATCCTAAAATCATACCTCCGGTAATCGTTGCGGCGCTTCTAGAAACTCCAGGGCAAATTGCAATTGCTTGAAAACAACCGATTTTAAAAGCTTGAATTAATGAAATTTCATCAGCATTATCATCAATTCCTTTATTAAATAATTTATCAACAAATAGTAATATAATACCACCAACAATTAACACAATTGCAACTCCTATTGGACTTTCTAGCATAATGTCAATCTTTTTCTTGAAAATTAAACCAAGTATTCCTGCGGGTATTGAACCTACAATAAGTTTGGTATAAAAATTAACAGATTTTAAAAAACGCTTATAATAAATTGCCACTACTGATAAAATACAACCTAATTGGATGACAACGGTAAATAGTTTTACAAATGGATCAGATGCAATTCCCATAAATGAAGAACATATTACCATATGTCCAGTTGAAGAAACAGGTAAAAACTCTGTTAATCCTTCTATTATAGCCAATAGTATGGCTTGAATGACCGTCATTTTTAGTTTTTAGATTTTTTGAAAATTGCAAAAAACTCAACAATAAAACCTGCAACAATACAAATTGGTCCTAATGTAATTCCTTTAAATCCAAAACCGTATTGCTCTGTATCAGAAAGCATAATAAAAAACCCTAAAATAATAATTGCTATTCCTGCAAACATTAATCTGAAATTTTCTTTACCAAAAACTAAATCTGATTTTGGTTGGTTGGTATTTTCTTTATTTAATTCCATTTTATGAAAGTGTTTAAAATATTAATACAAATCTTCTAATTGCATTCCTAAATATCTACGAATTGCAAATATAGTACTTAACATACATATTACTGCACCACAAACTAACAAGATTCCAAACAAGGCAAATGTGTTTGCAGGGTCGTAAAGTAATACTAATTCTGGTAAATATGAATGTGCATATTGTAAGGTAATTGCTAGTAAAACTGATGCAATTACACCACCTAACAAACCATGAATAATACTGCGACCAATAAATGGCTTTTGTATAAACATTGCTGTTGCGCCAACCAATTGCATACTTCTTATTAAAAATCTTTGTGAGAACATTGCCAATTTTATAGTGTTGTTTATCAATAATATAACAGCAAAAACGAGTACAATTGTAAATGAAATTAATACAACAAATATTAATTGAATATTTTTGTTAATATCTTCAATCATAGTTTGCTTAAAGTCGATTTCAAAGATGCTTGGTATAGCTTGTAACTGTGCTTTGATTTGACTCAGTTGTTTTTTTTCAGCGAATCCTTCGGCAATTCTAATTTCAAAAGCATCTCTTAATGGATTTTCGCCAAGTAATTCAAAAAAGTCTTCGCCAGTTTCTTCAATAAACTTTTTGGCTGCATCTTCTTTTGAAATAAAAGTAATTTGAGCTACGCCATTTTTATGTAAAATATAGTTTTTAGTGCTTAAAACAGCTTGCAAGGAATCTTTACTTTCGGAAGTAATATCTTTTTGTAGATAAACGTGTATTGTATAATTTTCCTTAACTAATTGCGAAAGTTTATGTGCATTACTTAGTAATAGATAAAACAAACCAATTACATACAATGAAAGAGTTATCCCAAACACAACAGTGAAATATGGATATGATCCTAAAGTCTTTTTTCTATATTTTGGTGCCGAACTCAATGTTAAATAATTAATTATGAACAATTAGTAATTAATATTTTTTGAATATTTAGGTAATTATTGCAAAGCTTTAATTTGCATTTTAATGTTTACCAAAAACAAAAATATACATTTTAAACTAATTTTGTAGCTTTTTTGATGAGAATAGTTTGAAAAATGGATTGTTAAAGAATAAAATACAGATTCAATTTTTTATAAAATTGAATCTGTATAACAAATATTTTAAAATCTAACATCACACTTAGGCAATGCTTTCTTTATTTTTTCCTGTTCTATTTTTGAAATTTGGGTATTTACCAATAAAAGTGTTTTTAAGTTTTTTATTTTTGAAATACTTTTGGGTAAAGTTTTGATTTTATTGCCTGTTATAATTAGTGTTTCAAGGTTTTTAAGTTTACCAATACTTTCTGGAATTTCATTCAGTTGATTATTGGTTAAAATCAACGTTTTTAGATTTATTAAATTGCCAATTTCAGCTGGTAAACTTGTAATTATATTATTTTCAAGGTTTAAGGTTTGCAATTTTTCCCAATTTGTAATCTCTTTTGGAATAGAATTAAGTTTGTTATTACTTAAATATATGCCTTCTAAATTTGGTGTTCCTTTAATGAAACTTGCAGGTATTTTATCGATTGAATTTTGTTGTAATTCTAAAATTTCAAGTTTAGGTAATGCTACTTTTTCGTATGGTAAATTTTCTAATTGGTTACTACTTAAATATAAAAATTGCAAATTTTCATTTTTCCAAAAAGAAGAATCAATGTTTGATATTTTATTTTTACTCAACTCTAGTGTGTTGATTGATTTGAAATTTTGAAATTCAAATCCAATTTCTTTTAACTTATTGTCTCTTAATACAATAGTTTGTATTTTTTGTAATTGAAAAAAGCTTTTAGGCAATGTTGTTAAATTGTTTTTCATCAAATTGATTCTTGTCAACTGAGGTAAAAGTGCAAAACTATCAGGCAATGAGCTTAAATTATTTTGACGTAAATTTAAGTATGTAGCTTTGTCTGCATTTTTTAATGCATCTTGAAAAGAGTCAAATTGACCTGATGAATTTTCATTATTTTGTGCAAAAGCAATTGAAGTGAAAAGTGTTAAATAAGCAATTGAGAGTATTATTTTTTTCATTTTCGAAGTCATTAGTTATTAAAAAGTCGGGATTGCTTTCGCAACCCCGACTTTTATACCCATTAATTATTTACTATTATTTTACAATATATTTCAAGAAAGCATCATTATTATCAATGCTAATTTGAATTAAATAAATGCCTGAAGCTAAGCCTTCTACAGCTACTTCGTGTTTGCCCTCTGCAAATGAAGTTGAAGCTATATTTTTAACCAATTTACCTTCTAAAGTATATGCATTAATTGCAACTTTTTGATTTGATTTGGTAGTAAATGCAACTTTTGCATTTCCTTCAGATGGATTAGGGAAAATATTAATTTGGTGTTGAGCAACTGTAGTTTCGTTGTCAATTGCTGTTAAAGTCCCACCTAAATTTTCTTTTCTAGCCATTACTAAAGTAACACTTTTGTTGAATACAATTGTATTACCAGCAGCGTCAATTGTAGTTGCAGTACTAGTTGGACTTGGGTTTTGCAATGATATAAATGCAAATTTATGGTCAGGTGAGAATGTCATACCTGTTGGCTCACAACCTTCTGGAGTGGTAGCAAACAACTCAACTTTTGGATTTGCTTGAGTATGGTTTGGACGAACGACCCAAATATGGTCTTGGCTACCATCTTGTAATACCCAAACATTTCCTTTTTCGTCAATTGTTAAGTTGTCATTTCCTGTTCCCCAAGCTTCTGTTACATTTCCATTTGCAGTAGCAAAAGTATATGATTTACCTCCAACAAAAGTTTCGAAATTAGCTACATTAGTTCCTAAGTCATCAAAACGATAAGTTCTACTTTCACCTTTTGCTGTAAAATATATTTTACCATCAAATGAAGAAATTTCAACATCTTCAATTCCATTAAATGAAGTCGCTCCTAAACCAGCAGATAAAGAATAAGTGTTGTTTCTATCTGATTGAGTAGTGTTTGGCACTAATACCCATGTACCAGAAGCAGAAGTTGGTTCGCTAGCAACTAGTCCTGTGTTTAGTTTTAAAGAATACAATTTACCAGAAGATAAATCAGCTTTTTTATCTAGAACATATTTATATAAGTTACTAGAACCATTATCTTCACCCCAATACAAAGTTGAACTATCAGCTGTTACAACCGCATTTTCATGTGATGCTCTACCAGCAGCCCATACTTTTTGCTCTTTTCCAGTACCATACTGAGGGATTTTGTTGGTTTTTGGGTCAATTTCTACTAACCAACCAAAATCTTGATAACCGTCTGAATTTGCATCGCCAGTGTTACGAGTTTCTTCTGCAGTAATAATTGTTCCCCAAGGAGTTACTGCACCCGAACAGTTACGTGTAGTTCCTGCAACTTCATTGAAATTAATAGCTCTTGAAGAATCAACAGACCATAATTTAGATGTATTGTCAAATTTAATATCTAACATTGACACTGCACCAAAAGTAGTTTCATGGTTAATTGATAAATGACCTTTAGTACTACTAGTCATATTTTCTGGAACAAATCCAGTAAAGTCAAAGTTTGTAGGTACTAAAGTATCTCCTTTGAAATTACCTTTGTTTGTATATTGAATTCCAGAAGTAAAAATTGCTTGGAAAGCATGTGAACTTGGAATGTTAAACAATTGGTTTTTCGTATTTGGAGCTACCGAAGTAAAACAACTAATATGTTGTGTTGCACATGGATCAAAGCTAAATGTTTTAGGTTTTTCTTTAAATTCAATATCAAAAGATACATCAGAACTTGCAGCATCAGATTGATGAATTTCAACTGCAATAACATTTACTCCATTTACTAATGTATTTAAAATTGATGATTTTAAAATTTCGTAAGGGAAATAAGTTAACTCATCATTACCTCCAACCGAACTTGAAGCAAAAGTAGTGTAATCAACATTTCCAGCTGGCATATTTGCTCTAACGATCTCTACACCATTTAAATATACTATAGCTCCATCATCTCTTCTTAAATTTAATAATAAAGTATCAGCTAATTTAGACTTATCATTAATTACAAATGATTTTCTGAAATAAGTTGTTGGATATTGGTCTAGTGCATTTTCACCATTGAAAATTACTGTTGGATGAGCATCGCCATAACCAAAAGTACCATTTGCTACACTCCATTTAGCATCGTTGTAAGCAAGTTCTTTCCAATTTCCTTGTGGTTCCATTCCTTTGTCAAAATACGACCATTGCGACGATTTAGGAATTGGTAAAAATTCAGGAGCATTTTTTTTGTCTTTAGGTCTTACACCTAAACCAAATAATAATGTATCTTCATTTATATCAGCTTGATGTAATTCAACAGCAATTGTGTTAGTATCTCCATCAACAAAAGTGTTTTTCACTGTAAATCTTTCCCAACGAGCATTGATAGGGTTTCTTTGAATTGCTAATGTGTTATAATTAACTGCATTTGCACCAACATTGAATCTATATACCTCATTTCCATTTACATACAGAACTGCTCCATCATTTGCTCTTACAGTGAATTCTAAAGAATCAATTGCTGCCACTTTATCACCTACAAATGCATGACGAGCATAATAAGTTTGTTTACCAGTTGGTAATTTTGTTTTAGCAACCGCCGAACCAAAACCGATTGGAGCATCTCCAAATGCCCAAGCTGAATCTGAACCAGAACGGTTTTTCCAATTATTTGCTAAATCTAGGCCTTCTGCATTGTATTCCCATTCACCTTGACCAACGTACATAGGGAATTTTCCTAATTTTGCTTTTGGTTTTTCTTGAGATGGTACACCTAAATATTCTACAATTAACTTAGCAACAGCACCTTTTCCTGCAGACGCATCTTCAAAAGCATCAGCTACACGTCGACCATTTGTGTTAGGTCCTTTTACTACAAAACCAATTGGGTTTCCTGTTTTCCAGTTTGGTCTATTAATTATTTCATTTACAATTGAGGTAAGGTCGGGTGTTTTTTGTTTGTCAGTAATTTCACCCGCAGTCCAAGCTTGTAAATTAATCCAATCTACTCTTGAAGTAGTGGTATCATATTTTGAAACTGATTTAGATTCGTTTACAAATGTTGGTAACGAATCATTTGCTATTCCCCAAAAATTTAAAGAAACTGAATTTGAATGTGTTTCATCAGCTGCAAATTGGATATTTGCTTTATTGATTGTAACACCTTTAGGTAACTTTACATTTCCAAAACGTAAACCTATCAATTGCTGACCACCACCTTCTGTAACCATTTCAAGGTCAGAACTACCAAAATCTGTAGTTCCATCAGCTAAATATTCTTCGTTATCATCGCTACCTGCTAAAATGTCAAAAGTTGCAGTAACTGGAATATAATATTCAATAACTAATTTTGCAGAAGCACCTTTTCCAGCAGAAGCATCCTCATACGAATCAACTACTCTTCTTCCACCAGTGTTTGGACCTTTAACTACAAAACCAATTGGGTTTCCTGATTTCCAGTTAGGTCTGCTAATTATTTCGTTAATAATTGATTTTAAATCTGTAGATTTTTGTTTGTCTGTGATTTCTCCTGCAGTCCAAGCTTGTAAATTTGCCCAATCTACTCTTGAAGTAGTTGTATCAAATTTTGAAATTGATTTTGATTCGTTAGCAAATGTTGGAAGAGAGTCATGTGCTAATCCCCAAAAGTTTAATGAAACTGAATTAGAATGAGTTTCATCAGCGGCAAATTGTATGTAAGCCGATTGGATTACAGCATTTTTGGGTAATTTTACTGAAGCAAAACGAAGTCCAATAATTTGTTGACCTCCACCTTCAGTTACCATTTCAAGGTCCGAACTTCCGAAATCTGTTGTTCCATCTGCAACGTATTCTTCGTTGTCATCTGAAGCTTGAGTGATTACAGCTTCTAGTTTAGCAGGTGGTAATCCTGGTAATACACTTAATCTTTTGTTTGATTGTGCATTTGAAATTCCTAATCCAATTATACCTATACTTAAGGTAGTAAGAACGGATTTAGGAATTAGCTTAGAGTAATTTGTTAGCATTTGTTTTTTGGAATTTGTTGATGCAAAATTCTTATACAAATGTTTTCAAATTGATTATTAATTATTACGAAATCTTTATTATCCCTACATTAATATTAATCATGTGTTTAATAGAATTTATTTTAAAGTTAACTCTACTTTGTTACTTTATATTATAGTGAAATTTTTACCCATGGAAACACAGGTTATACCTAAAAAATCATTATTTATTTTTTCTATGTTCTCTATTTATCTTCTATTAAACAGTATGTAAATAAATTGATTTTATTTTTTTATGATAGGAAAAAATAATAAATCAATTTCCCCTATATTGATTTATGGTTAAATATAATGTTGAATTAAAGATTTTAATCTGACAAAGTAGAGATAATATTGATTATTAAATTTGATTTTTTTCGATTTATAAAATGTTTGGTGAAAAAAAAGAGTGCCATTTTTTAAATGACACTCTCTACTGTGGGGGACACCTACTTGTGTTTCAATCGTTGTTTGAGCTCTTGAATTAATGTTTTGTCACCTAATTTTTCAAGCTTTTTAGGTTCAGAAACATGATTTAATAATTCATAAAATTCTTTTTCGTAATATAAGAAAGTTCTCTTTTCCTTATTTTTATTTAATTCTAAAATTTCATAAGGCGATTTTGAAAAGTCTCCCCATAATACCAACTGATCCGAAGTGTGTGTGTATTGAAATTTGTCTTTACTACTTTTAATTACAGGTGTTGGAATTGAACTAGATTGAATAACACTATGAGATTTGTTATTATGATTTAATTCAGCACTATTAGCATTGATGCTTTGTTCGTTAGAGCTTACCAAAGGCTCTTCAGGTGCAATTGGTCCAGATTCCAATAAGTTGTCATCATTATCTGTATTTTTAACAGACTTTGTTGAATTAACTTTGGGTTTGTTTACCTTATTAGATGTAGTAGTTCCAATATTAGACTCTTGAATAGTTTCAATTGTTGGATTACTAGAATTAGGTGTTTTTACAACTAATTGTTTTGATGTTGTTTCTGTTTTGGCTTCAGTTGTAACTTTTACATTAGTATCTTTAGTACTATTGTTTAAATATTGGAACCCAAACCATGTAGAAACACCAATAACTGCACTTGCTGCAATAGCAGTTAACCATGAAGTACTTGAGCTACCACTTGCAGGGGTTAAATTATTTAAGCGACCTTTTATCTCAGCTTTTCTATAATCAATGATAGATTCTTTAATCATTTTCTGGAATGAAAGCTCATCCTTCAATGCTGAATCGTTCATTAATTGCTGTTCAAATTGTAGCTTTTCAGTAACACTTAAATTTCCACTTAAGTAATTCTCAATTAGTTCGATATTTGTTTCTTCGTTAGCCATTTAATCGAAAAAGTCAGAAGTTTTGAATATTGATTTTACTTTTTTGTCGAGCTCTACTTTGCATTTATATTTCTTAGTTTTGGCTGTATCGGCATTTGCAAATCCCATTTGCTCAGCAATATCATCCATTGAAAGCTCTTCAAAATAAAACAGAGTTAATACCTTTTTACATGTTTCTCCCAATTCATTTATACATTTTCGAATTGCTAAAATTCGTTCTTGCGTATCATGATTGAGTTCTTCAACTTGGTCTTTTTCTTCAAAAGAAAGCCTAGATTTTCTATCTAATTCTTTGCGCCAAAGGTTTTGACAAATACTATATAGGTAAGTACTTATCTTTGAAGTTAACACTAACTCACCGCATATAGCTTTCTTCCAAAACACTATAAGTGCTTCCTGGAAAATATCTTTTGCTTCTTCTTCTGAACCATTGTTTTTGATAATCATATTGACCATCATTCTGTAATGTTTTTTATACAGAAAATCAATTGCTCTTTCGTCGCCTTTTCGGATACGTTCCAGTATGTCCTCATCATTTGTGAATGAAATACCGAATGCCATTGCTGTTTTGTATTTAAATACTAAATTATATATTATGGTAACCTGTTACGTAAATAATTTTTCACAAGTTATCCACATTTTAGGTGTTTAACCTTTTGCTGCTGCTCTTTTCAAACGGTCGTTTACTGCTATTCCTAAACCATTTTCTGGCAATAAGTCTTTGATTATTAGTATCTCTATGTCTAATTTATCAAAAGCTCTTAAACTTGAAAATAAGTTTTTTGCAGCTTCGTTTATATCTCCGTTTTCAGATAATTTTATTTGATTTTTATGAGGTATGTCATTGTAAAACTCATTAAAAACAAGTATTCCAATTTTATTTTTATCGAAATCCTTTAATTCATTTAAAACATCAATTCCCAAATATACTTTTTTATTTGGAGAATAATGACTTTCTAACATTCCGGGTGCTGCTGGTTGCGAACTTGAATGTGATTTAATTACAATTTCTTCATTTGGTAATAAGGATTGAATTTCTTCAACGGTTAAACCACCTTTTCTATAAATAGTAATTTTATCATTTTCTAAGCCAACTATTGTACTTTCTACACCAATTTGAGCATCTCCACCATCCAAAATATAAGCTAATTTTTGATTTAATTGCTCATAAACATGTTGTGCAGTAGTCGGACTAACATACCCAAATGGATTTGCACTTGGAGCAGCTAATGGAAAATCTAAATGAGATAATAATGAAAGTGTTAAGCTGTGGTTTGGAACTCTGATTGCAACTCTTTCAAGTCCAGATGTTACTATATCAGGTATAAAATCAGGTTTTGGTAAAAGTAAGGTTAATGGACCTGGCCAAAAAGCTTCAGCAAGTTGTAATAATCGGCTATCAATAACAGGAATCCATTCAAGCACTTTTGCTAAAGAGTACGTATGAATAATGAGTGGATCAAAGAAAGGACGATTTTTGGCTTCGAAAATTTTTACAACATTTTCTGCAGAAAATGCATTTGCCGCTAAGCCATAAACAGTTTCAGTTGGGATTGCTACTAAGTTTCCGTTAATCAGGTGTTTAGCTGCTAAATCTATATCTTTTCCAATAACAGTATTCATCATATTTTTCAAAATTAATCAATTTACTTAATTTGAGTTCGATAATTCAAAAGCATTTTTTTATATTTGTTAAGTTATGACAGCTATAAAAGAAACTAAATTTCAATTTGAAGGCCAAACTGGCTTTTATAAAGGTAAAGTTCGTGATGTTTATTACTTTGAAAACCAATTGGTTGTAATAGCTTCTGATCGTATTTCGGCGTTTGATGTGGTATTGCCAAGAGCAATTCCTTACAAAGGACAGGTGTTAAATCAAATTGCTGAAAAATTTTTAAAAGCAACTTCTGATATTTTGCCAAACTGGTTAACTGCTAGTCCAGACCCAAATGTTTCGGTTGGGGTGAAATGCGAACCATTTAAAGTAGAAATGGTAATTAGGGGTTACTTAGCGGGCCATGCTTGGAGAGAATATAATAGTGGTAAACGTACAATTTGTGGTGTTTCTTTACCAGATGGTTTAAAGGAAAATGACAAATTACCTTCGCCAATTATTACGCCAACTACCAAAGCATCAGAAGGTCATGATGAAGATATTTCTCGTGAAGAGATTATTAAACAAGGAATTGTAGATGAAGCTGATTATATTGCTTTAGAAAAATATACACAAGCTGTTTTTGCTCGTGGTACTGAAATGGCAGCAAAACAAGGACTTATTTTGGTTGATACTAAGTATGAGTTTGGTAAATTTGATGGTACCATTTATTTAATTGATGAAATTCATACGCCAGATTCTTCTCGTTATTTTTATGCTGAAGGTTATGACGAACGTCAAGCAAAAGGCGAAGCTCAAAAACAGTTAAGTAAAGAATTTGTACGTCAGTGGTTGATTGCAAATGGCTTTCAAGGTAAAGAAGGTCAAACTGTACCAACAATGGATGATGACTTAGTTAACAGCATTTCAGATAGATATATTGAACTTTATGAGAAATTTTGTGGAGAGTCTTTTGTAAAAGCTGATACACAAAATATTGAATCAAGAATTAAAGATAATGTAACTGCGTTTTTAAGAGCACAGTAAATTATTATATTGCATAAAATTTTGAATTGACTTATCCCAAATAACGATAGAAATGAAATATTCAGTTAATAAACATGAGCAATATAACCTAATTCAGCTTGATGAAGAAAAGCTTGATACAGTGTTGGCTCCAATTTTAAAAACAGAATTAGTAACTTTTAATGCCGAAGGTGTTAAAAATATTATTCTTGATTTATCAAAAGTAAAATACATTGATTCATCAGGTTTAAGCTCAATTCTTGTTGCTAATCGTTTGTGTAATAATGATAAAGGAATTTTGGTATTAACAGGTATCACTGAGCACGTTGCTAAATTGATTAAAATTTCGCAATTAGATAATGTGTTAAATATTTTGCCAACAAACTCAGAAGCAATTGATGCAATTTTTCTAAATGAGATTGAACGCTCATTAGAAATTGACGAAGACGATGCTGAATAATTAATTAAGAATTAGTAATTAAGAATTAGTAGTTATTATGATTACTGATTCTTAATTATTGATTATGTTTTTTTGTTATATTTTTTTTATTGTTTGTTTCAATAACTTTAGACTCTTATCTCTTAACTCTCAACTCTAAACTCAAACAACCGTGGGAATAGCAATTAAGATTTTAGGTTCTAGCTCGGCTACTCCTCAATATAATCGCCATCATAGTTCGCAATATGTGCAAATTGGTAAATCACATTTGTTGATTGATTGTGGGGAGGCAACGCAGTTGCAGTTAAAGCGCTATGGGGTTAAAATTACAAAATTGGATACTATTTTTATAAGTCATTTGCATGGCGACCATTTTTTTGGTTTAATTGGCTTGCTGTCAAGTATGCATCTTTCTGGAAGAACTGAGGATTTGCATATTTATGGTCCGAATGGTTTACAAGAAATTTTATTGATACAGTTTAAGTATTCAGATACAATTTTAAAATTTCAAATACATTTTCATTTAACAAATCCTGAAGGTTTTAATTTTGTTACAGAAACCGATGAATTTACAGTACATTCGTTTCCTTTAAAACATAGAATTGCTTGTACAGGATTTTTATTTAAAGAAAAACCTAAAAATTATAGAATTAACAAAGGTTTATTGCCAGAAAATATGCTTTTACAACATATTGCTTTGTTAAAAAAAGGCAATGATGTATTTGATAGTGAAGGGAATATACTTTATTCAAAAAGTGAGTTAACATCACCTCCACGAAAAAGTTTTAGTTATGCTTATTGTTCAGATACTATTTATGACCCAAGTATTTGTCAGTATTTTGAGGGAGTAGATTGTTTGTATCACGAGGCTACATTTTTACACGATATGTTAGATAGAGCTCAAAATACATTTCATACTACAGCTTTACAAGCAGCACAAATTGCTTTACAAGCTAAAGTTGGAACCTTATTATTGGGGCATTTTTCAGCGAGATACAAAGAATTAGATGCTCATTTAATTGAAGCTAAAACTGTTTTTGAAAAATCGTCACTTGCACAAGAAGGCTTGACGTTTTTGTTTGATGAGTAGTTTCTTAAACAAGAAAATATTTTTTATATACTTTAATAGTAAAAACAATCTCACTATTTTTAAGTTATTTTAAGATTATTCTTTTATAATTACAAAATGAATCCAAACGAAATTGATACTATAAAATTAACACATAAGAAAAATGTGTTGTACATTATTTTGTGCAGTATTTTTATAACACATGCCATTGTTGCTGAGATAATTGGTGTTAAAATATTTTCTCTTGAACAAACTTTAGGCACAGAAAATATACCTTTTTTACAAGGAAATTTTACGGCTGGTGTAATAATTTGGCCAATAGTTTTTATTGTTTCAGATATCATTAATGAATATTTTGGTAAAGATGGAGTTAGAAGAATTAGTATAATTACAGCTTGTTTGATTGCATATTCTTTTTTAATTATTTTTACTGCTACTAAACTTACACCTGCTGATTTTTGGTTGGATGTAAATAAAACAGATGTTGATGGTAATTTATTTAATATCAATTCAGCTTATTCAAGTATTTTCAGACAAGGTTTGGGGATTATAATTGGTTCAATTACAGCGTTTTTAATCGGACAATTGTTGGATGCTTATATTTTTGATAAACTAAAAAATGTTACTGGCAAAAAGTTTTTTTGGTTACGTTCAACTGGTTCTACTCTAATTTCACAATTGATTGATAGTTTTATTGTACTTTGGATTGCTTTTTATGTTTTTGGAAATTGGAGTTTTCAACAATTAATTGATGTGGCTACTGTAAATTATATTTACAAATTTGTGGTTGCAATTTTACTTACTCCATTATTGTATGTAGTTCATAATTTGATAGATAAGTATTTGTTTTCTGGTGAATAAAAAATTTACTTTATAACCAATTTGTGAATACTATTCTTATTAGTTGAATTTATAAATTTTACAAAATAAATTCCTGATTTTAAATTAGTTGTATTTATTTTATTTTTGTCAAAAGCTGTAATATTTGTAGAAAAATATTCTTTTCCTAATGCATCATAAATTGTAATAAATCCATTTTTTTCGGCATAAAAAATGAAAAAGTTTTCAGCTGGGTTGGGATATAAATTTACAAAATCACTTTCCTCAGGATTAGTTAATTTGCTACTGGCTTTGGTTGAGAAAAGTTGAATTCCTCCACTGATATTACCTGCAATTAATTGATAACTAGTATCTAATGCTATTATGTTAATATTAGGATTAATACCTAAATGTGAAGTGTTATTTACAGCAATTGCATTTAAATTTATATTTGATTTGGTCCATTTTGGTGATTTTGGGTATAATATTGTGTCAAGTGCGTAGTAACACTCGCCACTATTGTTACAAACAAACCAATCCGTTTTTCCATTATTATTAATATCCGCACTTGCCAAACTAGGTTGTTGCTGTAAATAATTTGAGGAATAGCCTGCCAAAGAATCTGTTACTAAACTATAATTTATTGAAGCACTATTTCTTCCCCAAGCTTCTAAAGAACCATCATTTTTGCCTAAAATAATATCCTCATATCCATTATTATCAATATCAGCAATATGTAAACTTGAAGCATTTTTTGCTTGAAAAAGAGAGGTATTATTGCTTGAAAATTGATAATCAGATGAAGTTGAAACGTTAGCTATATAGTAAATTTCTTGGGTATTAGATGTTGAATATTGAGCTATAAAAACTAAATCTTTTTTAGAATCAAGATTAATATCACTCAATACTATTTTTATGTTTGAATAAATTGAAATTTTAAAGTTTAAGTAATTAGTATCTGATATTTCAAAAATAGGTTGTTCAAAAGTGTTTGTGTTTTTTAATAAGGTTAAATTTGCAACTCTTTTATTATCAATAAATTTAGTTGAAGAGATTAGTAAATCTTGGTCATTATCTCCATCAACATCTAAAGCAATAGGAGAGGAGTATTCACCTAAATCAAGCATAGATTCTTGTAAAAAATTATGTTTTTTAAATTTCCATGAATTTATGTTTTCTCCTTCGTACAAATGAATACTCGATTGTAAGTTTTCATTAAAATTGTTTACAGGTTCATTATAGGTTAAAATAATATCATCGATTTTATCAAAATTTACATCTTCTTTAAATATAGCAGCTGAGTAATTTTGTCGAAGTGCAATATCCGCAAAATTAAAAGTTGTGTCATAAGCATTATAAATCGGATTTAAGTTTTTTGAGCCTTTGTTTTCAAATAAATAGGCAGATTTACAACCTTGTTTTGTAAGTAATAAATCAGTTAATGAATCTTGATTGAAATCAAAAGTGAGTAAAGCTCCTGAAGTTGTATGTTGAATTCGGGCATATTCTGTACTTTTTCTAAGTTTTGTTTCGCAACTTAAACCAAAGCGAATATCATTACAAGCAAAAAAATCAAATCCTCCCCAACAATCATTAATTCTTGTAAAAATCATTGTATCTGATGACGTACTTCTGTTTTCGTGCATTTGCAAAGTACCGCCTGTATTTGTGTCAATAGTTAAAATATCAATATCACCATCACCGTCAATATCGGCAATAGCAGGAATATCAATTGATTGAGATTGAATGTTTAATCTACCTGAAAAACCTTTACTTAACAAAGGGGCTTCAATTAATCTAAATTTGGGTAAACCGTTTTTAGGTGTTTCATTTTTGTAGAGTTTTATTCCAAGGTTTGTATAAGTGAAAATGTCAACTTTTCCATCATTGTTGTAATCTCGAAATAAAGCCCAATTGCTCATTTTTGGAAAAAAGTTTTCGTAAAGTGGTGCATAATTCCATTGTTTGTTCACTGAATCTGCCAAAAATGTTAAAACCCTATTATTGGCTCTATCAAATACAACCAAATCTTTTTGAGTATCATTGTTTAAAAATATTTTGCCAATTTGAGCTGCATTTATTCCACCTGTAAATGGATTTTTTAATGTATCATCTTTGATTTTTAATGGAAACTGAATACTGTTCCAATCAACTTGCGAAATGGCTATAGAATGTAATTGAAATACAAAAACTATTGATAATATGTGTTTTAAGTATTTCATTTTTGATAAATAAAGTTTGTATATATAATTGGATTGGTGATTATCCAACGATTTTGAAGTTTTAAATCTGAATTCATTTTATTGCAAAACGAATATAGGTTGGTTAATCGTACAGATTTTAAATGTTTTTTTGAAAATGGATATTTTATAAAAAAATCTTCCCAATGAGTTGCCAAAATATAATAAGGTTTTACATCATTGATTATACTTTTGGGGTAATTATTCACATAATCATGTGAAGCAACACAAATACTTATGATGTCAATTTTGTCTTTGATAATATTGGCGTGTTGACTCAGATTTCCCAAACCTGGATTAGCAGCACCTGCTGTTAAACTATAAATTCGTTTTTCAACAATTGAATCTTTTAAAAAATCAACCAAAAAACCTAATGTTTGTCCTTCTTTGTAATGTGTTGATGTATTTGATTTTGAGTGTATTGAATCATGATCTCCTTGGAAAAATTTGAAAGTTTTATTACCAATTTTTAAATGAGGAGCATGTTCGTATTTTATAGGTAAAAACCTGATTTGATTATTATTTATATAAGTCCTAGTTCCTTCAGATGTTGCTGAACAAGTATCTTTTTCTATATTATGTAAATATTTTACATCTAAACCTTTAGATATTAGAATGTTAATTACTGTCTTACTTCCGTAAATATGTAGTTTATTATTGAAATATTTTTGTGAAATATATGGAATGTCTAATAAGTGGTCGTAATGGGCATGAGATATTAGGCAAGAAGTAACACCTTGATAATTAATTTTTTGAAAAGCTGTATCGATTCGTTTTTTGTTTGGTTTTACAATAATTGACAAAAATCGAGGATTACTGAAAAATGGGTCAACTAATATTTTATTGTTATTTTTTGAAATTAACATTCCTCCACATCCCAAATACTGTAGTGTTAAAGTGTCATTTTTAGTCGATTTTATATAAATATTTGTATCGTTTGTGGTAATGTATTTTTTAGCGATTGGGCTTATTTTATGTGCACAATTACATAAAATACAGATTGTTATACAAATAATTATTGTTGAATATAATTTCATTATTGAGGTATTATTTTATTAAAAAGTTCATTCACGGCATCATTCAAGTTTATTTTTCCATTTGTGATATCTAAACTTAATTTTGAGACTTCGTTTTTGTACATTGGATGAGAATAAAGCCAGTTTTTTAGTTTTTGTTCTATTAAAAGTTCAAGTCTGAATGTAGATTTTTTATTTCTAAGTTCTTGTAAACCAGTTTTATTATTTATAGCTTCATTAAATTCATTTTTTAAATAATTTGCTAATTTTCCAAAACCAATGTTTTCTCTTGAAGAAACTCCAAAACATTGCATTTCAGTATTTTCATTAATTGAAAAATTTCTAATCTGTGCAAAATCATGAAAAATTTCTTCAATTCTTGATTCTTCAATTTGGTCAATTTTATTTAAAACAAATATGTCAATCCATTCTAATAATCCTTTTTTTATTCCCTGCATTTCATCACCTGCATTTGGTAAATGAACATACATGAGCATATCTGTAATTAAAGCAATTTCAAATTCAGCTTGTCCAACTCCAACTGTTTCGATAATAATAAAATTATAACCACAAGCTTCCAAAATATTCATAACTTCAGGAAGGCTATTCGTTATTGATTCATTAGATGAACTTGGGCGAACATAAACATCTTTGTAATTTAGTAGGTCGGCCATTCTTGTTTTATCAGCTAAAATACTTCCGTGATTTAGTTGACTCGATGGGTCAATTGTAACAACAGCTATTTTAAATCCTTTTTCAACTAACAAACAACCCAATCTATTAATTACACTACTTTTTCCTGCGCCAGGTACTCCGGTTAAACCTAATCTAAAACTTGAGTTGTTTTGGGGTAATACATTGATAATTTCTTTAATAATTTCTTGATGATATTCAATTTTACTTTCTGCAAGCGTAATTGCATAAGCAAGAATTGCTCTGTCATTTTGCAATATTCCAGACAAAATTTCATCTTTATTATAACGTAACCTTTTCAATGTCATTTTTTTATTATAAAATTGTATTATCTTCGTATTTCCCCGTAACCAGAAAATAATTACAATATAATGATAAAAGGTTTATTTGACCTAAAAAATATTTTGTGTACACTATTTATATTATTAAGTATTTATTTACTTTCTAATATAAATTTAAATACAAGTATTTTAGATCCACTTGATGGAGCTTTGAAAGACTTTGAATTAACGGATTTGGTTTTTTCACAAATGCGTCATTCTCAACATGCTACTGATTCAACATTTGTTGTTAGTGAAACACAAGCTGATACCAATGTTGTAATTGTAAATATAGGTAAATTAACTCGTGGAGGTATTGCTGATGAGTTGAATGAAATAAGCAAATACAATCCTAAAGTAATTGGTATAGATGCTTTTTTTCGTCATCCAAAAGATAGTATTGAAGATTTAGCTTTACAACAAGCAATTAAAAATGCTCATAATGTAGTTTTGGTAAGTAAATTAAGTCAATATAATGAAACTACGCAGCAATTTGATTCAATAGAACATTCAAATCCAATGTTTAGTGATTATTCTGATTTTGCATTTGCAAATTTAATTACTGAATCTGACGAAAGGGAAGGCAAAACTTCTAGAACATTTAATCCTGTTTCAACAGTGAAGAATAAAGATTATTTATGCTTCCCTTTAAAAATTGCTGAATATTACAATCCAAGTGCTGTTAAGAAAATATTAGATCGTAAAAAAGATGTAGAGGTAATTAATTTTAGAGGAAATTTAGCTAAATATCATGTTTTAGATATTGATGATGTATTTGACCCAGAAGTTGATAAATCTTTTTTAAGAGGTAAAATAGTTTTGATGGGCTTTGTAGGGGAAAGTATTCATGAGTCTTCATGGGAGGATATGTTTTATAGTCCTTTGAATCACAAATATGTTGGTAAAGCCTATCCTGATATTTATGGAATTGTAATACATGCCAATATAATATCAATGACTTTGGCACACGATTTTATTGACGAATCTCCTTCGTGGCTAACATATTTATTTAGTATTATACTTTGCCATTTAAATGTAGTTGTATTTCATTATTTTTTAAAAAGGCACGGTATTTGGTATGGGGTAGTTACCAAAGGTTTGCAATTATTGCAATCTGTAATTTTGATTATAGTTATACTTGTAATTTTTGACAAAATGAATTATAAATTAGAACTAAGCTTGGCATTTGCCGTAATTGTATTGGCGGGGGATTTAGTTGAAATTTGGTTCGATGGAGTAATGAACTTTGATTGGAAAAAAATGTTCAATAAATTGCTAATTAAGACTAGAATAACTAATATTACTAATATAAACAACAAATGAAAATGAAAAAAATCGCACTAACTTACTTATTTGCAGCCTTTAGCTTTTTAGTGAGTATGGCTCAAACTGCAAAAGAAGAATTTAAAGTTTTATCTCAAAAAGGTACTAATACTTTAAATTCAAAGCCATTAACTTCAGGTGTAAAATTATATCCTAATGATAAGTTAATTATTGGAACAGGAGGATTTGTTGGTTTACTACACAAATCTGGCAAAACTGTAGAATTAAGACAAGCAGGTACATTTGATATTGGTGATTTATCAGCAAAAGTTTCTGGTACAAGTGTTTCTACATCAAAACGTTATACTGATTTCGTTTTGAATGAATTAACAAAAGACGGTGCTGAAGATATTAACAAAAATCACCGTAAACACATGACTACTACTGGTTCGGTTGAAAGAAAAGATGAGAGAATTCAAGTGTTTTTACCAACTCCTGCAGCAGATTCATCTGTTAAAATTATTTCTCAAAAATTAAATATTACTTGGAAAAGTTTTGCAAAAGGTAAAACTTATATAATTGAAGCGAGTAATGAATTTAGCGAACCTATATTGAAACAAGAAACTATTGATACTAATATTGTTTTAGATTTAAATAAAGTAAAGCTTGGTTCAGATAACGAATTTTATTTACAGGTTTTTGTAAAAGGAGAAAATGGTAAAACTTTTTCTGACAAAAGAAAAATTGTTTTATTGAAAAATAATGAAATTAAAGAAAAAGAAGCTGAATTAAACTCATCTTTAACAGAAGAAAGTTCATTAAATCATTATGTGAAAGCATTGTTTTATGAAGAAAATAAATTGTTTATTGAAGCTGCAAATGCATATCAAAAAGCAATTCAATTAGATCCTGAAGTGATTGATTATAAAGAAGGATATAAAAGTTTATTATTTGGAGCTGGTTTAAAAAACTTCCATCCAGAACTTAAAAAATAAATTATTTATTAATTTGATGATACAAATGGCAACTCTTGATTGGGTTGCCATTTTGCTTTTATAGCTAAATGGTTTTCAATGATATACATTTGAATTTGATAGGCTGTTTTTTCTTCTTTTATGTATATGTATTTAATTTTTTGTGACTTCCATTGTTGAATATTTTTAGCAATTTCATTCTCAATCTTTTTTTCAGATTCAATAAATGGAATTAAGTTTATGATAAATTGATAGTTGTTGAAAAGTGTCAATATTGATACAATTAGAAGAAATTTATAAGCCTTATTTTGAACAATATAACTAATTAATATCAAAGAAAAAGTTAGATTTAAATAACAAAACACCCTTGTAAATGGAATAACTCTTTGTAAGACACAGATACTAAATACAATAAAAATATAGAAAAATAAGTAAGCATTTAATTTTCTACTTTTTGAAAAGTAGATGAGCAGAAATACAATTATTAGATACAAATAATTGAAAACCGAATAATGTAAACCAGTTATAATTGAAATATAATTATCTAAAAATGAATTTATTTTTGGTGAAAATTCATTTAATGACATACTTTTTACCCAATTGTTATTGAATAAACTGTCGAATCCATTTAAGATTAATATTGGAGAATAAAGGATTGTTGTTGAAAATATAGTTAAAGTGTTGATTTTTAGTGATATTTTCCAGTTTTTCTGAATGAATATCTGAAAAAATACTATGCTTGCAAATAAGTATAGATGTGTGGGAATAGTTAAAAATGCCAATGAATTACTTACAATATAGATAATACCATAAAATGTTGGTTGAGCTTTTAATTTTTCACTAGCAATAAAAGCAATTAATCCTAAACAACAAGCTAAAACATAACCTCTTGCTGAAATTGAAAATGGTAAGTAATTTATTGAAAATGAAATTATTATTAAACAAATATTACTTATTGAAATGCTTTTTGATGATTGATATACATATTTTGAGCAAATAAATAAAATGAATATATCACTAAATAAGGAAGGTAGTCTGATTGCTAAATTGCTTGGTAAAGAGAGTTTCAATAGTAATGCTGAAAGTATATTGAAAAACACATGATTATTTGGACCAGGGTAATAACTTAAACTTACTAATACACCTTTGTTTGCTAAAAATAAATAGGAAAACATTTCATCTAAATGCAATGGTATAACAAGTATCAAAACGAGTTTAATGATTGAAATACAACAAATTGCTAATTTAATTTTAGTTGGAATTGAAATGAAATGATTATTTATTTTAGAAATTAATTCATTAAAAAAGTATATAATGCTTTCAATTAAAAATCTATGTTTTTTAATGAAAAAATAAGTAGTTAATGTGCTAATAAATACTGCTAATGATTTAATTAGTAATAATTTATCTTCTGAAATAAGAGATTTTATTTTAACTAATTGATTGGAATTGATTGAAATAATGTTTTGAATTAATTGGAAAATATTTTCATAACTTTGAAAAGCAATGGTTACTGATACTGTATCCAAGACAAGCATAATTATACTTATAAATGAAAATACCAACCAAAACTGTTTACTTTGCATTATTATTGAATTATGAAATTTAAGATTGTAAATATAACAGTTAGTATTTTTGTTTTAGGATTTATTGTGCCATTTGTATTGCAAACGGATGTTTTTCCATTTGTACGATTTGGAATGTTTGCCGAAAAACCAAAAATTAATTCTCAAAAAGAACTTTTTTTGATTTCATATCAAACCAAAGATGGAAAACTACATGCTATTGATTATCAGTTTACAAAACAAAGTAAATGGCATCAGTTAGCGCTTAATTATCATTTACGAAAGCAAGAAATTATTTATCTTCAAAAATTAAATGAAAGTTTTGTTGAATATAATGCACGTAAATGGTTTATTGATAAAGTGGTTATTAAGTCTAATTATCAACAAGATACGGTTAAATTAGCAATTTATGAAGTTAAATAAATGGTATTTAGTTATCAGTATTATACTTGTTGGTATTGTAGGTGTGTATAGTTTGTATGTAAGAGATACTGTAATTTCGTTTTTCAATGGTACTGAAAATGTATTTTTAGATAAAATTATAAGTGTTTTATATCCAAGATATTATACTGATAAATTTAGGTTTAATGTTGATTTTTTTGTTCATAAATGTGATCAAATAGTTGTAAGGTTAGTAATTGTTTATTTGCTTGGAAGTTTGTTTTTGATTTTTAAATCCAACATTAATAAATGGTTTAATTCAATCACGGCTAATTTTACTCTTAACAATATCAATTACTTAAATATTTATTATTTTGTTTTTCTACTTTGGATTTGTAAAGATTGGTACTTTTTATTTAATGATTTATACCAAATAAAGGCTTTCTATAAACCTATTTTATTGTTCAGTTTTTCATTCAAATCAATGCCTAATATTTTGATTTTGAATTTAGTTTTGTCGGTATTGTATTTGGCTACACTCAGTTCTATTTTTAATATTTACCGAAAATGGAGTTCTGTATTGAGTATAATTTGTTTTGTGTTTTTACAAATGGTGTTTTTTTCATTTGAAAAAATAGATCATGGATATGTGCCATTTACTTTTTTAGGATTGATAATTTGTATTGTAAATTTTAATCAGAATAATCAGTTAATAATTAATCAATTGCAGAAAATTGCACAGGTGATGTTGGTTGCTTGTTACTATTTTGCTGGTTTAGAAAAAATATTATCGAGCGGATTTACTTGGTTTGAGGCTGAAAATTTTAAAGTATTTATGCTTATGCACAAATCTTACTTTACTGATTTTGTGGTTAATAATAGAGTTTTATGTGCGATTTTACCAATTGGAGCAATGTTATTTCAATTGCTATCGCCTTTGGCTTTATATAATAGAAAAATGAGTGTTATTTTTATTGTATTTGGGTTTTTATTCCATTTTAATACTTGGTTATTATTTGGTGTGGGTGCTTTGTTGCATCCATGGGTAGTATGTTACATAGTTTTTTGGAATAAAAAAATGGAATCGTAAAAACTACAATCCCATTTCTTTTACTTCATTTTCAAGATTTGAATACCATTTTTCGCCATATTTACGAATTAATGGCTCTTTTAGAAATTTATAAACTGGTACTGCCAGGCTTTCTCCTAATTTACAAGCGTCACTACAAATGCTCCAACGGTCGTAGTTTAGGGCTTCATAATCACCGTATTGTTTAATTCTTATTGGGTATAGGTGACATGAAATAGGTTTTTTCCAAGTGATTTTTTTATCTAAATAGGCTTGTTCAATAGCACATTTAAGTACATTATTTTCATCATAAATAGCGTATGCACATTCTTTATTGTCGATAATAGTTGTTGCTAAATCTCCTTCAATATCAACTTCGTAAAAGCCTTTTTTCTCCACTGCTTTAATACCAGCTTCCGACATATACGGCTTTACATGTTCATAAATTTCTGCTAAAATGGGAATTTCTTCTTTGTCAAGTGGAGCACCTGCATCTCCTTCAACGCAACATGCACCTTTGCATTTTGAGATATCGCAAACAAAAAACTTCTCGGCAATATCATCCGAAATTACAGTGTTATCTAATAAAATCATGTTGCAAGTTACAGATTGTTTTTAAAATCTCCCGTAGATTATTTTATTTTCCCGTAGATTGTTTTATTTTTCCCGCAGATTATCGCAGATTTTTTTCGCAGATTATTGCTGATTTTTTATCATTTAAAATCTCCGAACATCTAAGTATCTAATCAGCGTAAATCAGCGGTGATTTATCTATCCAAATTATTAACTTAAAAATTATATTTTCTTACATAAATTGAGCAAATATTTTTATCTTGTAGCCTCGTATTATCAAATCTTCTGTATGATTAGAGTTGTACTATTAATTTTACTTTGCCCTCTGTTATTATTCGCACAAAATAATAAAGAACAAGTCGCTTTAAATAAAAAAGCAAATCAATTATTTAAAGAACATAAGTATAAATCTGCTTTAAAAATTTTTCAAAACATTGATAGTTTAACTACAAATAATCACGATGTAAAGTATAAAGTAGCTATATGTAATTTAAATATTGGTTATAAATCAATCGCTTTAAAACAACTTCAAGATTTGGAATCAAAATCTAGTGTTTTACCTATTGATTATGAGTATAATTTAGGAAAGGCTTTACATTTAAATTATAAATTTGATGAAGCAATTTTACATTTCAATAAATACAAAACATCCTTACAAATTGATTTAAAAAAGTATAAAAAAGAACTTATTGATGTTGAAAGAAAATTAGAAATATGCGTAAATGCTAAACAGCTTTTTCTAAATCCGATTAAGGCTAACATTAAATCAGTTGGTGAGTTTGTAAATTCAATTTACCCAGAATACACACCAATTGTTACTTCTGATGAAACAAAGCTATATTTTACTTCACGCAGACCTGAAAATATTGGAGGAGAGAAAGATGCTTCAGATGATGATTATTTTGAAGATATTTATGTAAGTGAAAAATCTGAAATTGGCTGGGGAGTGCCTAAAAATATTGGAAATCACATTAATACAAAAAATCATGATGCAGTAGTGAGTATCAATAGCGATGGGCAAACCATGATTATTTACAAACATGTTCACGATGAGTTACATGATGAGTATAATGGAAATATTTTTTATAGTCAGTTACAAGGAGCAAATTGGTCGAGCCCCGTTGCTTTTGATAATAATATTAATACTAAATATTGGGAACCAAGTGGAAGTTTAGATGCTGATGAACAAGTTTTATTTTTCTCATCTGATATGCCTGGCGGATATGGTGGTACTGATATTTATGTTTCAACTAGACATGTTGATGGAACTTGGGGGAAACCTAAAAATTTAGGTTCGAATATTAATACTCCTTACAATGATGATGCTCCTCATTTAATGCCTGATGGTAAAACATTGTATTTTAGTTCGGAAGGACATAAAACTTTAGGAGGTCATGATTTGTTTGTAACAGTTTCTGATGCAGCAGGAAACTGGAATACCCCTAGAAATTTAGGTTATCCAATCAATACAACTGATGATGATGTGTATGCATCTTGGTCAGCTGATGGTAAAAGAATATATTTTTCGGCATATAATGAAAATAATGGTAAAAGTAGTTATGATATTTTTGTTGCTGAATTAAATGAAAAACCAGAAAATGTAGTTGTTTTCAAAGGAAAAGTGGTTGATAAAAATAATCAATTACCAATGGATGTAAAGATTACAACAACAGATTTACAATCAGATAAAATTCAAAGTGTACATCATTCAAATGCAAAAACAGGCGAATTTTTAATTATAGTTCCTGAAAATAAAAATTTTAAAATTACTATCGAGAAAAATGGCTATTTGTTTCAGTCATTTAACCTACATGTTCCTGAAAATAAGTCATATCTAGAATTGGTGAAAGATATTGAACTCGATACAATTGTTGCAGGTAGAAAAACATATTTAAGAAATGTGTTTTTTGCAAATAACGAAGCTCAAATAAAAGAAGAATCCTATCCTGAATTACAAGAATTGATTTCAATAATGGATCAAAACCCTCAAATGTTCATTGAGATTGTAGGAAATATTGATGATATTAATGATTCAAAACATAATAAATTTTTATCTGAATCAAGAGCAACGGCAATACAAGAGTATTTAGTGTTTCATGGAATTGATGAAAAAAGGATTTTGCCAATGGGATTCAATTCAGAGTTGGTGACTAATAATAACATTGAGCAAATGCTTGAACATTTAGAAGTTGAAGTGAAAATAATTAGCAACGTAAATGCAAATTATTCTAGAGATAAAGTAAAGCCTAATCATTATACTAAATCCAAGAAGAATTTGCATAATTCTAAAAATATTGAAATTGGACAATATTTACATGAAAGTATATATTTCCCTTTAAACGAATCTAAAGAATTGCATAAAATTTCAATTCATAAACTACACAATATTATAGGGTTATTAAACAAACATCCGAATTTGAAATTAAGAATTGAAGCACATTATGACCAAGAAGGTGATGTAAAACATAATTTGCAATTGGCTACAGATAGAGAAAAAATTGTTTTTGATGAATTAGTGAAGTTAGGCGTTGATCCTAAAAGATTAACTGTAAATACATATACAGATCAACCAAGTGAAAATTTAAATGCTATTCATGAAAGTAAGCTTTCAAATCGAAAAATAAAATTTAAAGTTGTTGGTAATTAAATTATTATGAAAAAAATATTTCTGCTTTTTATTGCAATAGCATTAAGTTTACAATCATTTGCAATTATTACTCTATCTCCTAATTCTAGGGTGAGTATTTTAACATGCGGTTCGGGTGATGAACTGTACTCAATATTTGGTCATACAGGAATCAGAGTTCACGACCCTGAAAATGGAATGGATTTAGTATTTAATTATGGTACTTTTGATTTTAACGACGAACAATTTTATACAAAATTTGTAAGAGGTAAGTTGGATTATTTTCTTTCAGCAAGTTCGTACCAAGATTTTATTGGTTCATATATGCAAGAAGATAGGTCAGTAACTGAACAAGTTTTAAATATTAGTTATGAACAACGTCAGGCAGTTTTGGAGTTTTTGTATTGGAATTTTAAAGAAGAAAATAAATATTATAAATATGATTTTTTTAAAGATAATTGTACCACAAAAATAAGAGATATTTTAAGTACTGTTTTAAAACAAAATATAGTTTGGGATGAAAATGCAAATCCTGAAAAACTAACTTATAGAAAAATGCTTGACCCAAACATAGTGTCAATGCCATGGATTAAAGCAGGTTTTTATTTAGGTTTAGGAAGTGTTTGCGATGTGTATCCAAATCATTTTGAAAAAATGTTTTTGCCAGATAAACTTTATAATGGTATAGCCAAAGCTGAATTATTAAATGGTAAAATTTCAACACCTTTGGTTAAAGAAACCGTGAATGTTTATACCTCAACTAAAGGAAGTTTAAAAGCTGCTTTAGATATACCTCAGCTATTAGCAGTATTTTTGTTTTTAGCTACAGTTGGATTAAGTTTATGGCAATACTTAAAAAGAAAAGAAATATTAATTATAGATAAAGCACTTTGGTACTTGGTAAGTATTATTAGTGTTTTGTTATTTTTCTTATGGTTTGCAACAGATCATCCATCTACTAAAATGAATTATAATTTATTGTGGGCTAGTCCTTTATGTATAGTTTTACTTTTAACTTGTAATTCAGAAAAGTTTCAAAAAGTTTATAGAGTTTCATTGGCACTTCTCATGATTTCATGTAGTTTGGTAATGATAAGTAGTGTTTTGAAATTTCAGTCATTTCATATCCTTTGGGCCATGATTGCTCCTGTATTAATAATGAGAGCTAGTTTAATTCAGTTATTGAAGAGACAAAATGAAATTGTTTCAAAATAGATTTATAATATATATTGGTATTTTTTTGATGGTATTTCTAGTTTATGGAAATACCATCAAACATTCTTTTACGCTAGATGATAAACGTTTAATAACTGGAAATGAACTAGTAAAATCATTTTCAGTAAAAGAGTTAGTTACTCACGGAACTTTTTATGGTTTCAATTATGATAATTCTGGGGCTTACAGACCAGTTTCAATGCTTTTTTATGCAATCACTTATAAGCTTTCAAATGGTAAAAGTTCAGGAATGCATTTTTTTGTAATTTTGTTCTATGGATTATTTTGTTGTTTACTTTTTAATTATTTGAGTAAAATATTAACATCAATTCCAAATGAGATTTTATTTTTAACAACTTGTATTTTTGTAAGCTTAACCATACATACAGAGGTTGTTGCAAATATTAAAAGTGTTGATGAAATTTTGTGTGGAATTGGCTTACTATGCTCGCTTATTTTGGTTTTAAATGCTGATAAACAATTAAATGTTAAATATTTAATAGCTTTGTTTTTTGCTCTAAATATTAGCGTTTTAAGTAAGGAAACTGGTTTGGCAACTTTTACAATTGTAATATTTACAGCTTTCGATAAATGGAAAAAACAAAGTTTACCAACTTTACTTACTGTTGGTTTAGTTGCGATTTTATATTTTGTATTTAGAAACAGTTTTTTAGATAAACCAATACTGATTAATAATCAGCAACTTGAAATTAATAATACATTATATTCTTTATCTGGTGTAGAACAAATTTGGGCTAAAATTCACCTCTGGGGTTTGTATTTTACTAAATTAGTTTTACCATATCCATTACAATGGGATTATTCAACTGGTGCAATTCCTGATTTAGGTTCATTTAATATTATTGTATTTTTGGGTTTTATTGTTTTGATTTTAAGTTTATTGGCTATAATAAAGAATTATAAAAATCAAACAAGAATTACTGCTTTATGGTTTTTGATTCCTTTACTTTTGGTTTCAAATTCATTTATTTTAATTGAAACAACATTTGCCGAAAGGTTTTTGCTGCTTCCAAGTGTTGCACTGATTTTGATTCTGCTAATTATTTATCAATCAATAAATAATAAAAAATTAATTGTTGTGTTTTTAATATTCATAGGTATAATTAGTGCATCATTCACTATTAAAAGAAATAAATTGTGGAAAGATGATTATACTTTAGCTACTGAAAGTAATTCTCCAAATCCATCAGCAAGGATGTTAATGGCATCGGCAGGAGAATGGTTAGCTGAATCAAATGAGTTGATAAATAATTCTTTACGAGATTCTTTATTGCTAAAAGCTGAAAAAAATGCAACTTTGGCATGTAGGTTAATTCCAAAAGACGCTGAAGTGAACTATTTGCTTGGCAATATTTATTTGAATGAAAAAAAATATAAGTTGGCTGAGATTCAACTAAAAAAATCTATTGCTATTGATTCAAAACATGTAAAAGCTTTGAATGATTTAGCTGTTATTGCTGGACAAAATGCGAATCAACCATTGGCTTTAGATTATATTTTGAAAGTATTATCTTTAGACGCTCAAAACGAAAAAGCACTTGAAAATGCTGCTTTATTATATTTTGTGAAAAATGATTTTATTAATGCTAAATTGATGGTTGATAGATGTTTAAAAGTCAATTCTCAAAATGTAAGGTGTTTGCAAATTTTGTCAGAGTTAAATAAATTAAAATTTTAAAATTAAGTACTTATGCAGTTAAAAAGTAAAAAAATAGGAATTTTAATTTTATTGATGTTGGGTTATATTTTTAATGCGAATGCTCAGTTGTTAGCTGATTCGTTAAAAACCAGGATGTTTTATTTTACTATGTTACGTTCACTTTACGAAGGGCAAGAACGTAAAACCAAACCTAATATCCCTGAAATGATACATAAAACCAATAACAAATATTGGTTGAAAAGCTTTGACGAAAAAGCTGTTGATTCAATTGTAAATGATATTAAAAAGAAACTTGTAATTTCTGTAAATACACTTAAACCAAATGGCAATAAAACATCAGCTAACTTTACTTATAAATTAAGTTCAACTGAAGCCGGAATTCCATTAGAGTTAATGGATATAAATGTTCAAATTACCGAAATATACAATGGTAAAAAATGGATTTTTGTAAATAACAATGTGTTAGGATGGAATTTAGCGAGTGGATTAACAAAGAAAAATGATGTTGAAATAAATGATAAAGTTGAAAAAGTTATAAAAATTAAATCAAAAATTTCAATTCATTTTCCTGTAATGTATGAGTGGTTAGCTTTAAATTCAGAAAATTTAAATAAACCTCTAAAATTAAATGAAACAGAAGTTGAATTAATTAGATTAGTGAATAATACTTATGCTATTTCATTTGAAAAAAGTGTTGAGCCGATGATTATTCACCCTACAAACGGACGTGGACAAGAGTTTGTGCAACATAGTCAAGCTAAAATAGGCAGAGCAAGTTATGATTTTTTTAAAAATAATATCAATGATTTAACAGAAACTAAAGTGACTAAGTTTGTATCAAAAAATGAAGTAAACCCTAAAATAGTTCAGTGGCCCTTGGTTAGGATGGGTGATGTTTCGGGAAATATTCATGAATTAATAATTGTAACACCTGTAAAGTTTGAAACTGCAAATACTGAAGTAGAATTTAATTATGGCAACTAAAAATCAAAGTCAACCAAAGGTTAAAATACCTGAACCTGAGGTTAAAGTTCCAAATGTTAATCTTGCGAATAATAAAGTAGGTTTATTTTCAATTCCATTCCACAAAAATATTATGATGGTTTTGGTATTGTTAATAGTACTCTTTGTAATAAGAAAACAGGTAGGAGGTTACATTTTTGTTTTTGACAATTTAATTGCTCAAAATATGAAAATGATTAAAGAAAAACCCAATTTGACAAATCTGGAAAAAGGTACATTTAAATTTCAGTATGATTATGAATATATTGATTATGTTAAAAATCATACACCTGAAAATGCAGTTATATTATTCCCAGATCCTCAAGTAGTTTTAAAAGATTCTACGCCTGACTATCCAAAATTTAGAACAACAGGCGGTGGCATTTACACTCAACTATGGGATGAATATTTTCTTTATCCAAGAAGAGTAGTTTTTGCTACACAGTTAAAAGACAATAAGTTAACTAATGAAATAACACATGTAGCTGTTGTTAATTATAAAGGATATGAGTATTTACCTTATCCTGTAGCCAATAAAAGTAGGCTAGGAGTTTATTCACTTAATATTTCAACTTCAAAATAATGATTATAGTAGGAATAATATTAGCCACGTTGGCTGGTTTGAGTATTTTATCGATTATTAGCGATAAATTTGGTGTATTTGAAAGAATTGGTCTTGGTTATATAATAGGCTTAGGAATAGTTACATTTTCATTTTTTACATTTAATGTAATTGGTGTAAAAAGTACATTTGTTTCAATTAATGCAGTATTAGTTGTAACGATAATTGGGGGATATTTCTTAGGTAAAGGTAACGTATTAAAAAACTGGTTTTTAGATAAAGCCTTAATAACAAAATATGCATTAAATGGAATGTGGTTAGTTTGTTTTTTAATTATTATTTATCTTTTATATGTAATTACTCAAAAAGCACTTTATTGGCCAACTTTAGAGTTTGACTCTGTAACTGGGTATGATTTTATGGCGAGAGCTATTGCCAAGGAAGGTTTTATTAATAATAGCATAATTCAACATATGCGTAATTCTCGTGAATATGTTCGAATATTATACCCACCATTTGCTTCATGTACTTTTGCTTATGCATATTTGTGGGGTGCAGCTCAACCTAATTTAATTGTAATATTTCATTTCACTGCATTTTTTATAGTATTCTATAATTGGTTAATTAGGTTTACCAATCCAATGGCAGCAATATTATTTACTTTGGCAGCCTTGGTTACTCCTGAGTTTTTTTCGCACGCAGCTATGGCATTATCAAATTTACCAAATGCTTTACATACAGGAATCATGTTTATATCGCTGTTTATTTGGATGAGGGAAAAGGAAATGAGATATTTAATTATTGCAATAATTTTTGCGGCATTAAATACATTTACTCGTTCAGATGCTGTTGTATTTTCATTAGTTGGAATTTTCTTTGTAATTATTGAATCTATCAAAGACAAAAAATGGTTGAATATTCTTTATTTTTCAATAGGTTCTTTGGTTTCATTTATTGCGTGGAATTTGTTTGCTGCCAAGGTGTTACATTCGCAAGGTACATCAGATTATTTTGTGAAGTATTTGTTTTTTGATTCGGACAAAATAGCTCAAATGTTTGGTCACATTAAAATGTATATGTACACCGATAATGGATTTTATGGATTAACATTTTGGGTATTTTATATTGCAATTTTTATTTCAGCAAAAGCATGGAAAAATCCAGCACAAATATTTTTATTAATCACCGTAATGGCATGGTTTGGATATACCGCTTTATATTACCAAATGGATAACAAAGTGATAGATTCGCTTGATGTTTTAATGAAAGCTTCCTATAAACGAGGTTTGTTTAACTTTGTACCATTGTGTTGGTTTTATGTAGCAATTAGCCCTGCAATGGTTTGGTTTTTTGAGAAATTAGATAAATTCTTGTACGAATAATATACTTATTGTTTTAATTAATTTTAAGAGTGATAAATTTCAATTTATCACTCTTTTTTTTTGAGTTTTATATAGTTTTTTGTTGTTACTCAATAGGTAATGTATTAAATTGCGTTTTGATAGATAATAAATAACATTATGAAATTTAAACTAAGTTTATCACTTTTATTTATTTTAATTACATCAATTAATGTAATTTCTCAAAATAGAAAACCTTCAGATCAAAGAGTTGCTTTATCAGATGGATTGGTTGCTTATTATCCTTTTGAAGAAAACTCAAAAGATTATACCGGTAATGAAAATACTGGTATTGATAAAGAAAATGTGTATTACAATACAGGTTTTTTAGGAAATTCAGCAGATTTTACTGCAAACCTAGAAAATAATCGAATAGAAATTTTAGCTTCAAATAGTTTGAAGTTTACTAATGAATTTACTTTTTCGGGTTGGTATAATTTTACCGATTTTGTAGGAAATAATGGATATGTAAGTTTATTTGCCAAAAGTGGCGATGCTCCTGGGTTATCTGCATTATATAATTTTGAAAAAAGTACTATATCATTAAGCAATTCAATATCTAAAAATCAATCGGTATCTGCTGTAATTGAGCCTTTTGAAAAAAATAAATGGTATCATTTGGCTTTTGTTATTAAAAACGACATTCTTAAAATTTATGTGAACGGAAAAAATGTTGTTAATCAAAGTGTGGGCGAAAAATTTGATTTTTCAGATGCAAATGAACAAATGTTATCTTTAGGTGGCTTTGGTGGTTCAAACTGTTGTTGGTATTCATTTGATGGTTTCATAGACGAAGTGAAAATTTATAACAAAGCTCTTGATATAATTCAGGTAAACGATATCTATAATACTACACTTTGTCAGATTGCAAAACCTGAAATTTCAGATGTATATAATTGCGTGGGAGAATCTAGTTCTATTCAATTTCAAGAAAAGGAAAATCCGAATTATAAAATAACATGGTATTATTTAGAAGGTGAAAATATTGCAAATATAAATAAACCTTTACTTTTTAACTCAACTGCTGGCGAAACTAGTTATTATGTTAAAAATGATTCAAGTACTTGTAATAGTGAATTTTTGTTAGTTAAAAATATTGTTAATGATATTCCTGAAATTAGTCCATTAAGTGCAACGGTAAATACTAATCAAGATGTTTTTAGTGCATTTGGTATACAAGATTCTCAAGAATATACTTGGAATCCAAGTAAACCAACCTCTCTAACAGTGGGTAAATTTAATGGAACATACATAAAAACAACTAATAAATGTAGTAGTAAGAGTGAAACATGGGATTTGGAGGTTACAGAACCTATAGATTTTTGTCAAGGACTATTACCAAATATATATTTTAATTTTTATAGTAAATTATATTTAGGCGATACTGTTGAATTTAATGTTTCAGCTGGATATTCTGATGAAATGTGTTCGTTTGATGGAACTACTAGCATTAGTATATCTGATCCAAGCATTGCTCAGATTTATAATGATAATAAGTTAATTTTATTGAAAAGTGGGGAGTTTTCTATTACAGTTAATGTTGTGGATACAGTTTTTAATAAACCTAATCAAGAGACATTTAACTATAAAGTACTTTTGCCTTATAAAAATGTAGAGACAATAAAAACACTTGGTTATAATGTTGACGTAGTTGCAGACCTTGAAAATTCTGTATCAACTACAACAGATGGTGCAGTTGATCAAATTAATTACTGTTTTGAATGTGAGGCTCTTATAGGTACGGCAAGAAAAAGTAATAATTTATCAAATGCAAAAATAGCAAGTTTTGGTAATTCATTTTATTCAAAAACTGATTTAGCTCAAGGTGGTTTACCTTTAAATGGCGAAATTAAAAGTCAATCAAATAAAGGACTTTTTTATCAACTTCAACCTTATAGCCAACCAAATAGTTTACAATTGGTAGCTAATTATGAAGATACATTAAATTTAGAAACCCCCAAAGCGTATGAGAAATTATTTATACTTGCTACTTGTGGAAATGGTAATTCAAATGTTCAAGTTAAAATATTATTTGAAGATAATACTTTTCATCAACAAAATATTGAAATTAAAGATTGGTATTACAATGATGAATATGCTATAAAAAGTATTGGTAGAGTTTCAAGAAGTACTAGTTCTGTAGAGTTTGATTTTTCAAATCCAAGAATATATGATAATGTAATTGAAATACCTGCATCTTTTAGTACAAAAAATGTAAAACAAATTTTATTTTTATTTACTGATGTACAATCATCTGCTGTTCCAAACATCATGGCTGTCAGTGGTCAATTTATTCCACCTTTAGTTAATTCAACTGCACTACATTTTGATGGTATTGATGATTATGTATCTGTTGATTCAAATATAACATTATCAAAAGGTGATAAAGCATATACTTTACAAGCTAAAATTAAACCATTAAAAAATGGAGATTTTGGGATTATTGGCTACGGTAATTATCAAGAAAATAACAAAGTCAATGCTTTAAGATTAGCAAGTGATGGAGGTTTGATAAATTATTGGTGGGCTAATGATTTAGTTGTTACTTCTGATTCATTAAGTAAGAAAGGGATAAATCTTACTGATGGTAATTGGCATGATGTAACTGCTACTTATGATGGAGTAAAAAGGAAAATGTACGTAGATGGGATATTGTTTAACGAAGATGCACCAACAGATACATTATCGGTAGTTAACACTAAAAATTTAACAATAGGAGTTACTAATTCTAAAGAATTTTTCAATGGTGGTATAGATGAGGTTAGGGTTTGGAATAGAGCACTTTGTAAAGCCGAAATTGTAAATAATTTAAACTGTGAAACTCCTTCTAATCAATCAGGATTATTATTGAATTATCATTTCAATCAAGGTTATGATAATCAAAATAATGATACAATTACGTCAGTTTTTGATAGTTCAATTAATGGATTTAAAGGCAAATTAAATAATTTTGATTTAAAAGCAGATACAATTTCTAATTGGTTCGCACCTTTAAATGTTGCTGTAGTAGTTGGTAGTACTTGTAATGGATTTAATATTGCTACAGCTCCAATTGCACCTCCTGCCATTGAAGCTTGTAAAAACTCAGGCAATGTAGATTTATTTTCAGTTGGTGAAGGTTTAACTTGGTATAATTCCAAAAAAGAAGTAAAAGGGACAAATATTACTCCAACTATTTCAACAACCCAAGTTGATACTTTATTTAAATATATTACTAGATTTTTTGGCAGTTGTGAAACTAATAGAACTAAGGTTGAAATTAGAATTAATCCATTACCTAATGTAATAGCTACAGCAACTGATACAAGTATTTGTATTGGAGATACTGTAACTTTAAAAGGTACTGGAGCACTTATTTATCAGTGGTTTGGTGTTTCGGATAATATTCCTTTTGTACCTACCGAAACTAAATATTATAAAGTGAGAGGTAAATTTACTTCTACAGGTTGTGTAGGTGAAGATTCAATAAAAGTTAAAGTAAATCAATTACCTACAGTAGTAAGTAATATTTCTAAAAATGAAATTTGTAAAGGGGATAGTGTAAAATTATATGGAACTGGTGCAAAATCCTATACTTGGAATAATGGAGTAATTGATGATAAGTTTTTTGTAATTAATTCAAGTGATATTTTTAATGTAATTGGAGTTGATTCAAATGGTTGCAAAAGTTCTTCATCAATAGAAGTAGATGTAAAATCTCTTCCTTTTGTGGTCGCAAATGTATCAAAATCAGTAATTTGTAAGGGAGATTCGATTTCTGTTTCAGCCGAAGGTGCTGATAGTTATGTATGGTCATCAGGAATCAAAAATAATGAAATGTTTAAAGTTGAATCAGATACAAGCTTAATTGTTACAGGAACTGATTGGAATAATTGTAAATCTAATGACACTTTAAATTTAGTAGTAAATACTCTTCCTACAATTATATTTAATCCTGAAAAACCTCAAGTTTGTATTGGCGATTCAATTATTTTAAATGCATCTGGTTCTGGTTTAAGTTATACTTGGGAAAAATTATTTTCAAGTGATATTAAAGTAGCTCCTATTAAAGATTCGATATTCAATGTAGAAACTTCTGATAAAAATGGATGTAAAAATGTTGCATCTATCAATGTTGAAGTACATCAACTACCCAATGTATCAGTTCAGGGAGCTGGTTCAATTTGTTTGGGTGGCAATGGATTACAATTAACTGCAACTGGAGGGAAGTTCTATTCATGGTCTCCTAAAACAGGTTTAAGTAATCCTATGAATTCTAATCCAATTGCTAGTCCATTAGTAACTACAAAGTATACAGTAACTGCTACAGATTCAAATGGTTGCGTAGGGAGCTCAACAGCTGAAATTGTAGTTGATAATAAAAGTACTAGTCCAACTTTAACAATTACTGCCAGCGATACAGCTATTTGTGAAGGTGGAAATGTTAAATTAACAGCTTCGGGTACAGCTGATAAATATATTTGGACAAATTCAGTAATAAACGATTCGATATTTGTGCCAAGTAAAACCCTTTCTTATGTAGTAACTGCAACCAATTTAAGCACAAACTGCTCTATATCAGATTCTATAAAGGTTGTTGTAAATCAATTGCCAAATGTAAGTATCAAAGCTACAAAAACAGAAATTTGTTTTGGCGATTCACTTAAACTTACTGCAACTGGTGATGCTGATACATATTTATGGAATAATTTAGTTAAAAATGATACAATATTTTCTCCATCAAGTACTCAAACATACAAAGTAACAGCAACTATCGAATCAAGTAAATGCTCAGTTTCTGATTCCATAAATATTGTTGTTAATAAAATGCCACAGTTGAATTTATCTGCATCAAAAACAGAAATTTGTTTTGGTGATTCTCTGAAACTAACAGCATCAGGAATTGCGGATACATTTATATGGAATAATGGAGTGAAGAATGATACTTTATTTGCACCATCAAATACCCAAACATACAAAGTAACAGCCTCTAATATTCAATCAAACTGTTCTGTTTCAGATTCTATAAAGGTTGTTGTAAATCAATTGCCAAATGTAAGTATCAAAGCTACAAAAACAGAAATTTGTTTTGGCGATTCACTTAAACTTACTGCAACTGGTGATGCTGATACATATTTATGGAATAATTTAGTTAAAAATGATACAATATTTTCTCCATCAAGTACTCAAACATACAAAGTAACAGCAACTATCGAATCAAGTAAATGCTCAGTTTCTGATTCCATAAATATTGTTGTTAATAAAATGCCACAGTTGAATTTATCTGCATCAAAAACAGAAATTTGTTTTGGTGATTCTCTGAAACTAACAGCATCAGGAATTGCGGATACATTTATATGGAATAATGGAGTGAAGAATGATACTTTATTTGCACCATCAAATACCCAAACATACAAAGTAACAGCCTCTAATATTCAATCAAACTGTTCTGTTTCTGATTCTATAAAGGTTGTTGTAAATCAATTGCCAAATGTAATTGCAAATGTTTCAAAAACTACAATTTGTTTAGGAGATTCAATTGAATTAAAAGCGAATGGTACTGCATTAAATTATACTTGGAACAATACTATTGCAAATAATACGAAAGTAGCACCACCTATTAATAATTCGAAATATTTAGTTAAAGGTGTAGATGAAAAAGGTTGTTCAGATACTACATCTGTAAACATTACTGTGTTGGCATTACCTTTAAAACCAACAGTTACCAATAATGATTACTGTGTAAATGAAACTGCCGATACATTAAAAGCTATTGCTACTGCAGGAAATATGCTACAATGGTTTGCTGATGATTCAATTACAATTATCAATAATTTAAAACCAAATACACTTACTCCTGGTTTACAATCGTTTTTCGTGAATCAAAAAAATGTAGCAGGTTGTGAAAGTGAAAAGGCAAAATTAACAGTAACTGTTTTTGCAAAGCCTACCATTCCAACTTTTGCCCAAAATAATGATACCATTACAATAGATACTTTATCAAGTAAAATTCAACTAAATTCGATATCAAACCTTAAAAAAATTAATTGGATTATTGAACCAACAATTGCTGGTACTACAAACGATACTTTAATTTTAAGTACATTTAATTGGACAAATAAGTATTCTGGAGTAGTAAATATTAAAGCACAGGCTATAGATGTAAATTCATGTAAATCTGATACATCTGCAAACTTTTTATTAACAAGAATTGGTAAGGCTAATTTGATTAAAAAAGATACTGTTATTAATCAATTAGATTCAATAATTGTAACAATAAATGTAAATGCTTCTTTACCAGTTGAAATTACTTACACCTATGTTGATTCACTAAATCAAACCTCTGAACGTGTGTTAAAAAATATAAATGTAAATACAACTTACATTAAAATAGGAGCAAATGATAAAGTTCAGAATATACGAATCAAGGATAATAATAATGTAGTAGTATTTGTAGATAGTATTCAGGTAATTAAAAATGCTGGAAATGTATTGGTTGATTTACCCAATTTATATCCCGGTAAAGTTTATTTCAATGATACAATTAAACTTGATTTAAATGGAACAGGTGGACCTTATGTAGTAACTTATAAATATAATAATGTTATTTATGCCAAAACAGTAAATGCTGATAAGTTTGAAATTCAGCTTATTAGTATCATTAATGATTCAATCGGAAGTTTTGAATTATTGTCTGTTAAAAATTTAATTGGAGATACACTTGCTATATCAGGGAATAAAAAAGCTGATTTTGTATTTGATGTTTTAAATGATATATCGGTAACTTTAACAGATAAAAGTATTCCTTTCTGTAATGAAGGTACAGGTTTAGTAAATTTAGATTTAAATGGTGGTAAGCAGCCTTATAAAGCTATACTTAAGGATAAATCAACTGCTCTTATTGATACTTTAGAGGTAAATGTGGAATCTAGTGGAGGGTATTCTATCCGACAAAAATCAGGTAGTTATTCTCTTCAAATAATAGATGCTGCTGGTTATGTTAATAAGTCATTAGCAACTCAAAATATTACCATCGCACAAAGTTTATCTACTGTAATTGAAAATACTAAACCAGTTTTAGCAATCAATACAGGCTTAAATCCATTGAATTTGTTAAATGGTAAAGATACTAGCATCACAATAACAGCAAATGCCAATACAGGGAATCCAGATACAAAATTATCATGGACTTATCCTTCAACTTCAATTTTCCCTTCTGAAGTAGGAACGTTTGCCATTAATGGGAATGTAGCAAATTTAAATTGGGCTACTCAATACTCTGGGATTTTAAAAGTACTTATACAAGGTGAATTATTTGGTTGTAAAACTAAATATTCAGATACTTTGCAATTAGTATATAAACCAAATGTGAAATACAAAATTGTAAACGAAAATGTAGTTTTAAAATATGATAGTATTGCAATTGATTTACAAACATTTGGTAAAGCTCCATTCAGATTGAAATATTCAATTAAAAATGGTGATATGCTAACTACAGTTTATGATACTATATTTGATAAAAAACGCATTTATTTTAACTATGCAGAGTCTATTAGTTTTATAACCATAACTGATGCAAATGGTATAGAAACTAGTATTTTATTAACCGAAAAAAATTCATTATATAATGAAAATTTAGGTTTTTATGAGGCATTTTCTCCTAATAATGATGGTCACAATGATTATTTTATTATTGGAAATTACATGGATCAAAAAAATACTAAATTCTTAAATAAGCCTGGTGCATTGTATGTATATGATAGAAGTGGATTTGAAGTTTATAGGGATTTAGAGTATAAAAATAATTGGTCCGGAGATGGTTTAAATGATGGAATATATTACTATGTATTTATAAGAAGCGAATCTGACAAATTTGGATCTTTTGTAGAAATAAGAAGATAAGTATGCAAGTCCTTCAAACGAAATATTTTGAAGGACTTTTTTTTGAAATTATAGATACTATAATTGGTTTATAATAGCAATACAATGAAAAGGTAATTTCAAGTATATTGTATAGATAACAAGTTTGTTTTAGCCAAAATTATATTGACTCATACTTTATAAGTTTGGCAACATTAATGAAAGCTTATCAAGTTGCACATACATTAATATTGTAAGCTGAGCAAAGTTGATTTTTAGTAGAAGATGTAGCTTTTTGGGGACTTTCGAATAAATTCAATTGGTATTAAATAGATATTTGTTTTGGTTAAATGTTACTATACAGTATCAAAAAAACATAAAAGGCTCTTAAACTAATGATGTTTAAGAGCCTTTTATTATAGACTTTTATTTAATATAAATCTTAACTAAAATACATCTTCAAGATCGTAAGATAGAGAAATTTCGGCTGAAGTTTTATATACACTTTCTATATTAAAATTGTATAAAAATGCACCACCAAGTTTTAGTCTTCCATTGATATACATACCTCCAGTTAAACCACCATTGTTAAAGAATGGATATGAAACACCATCTTTTTTTATACTATTATTAGGAGATACAACTAGTCCAGCCCAAAAAGCTTCTGTTTTACCAACACTTAAACTAATATCAGTTTTAGGTAAACTTGAAGGACTAATTCTTAATAATAAAGAAGGTATGAAATGATAATCTTCATTTATTGCTAATTTATAGTATCCATTAAAAATTACATTCTTTTGGTCAAAAAAGCTTCTGTTACCTTTTTCTTTTTTTAATAAATAACCGTTGTTGTCGTAGCCAATAGCATCTGGTAATGCTGCTGATAAATGAAAGTTTTCTGCTTTAAATGCAAATCCAAGACCTAGTTTAGGAATTATTGCAGATACAAAATCATCGGTTTTGTTAAAAATAGCATCTTCTTTATCAAGGATATTTGCTTGATATACATATGTGTTTGAAAATCCTCCCTTTATTCCAAATGATAGCTTTTTTTCTCCTCCTAAATCAAGGTGATATGCAGCATTTCCATATAAATCGAATAATTTATAATTACCATAATTATAATTAATAAAATTTGCAGAAAGTCCTAATTTTTTACTGTCAATACGTTTATCTATTGTGCATGAATTGGTAAAAGGAGATCCCGTAATCCCGAACCAGTCATAACGAGTTAAAAGTGAAGCGTTTAAAGCTGATTCTTCTAAGCCAGAATAAGCAGGATTATAATAAGTTAAGTTTGTATTGAATTGAGCAAAGTCAGCTAACATTTGTGCTTTTGCACTAAAAATACTTGATGCTAAAATAATTGCTAACGTGTATATTTTCTTCATTTCTAAATAGTTCTATTCGGATACTTTCAAAAATATAAAAAAAATAAGAATATTCAATGTTTATTTTAGCATTAATTCACTAAATGTTTTCTTTTTTGAAACAAAATATTGCCAAACGATAGATTTATTGTAAAATCCTGGCATTGAGTTCAAATCTTTTACTTTTTGTGTGTTTTCTCTTTCTTTCATTAACCAATTATTGGCTTTGTAAAAATCGATATGTGCCTGCAATACTGCATTGAATAAACTGAACTTTCCTTTTATAATAAACTGTATTGCAGCTACTCCATCTAGTACCATTCTTTGAAATAAAGTACCAAATAATTGGTTTTGAGGTAAGTTTTTGAAAAGTAGATACAATCCGTTTCTAAAGTTTAAGTACACTTTTTTAGGGCTGTCTTTTTGCAAAGTTCCTCCACCTAAATGATACACTGTTGAGTTGGCACAATACCCGATTTTTAACCCTAAACCATGTATTCTCCAACATAAATCAATTTCTTCCATGTGTGCAAAAAAACGTGAATCAAAGCCATTGAGTTGATTAAAAATACTTGATTTAATAAAGATACAAGCACCAGTTGCCCAAAATATTTCTGAATTTTGGTTGTATTGGTTGTTGTCAACTTCTTGATTATCAAATATTCTTCCTCTGCAAAAAGGATATCCTAGTTTATCAATATAGCCACCAGCAGCACCTGCGTATTCAAAAAGTTCGGGTTGCTTGTATGACCTAATTTTAGGCATAGCCGCAACCCAATTATTTTTTTCCATACTTTCAATCACAGTGTCAACCCAATTTGTTGTAACTTCCACATCTGAATTTAAAAGTACAAAGTATTCTGCTGAAATTTGTTTTAAGGCTTCATTGTATCCACCAGCATAACCCGTATTGGTTGGCAAAAGTATTAGTTTTAATTCAGGGAAATTTGCTTTTAAATACGCAACCGAACCATCCGTTGAGGCATTGTCAGCAATTATAATTTCATGATTTTGAGTGTGTTTAATTACAGATGGTAAAAACTGTTTAAACATTTCAACCCCATTATAATTGAGAATTACAATTGCTACTTTTGCCATTTTATTAACCTAAATGTTTAAAAATATCTAAACCTGGAATATTTGGAATTAATCCTTCTGTTGCTTTTTGAATATGTTGTTTAGCTAACTCGTCAACTTCAGCAAGTGCTTTGTTTGTAGCAGCTAAAATTAAATCAGTCAACATTTCTTTATCTTCTGGTTTAATTAAATCATTGTCAAGTTCAAGTTTAATCACTTGTTTTCTACCGTTTACTGTAACTTTTACCATACCAGCACCAGCTTCTGATGTATGTGTAATTTGTACTAATTTTTCTTTTGCTTCGGCTAAGCGAGTTTGAAACTCTTTCACTTTGCCCATCATATCAAACATGTTAAACATATCGGTATTTTATTTATTGTGTTAATTTTAATAAGACTTAAGACTTAAGACGAAAGACTTAAGATTAAAGTATTAGGAATATAGATCCAAGATTAGAAATTTCAGATTAAATTCCTATAAATTTATTCATAATTCCTAATAATTTGGTCTTAGGTCTTAGGTCTTTCATCTTAAGTCTAAGACTATCTCAACAAGCTTACAATCCCTTTTTGTGAAATTTCGTTGCCAAGTAAATCTTTTGCTATGTATTCATAAACATAATCTCCTGTTGGCCAGCTATCACCCGACCAAGGTTTGTTTAAATCATCGGTATAAAAAATGGTATTTCCGGTAGGGGAGTATATCCATAATTTAAAATCAGTAACAAATCTTTGAGCAGGTGCAAAATTTTCATTGATTCCATCCCCATTTGGAGTAAATGCCGTAGGAAAAATTATTTTCATTGGGTTTTTACGCTCAACAATATTTGAGTACAAATCTATCCCCGAAACTTGTGTTTTTATTCTGTAACGTGTAATGGATGATATTGTATCTGGAGTATTGTCAGTGAATGAGTTAGTAAGTATTTTTTCAGTTTTGTATGGGGTATTATCGAGTTGTAAATATTCAATAAAATATGTTTTTGTTGGTTGAATTACTGATCCTGAAATATAATTATTGAAATCCAATTTGTACGAAACTTGTCCAAGTGCATTGCCTTTTAACCATACCGGACAAACTTTTTCTGATAGGGGAGAAGTATTATTGCATGAATCTTCAATAGATATTTTGTAACACATGTTTTCTTTGCCAAGTGTTTGAATATCATCGTTTGTAAATGTATTTGTTTTGGTAAAAGGTGCTGTACCTTCGCTTGCAAATAAATTGTATTTTGCTACTTTGGTTTTTGGGTCAATGGTTAATTGTAATTTAAAATTGCCATTATCTCCCAAGCCTGCATGCACTAAACTTGGGGCAAGTGGAGCTATATTTGAACTCGCTTTTACACATTTACTACTGCCTTTCAATAGTGTGTTATTCAAGGTAGTATAAATACTTTTGTAACAATAATCTACACCACAAAACACATCGGTATCAGTAAAATTTTGTGGTAAAACTGTATTTGAAACTACAATATCATTTTTCAATAAAACACTTGATTTGTTTGAACTTGGGATTAATGAAGTAGAAAAATCAATAGTATGTAATTGATTTTGTGCATTTAAATGGAAAAATGGCATTACTAATTCTTCGGTATAGTAATATTTGTTTTCGCAAACATCATAATTACTTATTCGGTAAATAGTTGAATCAGTACTAGTTGTGTTTTCAATAGGTGAGTAACCATTTCCTTTCCAAGTTTTAATATTTTGCCAAACATTGTTTTTATCTCTACTTTGCCAAGCATAAGTAAAGTAACTGTATTGCTTAAAATACAATGTATGTTTTTGGTTAATTGAAATAATACTGTCAACCGAAGGGTTTATTGGCGTATTGTACAAATCAGAAATTGTGATATTGGTATCGGCTCCACAAGCTAAAGGTAAAATTTGACCTTTTACATTGATAGTTTTTGGTAAAGTGTCTGAAAATGTGTGGAATACACTTGTTGTCGTATTGTCAAGCACTTCTTTGGTATTGTCGCCGTAAGTTATTTCGTATTTGTTGTAATATTGATTTACGTCGCTTGCTATTTCAATTTTTACTTTTGCACCAGCACATTTGGTAATATTTACTTTTGGCGCTTTAGCATCAACTACCGTTACTGCGTTTTTTAACACAACAATTTTGGCACCTTTTATAGGGTCAACTACACTTAAATTGATGTCATACACTCCAGCTTTGGTGTAAGTATTTGTGTTTCTTACATAAAATTTATTGTCGTCCCCATAGTTAAAAGTAACTTTACTAGTATTTGATGCACAAGTAGATACAGTAACAGTTAAAGGTAAACAACCAATGTTTACATCTACTTTAAAACATGTATCGCTTTGTCCAAAAACAGTAGTAAGGCTTATTATAAAAAATGAAATAAATAGGAATAATGTTTTTAATCTCATTACTTATTAACTATTGAATTGTAAAAATATTATTTAATTACCAAGTATTTTGGATTAGGGTTTAATTTTTTTGGTTTTATAAAAATTAAGGGCTTTCTGTAAAGTATTTAAAACTGGTTAATATAAAGTAAAACAGCTTATTATGTTTTTTATTTATTGTCTAAAAACTAATATCTAATATCTAATATCTAAAATCCAAAATCTAAAATCATTATTAATTTTTCTAATTTAAATGAAAAACAATATCTTTGACATTATTCGGATAAATAAGATTATCAAATTATAAAAAATGGGATTATTAGAAGGAAAAATAGCTTTAGTAACAGGAGCATCTAAAGGAATTGGTCGCTCGATAGCTTTACGTTTTGCACAAGAAGGTGCGCAAGTTGCATTTACTTATTTATCAAGTGTAGAAAAAGGTCAAGCTTTAGAGGCTGAGCTATCTGCTTTTGGAGTGAAGGCAAAAGGATATCGTTCGGATGCATCTGATTATAATGCTGCTGAAAAATTAGTTGCAGATGTTTTAGCTGATTTTGGCGATTTACATATTTTAGTAAACAACGCAGGTATTACCAAAGATGGTTTATTAATGCGTATGACTGAAGAACAGTGGGATACAGTAATTCAAGTGAATTTAAAATCAGTGTTTAACTTAACAAAAGCAAGTTTAAAAACATTGATGAAAAATAAATTTGGTTCAATTATCAATATTACATCTGTAGTTGGTTTACGTGGTAATGCTGGACAAGCAAATTATTCAGCATCAAAAGCTGGTATTATTGGATTTACTAAATCTGTAGCTTTAGAGTTAGGTTCAAGAAATATTCGTTCAAATGCTATTGCTCCAGGATTTATTGAAACTGAGATGACTGGCGAATTAAATGCAGACGTGGTAAAAGGTTGGACAGACAGTATTCCATTAAAACGTGCAGGTCAAGCTGATGACGTAGCTAATGGTGCAGTTTTCTTAGCATCTGACTTATCAAAATATGTAACAGGACAAGTATTACAAGTTGACGGAGGTATGTTAACCTAGTATCTAATTAACAATATTTTATTCAAAATAAGCCTTTCAGTGATGGAAGGCTTATTTTTTTATATCCTTGAATATTTTATTTCACACTTCAGCTCTAGCAAACCCAACTGTTTCTCTATACAACTGAGGTGAAACATCGGCATTATTTTTAAAGAATCTACTAAAATAATGCTCATCATCGTAGCCTAGTTCATAGGCAATTTGTTTTACAGGTTTGCTAGTTAAATACAATTCACGTTTGGCTTCAATTACTATTCGTTCTGATATTAAGTCAGTTATGGTTTTATTGAAATAGCTTTTGGTAATTTTAGCCAATGCTTTTGCCGAAATATTCAGTGCATCGGCGTATTCACTTGCCGAATGTTTGGTTTTAAACTCCTTTTCAATGGTATCTTTTAATGTTTGGAGAATAAATGGTTCTTGATTGTCAGTTACAACTTGTTGAGATGCTGGTTGTTGAGCTGTTTTTAATCGAGAAGCGGTAATTAAAAGTATTTTTAAATAAGAAACCAACAATTCGAATTGAGCAATAGCAGGATTTTGCATCTCGGTTTTTATTTGTTCAATTAATGAACTGAATGTGTTTGAAGATGCATTATCAACTGTAATAAAGGGTGCTTGATAAATATTATTAAACAACACTCCATTGCATGATACTTCTTGTTGGTGTTTATGAATACAAAAAAAATCAGGATGAAAATTAATAACTACACCTTTTATTGTTTCTTTTTCAGTAAACATAAACGGTTGATATGGTACAAATGAAAACATAGTATTTTCATTGAAATCAAATGCTGAAAAATCAACTTTTGCAGTACCATTTCCTTTTTGAACCCAAATTAATGAATAGTAATTAAGTCTTTGTACATGGTCAAAGGCAAGTCCATCTTCAAATGAAAATAGTTTGAAAGCTAAATTGCCATTTTGAGGATTGATTAATGTAAAAGTTGATTGATTCATCATTTTTATACAATATTATAATTTCCTTTCCGATTCTAAAATTGCTAAATCATTGATACTTGCATATCTTTTTGCCATGTAGCCATGTTCGTCGAACTCCCAGTTTTCATTGCCGTAAGCCCTAAACCATTGACCATCTACATTTTGATATTCGTATTCAAACCGAACAGCAATACGATTATTGGTATGTGCCCAATATTCTTTTTTGAGTTTGTAATTTAATTCCTTTTCCCATTTTGTACTAAGAAAAGCAACAATTTCATCTCTTCCATTTACAAATTTATCTCTGTTTCTCCATTCACTATCAACAGTGTATGCTTTTGAAACCCTAATTGGGTCTTTGCTATTCCAAGCATCTTCGGCTAGTTGAATTTTCTGTTTCGCAGTTTCCTCCGAAAAAGGAGGAAGTGGGTGTCTTTGTTCCATTGTCTATTATTTTTTAAGAAATACAATCACTACAAAATATATTGGCTCTGTATAAGAGTTTAATTATTTCAGATTCTAAAGCTTTTTGTTTGTCTTTTGCATACCATAAATGCAATTCATTTGCATAATTTGCCGCAGTTTCAGGATTAGCTTTTAATTCTTTCACCATTTTTTGGGCAAAACTTGGTCTTGGTCCCCAAATGCCAGTTACATTAAAATTGCTATCTAATTGAATTAATTTCGGAATTGATTTAGTTCCATTGGTAAGATAAGCGTCCATCAATGTAGGATGTTCGTCTCTATACAAAAGTTTCAATTCAATTTTACCATTACTAGCCTCAGCTACGGCATTAAATGCTGGTAAGTTTTGCGAGGCATCTCCACACCAATGTTCAGTAAGAACAAGCCAATAGGTTTTGTGTTCCAAGTTTTGCACTTGTTTCAAAATTTCATCTGAAATAGTATAAGTTTTCTCTACCCTGTGCATTCTACTTTGGTTAAGTTTGATGTACGACACAATTTTTTCATCCTTGTTTGAATGAAAATCTTCATCCATTTGGATTTTATATTGCTTGTAATCAATTCCTTGTTCAAGATATTTTTTATATTCTTTTTTGGTAATGCTTTTGGTAGTTGAGTTCGTTTCCATACTATGTATTATTTCAGATGAAAGAAAGCCAGAATAATCCAGCTTTCAACTTTTTGTTTAACTTATTAATTCTACTTCAAGATTCATAAATAAAGTTGCATTTTTAATTCCATCAGCATAAATAATTACTAATACCAATTGAATTTATTAATTAGTCCAGCGAAAACTTCCACTTCGGCTACGCTCAGTGACCGTTTTCGAGTTTCGGTTACTCGAAAAATATACTTTACGGTTGCTGAGCGTAGCCGAAGCATTAGTAAAGTATATTTTTCGATGCATTGAATTTTGGACTAATATTTAGATTTGGTATTAATCATTTACAAAGCCGGAGCCACAGGGAAATCTACAGGGATTTTAGTTAAATTATGTAGATAGTTCATCGCTGTTTTGTCGCTAATTTGAAGAATTACATCTACTAAATTTTCTTTAGTATAACCTTGAGCAAAAAATGCTTCAACATTTGCTTCGCTTGCTCTTCCTCTGTTTTTAGTGATATCAGCAGCTAAGGCAACCAAAGCATTTAGTTTAGAATCAGTTGCATTTCCTTTTCTGATTTCAATAATTTGTTCGTCAGTAAAGCCGTTCATTTTGCCAATCAAGGTATGTGCGCTTAGGCAGTAAATACATTCATTTACCTGACTTACAATTAAATTTACAGCTTCTTTTTCTTTGTTAGATAAAGTAGTTTTAGCATTTTGATAGTTTAAGTATTTTTCTAAACCATTTTCAGAATAGGCAATAGTTGCATACAAATTAGGAACAAAGCCTAAAGCTGATTTTAATTTGTCGAAAATTGCTTGGTTAGTAGTACCTACTTCTTCTCTTGTTGGAACATTGAAAGTTTTCATAATTAATATTGTTTAGATTTTTATGTCCTTATTGACAATACAAAGATGGGGCAACGCATTGCCATTAAAAATGGACAATCAACGCAAGTAGATGGACAATTTTTTCGAGGGGTGGAATCGTGGAGAACTAATAGTAGTCTTCGTTTGAGCGAAGCAGTAACTAAGATTAGGCGAGATTGCGTTTCTAACTCCATTTTTACTCAATTAAATTCAAACAACTAAACCCATCCCAAACTATGATACGCAATCAAATTTCTTACTCTTGTGTTTATTAGTGAGTAGGGGAATTGTGCATTAACTTACTTTTTCTATTGGTATTTTGTTTTGTAATATAATCATCTATTATGTTATGAATTATTAAAAATTCAGAAATAATCAACGTTGAAAAGTAAAATTCTAACACTTCTGAAAGTTTCACATTCGATATTCCCCTCTTGGGAGGGGGCAGGGGTGGGTTTTATATAAAACAAAAACAAAAGCCTCAAAACTATCACATTTTGAGGCTTTTGTGTTTTATTCATGGCATAGTGAGTGAACTCGTAGTCGGTGTTTTTCGGGGTTGAATTGACCAACACTCAATATTACAATTTCTGTTCTACGGTTAAGTTGATGTTCTTCTTCGCTACAGTTACGTGTTGATTTGAAATCCTCACAGGCACAGTCGTTAACTAACATTTTTTCGCCATATCCTTTACCAATTATTTGCTTACGAGATATACCTTTTGAAACTAAATAATCTGCTGCGGTTTTTGCACGTTTGTCGGATAGTTTTTGGTTGTAAGCTGCCGAACTTCTACAATCGGTATGCGAACGTAATTCTATTTTCAACTCTGGATAATCTTTAAACAAGGCTAATAATTTGTCTAGCTCTTTTAATGCTTCTGGTTTTAAATCCCATTTTTCAAGGTCGTAATAAATGTTGTCTATTTTTATTACATCACCTTTACAAAGTACATTTAAATCTAAGCGATAAATGTCTTTTTCAATTTGAGTAGCATCGGTTTTTGTACTCAAATCACCACAATTTGGCAAAATTGTACTTAACACATAGCAACAGTTTGGTTTTAAATCTACTGAATAAAAGCCTTTTGAGTTGGTAGTTGCTTTCTCAATTTTACCAGTACAATCGTTGTAAATTTCAATGGCAACATTTGGCAAAGGCTCTTTGGTATCGGTAGTTACTACATAACCCTCAACTTTTAGTTTGCCTCTTTTTAAGTCAATATTTGCAGGAACAGTGTCGCCATCTAATTTTTTAAATGTTTTAACAATCATACTGTCGCCAATATATCCTGCTCGTTTTATATCAACTTTGTACTCTTTATCTGGCTCTAAATCTTGAATAATATAATTACCATTTTTGTCGGTAAATGTACTGTCAATTACTTTCCCTTTGCTATCCTTTATATACACGTAAGCATTGCTGATTTTTTTCTTGGTAACCTTATCAACAATTTGTCCTTTTACAAAAACATGGTTTATTTTATTGAAATAATAAATGTCATCGTCGTGTGTATTACGTTTTCTGTTTGAACTAAAATATCCTGTTGAGTTATTGCTATTCAATGCAATACCAAAATCATCTTTTTTAGAGTTCATTGGGAAACCTAAGTTTTTTACTTTCCCATTTTTGTTGTTTAGGTTAATTGAAAACATATCCAATCCACCCAAACCTACATGTCCATCTGATGAAAAATACAACACACTATCCGATGAAATATAAGGAAACATTTCATTATCAGGTGTGTTAATTGTAGGACCACAATTTACAGGTTTACCCCATTTGTCGTTTTCCCAAACAGAATAATAAATATCTTTTCCGCCAACACCACCCGGCATATCAGAAACGAAGTACATTATTTTGTTCGACTTGTGAATACTTGGTGTACCAGTAGAATATTCGTCGCTATTGTATGGAAACTCAGTAATATTTACCCAAGTTGAATCAGAATTTAGTGTAGCAAAATAAATTTTTAGTTTATTAATTCCATCGGTACTTTTACCATATTTCCCTTTGTGGAAATTACTTCTTGTAAAATAAATTGTTTTCCCGTCGGCACTAAAAGCAACAGGTCCTTCGTGGAATTTTGTATTTATTTTTTTGCCAAACATTTTAATGTTTGCATTTTCAAAAGCCAAATGATAATCTATTGGAGAATAATGTCCGTGTGTTCTGCTATCATTAGGGTTATGTTCTGTAACATCAGTATGGTTATGGTCGTGCACAGCAGCAGCATGAAAAACATGGTTTTCTGATACAAATTCATCTGAAACATCAGTTTTATAAACTGTTTTTTTCAGTTTTGTAGTATCAACAATATAGATGTTTAAAAAGGGCGTATTATTCCAAGCATAAGCTTTATTATGCGATTTATGATGTGTGCGAGCCGAAACGAAAACCATTCCTTTTTGGTAAAACACAGGGCTAAAATCTGCCAGTGGACTATTTAATTCTTTTAAATCGTAAATAGTGTATTTAATTGAATCCTTGAAAAGTGGAGTCATATTTTGATATGCGGCAGCAAATGCTTTTGATTTTGGGTCAGATAATTTTGCATATACTTTTTGCGCTGTTGCATAATCACCATTTTCAGCCAATACACTTGCGTATTTTAAAGTCAATTCAGGTGTTAAAGCATTCACTGAATACAAACGTTTTAAGATACGTTCTTCATTTTTAGTATCTTGTAATTTATCGTAACAGATTGATAATTTTGTAAGTGCTTCATAATGCAAACTGTCTTTAGCAATAATTTGCTCATACATTTCCATTGCTCTTACATAATGGTATCTGTAAAATGATTTGTTTGCACTTTTTAACAATAAACCTTGGGCATTTGTGTTGGCATTTACCAAAAGGAAAATACCCAACAACAGCAATATATTTTTTATAATTGAATTTCTCATTGTATCTATTTCTTAAAAATATCTAGGAGTTAACATTTTTGATTTTCTAGCACCTAATTCATAGCGAACCATTAATTCGTGGCTACCATTATTGTATGCTCCCAAACCATTGGTTGAGTAATCGTAAGCGTAACCAATTCTAAATTCAGGTGTTGCTTGAATTTCTAACATTGCAACCAAGGCATCAGAAGAACGGTACGAAAGTCCGAATCCGAAGAAATCGTAATACCAAAAGTTGGCATTTACATCAAACTGAATAGGAGCACCATTTACAGCTTTTATTAAAGTAGATGGTTTGATAACCCAAGTATGTGAAATGCGAGATACAAAACCTGCCATCAACATATAATGTCTGTACTGACTCGCTTTTCCTGAAATTTCTTTCAAGTTTACTTCTATGTTATTGCTCGATAATCCGTTGTTTAGCAACTTAGGTGCAGATAAACCAATGTAGGCTTTATCGGTTGAAAAGTATAATCCAAAACCAACATTTGGTACCCATTTGCTGATGTTGTTATCAAAAGTTGCATCATCAAGTGTTTGACCAGGTATTTTATAATTTACATTGCTCATATCAAAAGTAAATTGTTGAGCACCAAAGGAAGCACCAAACGACAAAGTACCTTTTTGTGTAAAACGCAAACGATAAGCCACTTGCCCCATTACACTTGTTACAGAAGTATAACCTACTTTATCGAAAGTAGAAATTAATCCCAAGCCAACTTTTTCATTAAAAATTGGTCCGTCGGCAGCGAATGTAAATGTGCGAGGTGCACCATCAATATTTACCCACTGTTGGCGATACAAAGCCGAAAGGTTTAATACATCTCTATTTCCAGCATAGGCAGGGTTAATCAGAAGTGTATTAAACATATATTGCGAATAGCCAGGGTCTTGTTGTGCAAATATGTTTTGGGTACTTGCAGTAAACATCATTAATGCAAGTAGAAATATTTTATAGCTAGTTTTCATCATTTTATAATATTGTGTAAAGAGAAAATCTGTTTTTAATTATCGTTTGATTAAGATAGTTTTTACAATTTTCTCTCTTGTGCCATCTATTTTTTGTATATCGAAAGTACCGAAGTAGTTTCCGTCAGGTAATTGTTCGCCAATTACAATTCCGCCAGCGTTTGCTTTACCGTCAAACTCATCATGGTAGTTGGTTTTTTCAAATACCAAATTACCCCAACGGTTATAAATTTCAACATTAATTAAATGCCCTGCCGGATTGTAAATTGCTAATACATCGTGGTTATTATCACCATTTGGCGAGAAACCATCAGGAATAATTACTCCTTCCGAACGAACTTTAATTACAATACTTGCAATATTTGATTTAGCACCTTTTAAATCTTTCAATTGATAAAAAATTGAATCTGTAATTTCTTTGTCTTTTTCTGGGACAAAACTTACAGTTCCATCATTATTTACAGAGAAAGTTCCAAATCCAGCTTTTGTGAAAGTAGATTGAACACCACTTGTTGATGGATCTAAGTCGATACTTGAAATGTCAAAACCATTTTTACTGATGTCATTGGCAAGCACATTAATTACATCATTGGTATTCATGGTTACCACTTTGTAATCTCTGAAAATATGTGGCCCAACACTAATTACAATATTTGCAATGTTTGAAGTATTGCCAGTATTATCATTTACTGTGTATTTGAAAACTGCAGTACCTGTAAAGTTAACATCAGGTACAAAAGTTAAGAAACCACCTTGGTCAACAAACACTACACCTGTATCTTTTTTGATAATAGTTTGTTGTAAACCAGTTTGTAATACATTCAAATCTGCGGTGTTGTTGATGATAATTCCGTCAGGGTCGTAATCGTTTTGTGTAATTTTAAATGTAATAGTAGTTAAATAATCAGTAATTAAAGTATCATCTAAGGCCACTGGGTCAAGGTTTAACTCAATCACATCAACATTTACATCTATTTCATTACTACAACCATTTTTGTTTACAATCAATGACCAATTTCCTTTTTTAGCATCGGTTAAGGTATCGGTTGTGGTGGTTTTGAATAATAAACCATCTTTGTACCAAGTATAAGTAGCACCAATGCCTGCATTTTTAGCAATTAAATTAACACCTTTTTTACCTGTGTAATAATTTAATGAATCAGCAGTATTCAAGATAATTGCATCAGGTAGCGGTTTTTCGGTGATAACTGTTGCTAAAGTTGTATCGGAACAACCATTGATTGTTGCAGCCAATGTCCACGAACCAGCATTTGCACTGTTAATTAATTTATTTGTACTTTGGAAATTTCCATTGTTAAACCATTGATAAAGAATAGCTGAATTTGTATCATTCACAGCTAAATTAACATTGTTTGTGCCTGCACAATAATCTAAGCCTGAAGCAATTATTGCAGGCGTTGGACCTTGTTTTTCAGAAACTTTGAAAGATGTTGAAGTATCTTTACAACCATTTTGTGTAACTTCTAAAATCCAATCACCAATTTTTACATTGTTGATAGTACTATTTGTTTCACTTTGAAGCGTACCGTTTTTAAACCATTGATAAGTTGCACCATTTACAGCTTGTGCATTTAAGGTAACACCATTTTCTTTGCCTTTGCAATAACTTGCTTGTGAGGCTACAATTTCAGCTTTTGGCAATTCCTTAACCTCTACGTTGATTTGTGTACTTGGATTACTTTCGCAACCATTTACATCAGTTTGGGTAACAAAATAAGAAATAGCTGATACAGTATTTACATCAACAATTGGAGTACTTGCAAGAGGGGTTCCTTTTGAAATAGTGTTGTACCATTTAATATTTGAACCAATAACTTTGGTATTTAAATCAGGAACAATAATACTGTTTTTACAGATACTAACATTGGTAACTTTTGGGGCAAGTGGCAATGTATCAACTTTTACTTGAATTGAATCTATGTTTTTACAGCCTTTAGCATCAATACCTATAACAATATATTTTTTTGTAGTACTTGGCGTAAATGCCACACTGTCAACTATTCCATTGCTCCAAGTATAAGAGAATGCTCCGTTACCTTTTAGTAAAGTGGTATTTCCAAAACAAATTTTGCTTGAAGTTGCAGTTGCTTTTACATTTGGTAATGCATTTACTTTTACGGTTATAGTATCGGTACTTGAACATTTGTTTATATCAGTACCTGTAACTGTGTATGTTTTAGTACTTGATGGGTTGAAAATGGTATTATCCAACACTCCATTATCCCATGTATAAGTATTAGCTCCTGTTGCTGATAAAAATACAGCATCGTTTGAACAAACTTCTTTAAATGAAGCATTTGCTTTTACAATAGGCAAGGTGTTTACAACTAAATCAATTGAAGTTGAATCTTTACAACCATGAATATCTGTTCCAATAACAGTATATTTTTTTGAGTTTGTTGGCGCAAATGCTATATTGTTTGTTATGCCATTATTCCAAGTATATGTTTGAGCTCCAGCACCATTTAAGATTGTTGTATTTCCCATACAAACAGAATCTTCACTTGCAATAATTGATATTTTTGGCAATTGATTTACTGTAACTTGTACTGTTGCTGTTCCTTTACAACCTCTTACACTTGTTCCTGTTACAGTATAAATTCTAGTTGAATCTGGTGTAAATGGCGTGTTATTTACCACATTTTTATCCCATACAAAACTTACAGCATTTCCTCCACCAATTAAAGTTGTATTAGTTCCAAAACAAACAGTATCTTCTGTAGCTGTTGCAGTAACAACAGGGGCAATATTGTTAGTAACTGTTACTTTAACAGTTGCGGTATTAGAGCAATTATTTGCTCCCAAACCAGTTACAGTATAGGTTTGCGTAAAGTTTGGACTAAATGCTACATTGTCGACTACGTTATTATCCCAAACGTAACTCACAGCTCCATTTCCTGTAAGTTTTGTGCTACCACCTAAACAAATAGAATCGTTACTTGCTGTAGCTGTAACATTTGGTAAATCTTTTATAGTAACAGAAATTGTATCAGTATCTTCACAACCAAAAGCATCAGCACCTGTAACTGTATATATTTTTGTTACCGAAGGAATATATTGTTTATTGTCAATTACACCATTATCCCAAATGTAAGTTTTTGCACCATTACCCGATAATATTACTGAATCACCAAAACAAATGATTGATTTATTGCGAGATGCAGTAACTGTTGGTAAAGTGTTTACTACCACAGTAATATTGGTATCGTTTTTACAACCAAAAATATCAGTTCCCTCAACTATATATTTCTGAGTTCCATTTGGTTTGAAAGGAACATTGTCAACAACACCATTATCCCAAACATACGTTGAAGCGCCATTTCCTTTTAAAGTCAATAACTTGTTTTCGCAAATTGAATCATTTAAAGTAGTAACTGTAATGGTTGGTAATTGATGTACAATCACATCAATAGTTGCTATGTTGTTACAACCGTTGGCATTGGTACCAACTACAGTATATGTTCTCGTTGAATCAGGAGTAAAACTAACATTGTCCGTAACTCCATTATTCCAAACATAAGTATCAGCTCCACTGGCAGTTAATATGGTGCTTTCACCTGCACAAACTGAATCTTCGGTTGCACTTGCAGTAATCAGTGGTGGAACATTGGCAGTTACAACAATTTGTTTTGTTGCAGTATTTTTACATTTGTTTGCATCAGTTCCAGTAACTGTATAAGTTGTTGTAATTGCAGGACTAAATAATTGATTGTCCGTAACACCATTGTCCCAAGTATAAGTTAAAGCACCTGTTCCAAAAAGTTTAGTAAATCCACCAGCGCAAACAGTATCTCTCAATGAATTAGCTACAACAATTGGTAATTGGTTTACAACTACAGTTTTACTTGCTGTACCTACACAACCATTAGCATCTGTACCTGTTACATTATAATTTTCAGTACTTATTGGGTTAAATGCAACATTATCATTCACACCATTATCCCAAACATAAGAAACAGCACCACTTCCTTTTAAAGTTAATGGCGAACCATTACATATAGAATCTTTACTTGCAATTGGAATAATGATTGGTTTTTGGTTTACTTTTACGGTTACTTGTGCAACACCTTGACAACCATTACTTGCAGTACCAATAACTGTATATTGGCGAGTAGAATCAGGTGTAAATACAACATCATTTGTTACTCCAAAATCCCAAATATATGAATCAGCACCACTTGCAGTTAATTTTGTTGTTCCGCCAACACAAAAATCATTATTTGATGCTATCGCAGTAATATTTGGTGGAACATTTCCTGTAACAGTAATTTCTACAGAAGCTGAATTTTCACAACCATTGGCATCAGTTCCGATTACTGTGTAAGTATCAGTTACTGTTGGACTAAATGCTACATTATTTTGAACACCTTTGTCCCATACATAACTTACTGCACCAATTCCTCTTACAATGGCAGAACCACCTAAACATACAGAAGTTGGTGTTGCATTGATTGTTATTGTTGGTAATTGGTTTACAACTATTTGGATAGACGCATTGTTTTTACAACCATTTACATCTGTTCCTATTAAATTATAGGTTGCAGTAGTTGTTGGGTTAAATGCTACATTGTTTGTAACTCCATTATCCCAAACATAATTTACTCCTCCAACACCATTAAGTGTAGTTGCTTCGCCGTTACAAATTGTGTCTTCACTTGCTGTTGCAGTTATAGTTGGAATTGGGTTTACTGTTATTGTTACATCTTCATTTTTACCAGCACAACCATTAAATATTGGACTAATTACATATTCTGCTTTGCCAATTAAGTTTGTTGCATTGGTTAATGTTTGTGATAACAATGAGGTATTTCCACTTGTACCACCTGTAACATTGGTTTGTGTAGGGTTATTCCAAGAGAATGTTGTACCTGGAATATTTGATTGAATAGTTAAATTGGCTGTAGCTCCCGAGCAAATACTTGTGTCATTAACTGAGATAACAGGTCGAGGTTTTACAGTAACTGATACAAATTGCGTTGAATCAATACATGAACTTGCGTTTGCAATAATTTTATAAACTACAGTACCATTAAAAATATCTGTTGCTGAAATTGTTTGATTAATACTTGTTGGATTACCAACACTTGAACTTGCGCCAGATGCATTGGTTTGTGTTGGTGATTTCCAAGTAAATGATGTACCTCCAACATTTGATTTTAATTTAATATTGATTGGTGAACCTGAACAAATTGTTGTATCATTAGCTCCAATAATTGGTTTTGGATTTACAGTTACAAGAACAGTTTTTTCAGCACTTTTACATGCACTTGCACTTGCATTTACCAAGTAAGTTACACTTCCTGATGAAGTGGTTGTAGCATTTAAAGTTTGAGAAATATTATTTCCTGAACCAGCTGTTCCTCCAATTGCATTAACTTCATTTGGTGCTAACCAAGTAAAATTGGTATTGGCAACATTTGAACTTAAAGGAATATTTGTAGTAGCTCCCGAACAAATAGTAGCATCACTAGCACTAATTATAGGAATAGGATTAACTCTTACCAAAACAACTTTTGGAGAAACAGAGGTACAATTATTGGCTGTACCTGCAATTGAATAACTTACAGTTCCTTGAATATTGTTTGTAGTATTTAATGTATTACTAATAACTGTTTGGTTTGGAGTACTTGCAGTTCCGCCATTTGCATTTACTTGTGTAGGGGTAGCCCAAACAAAACTAGTGTTTGCAACAGATGAAGTAATTTTGATATTTACAGGCGAGCCTGAACAAATGGTAGTATCATTTGCCGAAATTACTGGACGAGGATTTACTGTAACAGTTACCAATTTAGAATCGCTATTACAATTTTGTGCTGTGGTAAAAACATTGTAAACTACAGAACCACTTGTGTTTCCTGTGGTAGATAATGTTTGTGCTATTTTTGTTGGAGAACCAGTACTTGCACTTGCACCCGTAACATTTGATTGGCTATTAACTGTCCAAGCAAATGTAGAGTTAGCAACATTTGAACTCAATAAAATATCTGTAGTATTTCCCGAACAAATAGTCGCATCATTGGCAGTAAGAATTGGTTTTGGATTTACTGTAACATTTACAATTTTGTTTGCACTTATACAACCATTGGCTGTTGCAACAACTGCATATCTAACAGCTCCTGCAGAAGTTGTAGTTGCTGATAATGTTTGCACTATTTTAGTTGGACTGTCTGTACTTGCAATGCCTCCAGTTGCATTTATTAAGGTGGGAGAAATCCATGAAAAAGTAGCTGCCCCAACTGATGATTTTAAGTTGATGTTTGTAGTAGCTCCAGAACAAATGGTTGTATCATTTGCTGTAACAACAGGTTTTGGATTCACTTTTACAAAAATAGTATCAGTTGCCCCACTACAATTGTTTGCTGTGGTTGTAACAATATATCTTACCAAACCTTGCACAGTATCAGTTGCTGTTAGCGTTTGGGTAATTTTATTTTGAGCACCAACGCTTGCAGTTGCTCCTGAAACTTTGGTTTGTAAAGGTGTTCCCCAAGTAAATGTTGAACCTGCAACTGATGATTTTAATGTAATATTGGTAGCACTTCCCGAGCAAATTGTGGTATCAGTTGTGGTAATATCAATTTGAGGTTTAGGATTTACAGTAATTGTAACCGTATCTACTGGACCAGTACATAAGTTATATGTACCTCTTACTAAATATTTAACTGTACCAATGGTTGATGTTGTTCCTGAAAGTGTTTGAACTATATTAGTTGGTGTACCTGTACTTGCAGTACCACCTGTTGCATTAATTTGAGTTGGTGCAACCCATGAGAATGTAGTTCCTGAAATATTTGATGATAACGAAATATTTGTAGTACCGCCTGTACAAACCGTTTGATTGCTACCTGATGTAACGGTAGGGAAAGGTTTTGTTACAAAATCTATTTTTGCTCTTGTACTTTCGCAATAACCAAAAGATTGAGTTACCCAAAATGATTGCGTACCTACAGTAGCAGTGCTTGGAGTTGGTGCAGTTGTGCTTCCTGTGCCTCCACTTGCCAAAGTGTACCATTTTAAATTGTTTCCAACAGCTGTTAATGGTGATTGTGTTCCAAATTGACATGTAGATACATTGTTAACAATAGGTGCACCTAATGCTTGCGTACTTCCTAAAGAAAAATAGTAACCATCGGTAGAATTAAAATCAATATTAAAATCAATATATTGAGCTATACTATCGTAAGCAATTGGTGCAATAATTTTTGCACCCGAAGCAAAAACTGCATCTTTGTCAACCAATAAACGAATACTTTTATAATCAATACATGTATTTCCTAACGAAGTGCCTTTTAATAAATACCTGAATCTAACAGCACCAACAGTTCCTGTTTCTTGTGTTTGCCATACTCTCGCTATACGAGATGGTATACCAGCAGGTAAATCAGTAACTCCTGTAGAAGTTAAAGCTCCATTGTCATCTCCCCATAGTAAAAATGATTTGTTAACAGAAAAAGAGTTAGTGTTTTCTGCATTTGAGGTTTTGATATCCCCTAATGACATGGTAACTAAACTAGTTTCATTTACACTAGTACTTTGTTTTTGATTCAAACCAGCATTGTCGTCTCTACCAATACCTGCAACATTATTTTGATAAGTACTGCTTCCAATCCAAGGTTTAGTAATTAAATCGGATGCTAAATAAGTTACAGGTGAGGTTGTATTACCAAGAGTAATACCATATTTAATTGCTAAATATGATTCCACTCTTTGTCTGTCGGAAATTGATAAATGTGAATCAAAATAAATAACTTCCGAAATTTGCCCTACCAATGGGAATGAACCTGTAGCATAATTTCCTCCCAATTGTAATAATCCACCTAATGTTGGATTTATTGGCTCACTTGCTTGAATTGCCTCAGCTAAACCATTGATTAATAGTGTGTCAGTGTTTCCATTTGTTAATCCAGAACCAATAAATGAATATTGATTTACAAGGGATGAAGATGATTTAGTACCGTTTATAGATGGGTTGCCTGTATTTCCAGATTTTGGAAAATCAAAACGTAATTTTCCATTACTTGTAATTTCCCATGAAGCTCTGTTAGCAGTTGAACTTTCCCATTTTGCCATTACTCCTGGAGAGCTTGTTGGCAATGCACTTGTGAAAACAATAAACATCGAGTTGTTTGATGCACTAAAAAAGTTTGAACCAAGAGTTCCTGTATTTGAAGAAATTAAATCAGTATTGGGTGATGGCAATCCTTTAAATTGTACTGTAGGATTAAAGTTTAAACCTGCGGTTGATAATGTTGGAGTTCCTTTTACATTACTTAAGTTTATACCTCCCGAAACTTGGTTATTCCATCCTGTTAAGGTGGTTCCAGAAGTAGTTACATTTCCGTCAGCTTTGTACCAAGCTTTTAAACTTGTGCCTACACCTCCTGGTGATTGGGCATTTGCAAGTGATATATAAAATGCAAAAGAAATACTTAATAAGTATTGTAGAGATAATACTTTTTGTAGTATCGTTTTTATTTTCATAGATGTTTGTGTTTTGTATTCTTTTTGGGAATGGAATACATTAATTTGTTTGGTTAGTTTTGAATTACTTCAATTTAGTATAAATATATGTTCATTTCAGTGTTTGAAATGTAACCTTTTTATTAAACCGATTTAAAAACACAAAAGTAACCATGGTTATAGATTACAAAGCTACCAAAAAGTTTTTATCATTAAATACTAAAATTATAAATAATTCAATTTCATGGGTTTATCTTTTTTGGTTTTATTTTTAAATTATTGTTTTATTTTAATGTTAGTTGTTTGATTTTTTTATTATAATTGTTTTAAATATAGTGTATTGTGTTTTTTTTCGTATATTTTTAAATTGTATAATGTTAATTGTAAGTTATTTTTACTAAGGCAACTTTGTGCTTGAATTGTTATATATTATTAAGGAATATTTATATGATAAAAGTTGTTAGTTTAAAACCGGTTTTCATATTATTTAATAGTTTTAATTGAGATTCGTTTTTAGGGCGAAATTATAAAATAGTTTTTTTATGCTTCAAAATCAAATTTACTGCCCAAATTACTTTCAACTATTTTGTTTAGGATGGAAATTGTGAATTTAATTTATGTTAGATACTGTTTTTAAAACTCCCAAAATCAACATAATTATTCCACCTATTTTAAAAAATGCTCCAAATTTTTTGAACCATAATTCTTCTTTCTCAGGTTCATTTTTTCCTTTAAAAGGATTGTAAAATTTAAAGCCAAGTAATGACATAATTAAGCCAATACTTAAATTACAAATTCCTATAATTAAATCCATTCCATATTTATCCTAATCAATAACTCCCTTCCATTTTTCTAATAAACCATTCTGCACTTAGTAATATTAAAATGGCAATCAAAAACCAGTATATATTTATCCATTCAAGTACTTCATCATTGCTACGAAGTTGATTTGAGTAATTTGCTTCGTTCAAATATTTCTCAAGTTTTGAAATATTGTTGATTGACTCATATTGTCCGTTTGTTTTGTTACTCAGCTCTTTTAATAAACCAAAGTTAGCTTCTAAATCAGCAGTTTCTTTGTCTTGTTTAATTACTGCAAATTCTCCGTTGGTTGTTAAGGTTTTTCCATCTACATCGGTGCTAGCTGTAAATTTATATACACCTGCATCTTTTACAGGTAGCTGAAAACCAGATGCTCCTAATTGATGTGTAAACGAAAATGTTTCTTTTTTGCCTTTTGGATATGTTAATTGCAGTTTTACTTCTTTGTCGTAAATAGCTTCATTTTGACTATTCCAAATTTCAGCCTCAGCAATGGTGAAGTTATTTTCAAAAATTTCATCAGATAATAAATTGATATTAAATCTCTCTTTTTGTTGTGCTTGAGTTAATATTTGAATTGTTTTTTCTAGAAAATTATCAATTAAATCAGCGTTTGAGTTCATTGCCATAGCCTCCATTCTCCAACGCCATAAACCTTCACCTGAAATAAATGCTTGTGCCGGTTTTTGCTGTAAATTGAATGTAATTATTGGTTGTTGATTATTATTTAGTAATGCAACATTAGCTCCAGCTTTAGGTTTTAATTTAGCACTAGAATTAAGTGGAGGTAGTTGGTTAACTAAATTAATCAATTCATTGTCAATAGAAAACAGGTTAAACGTACTATTGATACTAACATTATCAAGTCGAGATTTAGCATAATTCAGTGCTTGTACACAATTATTTAGTTGCCCTAATGATTGCCAATTGGTTTGGTTACTTGCTATAAAAAGTTTTGGTGTTTGATTTTGTAAAATTCCTAAAACTGAATTCGGTAGAGAAATTGTTTGGTTTGGTAATCCATGAACTATCACTAAATCATATTGTTGCGAAAGTACAGATTCATTATCCCCAATAAAATAAGATTCAAATTTTAAGTGATCTTTAGTTCTAAATGCAAGTTTTAAAGCCTTAATATCTGGGTGAGGAGCAGAGGCAATAATCAATACTTTTTTATCCTCATCTCCAATTTTTATAAAAATATCTTTTGCATTATTTTCTTTATTGCTCTCATTATCAAAAGCTTTTGTAGAAATTGTATATCTCTTAATTCCTTTTTGTGATTCTTTACAAATAAAAGTGTGTTCAATAATATTGTCGTTCAAGTTTATTTGCTGTGTTTGCACAACTTTTCCATTTTCAAGTAATTGTAAATCAATTGTTTTGTTAGTGAATCCTTTTTGTTTTATGAATACTTTAATTGGGAATTGGCTATTGATATTGGCTGTTTTGTTATGTAAAACTTGTTTGATTGCAATATCTTTTCGTATGCTCGTATCACCAATTGCAAGTGTATGAATTGGGAATGTATATTGTTGATAAAGAGGAGATATACCTTCGTTAATAATACCATCCGAAATTAAAATAACACCTTTTACATTTCTATTTTCGTATTTGTTTGCAACATTTTGAAGTAATTGTTCAAGATTGCTAGTTTTTTCTGTAAAGGCAATATTATTTTGGGAATCACTTAGGGTAATAATTTTGGTTTCGTATTTATTTTGGAGAGACTTTTCTATGTTATTTATTTGATTTATAACTTCTTGTAATTTTTGTTTTGGTATAACTTTGCTAATAGAAGCACTATTATCTACTGCAAAAACTATAATTGGCTTTTCTTCAAAACGATGTGTAACTGTACTCATTAAACCAATTAATAGCATGGCAATAATTGAAACAGCAATTGCTCTGAGTGCGAAAGCGAATTTCTTCCAAAATTCAGAAATAGTAGTTTCTTTTCTGTAAAATAACCAAGCGTACACCAAACCAACTATGATACAGACTGGTAACCACCATAGTTGCATACTATTTGTGAAAGAAATTTTGTTCAAAGCAATAAGAATCAAAGTGAAAAGAATATGATTTGTTTATCAAACAAACTTAATCAATAATTATACTTTAAAAAAGTTTTTATTTGGCTTTTGGGTAAATAGCCTGCAATGTTGAGGTTGATTACTATTTTGGAAAAATATACAACCAAATTATTCGTGAAAGTTTAAAATTAAATGGAGCTAAAAATAGGATTACAGCTACAATCATCCAAAGAAAATTATTTCCCATTTGGTTATTAATGAATGAAATATAAAACAAATAACATAAAATAATCTCAATTACAGCTAAGCCATAACTTACAAACATTGCTCCCCAATAAAATCCTGGCTCTTTACTAAAACTCAATTTACATTCGCTACATTCAGCATTCATTTTACCTAAATTGTACTTTAAAATTGAATCTTGGAAAACATTCCCTTTACCACATTTGGGACATTTACCTGTTAGTATATTTGATAATATCATAGCCGTTTATTTAATAGTAAAATTATTTAAAAACAAATCCCTTCCTAAATAACTCAGAAAGGGATTTAAAATTCATTATATAAATATTTGATATTGAAGTGTAAAGCAACCTTTTCTAGTACCAGATTGTGCATTTCCATTTACGTCTTTTGTATAAGTTGGACGGTTTTGGTAATCTAAAGTCAATTTAGCTTTATGATTGTTGATTAACCAGTTTAATCCAGCATTTAAAGTATTTACATTATTGTTTCCTAAGGCATCGTATTTCGCATAAGTATTTGAAATATATGGCATTAATGCACCATGATTTTCGCCTAATAAGTCTTTGGGTAATAAGTAAGCCACTTGTGCATAAATAACCTGACCAGTACCAAACATAGGCAAGGCATTTCCATAAGCTGATTTTGATATTAAATTTGTTGCATTTGAGCCTGTTGCTGGGTTCATTATACCGTTGTATCTAAGATAGTTTGTGCCGAAATTGGTATTAAAATATCCTACATAAGCATTGATAGCAGTTCCTTTTTCTGTATTTAAAGGCATATCTAAAAACGATTCAATACACCATAAATTCATATCTTGGTACGTTGTGTCTTTAGGTGTGTTACCTTGTTTCCACATTGCATTTTTTTGGAAAATATATCCTCCAGCAATGTTAAATACTTTTTTCTTACCTAAATAAGCACCAGTCATATAAGGAGTATTGTGCCCTTCATGTTCAAAAAATTGATACATTATATAGGTTTGATATTGCAGGTTATGTCCGTATTGCGAAAATGTAGCACTTGTTCCAGGTGCAGCCGCAGGAGTAGAACCGTTTGATTGAATAGGGAATGGATTACTTAATGAAAAGCGATAATCCACTTTTCCAATTTGTCCACGAGCTACAGCACTTAATTTTCTTGAAAATTGGTCCGTTTGGTCAACAGTTGCTTGGGCAAACACTGGTACATCCATCGTTGCAATTGTACCAATACTTGGTTGAGAAAATCTAGATAAGCCATTTGCTATCGTTAAACCACCACCCAGTTTTAGCCATTTTTTATCTTTAAACACTTGGTATTCAGAATATGCATCATGAATAAAAAAAGTATTTTTTCGGTTTAAACTTCCTGCAGCATTGTAGTTAGCTTGCGCATTAAAATTATTTTGCCCAAGTTGGAAATATACAAATACACGGTCAGTTACTTGTCCAAAAATTTGAAAACGAGTTCTACGTAAACCTATGTCAAAAGTATTAGCTTCTGGTTTACCATCAACAAGGGTTCCATCATTGTTTTCGTTGTATCTAAGCCAAGTTTGATTTAAAGCTGTAAATTGTAACCATCTGCTTCCATCATCACTTAAATTGAATTTTAAGTCTTTAATTTGGTTACTATTAGTTGTTGCAGGAGGAGTCGAAGGTGTTGTTGTGGAGCTCTGTACTGGTGCTTGTGCAAATATATTTGCTGAAATACAGTAAGTTGCAAGTAATAAAGTTATCTTTTTCATAGTTGATTTCTTTTCTGTAAAAGTAATACTATCTTTTTCTTTTCCCATTAATCTGCAATTAAAATTAAGTGGATTAAATTAGTATGAGATTAAAATATACTGAGTTCATTTTTGTTTTTTTTTATTATGCTGTAACCTTTATAATGTAAAATACTTATACGTTAATAATGTTTAACAATTAATTTACACACAGATGAAAAGGAACACTCTAAAAGGCATTCATACATTTTCTTTTTTTTGGAATAGGATGAAAGCAAATTTAAAATTAGCATCAAAAAGAGCTTTTTTAGCAGGTTTAGTATTGTCATTTTCTAACTCTTTATATGCAGATGTAGCCTCTATTGCTGGTGACAAGGATAATAATGGTACCATTGAAGGTTTAGAAATAGCTGGAGATATTGACTTAGATGGGATTATTAATAATGGAGAAATAGGCGGAGATATAAATGGTGATAAAGTAATAAATAGATCAGGTTCCAACCCGTCTGATGAAATAGCTGGTGATTTAAATGGAAATCATCTAATTGATAATTTTAGAGGAGATATAGAAATTGTTGGAGATTTAGATGGTAGTATTTCTATAAATGACCAAGAAATAGCAGGAGATAAAAACGGCAATAAGGCTATTAATAGAACTGGTTATTCCAATGATGAAGAAATGGCTGGAGATTTAAATGGAAATAGTTCCATTGATACAAATGAAAGAGCCGGAGATATGAATGGTAATGGAACTATTGATAACAATGAAATGGCTGGCAACAGAAAAGGGGCAACTCTTGATGGAAAAGGAATAATTGACAATTCAGGTGCAAGTTATAACAATAAAGATATTGCAGGTGATTTAAGTGGAAATGGGAATATTGACAGTTATGGATATCAAGAAATAGCAGGAGACATTAATGGAAGTTTAGGTATTGATGGTAGTGAAGTTGCTGGAGACAAAAATGGAAATAATGTTATTGATAGAATAAATTACACTAACGAAGATGAAATAGCTGGAGACTTAAACGGTAATAATTCTATTGATTTTCAAGAAATAGCTGGAGATATGAATGGTAATGGAACTATTGATAACAATGAAATGGCTGGCAACAGAAAAGGGGCAACTCTTGATGGAAAAGGAATAATTTACAATTCAGGTGCAAGTTATAACAATAAAGATATTGCTGGAGATATTAATGGGAATGGTACAATAGAAAATTATCTAGAAATTGCAGGCGATATTGATGGAAGTTTTTCAATAAATGGCCAAGAAGTTGCTGGAGACAAAAATGGAAATAATGTTATTGATAGAATAAATTACACTAACGAAGATGAAATAGCTGGAGACTTAAATGGTAATAATTCTATTGATTTTCAAGAAATAGCTGGTGATATGAATGGTAATAAAACTATTGATAACAATGAAATGGCTGGCAACAGAAAAGGGGCAACTCTTGATGGAAAAGGAATAATTGACAATTCAGGTGCAAGTTATAACAATAAAGATATTGCTGGAGATATTAATGGGAATGGTACAATAGAAAATTATCTAGAAATTGCAGGCGATATTGATGGAAGTTTTTCAATAAATGGCCAAGAAGTTGCTGGAGACAAAAATGGAAATAATGTTATTGATAGAATAAATTACACTAACGAAGATGAAATAGCTGGAGACTTAAATGGTAATAATTCTATTGATTTTCAAGAAATAGCTGGTGATATGAATGGTAATAAAACTATTGATAACAATGAAATGGCTGGCAACAGAAAAGGGGCAACTCTTGATGGAAAAGGAATAATTGACAATTCAGGTGCAAGTTATAACAATAAAGATATTGCTGGAGATATTAATGGGAATGGTACAATAGAAAATTATCTAGAAATTGCAGGCGATATTGATGGAAGTTTTTCAATAAATGGCCAAGAAGTTGCTGGAGACAAAAATGGAAATAATGTTATTGATAGAATAAATTATACTAACGAAGATGAAATAGCTGGAGACTTAAACGGTAATAATTCTATTGATTTTCAAGAAATAGCTGGTGACATCAATGGAAATAAAATCATAGACAACAATAATTATAATCGTTTGTTAACACCAGTTTTTAATGAAATTGCTGGCGATGTAAATGGGAGTTACCAAATTGATGATAAGGAAATTGCTGGAGATAAAAATGGAGATAAAACTATTACATCATTTAACTCTGAACTTGCTGGAGACATAAATGGAAATTCAAGTTTTGATTCAAATGAACTTGCTGGAGATATTAATGGTAATTTCATGATTGATGGCTTAGAGTTAGCAGGAGATAAAAGTGGTAATTATCAGATTGATAATGCAGTATATCCTGAATTAATGGGCGATTCTAACGGAAATGGAATTCTTGATGGTAGCGAAATTACAGGTTTAGCTGATTCAAAACCTAACACTTTTAATGTTTATCCAAATCCAAGTTCAGGAATAATTACAATTCCTTCTAACTACTTTGGTAAGCAAATCCAGGTTATTGATAAATTAGGAAAAACCGTTTTAACAACATCAATTGTATCTGAAAATATTGATTTAACTAATCTTGAAAATGGAGTTTATATTTTAAATATTAAGCTTGAAAATGGAAATATTAGTTCGAAATTAATTTTACAAAAATAATTTACTTTGAAACAACTCATAGTTTTTGAATTATTTGAAAACTATGAGTTGTTTTTTATTTCAATCTCAAACATTTTTTAATTACTTTTGATAATGAATAAAATAGCCCTACCAACAAGCGAAAAACCATTAAATCTTAATTCAAATAACAAAGAGTATGCAATACTTTTACAAGCATTTATTGGTTCTGTAATTAAAGAAGATGATACAATTGTCAGAATCAGAACTAAATATGATTTTGGATTACACGCATGGAATGCTGCTTTGATTCAAGAAAAAAGCGAAAAGGCTTATTTTAAATACAGAAAAGATTTTTTAGAACCTATGCTTGTAATGCAAGGTGTTTCTGGCTTTTTTGATGATTTGGTTGATCTGAAAAATGAGAAATTCAAAGAATACAAAGATTTAATTATTGATGTTGAAGTTTTTGAAGATGAAAATTCGGGTTATTTTGTAACTGTTGATACTAGTTCAATGAATTATTGAAAATAAGATTTCAGATAATAGATTATAGACATTGACTCTAATATTAATTATTAATTACTAATTCTTAATTAAACGCAGTGAAAACTTTCCAATTTAAAAATCTTTCATCAACTAATTCTATTTCACATGCAATATCAACTAGAATTGGTGGGATAAGTACTGGTGATTTCGAATCATGGAATATGAGTGAAAAAGTTGGTGATTCAATTGAAAATGTGAATCATAACCGACTGTTATTGCAAAATTATATCAATGCAAACCAACTTATTTTTCCAGAACAAACACATACTGCAAATGTAAAAATTGTAAATCAACAAACTGAATTACTAGATTTAAAAGAAACTGATGCGGTAATTACAAATATAAAAGGCTTAGGATTGGGTGTTATGTCGGCGGATTGTGTGCCTATTTTACTGTTTGACCCAGAGAATAAAGCAATTGCAGCCATTCATGCAGGGTGGAGAGGAACAGTTGCTGGTATTGTTGCAAATACTATTGCTTTGATGAATAAGGAATTTGGTACTAATTCACAAGATGTTATCACAGGAATTGGTCCGTCAATAAGTGCCGAAGTGTATGAAGTAAGCGACTTAGTTGTTGATGCCGCAAAAGCTTATTTCGACGATATTTCTAGTTTTGTTACACCAAAAGAAAACGGTAAATATTGGTTTGATCTTTGGGAAGCAAACAGACAAGTATTGTTAAAATCAGGTGTGAAAACTGAAAATATTGAAATTGCTGGTATTTGTACTTTCAAAAATGCAGATACATTTTTTTCATACAGACAAAATCCTAACTGCGGACGATTTGCAGCTGCAATTGCTTTAAAATAATTGATACAATTGATTTCAATATAAAATTTATATCTTTGCGATATGCAGCTTGAAAATGATTTATTATTAAGAGTCGCTAAAGGCGAAAAAGCCGAGCGAACTCCAATTTGGTTAATGCGCCAAGCAGGAAGAATTTTACCTGAATACAGAGCAGTACGTAGCAAATCGAACGGATTTATTGATTTTGTTAAAAATCCTGAAGCTGCGGCCGAAGTTACCATTCAACCAGTTGATTTATTGGGTGTTGATGCGGCTATCATTTTTTCGGATATACTTGTAATTCCAGAAGCTATGGGTTGCGCTTACGAAATGGTTGAAAGTAGAGGACCTATTTTCCCAAATCCTATTCGTACCGAAGCTGATGTAGATGCATTAATTATCCCAACTCCAACGGATCATTTAAACTATGTTTTAGAAGCTATCAAATTGACAAAAGTTGGTTTAGCTGGCAGAGTGCCTTTGATTGGATTTGCAGGTGCACCTTGGACAATTTTTGCATACATGACCGAAGGTTCAGGTTCAAAAACATTCTCAAAAGCAAAATATTGGTTATACAACAACCCAACGCTTTCGCATAAATTATTGCAAAAAATTACCGATTCAACTATCGCATATTTAAAAGCACAAGTTGCAGTTGGAGCCAATTTAATTCAAGTATTTGATTCGTGGGCTGGAATATTAAGCCCTGAACAATACAGAGTTTTTGCATTACCTTATATCAAACAAATCTGCGAAGCAATAACTGAAGTTCCAACTACAGTTTTTGCAAAAGGAGCACATTTTGCCTTGAAAGATTTCGCAAATTTTCCATGTAACACCGTTGGTTTAGATTGGAATATGGAAATTTCTGAATCAAAAATATTGTTGCCAAACAAAGTTTTACAAGGTAATTTAGACCCATGTGCATTGTATGGCACATTTGCAGAAGTTGAAAATCAGGCTGTTCAAATGTTAGATGCATTTGGTCCATACCATCATATTGCAAACTTAGGGCATGGTTTATATCCTGATATTGACCCAGATAAAGTTCGTTGCTTTATTAATAAGGTAAAAGAATACAGCGCAAATCAGAAAAGGAATTAGTATTCATTAATCGGTAATCAGTTGTCAGTTCTTTTAGCTATCAACTTTTAACTGAAAACTCTAAACCCTCAACTCTAAACTCTAAACCAAAAACAATGGAAATCATAAAACACTTACTAGATTTTTTTCTACATCTAGATAAACATTTAGGTCAAATTATTGCAGATTATCAAACTTGGACTTATTTAATTCTTTTCATCATTATTTTTGTTGAAACTGGATTAATTGTAATGCCCTTTTTACCAGGAGATTCATTGTTGTTTGCCGCAGGAATGTTTGCCGCACAAGGACACTTCAATTTAGCGTTTTTGTTAGCTTTATTATTTATCGCAGCTTTCTTGGGCGATTTTGTCAATTATTTTATTGGTAAATACTTAGGAGATTGGGCGTTAAAAATTAAACTTGGCGACAAACAATTGGTAAAACCTGAATGGATTGAACAAACGCAAGAATTTTATGCGAAACATGGTTCAAAAGCAATAATCATTGCTCGTTTTGTACCAATTGTTAGAACAGTAGCGCCGTTTGTTGCAGGCGTTGGTAAAATGAATTATCGTACATTTGTTTCTTACAACATTATTGGTGGCTTAATTTGGGTACTTGGCTTAACATTAGCGGGTTACTTTTTAGGTGAAATTCCAATTGTAAAAGAAAATTTCGAAAAAGTAATTCTTGGAATTATTGCCATTTCAGTATTGCCAATTGTGTTTGAATTTATCAAAGCAAAGAAAAAATAGAAATTATTATATTTTAAAAATATTCAAATCCGATAGTAGGCTAGTTCTATTATCGGATTTTGTGTTTTGGGGGAGAAATTAAATTTGAAAATAGTCCCATTTCTAACTCTACTTTGAGAAATTATAAGTACTCTTTTATTGTCTGAAATTTTTGAGTTGTATCTGTCATTCCGAGGCACGAGGAATCTTATAAATTAGAATAAGAAATAAGATTTGATATTTTACACTCTCGTGTAAAATAGTCTCGGAATGACAAAACACACTATTCAATTAAAAGTGACAAAGTAGAGTTATTGCTATTTTTTTTTTCATTTTCTAAATATAATTATGTCTTTAGAATTTGATACTTTTGTAAATAATTTCTAATCAAATGGTAATTAAAATTAATTATAAAAGAGGAGAACAACTTTTTGAAGATGAAACAGAATATTTAACTTCCAGTTCAAAAAATAAAAAGAAATTGGATTTAAGTATTAAAGAACTTAAAATTGGCAAAAAGACAAAAGTTGATTTATCTAAAATTCTAAATTATTTTCATTATTTCCTGAACCATTAAAATTTGAATATTCAGGATTTTGGAGTAGAAGAATCAATAAAGAACATCGTTTGGTTTATCGTTTTGATGAATACTCAATTGAAATTATACAATTAAGGTTTCATTATTAGTTTTTGAAGGCAATTATTTGTTTTGTTGAATTTGCATTTTTAGTTACTGAATATTTTATATTGGAGTATTGATAATAAAATCTCTGACAGAACTTGGTATTTGTCGAAGTGGAATTGCATCTGAAGGTTTCCAAGGAAGATAAATTATAACAACATATATTTCATCCCAATCTATTTCATCAACTCTTAGACTAATAATAGAATTTATAGTTAATTTTTCAATTGTTAAGTATTGTATTTCAATATTATAAGTTGTAATTGATTCACTATCTTCAGGTATAATTTTCTTTTTACTTATAATTATTGCATTAGATAAATAACCGTATTTTACATATTTTAAATTTGAAATAATTTTTTTAAGATATATTAACGTTGATATTAATCCAATTATTGGAAATAATAAAACAAATATAAAAACACCCACTCCACTTGGTGCCATTCTCATATTTTTAATTCTTGATTTTTGAGGATTGTATTTCTGATATTCTACTCTTACAATTGAGTCAATATTCTCGTAACCTACAAAAGTATCATAAGATTTTCCATTATACTTTTTTTCATTAACATAAAAATCATATCTATATTCAAAAAAAGTATTATCGCTTTCACTATAATTGACTTCTTGGATTTTTGTTAGTTTACCTTTAGTTTCTAATAATTCTTTTTCAAAAGTGATTGAATCAAAATCTGTTATTGGGTACATGTAAAATGTAAAAAACAGCCCTACTATTAAAAATAATAATCCACCATACAATTCCAGTTCAGAGAAAATCAATGTCAAAATTTGCTTAATTTTTACATTACGTTTTAAATTATTGTTCATCTTGCAAAAAGAAATTCAATACAAACTAATTGAAAATTATTTATAATTCTGTAAATTAAATCATTTCAATAATAATTCTCTATTAGTAAACATACTTTTTCTATTTTATTATGAATCCTGCCGAAAAATTAAGAAATTAGCAACTTCAATAGATTTACAAAATACGCTTTAGGTATAATGGAAAACAAAAAATATATTGTAATTGATTTTGATAGCACATTCACAAGAGTAGAAGCACTTGACGAATTATGTGAAATCTCTCTTGCTGGATTAGCAGAAAAAGACCATAACTTAGCCGAAATCAAAAGAATAACTGATTTAGGAATGGAAGGAAAAATTTCTCTTCAAGATTCCTTAGAGCAAAGAATTCAATTATTAAAAGCTAACAAACGTCACTTACAGGCTCTTATTGATGTTTTACGTACCAAAGTTTCTAAATCGTTCCAGCAAAATGCTGAATTTTTAAAACTTTATGCTGATAATATCTATATCATTTCTAATGGTTTTAAGGATTTTATTATCCCAATTGTTACTGAATTAGGTATTCGTGCTGATCATGTATTGGCTAATGATTTTGTTTTTGATGAAAACGACAACATTATTGGTTATGACAAAACGAATGCTTTGTGTGCAAACCAAGGTAAAGCATTAAAAATTAAATCATTAAACTTAGATGGCGAAATTTATGTAATCGGCGACGGTTATACTGATTTTGAAATTAAACAAGCTGGTGTTGCTGACAGATTTTATGCATTTACTGAAAATGTAACTCGTAATACTGTTGTTGAAAATGCTGACCACGTTGCGCCTAACCTTGATGAAATCCTTCATCACGCAGGTTTCCCAACTCGTATTTCATACCCAAAAAATAGAATTAAAGTACTTTTATTAGAAAATATTCATCCTGAGGCTGTAAGAATTTTCCAAGAAGAAGGTTACAGTGTTGAGTTATTAAAAGGTGCTTTAAATGAGGATGAGTTAATTGAAAAAATCAAAGATGTATCAATCCTTGGTTTACGTTCAAAAACAAACCTTACAGAAAAAGTTTTAGAACATGCAAACAGATTAATTGCAGTTGGTGCATTCTGTATTGGTACAAACCAAATTGATTTAAAAGGTTGTTTAAAAAGAGGTATTGTTGCTTTCAATGCACCTTATAGTAATACACGTTCGGTTGTAGAGTTGGCAATTGGTGAGTTAATTTTATTATATCGCCAAACGGTTGTTAAAAACCAAAAAATGAAAGCAGGTATTTGGGATAAATCTGCCGGAAATAGCCACGAAATTAGAGGTAAAAAATTAGGTATTGTAGGTTACGGAAACATTGGTTCTCAGTTATCTGTATTAGCAGAGTCGCTTGGAATGGAAGTTTACTACTACGATATTGTTGAAAAACTTGCTTTAGGTAATGCTAAAAAATGTAGCTCTTTACATGAGTTATTAAGCATTGCTGATGTAGTAACTTTGCACGTTGACGGTAGAGCATCTAACAAAAATATCATTGGCAAAGCTGAATTTGATGCAATGAAAGACGGTGTTACCTTCTTGAATCTTGCGAGAGGTCACGTAGTTGATATTGATGCATTAGTTGAAGCTTTACGTTCAGGTAAAGTAGCAGGAGCAGGAGTGGACGTATTCCCTTATGAACCAGCAACTAACGACGAAGAGTTTGTAAATGAATTAAGAGAATTCCCTAACGTAATTCTAACTCCACACATTGGTGGAAGTACTGAAGAAGCGCAATTAAACATTGGCCAGTTTGTACCAAATAGAATCATTGAGTATGTAAACTCAGGTACTACTTATGGAAGTGTTAATTTCCCTGATATTCAATTGCCTGCACTTAAAAATGCACACAGATTAATGCATATTCACGAAAACGTGCCAGGTATTTTAGCAAAAATCAATAATAAATTAGCTGAAAACGGATTCAATATTTTAGGTCAATACTTAAAAACAAACGAATCAGTTGGTTATGTAATTACTGATGTTGCAAAACAAAGCGACAAAGAAGCAGAAAATTCTTTAAAAGATATTCCTGGTACTATCAAATACAGAATTTTATATTAATATTTTGAATTTATTTATTCACAAAAAAGCGACTAGAAATGGTCGCTTTTTTTGTTTTATAACTTTTGTATGCTACCCATCCCTAACCTTGCTACGCAATCAAATTTCACACTCTTGTGTTCATTTTTGTGAGGAGGGGAATTCGTCCTTTATTTTACTGTAAAATAAACTTTTAAGTAGGTTTATAAACTCAACAAATCTCAAAATTAATAACTAAAGTATGTCAATGGTAGGATATTCCCCTCCATGGGAGGGGTAGGGGTGGGTTTTTGTATTGAAATATTATTAAATTTTAGAATTTTATAACCAATTCTTAAAATCAATGTTTATAATTGTATATGTTTTGAATTTAAAAAATCCTCATGCAAATAGATTTATATCAACTACTTGAAGAAAAATTTAATCAATTTAATAAACCTGATTTTATTGAGGCCGACCCAATTTCTATTCCTCATCAATTTTCATTAAAACAGGATATTGAAATTATGGGTTTGTTTGCTTCTGTATTGGCTTGGGGGCAACGCAAAACTATTATTAGTAAATGCAATGAATTGGTGCAATTATTTGATAATAAGCCTTTTGATTTTATTGTAAATCATTCAGAAAATGAGTTGAAAGTATTTGAGAAATTTGTTCATCGAACATTTAATAGTACAGATTTATGGTATTTTATTTCATTTTTAAAACATCATTATCAATCAAATATAAGTTTAGAAACAGCATTTTTATCGGATACATTTGCTACTGATGAACATATTGGAAATGGATTAAATGTCTTTAAAAAACGTTTTTTTAGTTTAGAATATGCACCAAAACGCACTCAAAAACATATTTCTTCGCCATTACAAAAGTCGGCTTGTAAGCGATTGAACATGTATTTGCGCTGGATGGTAAGAAATGATAATGCAGGTGTTGATTTCGGGATTTGGACTAATTTAAAACCATCTCAGTTGATTTGCCCTTGCGATGTGCATGTGGAAAGGGTAGCCAGAAAAGTAAATTTAATTCAAAGTGAAACATTAAATTGGGACACAGCCGTTGAATTAACCAATAATTTAAAACAATTTGATAAAAATGACCCAGTTAAATACGATTTTGCATTATTTGGCATGGGTATTGAGAAATATTTTGCGTAATTTGAATTTATTAAGTTAACTCCATAGAATATGAAAAAGTCAGTATTAATAATAAGCTTATTTGTTGCAGGAATATTTACTTCTTATGCACAAACTAAAAAAACAACCACAAAAAAAACAACAACTACAAAGAAAACTACTTCGACACCAACTACAAAAACTACCACTACAACCACTACTCCCAAACCTTCAGTTTTAAATACTGTAACTCAAACTTTAACAGGAGGTAGTACATTATCATCACTAACTGATGGAGATATTACAACTGCGCTAAAAGAAGCTTTAAAAGTAGGAGCTAATAATGCATCTACACAATTATCGGCTCAAGATGGTTTTAATAAAAATCCATTAGTTCGAATCCCATTTCCTGCAGAAGTTCAGCAAGTTGCAACACAATTACGTTCAATGGGGTTTGGTGCAAAAGTTGATCAATTCGAAACTCAGTTAAATCGTTCTGCTGAAAAAGCAAGTAAAGATGCTGCTCCAATTTTTATTAATGCAATTACGGGTATGACTTTGACTGATGGTAAAAATATACTTACAGGTGGAAATAATGCAGCAACCACTTATTTATCAAACGCTACAAGAACCCAATTATTTAATACATTTTCGCCTACTATTAAAAATGCTCTAAACGAAATGAATGCAGCTAATTTGTGGACTGAAATTACAACAATTTATAATAAAATTCCGATGGTTAAAAAAGTTGATACCGATTTGACTAAATACACAACCAATAAAGCGTTAGATGGTTTATTTAAAATAGTTGGTGACGAAGAGCTTAAAATTCGTCAAAACCCTTCGGCAAGAGGTACAGAATTGTTACAAAAAGTATTTGGAGCAAAATAAATGTATTTATTTTTAAAGCTAAAAAAGTCTCAAAATTTAAATTTTGAGGCTTTTTTAGCTTTATTTTTATTATTTGATATGTATTTAATGTTCATTTTTAGGCCATTTCCATGCAATTTGAATTATAAGTACAAGCAGAATTACTTCAACCAAAGCTGCAAAATACATGTGAATCCATGCTTCGCCAACCAGATTAAATAGCATATAAGGAATAAGCACTATACCCACTATGATATTTGTTAATCGATTTATTTTTGCTGGTAAAATTATTGATAAAATTATCATCAGTATTGGAATTGTTGCCAATGCAAGTGCTGTAAAAATAAAACCTTGAGATATATCAAATACAAATACTTTTCCTTTAATTAGGTCAGCAATTTTACCTGGCATAAATAAGTGAAAATAATCCACATAGATATAGAGAAACATAAAACTTGTCCATAATGATGCAAGTTTTATTTTGATATTAATCTTCGTGTCTTCAAAATTATTTTGAGTTTTCATATTTACTATTTTTATAATTAATCCCTTTTTATTTTTAGAAATTATATCCAATATTAAGTCCTGGTTCCGGAAAAACGAATTTCGACCATTTATCATCTAATTGCTTAAACCCATTAGGTAATGTGGTGTGTAATGCTCTATGAGTCATACATATTGATGGTTGAAAGAAAAATTTGTCTTTGAAAAGTTTAATATGATAACCAACTCTATATGAGTTAAATATCTGAAATCCGTCTTTGATTTTTGCCCCATTGTCATTTACAAAGAGTTGCCAAGTAGGCATAACATCAAGTTGAGCATATAAGCCTTTCCATAAAAATCGAGTGTTCGAAAATGTAACACCATATTCTCTTACATAACCAGGAAATTTTTCTTCAGGCTTTTTGTAAGCATTGTTTAAAAATGGATGAATTCCATTTGGCCAAGCATATTTCCAAGTTTTTGGGGCAAATGTAATCATGCCTTTTCCTGTAATTCTATAACCAATATTGAGTTGAACAAAGTTTGGTGGGTTTTCTTTGTCTAAATTTCCTAGTAAAACAAATAACGAAGTACCAATAAACCAACGTTTGTAAGTACTATCAGTTTTTGCATATTGGGCTTTTACTTGTATAAAGCTTGTTAATAACAAGGCTATTATAATCCATGAAATTTTCTTTTGCATATTTAAACTTATTTAGGTTTAATGATAATGCAAAAGTAAATTAATGACGAGCTACGAAACGTTCACTTAAGTTAATAAATCAAGCCTTAATTCTTTTTTTCATTAATTCTAGCTCTAAGTCTGCTTAATGATTGAGGTTTGATACCTAAATAGCTGGCAAGTTGATGTTGTGGTACACGCTGAATGAGGTCGGGTCTTTTTTGAAGTAAGTTGATATATCGTTGTTCGGGAGAAGAAGTCTTGAATTCGTCAAAATCTATTCGCTGTTTAGCTAATAATTCTTCAGAAAACATTCTGCACATGATTTCAAATTTTGGAAATTTAGAATTTACTTCAACTTCCATATCGGAATTTGAAACCAAAATTATAGCGTCTTCAATACAACTAACATAATAATCAGATTTGGTTTTATTAACAACGCATGGAGGAGTTAAAGCTTCCATTTCAGTGTAAAACGAAGTGGTTTTTTCTTCACCATCAATGATATAAAAAGTACGAATGCATCCTTTAAGTACAAAATAGCTTTCTTTTGATAATTGCCCTTCTTTAAGTAAAAAATCACCTTTTTTATATGATTTAAAAATATCTAAAGATAGCAAAACATTTTTCTCTTCTTCGTTCAAAGAAATGTATTTAGCAATAAAATTAAAGAGTAAATCATGCATTGTGTATAATGTTTAAGTTTCAAACATAAATACTTTACTTATAAATTGTATGCATATTTTCTATTTATTTTTTTTGATTGAAGAAAATATTATTTCATTATTATTTTTTTAACCTTTTCAAAATCAATTTCTAGATTAGTTGATAATTCTATAAAATAATTTTTTTGCCAAAGTTGGGTTTTCTTTGCTTGTAAGTTTAATGAGATATCCCAAGGTGGGTACAATCTGAAACTTCTTTTACCTACATAATTTAAACTTGTTAAAATTTTATTTTCTTCTAAAATTGCTTTTGGGAAAATGAAAAATCCTGAATTTATGTCAGTTTGGGTAGCAATGATATAATATTCAAAATTATCTAAAATGTTAAACGGTTCGGTAACTCCTGATTCAGAGCGTTTCCAAAGAGCAACAAATTGCCCTACTTTTTTAGGAGTAACTTTCGCTTTTCTAAATTTTATAAGGCTACCATTTAGTTGAAAGTCACAAGCATGATATTCTTGACTTTCAGCTTCATGGATTAAATTACTAATTTCAAAACCACAAAGTTTGAAAATTGAATTGTTGATTTTTTCAAGTTCAGGGTATAATTTAATGTTTTTCAATGTTTTATGTTATTTTGTATTGATTGAATTTAATTAAGAGGCAGAAGTCTCTGATTCATTATTTAATTCTTAATGGTATGAGAAATGAAATATCAACACCTGCTATAAATGTTGTTAGAAACGCCACCTCACCTAATCCTCGTTACAGCTTCGCTTAAAAGAGTACTAGTTGGGGTATTATTCTCTTTTAAAATATTCGTAATTTTCAATTATTCTCAACGGTTGATTAATGATTTTTTTTTCTATTTCGGTTTTAATTAATAAGTTATTGTTGTCAAAATAATATTTCTTTATTTCGCTTCCTTCTCTAGTTTGGGTCAATTGATTTTTGTCATTATAGTAAAACTGTGTAGTATCCTTTACTAAAAATGATTGGATTTCGTATTCTTTGTTATTATTAATATCGTATAGTATTTTTTTATTTAAAGATTCAGTTGATCTTCCTCCTTTTACTGAATTAATTCTGTATTCTATTAAGTTGTCCTTTGAATCATACTGATATTTTGTAATCAATTTTGATTTACCTTCTATTCTTATCTCTTCCTTTAATTTATTATTTTTATAAATAAATGTTGTTGTTGCTTGAACTCCATTTTTTAATTCAAAAGATTTAATGATTTGATTTCGTGTGTTATAGGTGTAAATTGTTTCTTTTTTGTAATTTCTTTCATTTTCAACTCTATTAGTCAATAGTCCATTTTTATCATATACCAAATTTACTTTACTTGTAATCTGATTTAAACTATCTTTTGTTAAGATTTGAGTTAGGTTGCCAAACATGTTAAATGATAGTTGCCTTTTGGTTTGACAACTATTTAATAAAATTGTAATATGTATAGAATCAATTTTATTATTAATAATCTGTTTTTTGTCAAATTTATTTATCAAAAATGAATAATCGTCATTTAATTGTCCGAAAGTATTTTGAATAATAAAAAGTGAAATTAAAGTTGTAAATATTAATTGTCTCATATATTGCTGGTAATATTAGTATTTAAGATTTACGTCACACTTCGTTATATTTTCAGTTAAAACATTTTTATTGAAATGCTTTAACTCAAAACTTTAAAT
>JBEEOW010000016.1:0-91167 GCA_041191405.1 Bacteroidota bacterium
ATGAACTCACCTCAATTTTACCTAATAATGAAATAATCAAAAAAAGACTAATATTAACCGAAGAACAGAAATACTTGCAAAAATTGTTCAATTTTTAATTTGGGTGTCCCAGTGCGGAAGTCAGGAGTTAAAACAACAAAAGTAAATGACACTGTAATTGCTGCTAAAAGTAATTTTTTCACACTTTATTCAATACCAGATACTGAAAGTTTGTATCAGTTTGATGACCAAAATTGCACACCACAAATTTCTCCAACAGGATTTTAAAAATCAAATAGCAGTAGGATTTAATACATAAATTCTACTGCTTTTTATTTAAGTCTCAAACAAAACTCATCTCCCCTCTAATCGAACACGTTATTTTTTCTTTCAATTCACTCAAAGGCAAATTTTGAGCTAATAAAAACATCATTTTCGTAATCGCAGCTTCAGTTGTAATATCAGAACCTGTAAGCACACCAATCCTTTGTAAATGAGTACTAGTTTGGTATCTGCCCATTGTTACTTTACCTTCCAAACATTGCGAAACATTCAACACAACAATTCCTTTTTGTATCAATTTTTCTAGTGCTGATTCTAACCAATTTATCGTAGGTGCATTGCCAGCTCCGTAAGTTTCAAGTACAATACCTTTTAAATCAGTAATTGAAGTAATGGCATTAAAAACATTTTCGGTAATTCCAGGATATAATTTCACTAAAACTACATCATTACAAAAAGAATTATAAACTTTTAATGGCTTGTTGTTTACCTCTAAAAAATATTCTTTTTGAAATGAAATATTTATTCCTGCATGAGCTAATGGAGGATAATTAAAACTCTTAAAAGCATCAAAATGAGAACTATGTATTTTCTTTGCTCTATTTCCTCTCAATAAAAAGTTGTTAAATAAAATACAAACTTCAGGCACTTTCACTGCATTACTTGCAATTTCAAGTGCTGTAATTAAGTTTTCACGAGCATCATTTCTAACAGCTCCAATTGGTAATTGTGCACCTGTCAAAATCACAGGTTTTGATAAATTCTCCAACAAATAACTTAATGCAGAAGCTGTGTATGCCATGGTATCTGTTCCATGAATAATCACAAAACCATCAACTAATTGATAATTTTGTTCGATTAATGAAGCCAACAATACCCAATGTTCGGGGGTAATATTTGATGAATCTAAGGGATTTTCAAAAGCTAAAATCTTGATATTTATATCCAATAACACCAATTCTGGAATTTTCTCAAGTAAAAATTCCATTTGTAATGGTTCTAAAGCGTTTGATTCTTTATTAAAATACATTCCCAAAGTACCTCCAGTATAAATCAGCAATACAGATTTTGAAGCATCTTTGGGTGCGGCAGTATTTATAATAATTTCTTTATACATTTTCGTGAATGTTTAAAGAGAAAAGTTCAATTGCGTTATTGGTTGTGATTTTTGCAATTTCTTTTTGTGTTGTAAAATAAATCTCCGATAACTTTGATAAAATATGAATCAAATGAGCTGGTTCATTACGCTTACCTCTGAATGGCACAGGAGCTAAATATGGGCAATCCGTTTCCAATACTAATTTTGAAAGAGGTACATTTTTCAGTACTGCATCAATACCTGCTTTTTTATAAGTAACCACGCCACCAATGCCAAGTTTCCAGCCTTCCCACGAGCAAATCTCTGCTGCATGTGTTTCATTTCCCGAAAAACAATGTAATACACCTTTTAAACCTTTGTCAGCATAAGGTTTTATAATCGCTAAAGTATCATCCCAAGCTTCACGAGTATGAATTACCGCAGGTTTATTCAAATCCAAAGCCCATTGTAATTGAGTTTTCAGGGCAAAATGTTGCTGTTCTTTATGCGTTGTGTCCCAATAATAATCCAAACCAATTTCGCCAATAGCAACCAATTTATCTTTATTATTATCAATAGCGTTTTTAATCGTAGCTAGTTGATTTTCAAAATCATTTTTTACATAACATGGGTGTAAACCAAGCATCAATTCGCATAAATCAGGGTATTGAACAGTTAAATCCAAAACTAAATTAATAGATTCAACATCCACATTAGGTAAAAGAATTTTTTTTACGCCATTTTTTAAAGCATTCTTTACAACTTCTTCTCTATCAATATCAAATTCTTCTGCGTAAAGGTGTGCGTGGGTATCAATTAGCATGATTATATTGTTATTTTAAATAATATTTTGTAAAAATAACTATAAAAGTTTTAAACTTATATAAAGATAATTCAAATCAAGGCAAAAATCTTTAGTATTTGATAATGATTGATTTGATAAAATTTAATAAGTTTGTAATCTATGTTCGATACAGCATTTCATAAAAATACCGATTTAAGTAAATCATCATTCTTGGTTACTGGCGGTGCAGGATTTATAGGTTCAAATTTAGTAGAATATTTACTAAAATATGGAGCAGGAAAAGTAGTAGTACTTGATAACCTTGCTACAGGTTTTAAGAAAAATTTAGAAAATTTTGTAAACGACCCTCGATTTACATTTATCGAAGGTGATATTCGAAATTTAGAAGATTGTCACAAAGCATCATCTGGTGTTGATTATATTTTTCATCAAGCAGCTTTGGGTTCAGTTCCACGTTCAATCAACGATCCAATAACAACCAACGATGTAAACATTGGTGGATTTTTAAATATGTTGGTTGCAGCTAGAGATGCAAATGTGAAAAAGTTTGTTTTTGCAGCATCTTCGTCAACTTATGGCGATAGTTTAGCTTTACCAAAAGTTGAAGATAAAATAGGCAAACCGCTTTCGCCTTATGCAGTAACAAAATATGTGAATGAGTTATATGCTGATGTTTTTGGAAAAACTTATGGATTAAAAACAATTGGCTTAAGATATTTCAATATTTATGGTCCAAAGCAAAGCCCTAAAGGAGCTTACGCTGCAGTAATTCCATTATTTATTGAAAACATTCAACAAGGAAAAGCGCCTAGAATCAATGGAGACGGCGAGCAAACTCGTGACTTTACCTATGTTGAAAATGCAATTCAAGCAAATATTTTAGCAGCATTAACTACAAACGAAGAGGCAAATAATCAAATTTACAATATAGCAGTTCACGAAAGAACTTCATTAAACTTATTGTATAACGAATTACAAAAAATTGCCAAAGTAAATATCCCAGCAGAATATGGTCCAAACCGTGTTGGCGATATTAGAGATAGTTTTGCAGATATCTCAAAAGCGCAAACATTATTAGGCTACGACCCAGAAGTAAAAATTATAGATGGTTTAAACAGAACATATACTTGGTTTGTTGAAAATCAGGAATTTATAGCAAGATAAAAATGAAAGGAATAATTTTAGCTGGAGGTTCGGGTACAAGGTTACATCCTCTTACATTAGCAGTGAGTAAACAATTAATGCCTGTTTACGACAAACCTATGATTTACTATCCATTGTCTATTTTGATGATGGCAGGAATCAAAGAAATTTTAATTATCTCAACACCTCACGATTTACCTCACTTTAAAAAACTTTTAGGTGATGGCTCTAATTTAGGATGTAGATTTGAATATGCTGAGCAACCAGAACCAAACGGTTTAGCACAAGCATTTGTAATTGGTGCCGATTTTATTGGAAACGATAAAGTTGCTTTAATACTTGGTGATAATATTTTTTATGGTTCAGGTTTAATTGACTTATTACAAAGCAATAACAATCCTGATGGAGGAGTTGTATTTGCATATCACGTTCACGACCCAGAAAGATACGGTGTTGTAGAGTTCGATGAAAACAAAAAAGCACTTTCTATTGAGGAAAAGCCTGCAAAACCAAAATCAAATTATGCAGTACCAGGTTTATATTTCTATGATAATACAGTTGTAGAAATTGCGAAAAATATCAAACCAAGTGCTCGTGGAGAATACGAAATAACAGACGTTAACAAAGTATATCTTGAGCAAGGAAAATTAAAAGTTGGTATTTTAAGTCGTGGTACAGCTTGGTTAGACACAGGCACCTTTGCATCTTTAATGCAAGCAGGTAACTTTGTTCAAGTAATTGAAGAACGTCAAGGCTTAAAAGTAGGTTGTATAGAAGAAGTGGCTTACAGATTAGGCTTTATCAATAAAGAGCAACTTAAAACAGTAGCAACCCCTCTTGTAAAAAGTGGATATGGTCAATATTTACTTGATTTAATAAAATAATTTCTAGAGATTGTAGGTGAATTAAAAATATTATCTTACCTTTGCAGTCCTTAATAAAGATACAACTAGTATAAAATATATAGAATAATATGGCAAATCATAAATCAGCCCTTAAAAGAATTAGATCAAACGAAGCTAAAAGATCTAGAAACAGATATCAAGTTAAAACAACTCGTACTTTTGTAAAAAAAGTAAAAGCTGCAACTACTAAAGAAGAAGGTGTTGCTTTATTTAAAGTTGCTTCATCTTTATTAGATAAATTAGCTCGTAAAAATGTTATTCACAAAAACAATGCAGCCAACCACAAATCTAAATTGGCTAAATTTGTGAACACATTAGCTGCTTAAGCATTTAATTTAACACATTATTTATATTAAAGCCTTACTCCAAAAGAGTAAGGCTTTTTTTCGTTTGTTTTTATGGAAAATGAATTTCAGAAATTAACTATAACTCAGTGGGCTGAAAACGACAGACCTCGTGAGAAACTTTTAGCCAAAGGCTCTAAAGCTTTAAGCGACGCAGAATTATTAGCCATTATTTTAGGTTCAGGCACCACAAAAAAGACCGCTGTTGAGCTTGCACAAGAAATATTAGTTACTGCCAATAACAACCTCAATTCATTGGCTAGTTTTACCTTAAATGACCTAAAAAAGCACAAAGGAGTTGGCGAAGCAAAAGGGATAAACATTATTGCTTGCCTTGAACTAGGACGCAGACGAAAAGAAGCTACAATCCTTGAGAAACCCAAAATTACTTGTTCAAAAGATGCATATATTTTATTGCAGGAACATCTCCATGATTTACCGCATGAAGAATTTTGGATTATAAACTTAACCCGTTCCAATCAAGTTATCAATATCAGACAGATAAGTAAAGGAGGCGTTACAGGCACTGTTGTAGATGCTAAAATAGTATTTAAAACTGCTATTGACAACAATGCAGTTGCAGTTATCATTTCGCATAATCACCCCTCAGGTAACAACAAACCAAGCAATGAGGACATAAAGCTTACTTCAAAACTTAGAGAAGCAGGAAAAGTATTAGATATCCCAATTTTAGACCATGTAATCTATACAAATAATGGGTATTATAGCTTTGCTGATGAGGGGATATGAGAGATTAGTAATTAGTAAAAGTTTGATATTGAATAAAGCAAAATAATACCAATTGTATTTATTAGATAGTCCAGCGAAAACTACCACTTCACAAGCTCAGTGACCGTACTTCGATTCCACTCAGCATTCCATTTTCGAGTATCGGTTACTCAAAATATTAACTTTAAGGTTGCTGAGCCTGTCGAAGCATTAGCAAAGATTATTTTTCGCTAAATTAAATAGAACGATCTTATATTTATATTTGGGATAAAAAGTACTTTACTTAAAAATTAGACATAAAAAAAAGGGGCATAAAGCCCCTTTTTTATTTTATATTAAAATTGTAAGTTAATTACTTAACAGCAATTTTAGAAGTAGTAGCATATTCGCCATCAACAAATACTTTAGCATAGTATAAACCTGAAGCTAAAGAAGAAGTATTGATTACATCATTTACACTTGAAGCAACTGCATTACCATTAGCATCAACTAAAACTACAGAAACCGATTTTCCATTTGAGTTATATGATACAGATACTTGGTTTTCAGCTGGGTTAGGGAAGAAAGATAATCCTAAAGCAGCAACTTCTTCTGCAGAAATACCTAATACAGCATCACCAAAAGTAATTGATTTAATTTTTAAGTTTGCTGTAGCTGTATGACCATCAAAATCTTTTCTTGCTAATAAAGCAAAACCAATAGAAGCAGACAAGTCAAGAACTTTTTTATCCCAAGTTGAATCAGCTGCATAGAAAGTAACGGTATTCATACCTGCATTCAATTTTTGCCATGCAAATGAAGTACCAGCTACACTACCATTACCATCACCTAAAACAAATTTATCGTCAACAACAGCTGCAATCATAATTCCAAACAAAGGAACTTCTACATCAGACTCAACAACTGCAGTAATTTTTCTAGCTTCTTGAGTTGCTCCAGACAAATTAACATTCACATTCAAACCATTACCAGTATAAAAACGATTAGAGCATGATTGCCAAGATAAAGACTCTTCACCAGTAACACTTACTAAAAGCTGGCTATTTAAAGAATCATGAGTAACCACATATTCAGGAGAATCAAATGAATTCCATCTAGAGTTTGTTGCAGCGCCTGCAGAATCAACAGTTACGTTTGCTTTAGGGCCACTTTTAAACTGATACAAATAACCGTTACCTGATGCAGTAACATCGTTACCTGACATTTGTGACAACGTTTGTGTAGGCTCAGCAGGAGCTTGTGCAAAAGTTGCTAATGACATAGCAACAGAAACTAATGTTAGTAATACTTTTTTCATAATATCTTAGTTAAGATTTTTTTAGATTATATTTAACAAAACTAGGATAAGTAGGTTATATTGTCAAGTATTTTAACAAAAAAATAATTTATTATTAATTTAAAAATGGAAAGTTCATCTTTAAATAACATTGCAATTGTATGGCTTCGTAGAGATTTACGCCTTTTTGACAATGCAGCCCTATTTTATGCCCTAACAAGTGGATTAAAAGTTTTGCCAATTTTTATTTTTGATTCTAATATTCTTGAAAAATTAGAGGACAAATCTGACCCAAGGGTGCATTTTATTCACCAACAAATACAAAAAATCAACAATGAGTTGCTTCAATTCAATTCGGGTATTAAAACTTTTTATGGTAATCCTATTGAGTGTTTCCAAACTTTGAAACAAGAATTCCCTAATATTTCGAGTATTTATTTCAATCACGATTATGAACTATCAGCTATAAAAAGAGATAATGCTATTGCTGATTGGGCGAATGAAAATGGCATTTCTTTTCATTCATATAAAGACCAAGTGATTTTTGAAAAGGACGAAGTAGTAAAAGATGATCAAAAACCTTACACGGTTTTCACACCTTATTCAAGAAAATGGAAAGCCAAATTGAATGAGTTTTACACAAAATCATATCCTTGCGAAAAATATTATTCAAACTTTTTACATGTTCAAAATAATAAAATACACTCATTAAATGAGATAGGGTTTACTGAAAATGAAAAAATAGCATTTCCTCAAAATATCCCATCTATAGATATAATTAAAACATATGCTGAACAACGTGATTTTCCAGCTATAAATGGTACTACTCGTTTATCATTGCACCTTAGATTTGGAACTGTAAGTATTAGAGAATTAACTCGTTTGGCTTTACAAACCTCTGAAACATGGTTAAATGAATTGATTTGGAGGGATTTTTATATGATGATTTTGTATCAATTTCCTCATGTTACAAACAAAAGTTTTAAACCTCAATACGATAGAATTGTATGGAGAAATAATGAACAAGAATTTAAACTTTGGTGTGAAGGTAAAACTGGCTACCCGATTGTAGATGCTGGTATGCGAGAATTAAATACTACAGGTTTTATGCACAATAGAGTGAGAATGATTGTGGCAAGTTTCTTAACCAAACATTTATTAATTGATTGGCGTTGGGGTGAAGCATATTTTGCGCAAAAATTACTTGATTTTGATTTGTCGGCAAACAATGGTGGATGGCAATGGGCGGCAGGTTCTGGATGTGATGCAGCTCCGTATTTCAGGGTATTTAACCCAACTTTACAAACACAAAAATTTGACCCAAAACTTGAATATATTAAAAAATGGGTTCCTGAATTAAATTCATTTGATTATCCTCAACCTATTGTTAATCATGAATTTGCTAGAAAAAGGTGCTTGGAGGTTTATAAACAGGGATTGTCAGAAAGTTTTCAGTAATCAGTTGTCAGTAGTCAGTTTTTAGTTATCTGTTTTCTTTAAATAGTAATATGTAAATAGTTGTCAGTAATCAGTAAATAAATAACAGTTATTAGTTTAAACTAACAGAATTTGCCCTTAAAAATAATGTATAGCGAATTATATACTTTTTAATTACTTAGAATTCAATACTAAATTAAAGACAACTGATTACTGAAAACTGACAACTATTATTGAAAACTCTGCACTTTTAACTCAGAAGTCTCAATCAGCTTAACGAGTTTACCATTTTGCATTATTGGCAATACGTTAAATTTGTTTAAGGTTAAGCAAAAAGCAATATCGTCAGTTATATCTAAGTTTTGAAGTCTGCGGGCGTGTGAGCAGTTTCCTAAAAATGTATTTAAATCTGATTTTGCCACATTCCATAAAGTTGTAGCCATATCGGTTGAATCTTGGGCTGTGGTAAAATTATTTTGTAATAATATTTCTGCTACAGCTCCTGCAAAAAGGGTATCTTCCATATTTACATGTCCTTTCCAACCTGAGCAAACTACAATTACATCTTTATTTTTTTCAACAACATACTGACAAACAGTGTCTAAATTCAAAAATGCACCTATAATTATTTCGTCTGCATCAACAGATTCAGTAATTGCTTTGGTTCCATTTGTTGTAGTTACTGCCACTGATTTCCCAACTAAATCCGCATTCATGTAACTGAATGGCGAATTTCCTAAATCAAAACCATCTGCTTTTTTACCATCTCTTTCTGCCGCTGTTACATAGCCTTGTTTACCCAAACTTTTACACTCATCAAGTGAAGCTACAGGAATAATACTTTCAATACCATGTGCTAAAGCTGTAACCATACAAGAGGTAGCTCTTAAAATATCGGTAACAATAATAATTTTACCTTCTGGCTGAAATAATGGTAATAACTCGGGGCTTAAGCAAACGTCTATTGATGGCATTGTTAATTGTTTGTTCTGGTTTTGAATAATTTATCTTGGCAAAAAATATTCTGCCAAGATAAATAAAATTATTTTACAGTTGGAGCAACAAAAGGTAATCCTACCACTTCGGCTTTTACATTTTTATCACGAATTACTACATTGATTGATGTACCAATTTTGTGATAAGCAGTCTGTACATAACCTAAGCCTATCCCTACGCCTAACATTGGCGATTGTGTACCTGAAGTTACTTCGCCTATTACTTCACCAGCTTCATTTGCTAATGCATAATGCGAACGAGGGACTCCTCTTTCAATCATTTTGAATGCTACTAATTTGCGAGTTACTCCTGCTTCTTTTTGTGCTTTTAATTTTTCAGAAGCTGTAAAATCTTTGGTAAATTTTGTAATCCAACCCAAACCAGCTTCTAAAGGTGAAGTTGTGTCTGTAATGTCATTTCCATAAAGACTATAACCCATTTCTAAACGTAAGGTATCACGAGCTCCTAAACCAATTGGTTTAATGTTAAACTCTTCGCCTGCTTCAAACAATGCTAACCATAATGCTTTGGCATTTTCATTTGAAACATATAGCTCAAATCCGCCTGCGCCAGTGTAACCAGTTGCCGAAATTAAAACATTAGGAATATTTGCAACAGTACCATATTTAAAAGTATAATATTCCATTGAAGCAATATCAACATCTGTTAATTTGCTCAATACTTGATTTGATTTTGGTCCTTGTAAAGCAAACAGACAAAGTTTGTCTGACAAGTTTTCAAGCTCCACGCCATCGGTATTATATTTATTTACCCAAGCCCAATCTTTATCAATATTTCCAGCATTAACCACTAATAAGTAGTCATTGTCAGCATTTTTGTAAACTAATAAATCATCAACAATTCCTCCTTCTTCGTTAGTAAAGCTTGAGTATTGCACCTTTCCATCAAACAATTTGCTTGCATCGTTGGTAGTAATTTTCTGAATCAATGCCAATGCTCCTGGACCTTTTACCGAAAATTCGCCCATGTGCGAAACATCAAATACGCCCACGTTTTCACGTACAGCTTTGTGTTCTTCAATATCAGAGCTGTAACGAACAGGCATCTCAAATCCTGCAAATGGAACTATTTTAGCGCCAAGTGAAACGTGCAGGTCGTGTAGAGGTATGATTTTATTTTCCATTTGTGGGTGCAATTTACAAAATATTTTCTTGAATTAATTATCTCTCTTTTGACGCATTAAAATAATTTAACCACATAGAAACATAGAAAATTTAAAATTCAATTTTTAAGCAAAAATATAAACCTATGTTCCTATGTGGTTTATAATTTTTTTTAGTCTTATATCTTAAGTCTTAAATCTTCCGTCTAATTAAACAATTCAGTTTGGATTGGCAATAGCGTAAACGACATTCTATGCCATTCACTTGGACCATGTTTTTTTATTCCTTCACGGTGGAGTTTGGTTGGGTAGCCAACATTTTTATTCCAACCATAATAAGGATATTGCTGATGTAATTGTGCCATCAACTCATCACGATACACTTTTGCTAAAATAGATGCCGCAGCTATGGAAGCATACTTCCCGTCTCCTTTAACAATGCATTGATGAGGAATGTTTTTGTATTTGGTAAAACGATTTCCATCAACAAGAAGTAATTCGGGTGTAATTGAAAGTTCGTTCAATGCCTGATGCATGGCTAAAAATGATGCATTTAAAATGTTTATTTCATCAATTTTGGTGTGCGACACTTCTGAAACATGCCAAGCAAGTGCCTGACTTTTAATTTCATTTACTAAGGCATTGCGTTTAGACTCTGAAAGCTTTTTAGAATCATTAAGTAACGGAATATCAAAATCAGAGGGCAAAATAACTGCGGCTGCAACCACAGGTCCCGCCAAACAACCACGCCCAACCTCGTCTAAACCAGCTTCAATAGTATTTTCTTGAAAATAGGGAAGTAACATTTTTGAGTTATCAGTTTTCAGTAATCAGTTTTCAGTTTCATTCTTAAGTCTTTAGTCTTGAGTCTAAAACAAAATCAAATGTAAAAATATTTATTGTGAATACTTTTATTAATCATTTTTATTAATGTAATTTTGCATCCCTTCTCACATAGAGGGCAATTATTAAAAACGTTAATAATTGGGGCTGACCGGTTTTGACGGCGAGAGTGGCTAAATGTATAAGCATGTCGAGAGTTGGAATGACCTCTTGTTAAAAATCTTTCCAAACAATAACTGGCGAAGAAAACTACGCCCTTGCTGCTTAATCAGAGTATTAAATAGCGAGTGTTCCTCAGTACCTCCACTCTGCTGGGACTGATCAAGGAGCATCGTAAATGCGGAGTATCTTTTTTGAAGGGTACGCAAAAAAAGATTACAAGTACATAAGGATATCATTGGTTGGTTGCTGACCGCCGTTATCTCGAAAATCAATATGCAACTAAACATGTAGAAGGCGTTTATGTGGCCTTGTCCGGACCTGAGTTCGACTCTCAGCAGCTCCACAAAGATGCAATTTGACAAGTATCTAAAATTAACTAAAGCTCTTAATTTCAAACATTAAGGGCTTTTTTTATGCCTTGTTCTTATTGAACTAAATTGTTCTAAATTTAAATAGTGTTTAGACAATCGTACAGAAATCGTACAAAAATAGACTAACAATACTGAAATTGTCCAAGTTTTGTCCATTATGAAATCTAATTGAACCAATTACCCTCTTCATTGAATTAATTTCCTCCCTTCAAACAATACTTACAATTTTGATGTTATCCTTAAACAGATTTATAAATTGCTGGAAAATACAAAATGAAAAAAGTTGCGATAATTGGTTCGGGTATAGCAGGCTTAGCCTCGGCTGTTAGGTTGGCTGTAAAAGGTTATGCTGTTGAAGTTTTTGAAGCCAATAGTTATACTGGTGGCAAACTCACCGAAATTATCCTCGAAAACAAGTATCGTTTTGATACTGGTCCATCGCTTTTTACCATGCCACATTTTGTAGATGAACTTTTTACGCTTGCGGGTGAAAACCCTAAAGATTATTTTAATTATCAAAAATTAGATGTGTTTACACATTATTTTTATGAAGATGGCACTCGTCTTAAAGCTTTTGCTGATAAAAATTTATTTGCCAATGAGGTTGAAGAAAAACTAAACGAGCCTAAAGAAAATATTCTAAAATTTATACAGTACAGCGAACGAATTTACAAAATCACGAACAGGGTTTTTATGCATAACTCTTTGCATAAACTTAAAACTTACCTTCATTTTGATACCTTAAAATCAATAGCTCAGTTGCATAAAATTGATAGTTTCAGAACGATGCACAATGCAAACAAAAGCTTTTTCAAAAACCCGAAAACTGTACAATTATTTGATAGATACGCCACTTACAATGGTTCAAACCCATACCTTACTCCTGCTACTTTAAATATTATTCCTCATCTTGAATATGGCATTGGTGCATTTTACCCCAAAGGTGGCATGCACGAAATTAGCCAACAAATTACTGCGCTTGCAAAAAGATTAGGAGTAACATTTCATTTAAATTCAAAAGTTGAAGAAATTGTAATTGATGAAAATACGGTGAAAGGCATCAAAGTAAATAAAACTTTTTTACCTTTCGACAAGGTGGTTAGTAACATGGATTTGGTACATACTTATCGTAAATTGTTGCCTCATGTAGCTCATCCTGAAAAATTATTATCTCAACCTAAAAGTACTTCTGCATTAATATTTTACTGGGGAATAAGTAAATCTTTCAGCGAATTGGGCTTGCATAATATCTTATTCTCAGATGATTACGAAAAAGAGTTTAATGCATTGAAAAATGGGGTTTCAATAGACAACGACCCAACAATTTATATAAACATCACTTCAAAATTCACACCAAGTGATGCACCTGATGGACACGAAAACTGGTTTGTGATGATTAATGTGCCAGCAAATAAGGGTCAAGATTGGGACAAATTAATTACTGAAGCAAGAGAAAATGTAATAAATAAAATCAGTAGAATTCTCAATATTGACTTAAAATCATTCATTGTTTGTGAAGATATTCTTGACCCTCGCAAAATTGAAAGTAGAACTTCGTCCTACCAAGGGGCTTTGTATGGCAATAGCTCAAACAATAAATTTGCTGCGTTTTTACGTCACCCAAATTTTAGTAAAAAATTAAAAAATCTGTATTTCTGTGGTGGAAGTGTGCACCCTGGAGGAGGTATTCCATTGTGTTTATTATCAGCCAAAATTACAAGTGATTTAATTTCAGATTAAACCTTTCCTATACAAATACATCTTAGAAACACATTCAACTAAAAAAAATGCTTCAATTTTTGTAAATTGCAGCCCCAAACAACCTAACTATTGCAAAAAATACGTCGATTAATATTTTTGAAAGATACGCTGATACTTTCAATAAGTGCTTTTGGTGGTCCGCAGGCGCATATTGGGATGTTATTTGAGCGCATGGTTAACAAACGCAAATATGTTACCAATGAAGAATTGTTAGAGCTTAATGCCTTATGCCAAATTTTACCCGGACCTACTTCAACCCAAACAATAGTTGCACTTGCCTATAAAATTGGTGGGGCAAGTTGGGCATATTTAACTTTGTTAGTTTGGTGTTTGCCAGCGGTAGTTTTAATGATGCTTGCTGCGCTTTTTGTTACCAATGTTAGCACAACTTCATTCGATTCTATTTTTAAATTTATAGAGCCTATAGCTATTGGTTGTATGGCTTTTGCGGCTTATACTATTACCTCAAAAGTGATAAATACCAAAGTTGGAGTTACCTTAATGGTTTTTGCTGGAGTAACAGCATTTTTTGTGCATTCTCCTTGGTTGTTTCCACTGTTATTGATTTTAGGCGGAGTGGCTACTTCATTCAAATACAAAAAACACAAAGAAGTTGAAAAACCTAAACCACTTGATATTGAATGGAAAAACTTTATTCTTTGGATATGTGTGTTTGTAGGTGTTACAATTTTAGCTTCTGCAACTGATTTTTTACCATTACGCTTGTTTCAAAAATTTTATAGAAATGGGAGTTTGGTTTTAGGAGGCGGACAAGTATTAATCCCGATGTTATATACCGAATTTGTTGAATATAAGCAGTATATGTCGGCACAACAATTCAACATTGGTTATGCTTTAGTGCATTTGGTTCCTGGTCCTGTGTTTTCATTGAGTGCTTATTTAGGCGTAATCACTGCTCGAAGCGAGAGTTTATTTATTCAGTTACTTTCAGGATTTACCTCAGCTGCCGCAATATTTTTACCCGGCACATTTTTAATATTTTTCTTAATAAAATTCTGGGAAAAACTAAAACAATACAGGGCTGTAAAAGCCTCACTTGAAGGTATAAATGCCATAAATTCGGGTTTAATTCTGGCTGCGTGTATAAGCATGTACTATGCAACCCCATCGAGTTGGCAAAATAATTTGATAATGTTAGCCACTTTTGGAATTTTATCAACACAAAGAGTTAGTACACCGATAGTTATTATTTTCGGAATATTAGCTGGCGTTGGAAGTGGATATGTTTGATTTATTTTTACGGTTGACAAGGTCTTGGGACCGTTGTCAACGTGAGATAATTAATATTTTTTTCATTGTTTTTATTTCTTTATAAGTTGTCAACGGTCAATGACCTTGACAATCGTATTCAAGTTTAAGAATTACTGTTAATGAATTAAAAATTGTAATTAACTAAGAAATGAATTATCCTGTTTTTAAATAACTTTTTAACTTTTACCACGTTAAGGCAAACCAAAATCTTTTTAAAACGAATTTTAGCTTATGTCAAAATCACTACCTAATTACATTGATTACGCCAACGACATTGTACAACCTATGCCAGGCAAGGTTTTAAATGCGCAAATGTATTGCTTTTTGGTTGATGCTGATGCTACAACTTTACAAAATTTAGTTGATGAGCATTATAATTTCGCCACACATTTAACTGGTAAAAAATATTTTCTTCTTTCTGATGATGTATTATTTGCTTTTGCAACTTTTGCCAATGGCACATCTCAAGACCCAACTTACCCTAAAAAAGGAACCATTGGAGAAACTGGATTGAATGCTTTTGTTCGCCTAGCCGAATGTACCCAAAATTCTGAAGGAGAATGGGTTGCTGAAAGAATGTTAATTGGTTGTCCGTATATTTTTGTTGACAATCCATTTTCAATGGCAGCCGGACGAGAAGTGTATGGTTTTCCAAAAACCTTGGCACAATTTCAAATTCCACAGGCGCCATCGTTTACAAAACAGTTTTTTGTATCTTCATTTGGTCTCCGAAAATTTAACGTTGGAGATGTAGCAGGCTGGTACCCTTTGCTTGAATTTGAGTCAAATGCCAACGATTTCGGTCATGGAAGTTGGGGCTCAATAAGTGAAGTGATGGGCGATATTGGCAAACTTTTTCAAAAAGACGACCACACGGAAACCTTCAAAAAAGGATTCAAATTTTATGCGGCTGAGTTCCAAGATTTGCTTTCAGCCTCAGTACCACTAATTTTCTTAAAACAATTTAGAGATGCAGAAGACAATTCAAAAGCTTGTTACCAAGCATTGATTGAAGCACCTGCCAACGTTTTAGGTTTTCATGGAGGTTGGTTTATGAAAGGTGATTACACTTTAAAACTCCACGATTTTGACTCCTACCCTATTGCAAGTAATATGGGAATTACCAATAATTCTGTTGCCAAAATGGCTTTCTGGGCTAATGTTGATTTAGAATTTGGTCTTGGAAAAGAATTGGTAAAAACATCTTAATGAGATGTTAGATAATAGATATTAGATTATAGATATTTTCATAATCTTAATGGGATGTTAGATTGCAGATTTTAGATTATAGATATTTTCATAATCAAAATCTAAAATCTAAAATCTATAATCTATTATCTAAAATCTAACATCTTTAATCAAACATCTTAAGTCTAAAAAAACAATTTAAACTATGTATAATTTCCTGAATTGGCTTTTACACTTACTAAAGTTAGAAGCCTACTTTACACCTTACGAAATGCTATTGCTCATATTTGGCTTTGCATTTTGGATGGCTGTGTATGTTATCGTTATCAAAAACAGTAGAACCTTAGGTTTTATGGAAATACCATTTTTTGTTGAATGTGCCGACATTGCTTGGGAATGTTGCTTTTCATTTAACACTGATTTAGGCATGCCACCAATTATAAGGCATGGTTGTCAATTGTGGTTTGCCCTTGATTGTATCATCTTTTATTATTTCATAAAACTTGGAAAAGGCGATTTATTAACCCCTGCTTTGAAACGTTTTTTTATACCAATGGCAATATTTTGGGTAATATTCTGGTATTTCTTTAGCTATTATTTTGCAAAACAAGGTTACGACAATGTAATTGGTGGCGTATCAGCATTATTGATAAATGTTGGAATTTCAGCAACTTACATTTTCCAATTTGTTCGAATGAAAAGTATAGCAAACCTTTCGTATGCAGTGGCTTGGTTCAAAATGCTTGGCACAGGCGCAATTATAGCAGTTTGTTTTATGAAATGGTATGATAACAAATTGCTTTTGGTAATGTGTTGTGCTGTAGTAATACTTGATGTATTGTATGTGGCAATTTTCACCGAACGTATGTTAGAAGAAAAAGCTGGTAAAAACTTAATAAACTTATATAATTAATTTTTATGAAAAAGAAGATAGTAGTTTTTGGTGGAGGTTTATCAGCAATGACTTCCGTTTATTTAATCACCAAAGAACCAAATTGGCAAGAAAAATACGAAATAACTGTTTATCAACTTGGTTGGAGGCTTGGAGGCAAAGGCGCAAGTGGTGTAAATGCTGACAAAGGTTACAGAATTGAGGAACATGGGCTTCATTTTTGGTTTGGATTCTATGAGAATGCTTTCCACATGATGAAAGATTGCTACAAAGAATTAGGTAGAAATCCATCAGCACCGATGGCAACTTTTGATTCTGCTTTTAAAGGTCTTGACCACATGACAGTAATGGAACATGTTGGCGATGAATGGATTCCGTGGGATATACAATTCCCGCCAATGCCAGGTGTGGTGGGTGATGGAATAAGTACCACGCCCAAACAAATGATTGATGCTTTTCTTAAATTCATGATTCAAGAATTAAAAGAATGGTTAAAGCAACATCATATCATTAAACCGAAAAAAAGAACTTTTTGGCAAAAAATACTAGCTTTCTTGCACTTATTACCTTCTGAAAGTTTTATTGATAAACTTATCACTCGAGCTGCTAAAAAAACACTTACCGAAGTTATTACAGTTTTTAAAGATACGCCTAAAGATGCCAAAGAAGGCGACCAATTAATTCATGGTGCAGAACGAATTTTCGGAGAAAATGCTTTTACCAATGAAGAAGCTGCTTGGTTCACTTTTGAACATTTGAAAGAATGGCTTTGGGACGAAATTGGCGAATTGGTTGAACATAATACCCCAGCTCGTAGAATTTGGACTTTGATTGATTTTGCAGGTACGCTTTTCCCAGGTATGGTTGCCGACAAAGTGTTGTATAAAAAAGATGGTGAATGGGATTTTGATTTCGACAAAATAAATAATTACGACTACATTGAATGGTTAGCCAAACATGGTGCTAGTCCGATTACGCAAAACTCGCCTTTTGTACGTGCAATGTACGACGGACCATTTTCGTTTATCAAAGGAAATGTAAACGAACCCAATGTAGAGGCTGGGACCATATTAAGGATTTTCTTAAGACTAGGTTTTGCATCAAAAGAACATGTAATTTGGAAAATGCAGGCAGGTATGGGCGACACTATTTTTGGACCAATGTACGAAGTGTTAAAACGCAGAGGAGTAAAATTTGAGTTTTTCCATAAGCTAAATAACATTGGCTACGATAAAGAAAATCAAACAGTTGACACAATTCAAATTGGTCGCCAAGTTACACTAACCAAAGAATACAATCCATTTTTAGATGTAAAAGGTTTGCCATGTTGGCCAAATGAACCATTATATGATTTTATTGAGCCAAAAGAAGTTGAGGAACTAAAAAAAGGAAAAATAAATCTTGAATGTTCGTGGTCAGCTTGGAAAGATAGAGAAGTAATACACCTTAAAAAAGGAGTTGATTTCGATGAAATTATACTAGGAGCATCACTTGCAGGTTTGCCATATACTTGTTCAGAATTGATAAATAATTCGGAAAAATGGTACAAAATGGCGGCTAAAATTCAAACTGTTGAAACACAGGCTATGCAAGTTTGGTTTGATGCAAGTCCGAAAGAATTAGGCATTACCGATGAATGGTTTGTAACCACTTATGTAGAGCCACTTGATACCATTTCGTGTATGAATCAAGTACTTGATAAAGAAGATTGGCCAACCAACAAAGACCCAAAATATGTAGCCTATTTCTGTGGAGCCAAACCCTCAGCAGCCAATATAATGCCTTATAACATTACAGTTTTCCCTGAAAAAGAACTTGAAAAGGTAAAACATTACATGAAGGATTATTTTACCAATAATCTTAAGCCAATTATACCAAATATGCTCAATGCTGATGGTAGTGTAAAATGGAATTGGATAACAGATTTAGAAAACAGAACAGGAGAACAACGATTTGATTTTCAATATTTCAGAAGCAATATAGACCCCGCAGAGCAATATGTACTTTCGGTAAAAAACAGTACACAATACAGAGTAAAAACAAACGAAACCGATGTTGACAATTTATACATCTGTGGAGATTGGATATTTAGTGGCTATAATGTAGGTTCAGTAGAAGCTTGTGCAGTAGCAGGAACATTAACGGCAAGTGCTGTATTAAACAAGCAATTACCTATTTACAATAAGCCTGAGAATTTGTAGGAAATAAATTTAAACAGACTTTGAGATTACGATTTCAAAGTCTGTTTTTTTTCAAAATTATTTCAATTGGCAAGTTTGATATATCAGCAATTTATACTTAAGTTTAAAATTGAAATAAAAAAATAAGTACAAAAACCGCAACCAGTTAATCAATCTGTTACAGTTTTTCAGTTTAACTATTTTTAGAAATTATCAAACTGAAACTATATCGGAGATTGACGCAATGCGTAAATATAAATGTTGTGCGTAATTATGGGACTTGACTACAGTTATATAACCATTTTCAAAAAAGCAAACAAAGCAAAGCTTGCGGCAAAGCTAATAAATGACGCAACTATCGACGATATTGAATTTGGTAAATGTGCTACAATAAAGTTCAAGACTGACAAACCCATTCTAGATTATCTAAAAGGTTTAATAAGACGAACAGAAGGAATAAACTTGCGGACTACACTTTTATTTAAAACATCGAAATTTCCAGACTATTTTGAAGGGGACTTCGGCAAAATAGGGTGTATTTATATTGACGAAAAGTCTTTCAGTGACGATGAGTATGTAATGGTATCATTTTCTGCAGCGACTACGGCAATGAGTGTCTTGTTCCAAAATTCCCTTTCTATTAAGCATTGGTTTATTAGCCTTAGTGCCGAATTAAATGCACTTACAACCTTTTTAGATTTGGAGGACAATGGGGTAAAATTTATCTATAAAAACGGAAAAGAAGTAGATGTAGATTTTACTGTCAAAACTCAAGTAGTTTCTTCAGACTTTGATTTTTATAAAAAGATCTATCAAGAGTATGACGGTTCTACGTACATCAGGTGACAACTACGCACAACAATGCTCACCTATCCTTAGTTTAGCGATAGCGTAACTATGGATTAAATAATGAAAGAGAGACTTTGTCTCGGTTTAATAAATTAAATCCCAAAAAAGCCTTTAAAAATTAAGCATAGTTTATCAATGCTTTACCACAAACTTCAGCACATAACTTTCATCCTGTAGAAGAAAATCAATCAAATACAATCCGTCCCTATATTGTTCAGTTTCAATTTTACTTTTTGTTTGAGCATTTATATGTCCAGTTTGAATATGTTTGCCATTCATATCAAAAATAGTATACACAACTTCGCTTGCTTCTTGATTCAAAATTTCTAAATATGAATCTGCAGGATTAGGCTCAATAATTACATTTATTTGCTTATGCGTAGTAAAAGATTGTACTATACTATAAGTAAATATGCCATCAAAATCAACTTGTTTAATTCTATAGTAACTTAATCCTGAATGTGGGTTTTCATCAATAAATGAATAATTATTAATTCCCTCTGCTTTATTTAATGCATCCACCGTACCGATTTTCTCCCAATTTTGAGCATCTTTACTCCATTCAATTTCAAAGTTTTTACAATTTACCTCAGCTGTAGTTTTCCAATTCAATTGTACTTTATTTTCAACTTGAGTTGCAGTAAAATTTAAAAACTGTAATGGTAATGGTGCTGATGATGTATTAGTTGTACCGATTGTAAAATAATATCCTGAATACGATGCCATTGTAACATCAAACTCCACAGTTTTTGAGGAATTATTCCCTGTAACTGGTGAAATTAGTGTTGCTCCAGCAGCAAACACGCCATTTGCATCAAGAATTAATCTGTAATCATTATAATCAGATACTGTTCTAATGCCAAAATTTGATAAATCGAATTTAACTCTCACATTTTGAGCTGCTAAACCTGTACCCGTAAGTTGTGATTTCCAAGTACGTGCACTTTTTTTAGTGATTGTAGCCGGTAAATCAGAAGTATTTCCTGCTAAACCTCCAGCATTATCTCCCCAAATTAAATAAGTGTTATCTGCTGAAAAAGTATTACTGTTTGAAGCATTTGCAGATGGAATTGAGTTTCCCGAACCTGCTGTTAAAATCGCCATTGTTACCACTGAAGTACCTGTTGAGGTTGTACTTTGTTTTTGATTTAAGCCTGAAGCATCGTCACGACCAATGCCTGTAACATCATTTTGGTAGGTGGCTGAGCCTGTCCAAACTGTAGTACCAGCAGAATTTAAATAATCAACTGGACTTGAAGTTGAGCCTAGTGAAATACCGTATTTAACAGCAAGGTAAGTATTTACTTTACTTCTCTCTGTAACAGTAAGTGATACATTGTATTTTATTACTTCAGGTATGTATCCAGTCCAAGTTGTGAGTCCATTGTTGGGTCTTAAACCTTTAAATAAATTGATTCCTTCAACATACACACTACCAATTGCTGCGTTTGTAACACTTCCACTTGAAATATTATTTAAATAATAGGTAAGTACATTTGAACTTAAATTAGAATTTAAAATTTTGGGTAAAACATCTTTAGTTGTAGTTGTAGCTGCTGCAGAAAAATGCGATTCATTCGTTGAAGCATCAGTAGTGTACCACATTAATCTATATATACCTCCACTACCAAAAGCGTCTGAAGCAAAAGTTAAATTTCCTTTGTTGGCAACAGTTGGGTTTGATAAATTAAATGTTGAAAAGGGGGCACTTGTATAACTTGATTGTGTAGCTGAATTGTTTTTAGCTACTACAAAAATATCTGAAGCACTGTAATAGGTATCAGCAAAATTATTTGTTAAATAGCCAGTTCCTGTGTTACTTATTGTTGGGTTAAAATTTAAACTACCTGTACTACTTGAGCCACTATTGTAAGTGACAGTTCCTGAGTTTGATAAAGTATTCGTATTGTTATTATCTGCCCAAGAAGTTACTGCTGCTCCATCTGTTGTGGTATTAGTATAAGTTTTTGCTTCATACCAAACTATTAAATTACTTGAACCTATCCCACCTGGTGTCGGTACAGTATAAACTACTGTTAAAATTGGTCTGTTAGCTGGTGTACCAGCATCTTGAGAGTTGTAACCTACATAAGTATTGCCTGATTCTGTGGCTAATTTCATTATCCAACCATAATTATTGCCACCATTATTTACAATATCTTGTACATCAGAAAGAACATTGTAGCTATCAACTGTGCCACCTGAATATGAAGATATTGCTTTTGAGTCGGTTGCTGTGGAAGTATAATCAGTTCCTGCACCACCTCCGGCAGTTGACCAAGAATTTCCAGTTGAATATTCATTCCAAGTTACTTGTGCATTTACCCAGTTTCTTAGTAGCCTATGTACGTTTACAGTAATTGAACCAGAACCTCCTAACTGTATCAACTTCAAAGAAGCTGAAGTAATTACAGCATTTGAAGGAATGGATGATAAATCAAATTTTATAACCGACCTTCTTACATCTGTACCAGTTAAATCAGCATAAATCCAATTGGTAGTTATGGAACTGTTATTACTTGCAGGAGATGATTTGTAATTAGTTGCATCAGCATTTGTAGCAATATCAACAGATACACCAAATACTTGATTGCAAAAGAATAATATTAAAAATAATGATTTGTAAATTTTCATAGTTTACTTAACAATTGATATTTTGCTTGTAAAAACTTGGTTTGAATTAGTAAATATTTTCACTAAATAAATACCTGCATCAAAATTAGAGATATTAACTTTATCATTCACATTTTCAAAGAGTTGTATTTCACCACAAATATTGATTAACTCTATTATTGTAACATTCTCTTTCACAAATAAATATTGCGAAGTTGGATTTGGGTAAACCAAATTTTCAGACGAAAGACCATTTTCGACACCAGTCAAAGCTCCTAAATTTGCACGTATTTCAGTGTAACTATTCCATAAGCTTTGTGTATTTCCTCTACCAATTATTCTTACAAATTTGGCTTGTTGAGGAATGATATTAAATGTTTCAGCCAACAATGATTTTCCTGAACTTTGTAAATTTGAAGCTACAGTTGTAAAAATCACACCATCATTTGACAATTGAATATCAAACTTACTTGCTCTTGTGTCGCCACTGAAAAATGAAATGTCAACGCCTGTAACAAATTGCTGAGTACCCAAACACAATTGAATCCATTGTCCGTCGCCAAGTGCCGACCAACGTGTGGCTGTATTATTATCCAATGCATTTGCAGGTAAATTTCCATCAGTAGCCGATGCTTGAACTTCTGAACAATTTTCAATTTCTAATTGATACGTTACTGATTGCCCAGCATAATCGCCTTGTGGCAATGCAAATGTGATAGTTGACAAAACTCCATTCCAAACTGTGTTTGAACCAGTTAACTCTTTACTGATAGTTACAGTTACTGAGGCTGGATTTGAGCTTTCGCACATAGGGTTTGCAACTGATACATTTACCGATGTTCCTTTTACGTTGTAAAGCAATACACAAGGTTGATTTACAGTAAATTCTAATCCATTTTTTAACTTAAAACTACCCGCTTTATAAAAAACAGCTTGCGTTGAGCCTGTACTAAAATTAGTTACTGCCTGAATTAATGTATCATTTTGAACAACCTGTATATTTGTATCTGCCACATAGGTATTTGCAGAAGCTAAACTAATATTTGGTTTAATTATATATGCATATTTAGCCTGACTTGGATTTAAACCGTGGTCAATGATTGTTGTAAATACTTCTTGATTATTCGTTCTTTTTTCTGATTGAATAATATAGTTTTGATTAGTAAGTGGCTCATAAAGAATTGAATCGTGCCAAATCCAGCTTGGGTTACTTACACTTTTGGTTGAATTATTTACTTGCGAAATAATATTCCCTGATTTATAAGAAACTGTTCCATTTAAATTACATTGATTTAAGGTAGTATAAACATTTGCAGTTCCTGATTTTCGGGTTATTCCAGCACCTAATGATACCATTTCTCCATCAAAAAAGAAGGTTGATTTATAAGCATAAACATTTCTTTTTACATACTTAAATCCCATAGCCCCAACGTCACCATCTGATGCTCCACCAGCAAAAGCATTTCCATTTAAAGCACCAGCTCCCCAAGTGATAATTGGCAGAGTTGCAGTATCTTGTTCCACTGTTGTTCCTGGATATTGGCGGTAATTAAATCCGAAACTGAATAAACTATCCGAAAATTCTTTTCCAGTTCTATAAATATAATTCACCCCGCTACCATTATAAAAATTAAAATTCCCTGCGCCATTTCCTGATTCGCCTGCAACTGTTCTGGTTGAAGATAAACGATGCGCTGAAAAATAATTCGTTCTGCGATGAATCATATAATCAAATCGCCAAAACATTCTATTTCCTACCAACTTTTCAGCATCTGTAGCTTGAGAATTTATTCGTTTTTGAACTAACAATAATTCTGTTTTTTGAGGCGTATTCAACGTTAAAAAATTGGCAATATGATTTTTGTACCCACCTAAACCTCTGGTAATTTGATTAAATCTACCCGACATACTTGGGTCATTGGCATTGATATAAATTGGCCATTGTACACCTTTTATAAACAAATTTTCCATTTGAGTAACTTGATTTGCACCAACTTCAGCAAAAGTGGCATCAGTTGCTCTCATGTAAAATATTACAGATAAAAAGTATTGTTCTCCATAATTTAATAAATATGCTTGTCGGCCAGTGCCACTATGAGCCCCAAACATATAATCCACTTCTACTCCTTCGCCAATATTTTGAAAATCAATATGCTCAATCATTTGTTTTTGCATTCTCAAAATATAGGGAACATTTCTCTCCACCACTGCCGCAGGAAAAGCGCCATTAATTTTATTCACTCCATTGGCCGATTCCATGTAATTATCTAATTGATAACCCCAGTACAAATAATTGATGGTACTATCCAACAAGGCTGGACGTTCAGCTCGTAATTGAGGAGCCATAATTACCAAACTTTGCCACAAACTCATGGTGTAAGATATATGTCTATCGTACCAGTTTGAAGTTTGATGATTGGTATGCACCCAAAAACTCAAACCTGCATAAAAATTTTGTTTTAAAGAATCCACATTATAAAGTGTTGATTTAGGATTGCTATAAGCCGAAGCAATATCATTTAAACGAGTTAAATGCGTTTTAATATTAGAAGTAGAGCTGTAGTTTATATTTGAAAAAGCACCCGTATTAAGTAATTGTCGGCATAAAGTATTTACACTACTTGCGGTAGGGTTTGTTAAAGCTAGCTCGTACAAATTGTTGTATATTTTATCAATATCACTTGAGTATGTGCTTGTTGTGGCAGTAATTAAAATATTATCTAAATAATGGTTTCGAGTACTAAGTGCATTGGCAGTTGCTTTCATTCTAAAAGCCACATAAAGTTTACTTGCTGAGGTATAACTTGCCATTGAAATTTTGCCTGAATTAGTATAAGTATTACCTGTAGCCCAAGTAGCTGAGGCAGTTAGGCTTGTCCAAGTTGCAGTGTTTGGATTACCAGTTCCTGTATAATTTGTAGAAACCAACACATCCATAAAATTGAAAGTATTACTCCCAAATTGCCATTTATAATCAAATGAAAGCTGAGGAGAAGTACTCCCTAACATATTTACAGGTGTAGAAATGAGCCAAGTTTCGGCAGAAGTGTTAGCGATGGCATTGATTCTGACTTCGGTGCTATTGTTTTGAACCCAGTTTGATGTACCAGAAACTTTGAATGATGTCCAATTAGGAAAATTACTTGCGTCAAATGATTGGTCAAGAAGGATAAACTGAGCATTTGCATTTGAAAAATTGAAAAAAATAAAAAATAATATTACATGGGGGAATATATATTTTTTCATAAGTGTATTGGATTACAAATACATTATACTTGATATTACTTAATAGGGTTTAAGTATTATGTATTTGAAAATAGAAATTTGTGTTGTGTATGTGTACATATACTATTCAAAAACAAACAAAAGGTTTAATGATTTAAAAAAAACAACCAAAAAATATCTTAAAAATCTAATTCTAATTATTTTTTAAAAAACAAAAATACATTAAAAAATTCAGGTTCAATTGAATTATGAAGTTAATGAAATTAGAAAAAATATAAAACTATCAATGCTTCACCACAAACTTCTGTACATAACTTTCATCCTGTAGAAGAAAATCAATCAAATACAATCCGTCTCTATATTGTTCAGTTTCAATTTTACTTTTTGTTTGAGCATTTATATGTCCAGTTTGAATATGTTTACCATTCATATCAAACACTGAGTACACTATTTCTTCTCCTTCTTTATTATATATCTCTAAAAAATCATCAGCAGGATTTGGCTCTATTGAAACATTTATTTGCTTATGCGTAGTAACAGATTGTACTGTACTATAAGTAAATATGCCATCAAAATCAACTTGTTTTATTCTGTAGTAACTTAATCCTGAATGTGGGTTTTCATCAATAAATGTATAGTTGTTAATTCCTGTTGCTTTATTTAATGCATCCACTGTGCCGATTTTCTCCCAATTTTGAGCATCTTTACTCCATTCAATTTCAAAGTTTTTACAATTTACCTCAGCTGTAGTTTTCCAAGATAATTGTACTTTATTTTCAACTTGAGTTGCAGTAAAATTTAAAAATTCTAAAGGTAATGGAGCAGAACCTAAATCTGTAGTTCCAATTGTAAAATAATATCCAGAGTATGAAGACATTGTAACATCAAATTCCACTATTTTTGATCCGTTATTTCCTAAAACTGGTGCAATTGCAGTTGCTCCAGTTGCAAAAGTACCGTCAGCATCAAGTAATAATCGGTAATTAGTATAATCCGTTACAGTTAATAATGTTAAACTAGACAAATCAAATTTAACTCTAACATTTTGTGCAGCTAAACCTGTACCTGTTAGCTGGGTTTTCCAAGTTCTTTGACTTTTTTGTTGAATTCCAGAAGGTAAATCAGTCCTGTTTCCGTACAATGAATTCCCATTATGCCCCCATAACAAAAAAGTATTATCTGCACTAAAAGTATTGGCATTAGTTGCATTTGTTGAAGGAATTGAATTGCCAGCGCCAGATGCTAATATTGCCATTGTAACAACACCACCACCTGAATTGCTATAACTTTGTTTTTGATTCAAACCAGAGTTATCATCTCTTCCTATTCCAGCTACATTGTTTTGATAAGTTGATGAACCTGTCCAAATTGTTGTATTGCTTGAATTTACATAATCTACAGCATTTGAAGTTGTACCTAATGTAAATCCATACTTTACAGCTAAGTACGACTGTACTTTATTTCTTGCAACATCACCAATTTTACTATTGTATAACACCATTTCAGTAATATAACCAGTGTATGGAAATGCACCATTTGCGTTACTCCCCATAAATATTTTACCTGTTTGTGTATTGTCAGCAGAAGACGAAATAGAAAGCACAGTTTCTCTGACACCATTAATTAACAAACTATCAGCAGTTGCAGAAGTTAATGATGTACCTAAATAAGCATTCGTTGTAACAGTGGTTGATGAAATACATTGATCTGATGAAGTTGGGAAATCTGAACGCCATCTTCCTGTTGTTGAAATTTCAGATGAAATACGATTTGAAGTTAAATACTCCCACTTAAACATTACTCCACTTGTACCAGTAGATACTACATTAGAAAAAACTATAAAATAAGAGTTGTTATTGTTACTTATAAATTGAGATCCTAATGCTGTACCATTATAAATACCTTGCAATCCATTAAAAGTTACTGCGGGATTAAAATTTAACCCTGGAGTTAAAAATGAGGGTTTTGCATTGGCTGTGGTTGTACCGTTACCTGTAGGTGTAGTTGTTAAATGAACCGTAGCTCCAGATGCATCATTGTTCCACTGAGTTACAGTTGAACCAGATAAAGTTAGGGTACCATCTGCTTTAAACCAAGCAGTTGGAGTTACCCCTCCCGGACTTTGGGCAAATACTAACACACAATTAAATAAAATGCAAAAAGTTAATACCCAGTATTTCATTTGTATTCGTTTCAAATCAATCGCAATTTATAACTAAAACACATTACTTCCTTTTTTTAAAGTAAAAAAATACATACTGTTAGAGATGGGCAGCCTTAAAATTTCATATTGCAGATTTTACATACGCTTGTCAAGGTCTATGACCGTTGACAACGTAAAAGATAAAAAATGATAATAAGTTATAGCAGTTTAAATGAAATAAATTGATAAGTACTAGGCAAAGTCTTTTTTAAATATTCAATCAGAAGTTATGCTATCTCTAAAGTAAGGATAGTTGCGAATTTCTATCTCACGTTGACAACGGTCATAAACCTTGTCAACCGTAAATATATAGTTTTTATACGTTTGTCAGGTCTATGACCGTTGACAACGTAATAATCTTGGATAAAAAAACGCAGACAGGCTTCAAACCCCGTCTGCGTTATAATTCTCATTCTACTTAGTTTCGTTTATACTTCGAAGCAGTGTGATATAACCTTTTATTATTCCATGACCTTTAAATCTGTTGAGGTCAATTACATAATAATAAACACCTTCTTCGAGTAATTCTCCATGGTTATTGGTTCCGTCCCACTCAAGTAAACCATTTGCCATGTATCTAACTTTCACTCCCCAACGGTTAAAGATTTCTATTTTAGCATTTGGATAATTTTCAAGACCTAAAATTTTCCATGTATCATTTTGTCCGTCTCCATTTGGAGTAAATGTATTTACTGTATGTATATCACAATCAATCACTTTTACCTTAAATACTGTATCGGCTAATACACAAGTTCCATTCACTCCTTGTAAATGCACATCATATAAACCTGCATTTGCAAATGTATATGTTGAGGTACTTAATTTAGACCAAGTTGTATCTTGTTTTGCACCTAAATTATAATTCCATACCCAAATTGAAATACCAGAATAATCCATTTTTGGCTCAAATGTGATTACAAAGTTTGCGCAACTATCACCTACTATTAATTCAGGTTTTACCTTTTTCAACATGGTAATATTAGTAGTTCCATAATTATCTCCACAACCATCAATGTATTTTACAGTTAAAGTTGCATCATTTTCAGGAATTAAATTAATGGTATCTTCATTCGTTCCTTGAAGTTCATTATCTAAATACCACTCATAATATCCTTTGATATTAGGGAATTTAGTTGCACTAAAATGTAATGGTGTACCAGGACAAACTCCAATTCTGTCATTTCCTATTTCAATATTCAAGGCTGGTTTAATAGTCACCATTGCTGTATCTTTTTTACCAACACACACTGCATTATTATAAGTATATGTAGGTTCCACCAAATACATAATTGTACTTAATTGTGATGATTTATTATTTGCTTTCACAATAATTGGTTGCCCAGTTCCTGATTTTGCATAACCTGTTATTGTTGGTCCAACCACTTTGGTAGTCCAATCGAAACTTGTTCCATACGCTGTACCCGGCACCGTTGAGCTGAATTTTAGTGCATATTCTTGATTAGAACAAATAGTATCTAATGGTCTGTTAAATACCACATTAGGATACTTAGCAATTTCAACTAACACAGAATCAGAGTTATAGTCCCCTTTACAGTTTCTATCATTTACTTGTACAATTTTATAGCCTGTATTTGTCAATGGATCAACAGTTAACAGATAAGGATTGGTTGTAATTCCAGCAATTTGCGTTACTACACCATTACTTGCATATTTAATGGTATATGGCTTTGCACTTTCTTGATTGAACACAAATTCTAAATCTGAACTTGCACCCTGACATACTGTATTATTTCCTTGTAGCGAAACAAATGGTAATGAGTTCACTGTAATTGATGCTCTTCCAACCAAACTTGTTGCTAATGCTTCACAATTATTTGCATCACTTAAAGTTAATAACTGATAATTTCTAGTTGAATTAGGAGCGACTTTAAAAATATATGGAGAACTTGATATTCCACTTAAAGTTGAAATAGTTAATCCATCTTCGTATTTCAAACTCCAAGGACTCGAACCTGTTAATACAATTGAAATAGTAGCACTGTCTCCCTTACAAATAATTGAATTACCTGTAATTTGTGCAGTAGGCAATGGCCTGATAGTCAAGTTCAAAGTTACAGTTGAATCACAACCATATTTGTTTTTCAAGTTAGCCACATACACACCTGATGCATTGTAAGTAATGCCATTAAAAACATATTTTAAACAAGCAGTTTCGGTTAATGTGGTAGTACTTGGATTGTTAATAGTTAAATTCAATGTAACTGTTGAATCACAATTGAATTTGTTTTTCAAGTTGGCAACATACACACCCGAAGTTGTATAATTGGTTCCATTAAATAAGAAATTCGAACAAGCTGTTTCGGTTAATGTAGTTGTACTTGGATTATTGATTGTTAAATTCAATGTGACTGTTGAATCGCAAGTATATTTGTTTTTCAAGTTGGCTACATAAATACCAGAAGTAGTATAAGTTGTTCCATTAAATAAATAACTCGAACAAGCACTTACGTTCACATTTACATTGTTTTGTTTATTGATAATTAAATTCAATGTTACTGTAGAATCGCAACCTAATTTGTTTTTCAAATTAGCAACATACAATCCTGTTGAGGTTTCTGTTTTCCCATTGAACACATAAGCATCACAAGCTGTAACATTCAACACCGTAGCACTTGGATTGTTGATTGTCAAGTTTAATGTAACTGTTGAGTCGCAACCAATTTTGTTTTTCAAATTAGCCACATAAACACCCGAAGCAGTTTGAGTTACACCATTAAATGTAAATGATTTACAAGCTGTTTCAGTTAATACAGTTTGGCTAGATTTGTTGATAGTTAAATTCAATGTTACCGTTGAATCACAATTGAATTTGTTTTTCAAATTGGCTACATACTGACCTGAATTTGTATATGTTGTGCCGTTAAACAAGTAGCTATCGCAAGCAGTTTCGGTCAATGTTGTTGTGCTTGGATTGTTAATTGTCAAATTCAAAGTAACTGTTGAGTCGCAATTGAATTTGTTTTTCAAGTTAGCAACATATACACCTGAACTTGTATAAGTATTTCCATTGAAATCAAAACTCGAACAAGCCGTTCTATTTAATGTAGTTGTACTTGGATTATTGATTGTTAAATTCAATGTAACTGTTGAATCACAATTAGCTTTATTTTTCAAGTTGGCTACATACACTCCCGAATTGGTGTAAGTTATACCATTAAATAAATAACTAGTACAAGCAGTTTCGGTTAAAGTAGTTGTACTCGGATTATTGATGGTTAAATTCAATGTAACAGTTGAATCACAATTGAATTTGTTTTTCAAGTTAGCAACATACACACCTGATGAAGTATAAGTTGTTCCGTTGAAATCAAAACTAGCACAAGCAACTTCGGTCAATGTTGTTGTACTTGGATTATTGATAGTCAAGTTCAATGTTACAGTTGAATCACAATTGAATTTGTTTTTCAAGTTTGCAACATACACACCTGAACTTGTGTATGTATTTCCGTTGAATTGATAACTCGAACAAGCAGTTTCGGTTAAGTTAGTTGTGTTTGAATTGTTGATTGTTAAATTCAAAGTTACTGTAGAATCACAATTCAATTTGTTTTTCAAGTTAGCAACATAAACACCTGAAGTAGTATAAGTATTTCCATTGAATACATAACTCGAACAAGCAGTTTCGGTTAATATTGTTGTACTTGGATTATTGATTGTCAAGTTCAATGTAACTGTAGAGTCACAATTGAATTTATTTTTCAAGTTGGCAACATACACTCCTGATGAAGTATAAGTTGTTCCGTTGAAATCAAAACTCGAACAAGCAATTTCTGTTAAGTTTGTTGTACTTGGATTGTTGATTGTTAAATTCAATGTAACTGTTGAATCGCAAGTGAATTTGTTTTTCAAATTAGCAACATACACACCTGATGAAGTATAAGTTGTTCCATTGAACAAGAAACTCGAACAAGCTGTTTCAGTTAAATTAATATTATCAGATTTGTTGATATTTAAATTCAGCGTTACAGTTGAATCACAATTGAATTTGTTTTTCAAATTGGCAACATATACACCTGAACTTGTATATGTATTTCCGTTGAAAACAAATGAATTACAAGCAGTTTCATTTAGTAAAACTACATCTGGTTTGTTGATGGTTAAATTCAATGTAACTGTAGAATCGCAACCAAATTTATTTTTCAAATTAGCAACATACACACCTGATACAGTTTCTGTTACTCCATTAAATAAATAACTTGAACAAGCAGTTTCGGTTAAAGTGGTTGTGCTTGGGTTGTTAATGGTTAAGTCTAAAGTTAAAATAGAATCACAACCGAATTTATTTACCAAAGTATCATTGTATAAACCAGAACTTGTAATAGTTGCTCCATTAAAGAAATAAGAAACACAAGCTGTACGAGTAATAGTTTCGGCACTTGGGTTATTGATTGTTAAATCTAAAGTTAAAATAGAATCACAACCAAACTTATTCACCAAAGTATCTTTGTATAAACCAGAAGTTGTTTGTGTTATTCCATTAAATACAAATGATTTACAAGCAGTACGAGTAATTGTTTCGGCACTTGGATTATTGATTGTAACAACTGTACTTCCATTAAACGCTGTACCAACACAATTTGCATCACTCAATGCTTTAATAGTATAAGTAGTTGTAGTATTTGGTTTTACACTTATCAAATATGGACTTGTTGTGATGTTGTTTATTGTAACATCCGTTGTTCCATCAGTATAAGTTAAGTTCCAAGGTTGAGAACCAGTTAACACTACACTCATATTAGCACTGATATTATTACAAACCGCTGTAGTTCCTGAAAGTGTAGAAGTTGGTTTATCATTTACTGTTACAGTAGTTGTTGCAGTATTTTTACATCCATTTCCATCTGTACCAGTTACAGTATAAGTTTGGGTAGATGTTGGGGTAAATGCTACATTGTCAAATACTCCATTATCCCAAGTGTAAGAGCTTGCCCCTGCACCAGTTAATGTTACAGTTTGTGTAGCACAGATTACAGCACTTGATGAATTAGCAGTTACATTCGGTAAAGTATTTACAGTAACGGTTGCTGTTGCATCATTTTTACAACCATTTGCATCTGTACCTGTTACGGTATAAGTGGTTGTTGTTGCAGGATTCGCAATAGGGTTTGCAATATTACTTGCTGATAAATCAGTAGCAGGACTCCATACATAAGTTACAGCACCGCTTGCTCCCAATGTTACCCCTGTTGAACCAATACAATATGCTCCGCCTGTGGCAGTTACAATTGGTTTTGGATTCACTTGTACATTAACTAAAGCTGTGTTGAAACATCCTTTAGCATCGGTTCCTGTTACAGAATAGGTTGTAGTGCTTGCAGGTATAAATGAAACATTGTTTGTAACACCATTATCCCAAGTATATGAAATTGCTCCTCCACCATTTAAAGTTACATTTTCGCCAATACATACGCTTGTAGCACTTGCATTGGCTGTAACTGTTGGTTTTGGATTGACTGTAATAGTGGCTGTTGCTGTGTTTTGACATCCATTGATGTCAGTTCCTGTAACTGTGTAAGTAGTTGTTGTTAATGGCGTTGCAATTGGGTTGGCAATATTACTTGCTGATAAATTTGTATTTGGCGACCAAGAATAAGTAAATGCTCCACCTGCCTGTAACGCTGTTCCTGTTCCACCCTCACAGAATTCACCGCCTGTGGCAGTTACTGTAGGTTTTGGATTTACAGTTACAGTAGCTGTTGCTGTGTTTTTACAACCATTTCCATCAGTACCTGTAACTGTATATGTAGTTGTTGTTGCAGGATTTGCTAATGGATTTGAAATAGTTGCATCAGATAAATTTGTTGCAGGATTCCAAGAATAGGTAGTTGCACCACTAGCTGATAAAGTTACGCCAGTACCACCTTCGCAATATGCTCCACCTGTGGCAGTTACAGTTGGTTTTGTATTTACAGTAACTGTTGCAGTTGCAGTATTTTTACATCCATTTACATCTGTTGCAGTAACTGTGTAAGTTGTAGTTGTTGTTGGGTTTGCTAATGGATTTAAAATATTGGTTGCTGATAAATTTGTTGCCGGGCTCCATGAATACGTTCCTCCAACCCCTGCACCAGTTGATGCTAAAGTTACACCGGCATCACCTTCGCAATATGCGCCACCCGTAGCAGTTACAACTAAGTCGGTATTTACAGTAACCGTTACCGAATTTGTATTTGTACATCCTTTTAAATCAGTTCCTGTTACAGTATAAGTTGCAGTTGAAGTTGGCACAAAAGGAACATTATCAACTACGCCATTATTCCAAGAATAAGAAGTAGCTCCTGAGCCTGTTAATGTTAAACTTCCTCCTGTACAAACACTTGTTGCAGATGAATTAGCTACTACATTTGGTTTTGGATTCACAGTAACTAAGGCTGTAGCTGTATTTTTACAACCATTTGCGTCTGTTCCTGTAACTGTGTAAGTAGTTGTTGTTGCAGGGTTAGCTAATGGATTTGAAATATTTGTTGCTGATAAATTAGTTGCAGGGCTCCATACATAAGTATCAGCACCACTTGCTCCCAACGTTACGCCTGCACCAGCCTCGCAAAACTCTCCGCCTGTAGCTGTAACTGTTGGTAGCGAATTTACATTTACTGTTGCAGTAGCTGTGTTTGTACAACCATTTGCATCTGTTCCTGTAACTGTATAAGTAGTAGTTGTTGCAGGATTTGCTAATGGATTTGAAATATTTGTTGCAGATAAATTAGTAGCAGGACTCCAAACATAAGTATCGGCTCCACTTGCACCTAAAGTTACACCTGCATCACCGAAACAATAAGTTCCTCCTGTAGCTGTTACTGTTGGTTTATTACTTACTGTAACCAAAGCAGTTGCTGAGTTTGTACAACCGTTTATATCAGTAACAGTTACTGTGTAAGTTGTATTTACTGGTGGGTTTGCAACTGGATTTGCAATATTTGGGTCAGATAAATTTGTAGTTGGCGACCAAGAATAAGTTGTTCCAGCACCACCACCAATGGTATTTAATGTTACGCCTGAAGTTCCAATACAATATGCTCCACCTGTAGCATTTACAGCTAAAACCACATTTACTTTTACAGTTACTGAAGCAGTATTGGTACAACCTTTGGCATCGGTACCAGTTACGGTATAGGTTGTAGTTGCTGTAGGCACAAAACTAACATTGTCAACTACGCCATTATCCCAATTGTATGATACCCCACCACTTCCCGACAATGTAATACTTGAACCTGTACAAACACTCGCATCTGTTGAATTAGCTACAATGTTTGGTTTTGGATTTACAGTAACTGTGGCAGTAGCTGTATTTTTACAACCATTAGCATCTGTTCCTGTTACAGTATAAGTTGTTGTAGTATTTGGATTAGCCAATGGATTGGCAATTGTTGCATCAGATAAATTAGTGACAGGACTCCATACATAACTCACAGCTCCACTTGCTCCTAAGTTCACACCTGCACCTGCCTGACAAAATTCTCCGCCAGTTGCATTTACAGTTGGTAATGCATTTACTGTTATTGTTTTTGTTGCAGTATTGATACAACCGTTTGCATCTGTTCCAGTTACTGTATATGTTGTAGTAGTTAATGGAAAAATGGCTACATTATTGGTAGCTCCGTTATCCCAAGTGTAAGTACTTGCTCCACTTCCAGTTAACACAGTACTTTCACCCAAACAAATCACTGATTTACTAGCATTTGCTACCACTACTGGTTTTGGATTTACAGTAACTGTTGCTGTAGCTGTGTTTGTACAACCATTTGCATCTGTTCCTGTTACTGTATAAGTTGTAGTTGTTAAAGGAGTTGCTAAAGGATTTGCAATATTAGTTGCTGATAAATCTGTAGCTGGACTCCATGAATAAGTGACTGCACCACCAGCATTTAAAGTAACGCCTGCACCAGCCTCACAATAAGCTCCACCTGTGGCAGTTACTATTGGTTTTGGATTTACAGTTACTGTGGCAGTAGCTGTGTTTGTACAACCGTTTGCATCTGTTCCTGTTACTGTATAAGTTGTAGTATTTAAAGGTGTTGCTAATGGATTTGAAATATTAGTTGCTGATAAATTTGTAGCAGGGCTCCATGCATAAGAATTTGCACCGCTAGCTCCCAAAGTTACCCCAGCACCACCAGTACAATATGCACCGCCTGTGGCAGCAACTGTTGGTTTGGTATTTACAACCACGGTTACACTTGCAGTATCTTTACAACCATTCACATCTGTTGCGGTTACCACATAAGTAGTTGTAGTTGCAGGATTTGCTAAAGGATTTGAAATATTGGTTGCTGATAAATTTGTAGCAGGACTCCATGAGTATGTTCCTCCAAGTCCAGCACCCGATGAGGTTAAAGTTACTCCCGCATCACCCAAACAATATTGTCCGCCTGTGGCAACAGCCGTTAAACCTGAATTTACAATCACATTTACAGATGCTGATTTAGTACAACCATTTGCATCAGTTCCTGTAACTGTATAAGTTTTTGTGGTAGTTGGAGAAAATGAAACATTATCCGTAACTCCATTATCCCAAACATAAGAAACGCCACCACTTCCAAATAAAGTAATTGAACCACCCAAACAAACACTTGTTGCACTTGCATTGGCAACAATATTTGGTTTTGGATTTACAGTAACTGTTGCAGTAGCAGTATTTTTACAACCATTGATGTCAGTACCAGTTACTGTATAAGTGGTAGTTGTTGCAGGGTTTGCAATAGGATTCGCAATATTACTTGCTGATAAATTGGTAGTTGGCGACCATAAATAACTCACAGCACCACTTGCAGAAATAGTTACTCCGGCACCGCCTTCACAAAATGCACCACCTGTTGCAACCACTGTTGGTAATGAATTTACAGTAACAGTTACTGTTGCAGTATTCACACAACCGTTTGCATCAGTTCCTGTTACTGTATATGTTTGAGTTGATGTTGGAGCAAATGCTACATTGTTTGTTACTCCATTATCCCAAGTGTAAGTACTTGCTCCACTTCCTGTTAAAGTAACATTTCCCCCAATACAAATACTTGACGCAGTTGTATTTGCCACAACTGTTGGTTTTGGGTTTACTGTAACAATCGCATTTCCTGAAAAAGTACCTGTACAATTTGCATCATTTACAGCAGTAATTGAATATGTTTTGGTAGATGTAGGCGATACAGAAATCAAATAAGGTGATGTGGTAATTCCTGAAATAGTTACAGGTGTTGTGCCATCAGTATAGGTGATTGTCCAATTTGGGGAACCAGTTAACGCAACACTTAAGTTAGTACTTGCCCCAATACAAACAGCAGTTGTTCCTGATATTGTTGCAGTTGGTTTTGGATTAACTGTTACAACTGCCGAACCTGAGAATGTTCCAGTACAATTTGCATCAGAAACAGCTGTAATAGCATATGTTTTTGAACTTGCTGGAGAAACCGATATTAAATAAGGACTAGTAGTGATTCCTGAAATTGTAACAGGCGTTGTACCATCAGTGTAAGTGATTGTCCAATTTGGATTACCAGTTAAAGCCACATTTAAGTTTGTACTACTTCCTTCACAAATAGCTGTTGTACCTGATATTGTTGCTGTTGGATTTGGATTTACAGTAACTACTGCCGAACCTGAGAAAGTTCCTCCTGAACAATTTGCATCATTTACAGCAGTTAAAGTATATGTTTTGGTTGATGTTGGTGAAACTGAAATCAAATACGGTGATGAAGTAATCCCAGAAATAGTAACTGGTGTAGTTCCATCAGTATAGGTGATTGTCCAGTTTGGTGTACCTGTTAATGCAACACTTAAATTGGTACTATTGCCTGCACAAATTGCTGTTGTACCCGAAATAGTTGCAGTTGGTTTTGGATTAACGGTAATTGTTGCATTGCCAGAAACTGTTCCACCGGTACAATTTGCATCTGAAACTGAAACCAAAGTATAGGTTTTGGTAGATGTTGGCGAAACTGGAATTAAATAAGGAGATGAAGTAATTCCTGTGATAGAAGTATTTACAGTTCCGTCATTGTAAGTGATAGTCCAGTTTGGCGTACCAGTTAGAACAACATTTAAATTACTTGATTGTCCGTTACAAATAGTAGCATTACCAGAAATTGTTGCTGTTGCTAAAGGATTTACAGTTACTAAAGCCGAACCAGAGAATGTCCCTGTACAATTTGCATCATTCACAGTGGAAACTGTATAAGTTTTTGTAGATGTTGGAGAAACAGCCAACACAAAAGGTGATGCTGTTATTCCATTAATTGTATTGCTTGTAGTTCCGTCAAATACTGTTACAGACCAAGGTTGCGTTCCTGTAAGTGCAATACTCAAATTAGTGCTTGCGCCAACGCAAATTGTATTGTTACCTGAAATAGTTGCTGTTGGTCGAGGATTAACTGTTATTGTTGCAGTTCCTGTAAAACTTGTTCCAACACAATTCACATCTGAAACCGCAGTTAAAGAATAAGTTGTTGTGGCACTTGGCGAAACAGATATCGAATACGGACTAGATGTTATTCCTGAAATAGTTACAGGCGTAGTGCCATCAGTATATGTAATTGACCAAGGCTGATTTCCTGTTAATGCAACAGTTAAGTTTATACTAGCTCCCAAACAAATTGGTGCAGTTCCTGAAATAGTTGCTGTTGGTTTTGGATTCACAGTTACGGTTGCTGTTCCTGAAATAGTTCCAACACAATTTACATCTGATACAGCAGTTAATGAATATGTTTTTGTTGATGTTGGAGAAACTGATATTAAATAAGGAGATGCTGAAATTCCTGAAATAGTTACAGGTGTTGTTCCGTCAGTATAAGTAATTGTCCAGTTTGGAGTTCCAGTTAATGCAACACTCAAGTTTGTGCTACCACCAATACAAATTGGTGTTGTTCCTGAAATGGTAGCAGTTGGTTTTGGATTTACTGTAACCGTTGCTGTACCAGAGAAAGTTCCTACACAATTCACATCCGACACAGCAGTTAATGAATAATTTGTAGTACTAGTTGGTGATACAGCAATAACATACGGACTTGAAGTAATTCCCGAAATAGTTACAGGTGTAGTTCCATCGGTAAAAGTAATTGACCAAGGCTGATTTCCTGTTAATGCTACACTCAAATTAGTACTTGCTCCTATACAAATTGCATTGGTTCCTGTAATTGTTGCAGTTGGTTTTGGATTTACTGTTACAGTTGCTGACCCAGTAAAACTTGTTCCTACACAATTTACATCCGAAACCGCTGTTAAGGTATATGTTTTTGTTGAAGTTGGCGATACCGAAATCAAATATGGACTTGCTGTTATTCCTGAGATAGTTACAGGAGTAGTTCCATCAGTGTAAGTGATTGTCCAAGGTTGGTTACCTGTTAAAGCAACACTCAAATTTGTACTTGCTCCAATACAAATTGGTGTTGTACCCGAAATAATTGCTGTTGGTTTTGGATTAACTGTTACAGTTGCTGTTCCTGAAAAAGTGCCACTACAGTTTGCATCAGTTACAGTTAAAAGTGAATACGTTTTTGTTGATGTTGGCGAAACAGGAATTAAGTATGGACTTGATGTGATTCCAGAAATTGTAACTGGCGTTGTACCATCGGTGTAAGTGATTGTCCAGTTTGGAGTTCCAGTTAATGCAACACTTAAATTTGAACTTGCTCCAATACAAATTGCATTTGTTCCAGATAAAGTTGCTGTTGGTTTTGGATTGATAGTTACAATTGCAGTTCCAGAGAAAGTACCAGTACAATTTGCATCAGCCACAGCAGTGATTGTGTAAGAAGTTGTACTTGCTGGTGAGACTGAAATTATATAAGGAGAAGATGTGATTCCTGAAATAGTTACTGGTGTTGTACCATCAGTGTAAGTGATTGTCCAGTTCGGATTACCTGTTAATGCTACACTTAAGTTTGTACTTGCACCGGCACATATTGCAGTAGTTCCAGATATTGTTGCCGTTGGATTTGGATAAATTGAAACAACAGCCGAACCAGTAAAACTTGTACCCACACAATTCACATCCGACACCGCAGTTAATGTAAACGTTTTATTTGTGGTTGTTGTAACTGGAATTAAATAAGGCGAAGATGTTATTCCTGAAATAGTTACAGGCGTTGTGCCATCGGTGTATGTAATTGTCCAGTTTGGAGTTCCAGTTAATGCAACACTTAAATTGGTACTAGCTCCCGAGCAAATTGAAGTTGTACCCGAAATAACCGCTGTTGGTTTTGGATTAACTGTTACTATTGCCGAACCAGTAAAACTTGTGCCAGTACAATTTGCATCCGAAACCGCTGTTACTGTATATGTTTTGGTTGATATTGGAGAAACAGCAATTGTATATGGTGATGCTGTGATTCCATTAATAGTTGTACTTACCGTTCCATCGGTATAAGTAATATTCCAATTTGGAGTTCCAGTTAATACAACATTTAAATTTGCGCTTTGTCCATTACAAATGGTTGAATTTCCAGAAATGCTAGCTGTTGGTTTAGGATTAACAGTTACAGTTGCCGAACCGGAAAAAGTACCTGTACAATTTGCATCACTTACAGCAGTAACTGTATAAGTTTTGGTTGATGTTGGAGATACAGCAAATACAAATGGACTAGCAGTTATTCCGGTAACTGTTGTACTTGTTGTTCCATCAAAATAAGTTACAGACCATGGCTGAGCTCCTGTTAAGGCAACACTTAAATTGGTTGTTCCACCAATACAGTAAGTTGCCCCGCCCGAAATCACAGCAGTAGGTTTGGTATTAACAGTTACCACTGCCGAACCCGAAACTGTACCTGTACAATTTGCATCATTTACCGCAGTAACAGTATAAGTTTTGGTAGATGTTGGAGAAACAGAAATCACATAAGGTGATGTAGTTATTCCTGAAACAGTTACTGGCGTAGTGCCATCTGTATAAGTAATCGTCCAGTTTGGAGTACCAGTTAATGCTACACTTATATTTGTGCTAGCTCCAATACATATTGCAGTTGTACCTGAAATAGTTGCAGTAGGTCTGTTGTTTACAGTAATTACCGCAGAGCCAGAAACCGTTCCCGCACAATTCACATCTGAAACAGCTGTCAATGAGTATGTTTTATTGGATGTTGGAGAAACGGGGATATTATATGGCGAAGTTGTAATACCTGTAATTGTAACAGGGGTTGTTCCATCAGTATAAGTAATTGACCAAGGTTGTAAACCAGTAAACACTACACTTAAATTGGTACTTGCACCATTACATAGTGGCGAAGTTCCAGATATTGTTGCTGTTGGTTTGGCATTTACTGTAACCAAGGCAGTACCCGAAAAAGTACCCGTACAGTTTAAATCTGAAACTGCGGTTAAAGTATATGTTTTGGTAGATGTTGGTGAAACAGAAATCAAATATGGAGATGAAGTTATCCCTGAAATTGTCACTGGCGTTGTACCATCAGTATAAGTGATTGTCCAGTTAGGTGAACCAGTTAATGCAACACTTAAATTAGTGCTGTTTCCTGTACACAAAACTGTACTTCCTGAAATAGTAGCTGTAGGTTTGGGATTAATTGTAACAGTTGCAGAACCAAATACCGAACCTGTACAATTGGCGTCACTCACTGCCGACAAAGTATAAGTTTTGTTTGCAGTTGGAGAAACAGAAATTGAATAAGGGCTAGATGTTATGCCTGTAATATTTGTAGTTGTTGTACCATCAGAATAAGAAATAGACCAAGGTTGAGAACCAGTTAAGGCTACACTTAAGTTTGTGCTATTTCCTAAACAAACTGCCCCTCCACCCGAAATAGTAGCTGTTGGTCGAGGATTAACAGTAATCACCGCCGAACCTGAAACTGTACCTGTACAATTTACATCAGAAACTGTTGAAAGAGTGTAAGTTTTTGTAGAAGTTGGAGATACAGAAATTACATAAGGCGAAGCTGTTATGCCTGTAATATTTGTAGTGGTTGTACCATCAGAATAAGAAATAGCCCAAGGTTGCGTACCCGTTAAAGCTACACTTAAATTAGTGCTGTTACCTGAACAAATAGCAGTAGTACCCGAGAGGGTTGCGGTAGGTAATGGTTTAACAACAATCCAAATTGTATCATCAACATTACATCTTGTAAAAATAATTCTATGCGTACCTGCCCCTGCAGTACTTGGGTTAAATATACCTGTTCCTGAATTAGTTATACCTGTTCCTGAATAAGCAGTTGAAAAATTAACAGCATCCTCAGCCGACACTCCACTACAAATAAAAGTTGTATTTAAATCAACAGCTGCATCGTTTACACAAAATGGGCCAACCTCCTGTATATCTGGTTCTTCAGCAGGTGGCAAGTACATAGTTGGTAAACCGAAAGTACACAATGTTCCAGTAACATTTGTAACAGTAAATCCACTAGCTCCTAATCCTGTATTTAAATTCCCTGAAATTTTGGCAATAGTACTTGCTGTAGCTGCACCTGGCGACATATACAAATTTCCATCTGGTCCTATTTCAATAGTTGCATAAGTACCCCTTGAAACGCCAGCTACTTGGGTTCTTGTACCTAAAATTGTAGAGGCAACTCCAGATGAAATATCATAATAAAATAACTGTCCTGAAGCTGTTGTATAAAATACTCTTTTACCATCAGGTGAAAATAAAATATCAGCAGCATTTTCATTTGCTGCACCACTTGATACATGAAGAGGATTTGAAATTACACCTGTAGACTTATTAAATGAATAAATACTAACTTCTTTATCACTATTTCCTCCAGTTGCATTTGGGTGCGCTTGGGCAAACTTTGTTCCATCATACGAAAATGCTAAACAACCTCTCTCTTCTCCTGATGAACTAATTGGTGGAGCAACAGCAGAAACAACTGGAGTAGTATTTAAACCAGTACAAGTTAGCAAATAAGTATAAAAATTATTTGTACCACTCGCCGAACTCATACAAGTTATCCAAATATCAACGCCATTAGCATGCTTTGTTGCTGAAACTCCTTCTGTAGTTCTGTAAGAGCCTAATCTTGTTGGTGAAGTAACTATAGTTCCTGTTCTAGATACTTTAGCATAGTTAAAACCTAATGTAGTTCCTCCATTCGCATCGTCGGTAGTAAAAATGTAATAATTATTTGTATCTAATGGATGTCGAACAGTCATTACTCCCTGCATAGCACTACCTTTGGTACTTGTAGAACCATTCTCGTTACCAGTTAACAACCCTGCGTATGGAATTGTGGTAGAAGCCCCAGTTCCTCTAAAAATCAACCTACCATTGGTATAAAAAAGTAAATTCCCTTTATCATCACTTACTGCTGATGTTCCTTCATAAGCTTGTACACCTGCCGAACCAGCAGATGGAGAGGTATAATTAATAGCTCCACCTTTACCAGCAACTGTAATTGCTCCAGTTGACATGTTTACAATTTGACCATCCCAAACATTTCCTGGAGCCATAAACCAATTCCTGTGTGATGGCCATTCATAAGGATAAATAGAAGTAGATGCACAGGTTTGTGCATTCGTTAAATTTGAAAAAAATAATATAGATATAACTATAGCTAGTAGTTTTTTTACCATGGGGGAAATACTTTAATTATACGTGCGTGTACGTGTTCATCCAATTAAAATATATATTGTAACCATATATTTAAAAAATGTTTTATGTTTTTAAATATAAAATATGCAATAAAATCCCAAACAAAGCGTTTTGTAAAAATATCCAAACAATATTTAACATCAAAATACTACACTAAAAACAATATAAATACATTTTAAAATACAAAAATAAACACTTGAGTTAAAAAAAATATCAATTAATGCCTTCCATACACGCCCCACAAGTACTTTTACTTAAAACCTAATCAAGTTTCTATAATTATTGTAGCACTTTGAACATATATCTTTTTTGTATCTTTAGGTAGTTTTAAATTGTGCCTGACTTTTATTGATTAACTGAAAACAAATTGTAGTCAAAGACTACAATTCATATTATATCCGTTGAGGTCTTCGGAACTCTAAGGATAGTAGGGGAAGACACCTGCCACTGTAGAGAAAAGCTTAGCTGTTGTAGGCAGTTTTTATTTTTTAATTAGCTTTATTTCTTTTATTATATATGGGGCACATGTACCTTTATTAATCCTTTCTACTATAATTGAATATTTATTAGATGTGTCTTTTATTTCTTTTTCATAAAATTCTTTACCAATTCGAAAAATATATCTCATTTTATTTCCTTTATATTCGTGATTAGAATTGAGAGTAGATTTTAAATTTATGTAGTCTATTGAATCTCTCTTGTAAAATTTATCAATTTTTACAGTATCAGTATATTTTTCATACTCACAACCTCCACAACCTAAACATTTATCTTTAGTTTTCTTCAAATATATTGCTACTAAAAAAACGCTTAAGAATAATATTAAAACTATAATTATATTATTTTTTGCTATCATATATAAAATTAATCACTAGTCCCTTAAAATGTTAAATATTTTCTGCTATTCTAGTTCTTCACTAACCACTTACCGTATTGCAAGATAGTGTGGCTATTCGTGATTTGCAATCACGAATTCTTATAGTGGATTTGCAATCCACATAAATAGTTGTTAATAAAACCATTAACTTGCTATTAAGGATTAAAAATCCTTAGATACGGCATCGTGATTGCAAATCACGACGAGCACGTTTTACTAGTTTTTTGTTCTAAATTATTAAGGGAAGATGTCGAAGAGCGGATTATGTTTTATTGTTTAATAGATTAATGTCAAGTGAAACATGTAAATTGTCTACATTAATTTGTTTAAAATATGCGTCTATTTTGTAATTGTTTTCGATTTTGGAATATTTTATTTCACTTTTTTCCTCTGAATTTATATTTCCAAAAATTTGATATGCTTGATCACAGTGCAATAATTTACCATTGTCATCACGAACACACCAAACTCCTGTCGGTTCAGATTCAAGATTTTTTTCTAAGTCAACACCCATTTTTTGAAGTAAAAGGAAGATTTCAAATGGTTGTTTTGTGAAAAAATCAACATAATATTTACATTCTAAACATTGACAACCATCTTTAGTTTTTTCCTGACTTAAATAAAATTTTTTAGTCATTTCAGTGTCAAAAATTAGAGTTTCATTTTCTATGTTAATTTCGTTTACCATTTAAAATATGAAATAAGTGTCTATTTAGTGTTATTTGACTTTGCACCCAACATTTGTACTTACGCATTGCGTCAATCTCCGATATAGTTTCAGTAGGCTTATTTCTTGAAATAGTTAAACTGAAAACTTGTAACATATTGATTAACTGGTTGCGTTTTTTGTGCTTACTTTTTTAGTTCAATTAATCATTTGCCTGTAATACGAGTAATTAAACTACCTATTCAACCTAATTTCAAAATCAGAAAGAATATTCATGTAGTACAAATAAGCATCATAAGGAGATTTGTATGGACTAAAATATGAATGAACAGCTCCATCGCCTGCATGCTTGGTCGACATGTAGTAAAAGTGATCTGAGGTTTGTAGTTTTGCCCAAGTGTGAAATAAATCTGGGTTGTTTTTTGCAACTACTTGTTGTTCAAAAGCATAGAGTTTTTCTAAACTTTCGTATTGCATGCTATTATTTCTCCAAGCTGAAAGGTCTCTTTCTAAATCAGCCCACGAAATAGAGTCATTTACAATAACTTCGTCTTTTGCTTTGTAAGCTTTAACTGTTTCGGAAGGTGTTAAAAATTGTATATTTTGTGCTAAAAGTTCAGTAGGCAAAGCTTCAATAAACCCAAAAATTCCAGAATCAGCCCATTGGTGTTCGCCAAAAGTTTCAAAATCCATAAATAAATTAATGGTTTCGGCACCTTTTGAAAATTCTGTTTGTAACCAATTACAGTATTTTGTGGCTGTTAATGGATATTCTGACCAGTTTTTATCTTGAAATCTAAAAGCTACATCATCAGTTAATTTGTAGTTTCTGAGTAAAAGTGGTAAACCTGAAGTTGCTTTATATACATGATTAGCACTTCTATCGCCAAGTACACGTTCGGTACCTTCTGATAAAATGGCTTTATAACCTAAATTTTTGATATGAGTACCAAGGTAGTTATTATAAACTAATTCGGTGTTTCTGAATACAGTAGGTTTTACGCCTAAAGTAGCTTTTACAATGTCGGCGTGAAGTTTTACTTGACGGTCAAATTCCTCAGATGAATAATGAAATGCAAGTGTATGGTAATAAGTTTCTGCTAAAATTTCAACACAACCAGTATCAACCAATGCTTTGAAAGAATTTATAACATCTGGTCTGGCTTTTTGTAATTGTTCCAACAATACACCGCTCAATGAAAATGCAATTTTGAATGCACCTTTATGTTTTGCTATTAAATTCAGTAACAGATTATTAGCAGGAATATAGCATTTATCGGCTACTCTGTTTAAAATCTGTAAATTAACAGTGTCATTATCATAAGCATAGTCTCTACCGATATGAAAAAAAGAATATTCTTTTAATCTAAATGGTTGATGTACTTGGAAATACAAACATACTGACGCCATAAACGAATTGTATTAAGGTTGTAAAAATTAAAGTCCTAATCTTGATTGATACAAGGTAACAATTTGCTCTGCAGCATGTTCCCACGAAATATTATCAAGGTCTTTCAACGTGTTAGTTACAACTTCGTTAGTTAATTTTTCGTCTTTTAATAAACTAAAAATATTACGTGCCATGAGTGAAATATCCCAGAAATCAGCAGTTAAAGCCGATGGTAATACTTCGGCAACACCCGATTGATTAGAAATTACGCAAGGAACACCAAATTGAGCAGCTTCTAAAGCAGAAATACCGAATGGCTCAGATACTGATGGCATACAATAAACATCCGCCATACTTAACAATTCATATACTTTTTCTCTATCCAAGAAACCTGTAAAGTGAATCCTACTACCAATTTGTTTGTAGGCACTTGTTTCAATTAATCCTTTTAATTTATCTCCTGTTCCTGCAACTACAAAACGTACATTTGGGTAGTTTTGTAATACTTTATGCGCAATTTCAAGGAAATAACTTGGACCTTTTTGTCCAGTTAATCTACCTAAAAACAACACAAGTTTTTCAGGGAATGGTTTTTCAGTTTTAAAAGTTTCCACTTTCTCCACGCCATTATGTACAGGAGCAACTTTGCTAGCATTTATACCATAATGATGTTGAATTACTGATGCTGTATAATTACTTACAGGTATAATTAAATCAGCATGATTCATAGCGTGTTGCTCTAATTGGAACACACCACCACGACTACCAATTCCTGCTCTATCCGTTTCAAGAGAGTGAATATGTAAAACCAATGGTTTGCCTGATTCATGTTTAATTTGCAAACCTGCGGCAAAAGTCATCCAATCGTGTGCGTGAATTAAATCAAACTGCTTTGTTGAAGCTACTTTTGAAGCAACATTTGCATATTGTTGAATTTTTGTCCAGATATCATCACCGTATAAATCACCAGAAAAAGTAGCTAAATCTTCAGCAGTAACTGATGGTTTAGGAATATAATTTTCAGTAACAGTACGTTTTATAGATTTATTAATTACAGCCTGTTGCTCCGACGAAACATTTTCGTAAGGATAAAAATCAACAGGAATAAATGAAATGCTTTCAATTGATTCGTCAGAAAAATTTGTTTGAACCGAAACCTCACGAGCAGCTAAATCTGTTTTTAATTTTTGCAAATCAATTTGATTTAAACCAATCAATTCCATTTGCTCAATTAAATATTCTGTTGAAGCTTGAGGAACAATAATGCTCAAATTTACTATAGCTGAAAGTGCTTTTGCTAAGCCTAAGCATGCAATGCCTAAACCACCATTCACAACAGGTGGGAATTCCCATCCTAACATTAAAACATTAATTTTTTTCATAATATTTATAAACTTTGTATAGTATTGCTTCGGTAAAAAAGGAAAATCTCTTTTTAGCTTTTAAATAAACAAAGAATATTTCGTTTACACAATATAAGTGCATTAAAATTTGCTTATAACCCACTTAAATCATAAAATAGTGCAATATCAGATAGGTAATTTTACATTTGAGTAAAAATACTTGTAAACAATAAATTTAATAAGAGTAAAAATTTTTTAAAGTCGAATTTGCAAGATTATAGGGTTGAAATTATCTGAACTAGGATTTTTGGATTAAAATATTTGAACTTGGATTTGTTAGATTTATAGGATTAATATGATTTATTTAATATGTATTTTTTAAGGTAATCATAGAAATAAAAATACTATAATAATCGTTTTGAAATTGTCCAAACTAGGATTTATAGAATTGTTTGATTGTAGGATTTCGGAAAAAATATTTTGTAAAAATAGAATCACCTCAATCATATTCATCATAAAAATCATGGTTCAGACAATATTACCAATTGATTTTATTATTATTGTAATTAAAATTAAAAAATCCCAATTAAATAAAACGTATGAAAAAATTTGCCATTATCTTAGGTTCATTCCTAGGCTTAGTTTTGATTGCTGCTTTGGTGTTGCCAATCATTTATAAAGACGATATCAAGGCCAAAGTTGATTCAGAAATTGCTAAATCAGTAAACGCACATGTGTATTACAAAGCAGAAGATTTTAGTGTGAGTATGTTCAGTAATTTCCCAAATTTCACCTTAAAAATTGGAAATTTTGGCGTTGTTGGTAAAGATGATTTCAAAGGAGATACTTTAACAGCTATCAAAGAATTTAAGGTTGTAGTAGATATTTTTTCTGTTATAAAAGGCGATGCTATTGCTGTAAATGGCATTTATTTAATAAGCCCTAAAATTAACGCAAAAGTTTTACACAACGGAAAAGCAAACTGGGATATTGCAATTCCAGATACGACAGCTAAAACTCCAGAAGCTCCTTCTGAGCCAAGTAAATTTGCTATAAAAATAAAAAAATGGGTTATCTCTGATGGTAATATTACTTATCTTGATAAAAAAGGAAACACATTTGCACATATTAAAAATTTAAATCACGAAGGTAAAGGTGATTTAACCCAAGATATTTTTGATATAACTACAAAAACTACAATCGACGAACTTACTGTTGAACAAGAAGGAACTCGCTATTTTAACAAAAATAAATTTGCTGCTGATTTAAACATCAATGTTGATTCAAAAAACAGCAAATACACATTTAAAGACAATGAATTTACTTTAAACAACTTCGTTTTTGGTTTTGATGGTTCGGTAGCAATGCCCGACACAAGTAACATTGATGTTGATGTAAAATTTGGTGCTCGCAAAACCGAGTTTAAAAACATTATTTCTTTAATTCCAATGGTGTTTTTGAAAGGATATGAAGATTTGAAAACTGAAGGTTCATTGGCATTTGATGGTTATGCAAAAGGTCGATACAATCCTACAACATTACCAGCATTTGGTTTGAATTTAAAAATCGACAAAGGATTTTTACAATATCCTAAATTGCCTTCGTCTGTAAAAAATATCAATGTTGATATGAGTGTAAACTCGCCTGCAGGAAGCATGGATAATTTAGCTTTGGATGTTCGTAAGTTTCATTTAGAAGTTGGTTCTAACCCAATTGATGCAACATTGAAAGTGAAAGGTTTGAAACGTTCGGAAATTGACGCAAAATTAAGTGCAAAATTAAACTTAGGGGAGTTAACTACTATTTTCCCAATTGAAGGAACTACATTAAAAGGACATTTTGCTTTAAACGCAACAGCAAAAGGTGTGTACGATTCTGCAACTCACGAATTACCTGCTCTTGCTGCTGATGTAGCATTAAGTAATGGATATGTAAAAGCAACAGCATTGCCTGCACCACTTGATAAAGTTGCATTTACTGCAAACGCTCAAAACCCAACTGGTAAAAATGCAGACATGAAAGTGAATGTGTCAAGTTTCAATTTCTTACTTGATAATGAAGCATTTGGTGGTTCATTAACGGCAGAAAACCTTGACGACATACTTTATAACTTCACTGCACACGGAACTTTAGATTTAACTAAGTTAACTAAAATTTTCCCACTTGAAGGAATGAATTTAGCAGGTAAAATAAAAGTGCAAAATTTCAATACACAAGGTCTAATGTCGGATGTGACAGGTGGTAAATATGCTAAATTAAAATCAGCAGGATTGATGACTTTTGAGAATTTTAGTTTTTCAAGTACCGATTTACCTCAAGGCATGAAAGTAACTTCGGGTAAATTCTCATTTACACCTGAAAAAATGAATATCGATAATATGGTAGGTTTCTTAGGGAAAAGTGATGTTGTAATTAATGGTTATGTACAAAACTATATTCCATATTTATTTGCAGATGGTACTGTTTCGGGTAAAATGAAAATGAACTCAAACAAATTTGATGTAAATGAGTGGATGGCTGAAACAACGCCAACTACAGATGCAAATGCTGCACCAAAAGTGGAGGAAGCAATGAGCGTTGTAGAAGTTCCTAAAAATATTGATTTTGTAATGAGTTCTGATTTTAAATCAGTGGCTTATGATAATATGAATATTGAAAATTTGGTAGGTAATATTATTGTAAAAGATGGTAAAGTGAAAATGGAAAAAGTAAACTTCGGATTAATGGGAGGTAGCTTTGTAACCAATGGAACTTATGACCCATCAGATATGGCTAAACCTGTGTTTGACTTTGATTTAAATATCAAAAACATGAAGTTTAAAGATGCATTTACCACATTCTCAACTGTAAAAGCTTTTGCACCAGTTGCTGAAAAAATTGATGGCTTGTTCAGTACAAACTTTAAATTAAAAGGTGGTTTAACACAACAAATGATGCCTGATATGGCTACACTAACTTCTGAGGGAGTGTTAAATATTGCACAAGCGGCTATTACAGGAACAACTCTAGGAAACGAACTTTCAAGTGTTACAAAGTTTAACGGATTCAATGATTTAAGTTTAAAAGATGTATTATTAAACTTTAAAATTGAAAATGGAAGATTATCATTCAAACCATTCAATATCAATGCAGGAAATACTAAATTGAATTTAGGTGGTTCTCAAGGATTTGACGGTACTTTAGCATATCTATTAAAAACCGATATGCCAGCAGGTGCAGTGGGTGCTGCAGCAACTAAAGCACTTTCGTCAATGTTAGGAACAAATGTACCTGCAACAGATAGGATCAAGTTAAACTTTAACGTAGGTGGAACAAGTACTAAACCAAAAATTACTCCTGCAGGTGGCGAAACTGTAGCAGGCACTTCAAGTGTGAAGGCAGCTGTGGCTGATAAAGCAAAAGCAGAGCTAAACAAAGCAAAAGCTGATGCTGAAGCGAAAGCAAAAGCAGAATTAAACAAAGCAAAAGCTGACGCAGAGGCTAAAGCAAAAGCAGAAGCTGATAGATTAAAAGCAGAGGCTGAAGCAAAAGCGAAAGCTGAAGCTGAAAAAGCAAAAAAAGCAGCTGCAGATAAACTTAAAAATGAAGCCAACAAATTGAAAAAAGGCTTCGGATTTTAATTAAACTATCATATTTATTTTACACAACAATAGCTACTCGAAAGGGTAGCTATTGTTGTTTTATATCAATTTTCAGATTTCAAATTATAAATAACCTTAGCCCTAGTCGAGCTTAAAATACTTTTTCCAACCGTAAGTGTCTTTTTTAATTTTCCAGATGTAGGCATCTAAAATATAATGTGTAGCCTGAGGTACAGTTAGTAATGCGGTAAAAAAAGCTTTCCAAAGATAACTCAACTCTATTCCCCAATTTCCAAATATGGTTTGCTTTTCATTCCAAACAAAATTATCCCAAAATGCTTCTTCGGTAAATGCAAAAGCAAATAATACAATGAGGTAAAAAAACAATATTTTAAAATAACCTCTCCCCTGCTTTTCCTCTGATTTCATTTTATATATAAATACCAATGCCAAATAAGGAATACCGTGACAGAGCACATTTAAAAGTGTGAAAACCAAATCATTATTATACAAAACTATACCTATAAACCAAGCCAATGTGGTGCCCAAAACCAACACAAATGCTGGTATCATACTCCAATTTTTATACTTAAATAAACAATAAACAAACCAAACAAAATACACTATTTCAATTACATAAAACAGGTTCAGAAAATATTGCCATAAATAAAACTTATTTTCGAGAAAAATGAAATCATTTTTAACAAACCAAGAAATGGAAAGGTCTGGTTTTAAGTGCCAATAAATGATAGGGAACAACATTCCTGCATACAAAACCCATTGTTCAAACTGCTGAAATATAAGAGTAGTTACATTGTTTTTCTTTTGATAAATCCTTAAAAATCCATACTGCTGACGCACAAAATGAAACACCGCCAAATAAGCTAAAATTGTCCAAAACAAATGCAAATCGTATATCGCTAACAACAATGCTATATTGAAAACAAATATGGGAGTCAGCGTAAAAAAGTTTTTGTTCTGGTTAAAAGCGTTTTTGTCGAAATAGGTTCGGTATAAAGTGCTATAAACATGGGCTACATCTACACAAAGCACCAATATAAACCACTGTAAATTATTCGTTTCTAAATTTGTTTCAATGGGGATTTGACATAAAATTATTGCCAAAATAATAAAAAATGGTAGCCCTAAAACAAAGAGTATATCAAACCATGGGTTTTGAACCCAGCCCAAAGTTGGTGTTTTATATAAGTTTCCTTGCTGCATATAATCCTTGATAAAATGCTTCCTCAAATACCGACATTCCTCCCCAATCTGAATGTGCAAATTGAATTTTTGAATTTGAATTTTCACTTTGCAAATCCCTTAAAGTTTTGATTGTATTCACTTTAGGTTTTGAAATAGCATGTGCCCAAATGTGTGTATGAATATCAGTACAAACTTCCTCAAAATTAGTATGATAAGCTTTCATTTCGTTTACAACAATATCTTTGAAATATGCTGTATTTTGTTTTAACAAAAATTTACGAGTCACTTTTTCATCAAAAACTTTGTAAAATGTTAGATTTAAAAATGGTTTTTCTAAAGCAATTTCTTGATGATTTGAAACTACATAACCCAAATTAGGTGCTCCAAATTTCACATTATCCCAAGCCAAACCATAGCCTCCTGTACTTAATAATTCATTTTTAACTTTGCAGGTAGCAACCAACCATGAGGTATAATCTATATCTAATTTCTGACGAGCAATTAACTCATGCACATTGGTTTGTAAATGCTTAAGTACAAACTGCGGACAAGCAAAAATTACTGATTCACAAATAATGCTATTACATTGCTGTGTTGTATCATCAAAATATTTAACCACAAATTGATTATTTACTTTATTTACAGCATATACCAAACTTTGAGATTTTAAATTACGCTTTACTTTTTCTAGTAATTTTTCCATTAAAAAACCATTGCCATTTTGCCAAGTCAGCACTTCTGAACTTTCAGCATTGGCGGCTTTTCCTTTTCGACCTGCAAAATAATGTAATGCTACCCATGCCGAAATTTCATCAATACCAATTCCAAAATCATCTTTGCAGCAATAATCCAAATACCAATGTAAAGCATTTGATTTCCAATTATTTTCTAACAAAAAAGCATGTAAAGCGATTGCATCATATTTCAAAAAAGCTTCATCAGATGATGAATTTTGCATTGGTAAATCAAAAGCATATTTACCATCATTCCCCTTCTGAAATTGCAATTTTTTGGCAAACTGCAAAAAAGCTTCTATTTCTGCTATTTCATTTTTATCAAGTCCAAAATGAGGAATCAAGCCATCTTGCCAACGCCCATTAATTAGTAATCTATCCTCGGGGGCTTGACACAAATACTCCTCATTGTAAATTGGTACATTATTTTTAAAACCTGTAATCACTTCTATTTCAGACAAAAAATCAATTAATTCTTGCTGATGTAAACCAGGTATTGGTAAATAATGTGCTCCAAGAGGATATTTACCTACTGCATTTTGCTCAAAACGTGCATTGCCACCAGCATTTTTTTCTAGTTCTAAAATAATATATTCGGAATGTTGTTTTTCTAAAAAATATGCAGCACTTAAACCCGAAATACCAGCTCCAATAATTACAGTTTTGGTTTTAAAAGTTTCGTTATTGGGTAAAATAAGTGTTTTCCAAAGTTTATGCCCTAGCTTATAATTTGGAAAACTATGTTTTAATGCAATTGTAAACTCAGATTTTTGATTTTTTAGACTAGTAAAAAAATACCCCAAGCTAATTGCAGAAGTTCCTGCAGCTAACAACTTTAAAAAACTAGTTCTATTCATTTTATTGGGCATATCTACTCCATTCTTTTTCAAAATAATGCACCAATGATTGATTATTTAACCTATTCACTTCTAATGAATCAGCGGTTGTCATATCTTTTGAAAAATCTAACATGGCTTTAAAATGTTTGTTCGACAAATATTTTAAAGGTATTTTTTCATTAATCACCGGCATTGCAATGGGTGATTTTGAAGCCAAAATAAAACCCCATTCTCCAAAAGAAGGCACATAAGTATGATATGGCATTGTAAAAAAACCTGCTTCTTGTAAAGTTTTATTAATACACCAATATGATTTTGGGGCAAAAAACGGAGAAGTACATTGAATAACCATTGTACCTCCTGGGGTTAATGTTTTATATAATTTTTGATAAAATGATAATGAATACAATTTACCAACAGCATAAGTTGATGGGTCAGGAAAATCAATAATTAATTTTGATATTTTGGGAGCTTTATCACCTACCCATTTATATGCATCGGTATTGATAATTGTTAGTTTTGGTGAACGCAAAGCATGGTGATTTAACCTCGACAACAATGGATTTTCTTTAAACAATTTTGTTACTTCTTTATCTAAATCCACAAGCGTAACTTGCTTAATATTATCATATTTAAGCAATTCTCTCACAGCAAAACCATCTCCACCACCTAAAATAAATACTGAATCACTTACATTTCCTGCACCAATACATGGGTGAACTAAAGCTTCGTGATACCTGTATTCGTCATCTGATGAAAACTGAAGATTTCCATTTAAATACAGCTTGTACAAACTCTTATCTTTTGAAACAACAATTCTTTGGTATGGAGATGATTTAGCCACAACAATATTTTCGCCATGAATAAGTTGGTCAGCAAATTTTTGAATATTTGTTGCAAAAACAAATGTAAGCAACAATGCCAATCCCAGAATATAAGTTTGGATAAACAACTCTTTACTTTCTCTTACTAATTCGGATTTAAATGATTTTATCACCCAAAAAGCAATAACTACATTGATAAAACCAAAAAACAAAGAAGTGCGAAGTATGCCCAAATAGGGAACAAACACTAACGGAAAAAGCAATGAAGCCAGCAAAGCGCCGATATAATCAAAAGTAAAAATCTCGGAAACTAAATCGTCAAAAGTAAATTTATCCTTTAACAACCTCATTAACAAAGGGATTTCTAAACCAACCAATATTCCAGTGATAGATACATTTGCATATAAATACAACTCGAAATGGGTAAGTTTTTCAAAAAGTAAAAACAACAGTACAGAGCCAAAGCCTCCTACAAAACCAATGAGAAGCTCCACTTTAACAAACATTTGTATAATATTACTTTTAATGAATTTGGAAAAATAAGAACCCAAACCCATTGAAAATAAATACACGCCAATAATAGTTGAAAACTGAAATACCGAGTCGCCAAGTAAATAACTTGCCACTGTACCAGCTACCAACTCATATATCAATCCGCAAGTAGAAATTACAAATACGGAGAACATCAAAAGATGCTCTTTTTTGATATTCAGTTTATCCATGTATGGCAGATGCGATAATGATAGCAATGGCAATCATAAAACCAGTTGCCATAATTGCAAGTGCTTTATTTTGGTTAACTAAAATTTCTTTCCACAGATTTTCAGGAGTTATTTTTTCAACAACCCAAAAAGAAAGTAGTAAAATTAATATACCAATTCCTGAGTATAATACACTTCCTATGATGTATTTATATGTGATATAATGTTCCATAATGAATTAAGTTAAATATTATTTATGTTCAAATCGTTCTTTACCAGTTTGTGCGTCTTTTTCGTCACCGGGTTCCCATACCGTTACAGTGTCAGTAAAAAGCATATTTCTTCCTATACTTGTGTAAGCAGTATAGATAAGTGTAATTATCAATAAAAAAACTAAATATGACTTTAATGCCCTTAATTCTAAAATTGACAAAGTAAGAAATCTAAATATTTTTTCTAACAAGTATAACATATTATTCAGCTCTTGAAATTAAGTATATCAATGGGTATATAAATATTAACACAAACATAATCCAGAAATTATTCCAAGAATACGGATTTTCAACTACAGATACAGAAAATGAGGTTGGATTAAATCCGTTATAATAACCTGTTTGCGGAGTATTTTGCTGAGTTGGTGGCATAACATACACTTTCAATATCATTCTATATTTACCTGCTGGCATACTTTCAAGGTTAAAGGAAGTAGAAGTTGAACCTTCACTCCAGTCACTACCAGAATATTTTTCTACCCCTGTATCAAAATAATATTCTCTTCCCGAAATTTCATCAACCATTGTTACACTTGTTTCAAGCCAAGAATTACTTACTTCTGCATATAAATTATAATTCACTAGTGATTTGCCGAAAAGTCCATCTTTAATTTCAAAATCAGGACTAATAATCTCTTTACTTTCGCCTAATTCATCATATGTGAAATCAAAATTTTGATTAAAAACCTCCCTTTCAGGATAATAAATAGATTTACAAATTGCTAATCCAATAATTAAAGCTAGAAAAAACAGTGCTGTTTTAAAAACAGCAAATCCGATTTCATCAGAAAACAATCCAATTTTATGGTCAAAATCCACATATTCCTTTGAATCTTTTTCTGTTATTTCTTTATTAGGCAATAAATCAGATAACTGTTTATAAGTTAATGGTTTCCCAATAAACCAATCATCTTCCTCATTAATAACTTGAATATCTCCACAGATATATTCAGTTTCAGAATATGATGTAGCATCAGTTAAATCCCAATCGAATTCCCCCTCTGCAGCAATATATTCAACCCTATAATTACTTGTTTCTTTACAAGGTATATTGTTATAGTAAAGCTTATCTTTCTTAAACTCAATCTTGTCTTTGTCATTCACAAGTCGTAGTAAAGACCATTCGTAATAAGCAAAAACTAAGATAATTTTTTGTTCATTTCTTGGCGAATAAAAGTAATACTCTTTCCAAGTATCGTATTCACCAAAATAATTAGCAGTAACGATTCCTGTACAATAATATTCTGTTTTATCATATACAAGCTTAGTTCCTACATTCAATTGTGGAGAGGTGGCATATTTAAAAGTTGCGACCTCTGTACAAATATTAAAATCAAAATTATATTTACTAAATGTTTTACAAGATGGACAAGAAATATATGATGATTTTGAAGGAAATAAAACCGTTAGACTTTTATTACAATGTGAACAATTACACCTTACCGTATTAGGAATATTTACTGTTGCCATACCTCCCTATTATCTAAAAACTTCTTGTAAATCAACTTTATTTGCTTCAAAAAAAATAGCACAAAAATCAGCTAAGGTCCTGGCTTTGTCTGAATTATCTTTCATAAAATTAGATAAGTAAATATCTAATGTTAATAACTGAAATTCGGGCCAAGTATGAAAAGCAACATGCGATTCGGTTAAACAAACAATTCCTGTATAGCCACCACCATCAAAATGATGTAAATGCGCATGTAAATTGTGCAAATCAAGCACAGTAATTTTTTTATTTAACTCAGTTAAAAATACTTCTCCATTTTCGAGCAAAGCAATATTGCTAGTATGGATAGTTGCTAAAATATGTAAACCTTTGTTGTACTGATTAACCATGCTTATAAATGTGCTACAATAGCGCACATTCCACAAAAATATAAATTAAAATTCAAATTGTTATAGAATTGAAAATTTAAACTTCAACAAGCTATTTTTTATGTTCAACACCAAACTCTTGCATTAATTCTAAACCATAATTACGTATGGTTTCTATAATTTTAATTGCATCTTGACCTCTTTTTGTAATTGAATATTCCACCTTAGGTGGTATTACAGGGTAAGCTTTTCGGTCAACAAAACCTTCTAACTCCAATTCTCTTAATTGACTGGTGAGCATTTTATGAGTGATATGAGGAATGTCTTTTTTCAACTCCCCATAACGCATTACTTTATCCTTTAGCCTCCAAAGTATTGGCATTTTCCAAGTTCCACCAATCCTATCCATTGCAAACTCTACAGGATTGTAATATAATTTATTGTTGAATAAAAACTCTGGCATAGTTCATTTGTCTATTACTTTCCTAAAAGTGTGTATCACTATTTGAAGTAAGTATATTGGTAAAGGTAATATATAACACTAACTTTGTTTAAAATGATTAAGAAAAAATTCGTATAATTTAGAATCATGAAAATAGCAATAATTGGTACCGGAAATGTAGGTGGTGCATTAGCAACAAAATGGGCGAAAAAAGGTCACGAAATTTACTTGGGTGTGCGTGATGTAAATAATTTCAAAGGCAAAGAGTTATTAGCAAACCCTAATACTCAAGTATTAACCATTGAGAATGCAGTGGCTACATCTGAAATAATTTTAATTTCAACTCCAGCAACCTCAGCAATTGATGTGGCAAAAAGTTTAGGAAATACTTCTGGAAAAATAATTATTGATACCATGAACATAGTAATGGGTAGAGGTCCAGAAGGTTACAAAAACACAACTGCGGCCATTTTGGATAATACCGAAACCAACGATGTTGTAAAATGCTTTAACACTACAGGTTTCAACAATATGCAAAACCCAGATTATAATGGAACTGCGATTGATGTTTTTGTGGCTGGAGATAGTGTAAAAGGCAAAGAAATAGCGATACAACTTGCTAAAGATGCAGGATTTGCGGAGTGTTACAATATTGGTGGAAATGACAAATTTGAATTAATGGAACAGTTCGCTTGGTTCTGGATTAACTTAGCAATGTTTCAAGGTCAAGGTAGAGATATTGCATTTAAATTATTGAAGAGATAGGTAAAAATAGATAAGTGAGCATTTATATTCTTAAAATCTTAAATGCTCACTCTTCAAATTTCTCCAATAATTTTTCATATAAAAAAAGTTGGCGAACTAATTCGTTATTTTTTTCTTCAATTTCACTTGAGAAACTTCCTTCTAATTGTTGCTCAGATTTCGTTAAAAAACTTGACTTACTATTACTAAAACTTATAAATGCATATTTCTTTGAGCTACCCTCTTTATGGTTAGTTATAATCAATTCATTGCATTCATAACATATTTGTATTGAGGCAACTAATTGTTTCTGATTATATATCATAATTGCATCATGTGGATTAAAATCACAATCACTTAAATTGTGATTAATCATATAACTATCTCTAAAAAAAGATAAAACCGTATCAAGTTCTGCATCAGTCATTTTTATCTCTTTAAAACAATTATTGCATTTCATTTTTATTTCTAAAATTCTATCAACTTTAATTTCATTTGTATGCATGAAGATTCCAGTTGAGTGTTGAATTCTTATAATTTTATTTATAAAATCAATATCCTTATAGTTTAATGCTGAGGATAATAAATTAAAATAATACTCAATTTTCTTATTTATAAACCATGAATCAATCGAATCTGTAAAATGCATGTTATAAATAGTAAAAAAATATTTTTTCTTTGTTGATTTAACTCCAATATTGTAAGAATACAATTTATTTATACCAGTTATTTTAATTATTAATGAATCAGAAGTTTCAAATATTACTTTTTCAAAATCTACAAAATGAGAAAAGAAAGACTTAATTGATGTTAAATCAGTCGTATCGCTAAAATTATAAGTGGATATCTTTTTATTGTATTTGTTATTTTGTACCAATGAATCGACCCAATTGCCTTCTTGTAAATTTTCAGGCATATAAATCCTTGAATACCTTTCTTTAAAATAATTATATTTTTCGAATTGAATAATTGATTTTTCAATACTAATATTTCTTTTTAAATTATTTACAACAAGCTGTTTACCATATTGAAAAATATCATTTATACCTTTAAAATTATAAATTTTATCAATCGTATATGATTCCGTTATCCCTGTATTTATATCGCTAAAGTAAATTATACAATAATTAATATCCCAAAAAATTTTTACTTCATCTCCATTACTGAAAGTATATAAATCATTGTAAAAAATATGTTGTTCATTAGGATCAACAATTGAATATTCTACTATAGAAAAATGGTCTTTAATAATATTAAGAAAATCGCCAAAATCCACTCTTTCTTCACAACTTATAGTATTGTTGTTATAGATTAAATTTAAGCTATCAAGCTTATTTATTTTATCTTTTTGAGGCAGAAATGAATTGAATACATAAAAATTCAAAGTATCGTTTGTGCTTTTATAAACATTTCGTTCGTGAAAACTAAACAAATAAGCATTTGATAAATTTAATGAACTTAATTCTTTAAATACCTTTCCATTATACTTTAAATCAGATACATAACCATACAATTCTATTTTATCTAAAACATTTTGATTATAAAAACATAAAGAAAATTGCAAAGAATCAACTTCAAAAATAGCTTTTAGTGAATCACTTGATTCAAAAGAAATACCTTTCAAATCTGCATTTTGAGAAATAAAAAGTTTTATATCACCTAGTTGAAATTTAAAATTTGAGTTTTTATCAACTTTAAAAATTGACTGTCCTTTATTCTTTAATAAATTATCAGCCCAAAAAACATCTTTATCTAATGCTTTTAATTCATTAATAAATATACATAAATAAAAAAATGTGATTAATATTCTTTTCATAAAATGCTACAACAACCTACAACATTTGCTTTTTACTTGCATCAAAATTCAAGAAAATAAACAACAAAATAGTAAATGACCATAATGATGACCCTCCATAGCTAAAAAATGGCAATGGAATACCAACCACAGGAAATAAACCTATCGTCATACCAATATTTACTATAAAATGGAAAAAGAATATACACACCACACAATATCCGTAAATTCGGGCCATTTTAATTTTTTGTCGCTCCGCCAAATAGAGTAGTCTAAACATAAAGGCAACAAACAAACTGATTACTACCAATGTACCAAACCAACCATGCTCCTCTCCTATGGTACAGAAAATAAAGTCGGTACTTTGCTCGGGTACAAAATCGAATTTTGTTTGTGTTCCTTGTAAAAAACCTTTACCCCAAAATCCACCTGAACCAATGGCAACTTTTGATTGCGTTACGTTCCAACCATAACCAGTTGGGTCACCATCAGGATTAATCAAAGCCTTAACACGCCCTTGTTGGTGAGGCTTCATTACATTGTACACAACATAATCTACACTATAAATTACGCCAATAATAAATGCCAAACAAGCCACCACGGTAATAATAGGTTGCACTACGTGTCGCTTATAAAATACAATACCTCCAATTATAAATGAAGCTATGGTTGAAAAGCCAATTACCAAATATATTTTCTCAACGAGCAATGCCAAAATGAGCAAAAATCCTGATATTAAACCCATTATAATTGGTAGTGGTGTCAATCCTTCAAGATAAAAAACGATAAAAAAGGTACAAAATACCATAGCCGAACCAGTATCACCTTGTAACATAATTAATGCTACTGGCAATCCAACCAAGCCTGCAAGCACCATTTGAGTTTTCTTTTGGTCAATTCGAATTGAAATATCACCAAGATAACGTGAAACGGCTAAAGCTGTTGAAAATTTAGCAAATTCGGCAGGCTGTATTCTAAATGAACCTACTTCAAACCACGATTTTGAACCGGCTACTTCCCTACCAAAAATCAAAACAGCAACCAAGGTAAGCATTACCAATCCATAAATAACGTAGGCAAAAGCATCGTAAAACTTATAATCAATGAGCATTAAAAAAATAATTAATACTGTAGCACAACCTAACCAAAGTAACTGTTTACCTGAATTAATAGAAAAATCAAGTATACTTTGCTTTAACGATGGATCATAAACAGCTGCATAAATATTACACCAACCCAAAAAAGCTAATACAACAAACATGAGCACTGTTATCCAGTCAACTCCTTCGGTAAATTCTTCGTGCTGCCTTCTCATTATTCTATGAATACACCTTTAACAACATAATCTTCTCTTTGCTGATTTTCAATAGTACCTGTTAAGTATTTTTGAATAATCAAACTTGCCATTGGTGCGGCTGCGGTAGCTCCCCAACCTGCGTTTTCAAGCACTACACAAATAGCAATTTTAGGCTGAACCATTGGTGCAAAACCAATAAAAAGTGAGTTATCTTTTCCATGTGGATTTTGTGCAGTACCTGTTTTACCACAAATTTGTATATTTTTTGAGCGAGCCATAGTTGCAGTACCACGTTGTACTACAGCTTCCATTGCCCTAGTAATAAAATCAAAATATTCTGGTTTGATATTTACATAATGTTTTTGATTGTATTTTTTTAGACGATGTCTTCTATCCCCAATTCCATTGATTAAATGAGGAGTAATATAATAACCTTTATTTGCAATTATTGCTGCTAAATTAGCCAATTGTATAGGCAAAACTCCCATTTCTCCTTGTCCTAAACCTAACGAATAAATTGTAGAAAAAGCCCAACGGTTATCTCCATAAATTTTATCATAAAACTTATTTGAAGGTAAATTTCCTTTTCCAACTGATGGTAAATCAACATCTAATCTTTGACCAATTCCAAATTGCTCCACAGCTGGTCGCCATAAATCAAATCCGATTTCTGTATCTCTAAAATAACTTGTACTTTTTCCTCTGTTCAATAATTTTTTAAATACAGCTACATAATAAGGATTACATGAAACCCTTATTGATTCAAATACATTGGCTGAAGAGTGACTACCATGGCAATTTACCACCGAACGATTACAAGGAAAAACAGTACTTGTATCTATCAAACCTTCATTCAATGCAATCAAAGCATTTACTAATTTAAATGTACTACCAGGTGGGTATGAGGCATTTAATGGGCGAACAAACAATGGTTTTGATGGGTCTTTCAATAATGCCGCATAATTTTTCTTCATTTCTTTACCACGAAGAATATTTGGGTCGTAACTAGGGCTAGAAACAAATGCTAAAATTTCACCAGTACTAGGTTCAATAGCAACAATACTTCCTGTTTTTCCGGCAATTAAATATTCTGCATATTGTTGTAACTCAAGATCAACACTACAAAATAAATCTTTTCCAGCTACAGATAGTGTATCGTATTTCCCATCACCAAATGAACCACGTTCTAAACCATGAACATCAGTCATGATAAACTTTGTACCACGTTGACCTTTTAAAAAATCTTCATATTTCTGTTCTAAACCACTCCTACCAATATAGTCACCAGGTTTGTAGGTAAAGTTACCTTGCTCGGCAAGTTTATCTAATTTTTCTTTACCAATTTCACCAATATAACCCAAAGCATTTGCCATTGATTTATGAGGATACATCCTAACTGAACGAGCTTGAACTTCAAATCCTGGATAATCTACCAATCTATCCTGAATCAAAGCAAACTCTTGAGCAGTTAACTGCCCCATAAAAACATTGGGTTTAAATGAACTGTAGGTATCTTTTATTTTTTTCTTACCCGTTTTCTTATCAATTACAATTTGACCGGTTTTCTTGTCAATTTCATACTTTATCTCATTTATTTTTGCGATAAATTCACTTTTTGTTAAACCAAAAACTTCACAAAAAGCCAAAGTATCATCAATTTTGGTTTTTCTAGGGGTATAAATAATATCAAAAACAGGTGTATTTGACACCAAAATTCTATCTTTTCTATCTTTGATTGTGCCTCGGTGAGGATAAACAGTTACTCTTTTGATAGCATTGGTAAATGCCTTGGTTTGATAATCAGAATTTAGTACCTGAATAAACAATAGTTTTATTAAGTAAACTACTGCAACTAATAAAATCGCAAACTGTATGGTTCTAATCTTATTTTCTCTCATTCTCTATTCAATGGGGAGAAGAACAACATTCTATACAAAATAATTGCCAAAGTAGTAAACAAACTACTTGCGATCACTTTTATTAACATGATTCCAAATGAGCTTAAACTCGAAGAATCAACCCAAAACAAATAAAAATGATGAATTAACGTTTGCGTAAAAGTAAAACCAAAAATCCACCTCAAGGTTAATTCTCTAAAAGAAACTATATTATCATAACTTTGTATTGGAGTCATCCATTTCATAATCCAAGGACGCAAATATGATATTAATATACAAGCACCTGCATGTATACCTGTACTTTCAAAAAATGAATCGACCATAATTCCAATAATAAATGAAACTAGCATTAAAGGTACTGGTTTCCAATCCATAGGTAAAAACAGTACTGCTGCTACATATATATAGCAAAAAGATACATCAAAAAGCACAAAATTACTCACCAATACTATTTGTAAAAATAGTAGAAACAAAATACTTAAAATATTTGATATAATATCTCTAGTTGCCATTAAGGTTTTTTAGGCTCGTTTGGAATTTCAGTTTCAAGAGGTAATCCTGTTTTAACAGTAAGTGAATCTAATTCAGGCTTTAATAAATTTTCTATTACATATACGTAACCCAACTTTTTAAAATTAGTCGATAATTTCACTTCTATATAATATGAAGGTTCGTCAGGTTTAAGCATAAACTTGCTTACAGTACCTATCATTACTCCTTCTGGATAAATGTTATTATAACCCGAAGTAATAATTTTATCCCCTTTTTTAATTTCGCTATGGCGAGGAATAAACAATAATAAAGCTTTTTCAGGATCTGTTCCATCCCATTTAACAGTACCAACTACATCATTTCTTCCTAATTTAGCTGAAATCATCATTCCTGAATGTAATACTGAAGTTACAGTAGAAAAATGTTCTGAACATTGACGAACCCTTCCTACTATTCCATCTGGAGAAATAACACCCATATCTTTAATGATTCCATCCACTGTACCTTTGTTTATTACCACAAAGTTATTTTCACGATTTGTAGTACTATTTATAACTTTGGCAACCCTATAAGTGTATTGATTTATAACATCGGGTGTAACTGAAGTATCTGGACTTAGCTTTGCTAATGCAACTTGTGTAGCTAATTGTTTGCGAAGACGTGCATTTTCACTTGCTAATTTTTCATTCTCAATTCCAAGATTAAAATATTCATGCACATTGTTTGACCATGTTAAAAAATTTCCAACCACAAAATTAGATGAGTTAAAAAATAATGCACTCTGGTATTTATTACTTCTAACTACCAACGTTAAACATACTACTTGAAGCAATATGAATATAAAAAAGTTTTGGTATGTTTGAAAGAACCTGAGTAAACGTTGCATTTTTTGTGATTAGTTTAGAGTTTAGTGTTTAGAGTTTAGGAATTATTGAACCAAATATATTTTTTAAGAATGAACCTACATATAAATTTCAGAACAATAAACCCTTAACTCTCAACTCTTAACTAAAATTAAGACATTAACACTGCCTTGAAGTTATCTAAATTTTTAAGTGCAACTCCCGTTCCACGTACTACAGCTCTAAGTGGATCTTCAGCAACATGAACAGGTAGTTTTGTTTTCATTGATAATCGTTTATCCAAACCACGTAGTAATGCTCCACCACCTGTTAAGAAAATACCATTATCGTAAATATCAGCAGAAAGCTCAGGAGGTGCAACCTCAAGTGCTTTTAATACAGCTTCTTCTATTTTTGAAATTGATTTATCTAATGCAAATGCAACTTCTGAATAAGATACTTTAACAACTTTAGGAATACCAGTCATTAAATCTCTACCTCTTACATCGTATTCCGCAGGAGGATTTTCTAATTCAGTTAATGCAGCCCCTACTTCAATTTTGATTCTTTCTGCCGAACGTTCACCTATCAACAGGTTATGTTGCCTACGCATATAATCAAGAATATCTCTATTGAATAAATCTCCAGCAGTACGAATTGATTGGTCGCATACAATTCCTGAAAGTGCAATCACTGCAATTTCAGTAGTACCACCTCCAATATCTACAATCATAGAACCTACAGGTTGCTCAATGTCAATACCAACACCAATAGCAGCTGCAATAGGCTCATAAATCATATAAACCTCCTTAGCGCCTGCACGTTCTGCTGCTTCTTTTACTGCACGTTTTTCAACCTCAGTAATACCAGAAGGAATACAAATTACTACTCTATGTGACGGAGCGAAAATACGTTTGTCGCTATCAATCATTTTAATCATGCCTCTAATCATCTGCTCTGCAGCATGGAAATCGGCAATAACTCCGTCTTTTAATGGACGTATAGTTTTTATATTATCATGCGTTTTTTCGTGCATTTGCATCGCTTTTCTACCGATTGCAAGCACTTTTCCGCTAATTTTGTCAATTGCTATAATAGATGGCTCATCAACAACAATTTTATCTTTGTTGATGATAAGGGTATTAGCTGTACCTAAATCTATTGCTATATCACTTGTAAAAAAGTCAAATAAGCCCATTTCGTATTATTGAAGGAAATTCAGCCCTAAATTTAATAATAATTTAACTAATAATCGCTTAATCTTCTCTTAAATTTAATAAAGCATTTTTCAATTCATCTTAAAAGTTTATTCATCAGGCATTTGAATTATATTTATCATTATTTTTAATTTTAAATTTAGAAAATCATAAAACTTGAATCAACACTATTCTTTATAAATGAACTTGATATTATATAGTGTTACAATATATTTTAGAGTTTAAATCATTCAAATTATGAGTATCAAAAAATTAATACTATTTTCGTAACCTATTTGCAGAATATTTAGGCATAAATTAAATAATGAATTCATCCTTCTTTGAAAATTTTTTCTTTTACCAATCCGCTACTCCCCTAATTTTTACTAGTGGTACATTTTGGATTTTCTTTGCAATAGTTTTACTCCTTTTTAGTGTAACTAACAATAATCTAAAATTTAGAAATTTCATATTGATGTGTTGTAGTATGTTTTTCTACTACAAATCAAGTGGCATGTATTTGGTAGTTTTATTGATGTCAATTTCAATTGATTTTGTATTAGGAAATTTGATTTATAAATCCGAAAAAAAATCAACAAAACACTGGTTAATAGCAATTTGTGTAATTATAAATTTAAGTTTATTAGGGTTTTTCAAATATGCTCATTTTATTACCGAAAGTGTTAATCAATTATTAGGTACTTCTTTTGAAGTTGTAAATTTTATCACTTTATTATCAAATGCCGTTTCGGGTGAAACCAAAGATTTATCAGTTATTTTCTTACCAGTAGGTATTTCATTTTATACTTTCCAATCATTAAGCTATGCCATTGATATTTACAGAGAAGAAATTAAGCCTGTAAAAACATTGCTTGATTATGCTTTCTTTGTTAGCTTCTTTCCTCAATTAGTAGCAGGACCAATTGTTAGAGCATCTGAATTTTTACCACAAATTCATAAACCTTTTAATTTATCACAACATGAATTTACTCAAGCTATTTACTTGATATTAGCAGGTTTAGCTAAAAAAATAATTATATCGGATTACATTTCAAGTAACTTTGTTGACCGTGTATTTTCTACTCCAAATTCTTTTACCGGATTTGAAAATTTAATAGCAATTTATAGTTACAGTATGCAAATTTATTGTGATTTTTCAGGCTATACTGACATTGCAATTGGTGTAGCTTTACTTCTTGGATTTAGATTAACATTAAATTTCAACAAACCATATTCTTCAATTAATATCACTGATTTCTGGAGACGTTGGCACATGTCTCTTTCAAGATGGTTAAAAGACTATTTATATATTTCATTAGGAGGAAATAGAAATGGTAAATTCAGAACCTATTTAAATTTATTTTTAACAATGTTGCTAGGAGGCTTATGGCATGGGGCACATATTAAATTCATCATTTGGGGAGCGTTGCATGGCATAGCTTTAGGAATTCATAAAATTTGGATGAAATATCTTCCTTCTCCAAACACTACTACATATAATATCATTTCGGGCATTTTCACTTTTCATTTTGTAGCTTTTTGTTGGATTTTCTTTAGAGCAGATAGTGTTGACGCTGTTTTTTTAATGCTTAATCAAATTGGCAATAACTTTCAATTTGAACTAATTCCTAATGTAATTGAAGGGTATGGCAATATTTTCGGAGTAATTATTTTAGGATTCATTTTACATTTTATACCAACAAAATTTAGTGAAATAGCAAAAAACAAATTTTCACAAATGCCTATAATAATTAAAGCTTTGTCAATTTGTATCATCGTTTTGATAATATATCAATTTAAAACATCTGCTTCACAGCCATTTATATATTTTCAATTTTAAATATTTTACAAAAAATCAAAAGTTGGTATTTAATTTTTTGTAACAATATTTACATAGATGCGTTTAAAAAAGGCGATTGTTTAAATAACTAAAAGCAATATTTTAAAATTAATTTAAATTCAAGTTAATATGAATAAAATAGTATTCTTTTTAAGTTTAATTTGCTTGGTAAATACAAATTCATTGTTTGCTCAAAAAAACAGAGTAAGTGTATTTTATAAAACAGAACGTTCAAAAGCTTCCGAAGGCAAAGGTATTGGAATGGATGATATCATTTCAAACAACTACCATTTACATTTAAAAGGAGACAAACTAATATTAACATTTTCAAATAATTCATTTTTAGAACGTTTATTTAATAAAAAAGCTACAAAAATAATTGCAAAAGACACCAATTCAAATGAGCAATTGGTATTAGATGTAAACAATTTAAAGCAACAAGCAAGCGACTTGGCAATAGCTTTTACTAAAACAAATTTTGACATTGAAAAACAAAAAACAAGGACAAAACTAGCAAAAGAATTTACAAAAATTTTAGGAGGTACTTATAAAGACTCTATCAATTCAATTAGCTTAATAGAAACCTTAGATGAAATTGATGCAAGCGACATCGCCCCTAAAGCTAATACTATAATTAGTAAAAATTACAATGGTAATGATGCAACAAAATACCAAGTCAAAATCAATGCGTTATTACAGAAAGAGCGAATTACTGAAGAGGCAAGTGCCAAAGATTTATCATACTTCACTGATAAACCTAAAAGAATTATTGATGAAGTAATAGATAAAAACATCAAATATAATTGGGAGTTAGTACTTGATACAATACAATACAACACTTTTTATCCTTCGGGATGGACAGTTGAAATTTTTGGTCAGAAAAAAAGAACATTTTTGTTTTTTATACCTGGCACTGAAATTAGTTATGCTAAAATAAAATTTGACACTATTAATGCAAGAATACCCGACAATTTACCTTTAGTTGATACTGCTTTGTGTTCAAATGATTTACTATTTGCGGCTTTCGATAATAAATTCGGAACTCCTTTTGCCAACGCAAAATGTAATAATATCACCAAAATAAGTTGTTTCCCAACTTATGCTCCTGACTCGTATCAACAAACAACTTTTACAATTAACTTCCCTAAAAGTGGGGTAAAAGATGTAGGGCAAAACATAAAACCTGTAGTTGAAAACATACATTCAAGAAATTATTTTTTAAAACATGTTCGTATTCATGCTTATGCTTCTGTAGAGGGGGATTCAACTCAAAACGCCAATCTTGCACATGCCAGATGTATGCAAATTGTACACGAATTTCAAAAATACACTAAAGATAGTATTAGTTATGATATAGAAACAAATGAAAATTGGAGCGATTTTTTAAGAGATATGCCTAATTTCCCTACTGCAAGTACTTGGCAATATTTAGATAGAAAATCATTACGTACTGCATTAAATAAAGAAGAAAACAAACAATGGCTGGAAGCATTTTTAGAAAAGCATCGTTATGCTCAAGTTGAAATATTCTACGCCGAACACATACCTCAAAATCAAGTACTTGACAAAATAAAACTAGCTTATGACAGTTTAGTAAATAATTTTGAAAAACATCCACTTGAAAGTGAAATGAAAATTGCTGGTATGCGAAATTTTTTAATTCATCAATACCGTCATAAAGTATATAGTTTGGATAATGTTACACCTTTCTTTGAATTCAGAACACCAAGATTAGATATTGTAAATTCATTCCAACAATTTCCTTTGTATAAAAAAGGTGCATCAACAATTAAACTCCCATTTGACTCAATTGTTGTTAATGCATTAAATGCTTCAGTGAAATTATATGATATAACCACGCATGGATTAACTCCAAAAGATAGAGATAATGCTGGAGGAGAAAACTCACCTGCATTTGTACTAAAAACATTCCAAACTCAATTATTACGTTTTTGTGTAAAATCAATACAAGAAGGTAAAATGGACAAAGCAATTTTAAGTAAATGGAAATTTCCTGCACAAGAAGAATTTCACTTTTTTGCTTTAAAATCTATAGTGCAAAATGTAAATGAAGAAAACTCGATTGGACATGTACAAAAACCATACGCTGAAAAAATATATAAACTAAAGGATTCTACAATATCTATTCCTTTATACGATTATGCACTAAAACCTTGTGGAATGAAAATAGTATGTAAAGACTCTCCATACTATACAAAAGTAAAAACAGACATCACTAAAAATATCTCTAATGAAAAATATGACAAATCAATTTCGGAGATATTCTGGTATTTTTTTATCGAAAATCAGGTGGTAAACTATAATTTCTTAGATAAAAAAATATATGACGAAGAGTTTAATCCTGAAAAAACACTTCAATATTTTGATAAATTAAATGCACATTTATGTCCGGCTAAAAAAGAAAAATTATTATTAGCTATTCATAAAAACATAGCTTTATATAGTATCAAAACAAATAATCCTACTCACGTAAAATCTAGCTTAGACAAGATTATTGCATATTATGAGCAAAAAAAACAACTTATGCCTACCACTTTAATGGATGAATTAATTAGATTCATTGTATACTTCCAACCTGAATTAGGGGAAAACAATGAATGTTTCAAATATGTAACTACATTTATGAAACATGCTGAAGGTAAAGAAAACTTATTTCAAACACCTTTGGTGAACAAACTACATTACTTATCTGTTCGAAGCGATTATTAAAATCAAATGAAAAAGTAATTTTAAATTTGCTGCAAATGAACTTAAAATTATTTTGACTTGTATACAATACGATTCAATATACTTCGTTAAAAAAATAATGAAAATCCTAGCAAAAATATTGTGTGTATTAATAGTGTTAATGTCGGCAATGCCAACATTACAACATGTATTTGCAAACAATGTTAAGGATAAAAGTTGTACAATGTCATGTTGTAAAAAAGTTAAACAAGAAACAAAAACTAATCAAAATTGCAAAGGTACTTGCACAAATCCATTTATGAGTTGTTGTGGATTTTGTACATTAACTTCAAATGAAAAATTTATATTTTTCGATACTTTCTTTACAACTCAAAAATTCAAATCTTATGCTGACAAAGTTTTAATCTCGTTTTACGCTTCAGCTTGGCATCCGCCACAAATGGTATAAATAATCCAGAATTTAGAATTCCAATTATTTATTAACCATTAATTATCAAACAAAAATGAAAAATGTATTATCATACATAGCTATGTTGCTATGTGCAATTTCTATAAATATCAGCTCTTCGTTAGCTAAAAATTCTACCTCCTCAATTTCAAATGGAATAGAATGTTCGTGTTGCAATGATTGTAAAAGTGACAAATGTAAAGAGCATTGCACTAAATACGACAAACTTTCTGACAAAGAAAAAAAATCAGAAGTTGGAACTAAATTAAAAGAAGAATGTGCACAAATCTGTAAAAAAGAAAAATGCTGCACAGATGATTCTTGTAATAAAAAAAATACTAAAAAAGGATGTTGTAAGTAACAACCTAATTGTATTTAAATATTACGATGGCACCTCAAAAGGGTGCCATTTTTTGTTAGATAGCAAACAAAAAAGCCTTAGTAATTGCTTACTAAGGCTTAAGTAGAGAGAGAGGGATTCGAACCCCCGGAGCTGTGACACTCAACGGTTTTCAAGACCGCCGCATTCGACCACTCTGCCATCTCTCTGTTTGAGGTTACAAAGGTAACACTTTGGATTTAATTTACAAATTATTAACTGAATATAATTGGCAAAAATTACCAATTATATTCAGTCATGCTGTTTTCTTTTCTTCTCTTTGTTAATTCTTTTGCTTGATCAATGGCTGCATTTATTTCAAACCCTACCAATAAAACCATAGATATCAAATACATCCATAACATAAGTCCAATCAAAGTACCAATTGAGCCATACAGTTTATTGTAACTTGCAAAATTGGTGATATAAATTGAAAATAAATATGTTGACAATATAATCAGTACAGTTGCAAACAAGGCTCCAACTGAAAAGAATTTCCATTTTTTTTGGATAGAAGGTGCAATTTTATAAATTATTGATATTGATATAAAAAACGATAAAATAACAGTAAGATACCTTAAAATATTCACAAGATATAATGTAATTCCATCACTAAATATTGGAGTATTATCATGCAGATAATCAATTACAACTTGGCCTACAATTAAAAAAATAACCGAGGTCAACAAAACTACTACCAACAAAAAAATCAATACTGCCGCTACTAATCTCTTTTTAATAAAACTTCTTTTTTCGTGAGTTTTATACATTTTATTAAAACACTCAATAATAGCCAGTGTACCATTAAGTGCTGCTATCCAAGTAAATATAAAACCAAAAGAAAGTAAACCACCTCGAGGTTTTGCAATAATATCTTGTATTGTTTCGGCAGCAACCACATAAATTGGAGCTGGCATTATTTGTTTTAAATAATGCATAATATGTACATCAAGCTGAGGTACAGGTATGTAAGGTATAAGTGTAAATAAAAAAATAATACTTGGAAAAATTGCCATTATAAAATTAAATGCTACACCACTGGCTTTACCAGCTACATCATCTCTTATAATTTCTTTGATACAAATATTGCTTACTTCTACTAATGACACATTGTCTTTACCAAAACTTATTGAACGTACATAAGCAATAGTTTTTAATACAAATGGAATTTGTAAAATATATTTTTTCAATTTATTCATTTTCTGAAAAATATGTATCCATTAAAGCATTAAAATAGTCGGGGGCTTTACATGGGCGACCTGTATTTGTATCAATAAAAACCAACGTTGTTTCACCAACATTCAACAATGTTCCTTCTTGATTATGAACTTCATAATCAAACAAAATACGAGTAGTTGGTTTTTGTTTGATATTTACTGTTACTTTTAACAAATCATCATACTTTGCCGGACGAATATATTTTGATTTATATTCTAACACTGGCATCATCACTCCACGAGCTTCAAGTTCTTTATAACTTATTCCTAATGAACGCATTGCTTCCACTCGAGCTACCTCAAAATAAGTTGCATAGTTACCATAATATACATAACCCATTTGGTCGGTTTCTGCATAACGAACTCTAATTTCTACGCTTAGTGAAAACATGATTTTATAAATTAATGTATATTTCTTTTATCTAAAGTAGTGCGATAATCTTGTGCAGTTTTGCTGTGTTCATCAAACGTTTTTGTGAAAGTGTGATAACCAGGTTTGCTTAAATCAGCACAGAAAAAATAATAATCGTGTTTTGCTACATTTAAAACTGCATCAAGTGACGAAATCATTGGTAAACAAATTGGACCTGGAGGCAAACCTTGTTTACGGTAAGTGTTGTATGGCGAATTATTTTCTAAATGTCCGAATAAAATTCTTTTGATAGTGAAGTCTTTCAAGGCAAATTTCACGGTTGGATCAGCTTGTAAGCGTTGCCCTTTTCTTAACCTATTTAAATAAACGCCAGCAACTATTGGTTTTTCTTCATTTTGCTTGGTTTCTTCTTCAACTATTGATGCTAAAATACTTACTTGCGATTGTGTTAAACCAATTGCATTTGCTTTTTGCTTGCGTTCTTCAGTCCAAAATTTTTGGTATTCTTTAAACATTTTATCCAAAAACTCTGTAGCTGAAATAGTATAGTAATATTCATAAGTATTTGGAATAAAAATACTCATTACAGTGCTAGTATCAAATCCGTATTGCGATGTGATTGATGGATTATTAAGCATATAAGCTAAGGAATCAGCCCCGAAAGCAAACTTCGAACCTATCTTTTCAACCAATTCTTCTTTCAATCTAATATTATTAAAAGTTAATTTCAATGGCGTTTGTCGACCTTTGATTAAAGCTTTTAAAAGAGTGTAATTATTTGAATTAGTTTTTAATAAATACCTTCCAGGCTTTACGTTTTCTTTGTAACCAGTTAATTTGGCTAAAAACATAAATGACAACCTATCATGTGTAATTTTATTCATTTCTAAAGAATCAACTACTTGTTGAAAAGTAGCTCCTCTAGGAATAATAAGTACTCTATCTGGCTTGTCTACCTGCACATTATCAGCAAACAAAATCTGAAAACCATAAAAGGTAAACACGATAAAGAAAATGGATGTAATCAATATTAATCCACTTTTGAAGTTTAGTTTTTCAAGCATACTACAATATTAAAAATAAAGATTAATTTATTAATTGGATTCACGAAATTTTTCAATTGCATCTGATTGATAATTCACAAATATGTAAATATACAATACTCTAGCATATCTTAGTATAAAAGGATACACAGCTACTACAAAAGCTAAGGTTATTAACACTACTTCACCAGCTGGCATTGGGAAAAGCACCATAAAACCAATAAAGAAAGTTACCACAATGGCAACAACAATAGCATAACCTATATACATTGCACCTGTCCAAAAACCAGTTTCCAGTTCAAAATTCTGACCGCACTTATCACAATTTTCAGGCATTACTAATGTTTGATTAAAATTGTATAAGTTAGGAGAAGAAAACAAATTCCCTTCATGACAATGAGGGCACTTCATTTTGGCAATTGACAACAATCTGGAGCTGTTTTCTTTGCTTTTCATTAATGAATATTTTAAGATATGTTGCAATTTGCAAAAATTTAAGCTTATTATAAAGTACAAATGTAACAAACGCTCATTTTTTAAGCATTTTACAACAATTTATAATTGATTAAAATTCTGTATGTTAGTATTTTTTAAATATTTGTTTTTTATTTGTAAAATGAAGAAAATAATTGCAAGCCTGACGATTTCAGGTTTTTTTTTAATCCCTAACATTTCGTTTTCACAAGGCTGTAGCGATGCTGGCATTTGTAATATTGGTTCAATCAATAGTCAAAAAAACGAAATCCCTGCAAACAACATACAATTAATAGGCGCCTACGGAAGTGGCGATAATAATGTAAGTATATACAATACAGCAATTGAGGGGAATTTTTATTTAAAAGAATTACATTTTTTTCAAGTTAAACTAAATACTCAAACTGCTAGTGGCGATTTAGGAACATTTACAAATGCTGGAGATTTAATTTTATCCTTTAATCCAACGCTAACATCAACTAAATTTGGCAAACTGAAAACAACTATTGGTTTAAAATTACCACTTAATGATGCCGATAGAGAAGTAGAGGAATTACCACTTCCAATGGTATATCAGTCAAGTTTAGGAACTAGAGATTTACTAGCTGGGCTAACTTACATACAAAATAACTGGACAGCATCATTGGCTTTCCAAATACCTTTGAATCAAAATAGAAATCAATTTTCAATAGACGATTGGACTTTAAATACACAATACCAATATGTAAATCAATTTGAAAGTACAAAAAACTTTAAGCGTGCATCGGATATGGTATTTCGATTTGATAAAAAGTTTTTATTCAAGAAAATTGATATTACTCCTGGTGTGTTAACTATCACACATTTAGCAAATGATAAATATACTGATGCAAATGGTGTTGAAAAGGAAATCATTGCATCACAAGGTGTGACCATGAATGCAACTTTGAAATTAGGGTATAAACTATCTGATAAAATATTTATAAATAGCCAATTAGCTGCACCTTTTTTGGTTCGAAAAGTTCGCCCCGATGGATTAACTCGAAGCTTTGTATGCAGCTTTGGAATTGGGTATAAGTTTTAGATAGTGGATAGTTGACAGTTTATTGTTGACAATAAATATTTATTTTACGTTACCAACATTCACAGACCTTGGTAATCGTCTATTCTATTAACTGTTTTCAATATAATTCTTATGCTTGAAAAGTTAGATATTGTTAAAGTTTGTGGTTTGGCTATTGAATTAACAAATTCACAAACAGAGAATAATCAAATTATTCAAAAGCATTGGATCAATTTTAACAATGTATTGAAATTGAACAATTTAACCCAAAAATCAAATTGGGTTAAATACGGTATCACTTTTAAAGTTGAGGAGAAATACTTTTATCTTTCAGCAATTCCTTTTGTAGAAAATGGAGATAAATTAATTCATTTTGAAATTCCACAATCAGATTATTATAAATTTACACATCAAGGGAATTTAGCGTTATTGAAACAAACTTTTTGGTCCATTTATAAAGAAAAAATCCCTTCTTTAGGAATAACAATAGACAGTAATTTTTACAATGGATTTATACATTTTGAAAGATATGATTATCGCTTTAAATGGAATGACCCAAACTCTTTAATTGATATATATTTACCAGTGAAGCAATAATAAATTTAGCTTTCGCTATTTTTTAGATTTAAACTATGTTCCAAGTGGTGTAAAAATGTAACCAAAACACCAAAATCACGTTTGTTTCCAAACTTATAATTTCTAATATTCTTTAATTGAAATTTATGAAACGATATATACTAGCCGCATTTACCGTTATATTTTTTACAATGGAAGCTCCCAAAAAAGAGCCTACTAAACCAGTAGTAATTAACATTACATACACTGAAAGTCACTGTACAGGCCCAAAGCCAACTGAAAAACAGCAAAAAATTTTAGATAAACCCAAAAGATACCCAAATAGGAAATTAAAAGTAATTAAAGGTCATAAACATTTTGATGCTGCACATTCTGAAGTAGTCGCAACAATTACTACCAATGAAAGAGGATCTGCAAAGTTGAATTTACCACTTGGCGAATATTCAATTATTGATGAGGAAAAAATGATGATTTACGAACATGCGAAAGCAAATCACAAAGATTATCTTATACCTAAAGACAAAGAAGTACACGAATGGATAAATAAGCCAATTTTGCATTTCTCTGTTACTAAAAAGAAAAATGTAGTAACCCACAATTTTAAGAAAAGCTGCTACTTAGGTGAAAATGACCCAAGTTGTATTGTTTATATTGGACCTATTGTACATTAATAAGTAATCATTTGCTCAGTTCAAGCAATTTACCCGCAGATTTCTGCAGATTCTTTCCGCAGATTTCAGCAGATGAAAATCGTTTTAGGAAAATTAGCATTTATTTAGTTTCATTGAAACAATTTCGTTTTTTAGCTAATTTCCCAAATATGGCTTTAAAACTTCAAATGTATTGATTTGCTTTTCTCCGATTGGGAGTTTCTTTACATATTGATTTTGTTGATTGGTAATCGTTAATTTATTGTCTATCAATTTATAAATAAAAGTAATTGGTGTGTCATCTTTGGTCATAGATCTAAAAACAAGTTCTTCACCAATAATTAACTGTGGAATAAGCTTATAATCAATCCATTTATATACTGTATAAGTGTGTGGCATATACCAACTTCCTGAATATTCAGCAATTAAATATCCATTTTTTACTTTATAGTTTTTGTTTTCTACCCAACAACTATCATTGTCAAATTCACCAATAAATATATTTTGATTTGATTTCTCATATTCAACTTTATCTGAGTTAAACAAATATAAATCAGCCCATTGGTTACCATTCATATTCCTACCTGAAAAATTGATAATATCTACAAAACCATCTTTGTTTATGTCATTTATCAGAAATTCCCCTTTTAATGTTAATGAAATAGTTTGTTTTAATATCCATCTTTTATTTTCACTTAGTAAAAATCTAACATTTTTGCTATCATAATAAATCATTCCAAATTGATTATTTCCTATAATTATCGAATCACTTTTATTGAAATATTCAAAACCAAGTGTATCTATATCTAATTGATTTACAACAAAATAGTTGACATTATCTTGGATGTATTGCCAATTCTTAAGTAGTCTTTGAGGATTTTCAAAATCAAAATAAGTTAAATAAGCTTTGCAAGAATCCAATGAATTGAATCTAAACATTTGAACATATTTATTGAAAAACTTTGAATCAAAAATTGGAGAAACTGAATCAGTACTAAGTTTACCTTTTATGAATTTTCCAGTTTTACTAACTAAAGCTTTATATGTTAATTTATAAAAAATTGAATCTTTCAATCCAGCATTCGACATTAAAATCATTACCGAATCAAAATTGATTGGTAACATGTTGTTTTCAAAATATCTAATATTTTCTTTAATATTTCTTTGTTTTCTTTTTACAGAAATATCGCTCTTTTCTACTTGTGAAAAAACTATTCTATTTATTCGTTCCTTTTCTTTAGTTAATAAGATTTTATCACTCAGTAATTGTTTGTTTTTGTCAAAAATAATTAAAGTCAACTCATTGATATTTTGTATCTTATCAGAATGATTGGTATCTAAATAAATTGTACAGTTCTTAGAACCATGAAAGTTTACATTTTTCCAATATGCATAAAAACTACCTTTTTTAAATTTAGGTTTACCCCATTCTTTACAAAGCGAATCTAGGTAAGGTTTTATTTCTTTTTGAGTAGCAAAACTTAACATTCCCCATTCTAAATATTCAGAATAATATGAACGATTTTCAACGACATCTAATTTCCTATCATTACTATTAAAATCATATTCTGTTAAATTCAATAAACTATTAATTTCAACTATTGATAGTTCTTGAGCTTTCAAAAAGCTATTTGTAAATGCAAAAATTAATATAATGTATATTTTTTTCATTCTATAATGAGTTTTGACAATTAAAAGTTATTTTTTCAATACTTTAATCTCCTCCTCCACCGCAACCTCCACATCCACCACCGCAACTGCTTCCACCTGATGAGCAACCACCACCACTAGAACAACCACTTCCTGAGCTATCACTTGAATAGTAACTACTTTGTTCATTATGAACACTTACAAATGCAGGCAATATTGCAGCTGCACCTAAAATGTAATATTCATTTTGCCAATCGTTAAAGGTTTGTTTTTCAATGGGAACTTTAATGTATTTTAAAAACTCATTTGGTAGTATTTTTTCAATTAAATAATCTAATGCATTATTGTGTTTATAAATAATTACACCAATTGCAATAATTGTTAAAACAAATAAATAACCAACAGGTTTGTCTCTTGAAATCCCTAAAAAAATCCGATACCCACAAACAGTTACAAAAACACTCATAACTGCCAAATAAAAACTCATATATCTATGAAAATATACAGAATTATAAAGCTTTGATTTCACAAATTCGCAGGAGTTGGCTATTTGAGAAAATGGTTTCGTGTTTTTTAAGGTATTGATTAAAGTGGTGTAATTTACTGGTCTGTCATATAATTCTAAATCGACTTTTATGGCTAATTCATATTTATTTTCAGGTATAAATTCAACTTCAGGATTAATCTCAATTCGATTATAATTTGTTTTAATAATTTTATTTTCAGACATTAATTTATTCATTACCCCATTTGTAATTCCTACTGTCGAATTAAATTTCAAATAGAGTAACTCGCTGGTATTTAAGTCTTGTAAACCTTCATTGTACAGCTTTTCAGTAATTTCTGAAAAATACTTAGTTCTATATATTTTGAAAAATGTCCATAATGCAATCAATATAATTGTACTAAAAAGCATAAATGTTGTACCTGATATTTGAATAAAAATTGGTCTGCATATTTCACATAAAATGGAAGTAAACAAAATCATTGTTAGAATAATAATTCGTTTACTCTTTAAAAATGAGTATTTTGAGTAAAAATCATCTTTAGAAGTAATTTTTGAAAGAAATTCTTTTTCTTGCCAAATATCGCTAGGCATTGAACCAAAATACGATTCATAAATTTGTTTTGTATTTATAAATGCATTTTTAAATCGCTTGCCATCATTAGGTTTGTGTTCGGCAGGAATATGAGCAATTCGTTTTCCTAAAACCTTGGCAAAATCCGCATAGGATTCAGTAAAAATTAAATGTTGATGCCAAACAATATCCACAATTTCGGATGGAGAAACCATTGAATCAGAAACTGTTGCCAAAAACATAAATTTCTTATATTCCAACATTGCTTTTTGTGCAAATTTTTCAGACCATAGGTTTTCATCTGCCAAACGAGTTTCAAAACCGTATTCACAAATTTCATTTTCAAATTCGAATTCGAGAACTTTCTCCCATAATTCGCAGTGTAAAGTGTTCATGTTAAAATATAAAATACTTATTCAAATATATTTCAATTTAGTCAAAATACTGTTTTTCAAGACTAAAAATTATTTCTTTAAAAAAACTTGAGCATAAAGTTGATTAAACAAAAACTTTCATTACCTTTGCAATCCATTCAGAGAGATGGCAGAGTGGTCGAATGCGGCGGTCTTGAAAACCGTTGAGTGTCACAGCTCCGGGGGTTCGAATCCCTCTCTCTCTACTTAAGCCTTAGTAAGCAATTACTAAGGCTTTTTTGTTTGCTTTTTTTATAAATTTCAAATCTGATTTTCAACTACTTACATACTTCAAACAACTCCTCTCAAAAAAATATTAAAAATTCTTTAAATAATTCTGTTCCTTTTTACTGACGCCAGCATTATAGAATCAGATGCATCTAAAAACCTTATTTATTCACCTTAAACATTTACTACTATGGCTGGCGCTAAAGAAACCCCTAGGCAAAAACTGGTTGGATTGATGTATCTTGTATTGTTGGCTTTGTTGGCCTTGCAAGTGAGTTCGGCTGTGATTTTCAAATTTGAGCAATTGAACAAAAATATGGAGCATGCCAACTCCGAAATGCTCGATAAAAATAAATTTAAACTTACTGGTATTGAAACCGAAGTGAACAAATTGAATTCGCCAGTGGTACAAATGAAACTTTTACAAACCGGCAAAACCATTCGTACCAAAACCGATTCCTTAACTGCATATATTGAAGATTTGAAAAAACAATTGATTGCAGAAACTGGTGGTTTTGACAAAGAAGGCAACATGGTTGGTGCTACCGAAGAAACCAAAGTGGAAGGTTTTATGATTGGTATCAACAAAAAAGGCAAGGCTTATATTTTGAAAGATAAACTAGACAAACACATTGCTTGGATTAATAGTCTGAATATCATTCAATTTAAGCCTATAGCTATTGGCGGAAACGAACATCCTGTTTATAAAAATAAAGAGGAACAAAAACACAAAGATTTTGCTGAATTGAATTTTGCGCAATCGCCTTTGGTGGCAAGTTTGGCTACACTTTCAGAATTAGAAAGCAATATCATCAACATCGAACGCCTTTCTCTTGACCAAATTGCGAATAAAATCAACCTTGAAGATTACAAAGTGAAAGATTTAGTTCCGATGGTTAGAACTGGTTCAAACTATGTAATTGCAGGTAAAAAATACGAAGCCGATTTGTTTTTAACCGCTCAATTAGCTACCGAAAAACCAAGTATGTTTCTTGGTAATCAGGAAATTGATGTAAATGAACAAGGTATGGGTAAAATCAAATTTTCAACTGGTGCCGAAAGCTTCGATGCCAATGGTTTAGCTCGTAAAAAGTGGACTGCTCGCATCAAAATTAAGAAACCTAATGGCAAGGATACAACTTATCAAATCACACAAGAATATATTGTTGCCAAGCCTACACTTAATTTCCAAAGTGCTGAATTACCTGCATTGTATATGAATTGTGGCAACAAAGTGAAAGTTAATGTACCTGAACTTGGTGCTGAATTTATTCCAGATTTTGGTATCACAGGTGGTTCTATTGAAAAATCAGGTGCTAAAGGCGAAATTACAGTGATACCAAATAGCAATAAAGTGAAAATCAATGTTAAATCAGATGGTATTCCTATTGGCGACAAAGATTTTGCTGTGCGAAAAATTCCATTGCCAACTGTGCAAATAAAAAATGGTTCAGCAGCAATTAACGTACTTAATGGCATTAACAAAATGGATATCAACAAATTGGTAATTTCTGTTGAACCTAATCCTGATTTCAAAACCTTTTTACCACAAGATGCAAGATATAAAATCAAAAAATGGAATGTGATTCTTGCGAGACGTTCATCAGCAAAAGGTAAAGAAGCTGGTTCGGGTAACAGACTAAATTTGGGCAACAAATTTGAAATGGCTCAACCAGGAGATAGAGTTGTTGTTGAAATTGAAGAAATGGTTAGAATTAATTTCAGAAACGAGGAAGAAGTAGTAAAACTGACACCAGAAATGAAAGTACTTGCGGTGTCAATAAATCAGTAAACAACACACTTTTTACCTATTTTTTGTTCCACTAAAGCTACTTCCATATTGTTAGCTTTAGTGGAATTTTTAAGCAAAGCACAAACATATCTTTTAAAATAATTATTCCTTAAAAAAGCGAAGGCGAAATTTTGTTAAAATTTCGCCTTCGCTTTTTTACAGTTCTTTTCAAATTTTATAGGAAACTCTTATTTGATTTCACTTTACTGATAATTTGTTTTAATGACCTAAATAAATAATATTTTCTTGAATCATTCACATTACTACCAAATGAAATTCTTTTTTTGCCTTCAAGTTGAATTTCATTTCCGTTACTTCCTGGGAAACGTACATTGGTTTGCCTTTCTTTTATTGTTGAAACTTCCTCCCACTTAAACTTTTTGGTTAATCCAACATTACCTACACCAGTAAAAATACTACCACCCATTCTATCAAGTGTTAACTCTACTTTACCCCAAATAGCCATTAATGCAAAACTCCAAAATAATACTGAACCAATTATAAATGGTATTCCAAATAATGACATAGTTGGATTAAAATCGCCTCGTAATATTTGACTTCCATAAATGCCTCCTAATGAACCACCTGACCAAACTAACATAAACGGAACTAAGAAAAAGGCTATTGGTGAGCGTGTAGATGCACCTATTTTAATTTGATTAATTTCCCTTTTAATCCAAGTTCCATTTGGATTGTTATTGATATCAAAGCCATCATCAAAGTCAAAAGTTAAATTTTCAGAAATTTTAAACAAATTATTACATTGTTGACATTGTGCAATATCAGTCATTATATTGATGTTTTCTTTCTGAATTTCAGAATTACAATTAGGGCAGTTCATAATAATTGATTTTTAATATGGTTTGACAAATTGCTATTTTTTTCAGTTTAGCCTCAATTATAATGCCGCCATTAATCATTGCAATCAAAATTATTTTAACCAAATTAATTTCTTGTTTAACTTTATGACTTTAATTGTGTATTATATCTAAATGTTAGACAAAATAGTGTAATAATAAAACAGAAGCAACATTGAAAAACATCATATTAAAGTTTAGTTATCTAATTTTAAGCTGGTTTGCTAGTTTAGTTGGAGCAACTTCACAATAGGATTTCATCAAGGCATCTGTTAAAAATTCTAAACTTACTTTACTCATTTCAATAAAAGTCCAACCTTGCTTTCCCCATTTATTGTTAATAGGAAAAATAATCGACTTGTCAAAAAATGAAAATACATCTTGATCAACTTCAGATAATTTTATACAAGCCTTATTATTAGTTTTGTCATAAGTTGCGAAAATTTTCTTTTTTACTCTGAAAGATGTTTTTTCAAAATGAGGTTCTTCTGTTGTTTCAGGAAAAGAAAGAGCAAGTTTTCTAAAATGTCAAATGTAACCATAATTCATTTGTAAGTGGAATAGTTTGGTTGAACTTAAATTAAATATTGAAATATTTTATACCAAGATTAAAATTCAAAGTTTCAATATATCTTAAAGAAATATATCACACCTAGTATTTATCCAAATTAAAGCAGTACAATCATTAATACTATAATATAGATTTGGGAATGGCTTTGCGAGTCCAAGTTTTTAGTTGTTTGTACTTTGAAGCTTCATTGTCAGGATTAAAATTTTTGGTGGTTTGCCAAGCATTTTCTGGTTTAAAATCTTCATTCATGTTTGCCAAAGTTTGCTTACTCAATGCTGATGAATGAATAACTGTAACACATTCAGTATTCAAATTAGCACTCCTTGGGTCAAGATTAAAAGTACCTATTACAGTAATTTTTTCGTCAACTACCATACACTTTGCATGTAAACCAAAAATGGGCTTATGTTGTAAACTATCCTGTAAATCACCCGTCATGACCTTAAATCTACTTTTGGCATCTGGCTTAAATTCAAATATTTCTACACCAATTTCCAACAATTCATCTCTATCTCTTTGATAACCACTAAACGCTTCCAAATTATCTGTTGAAGCCAAACTATTGGTTAGTATTTTCACTTTTACACCTCTATCAATGGCTTCCTTAAAAACTGATTTACCAAGTTTGGTAGTAATTAAGTAAGGTGATTGAATAACAATACTTTTACGAGCATTTTTCACCAAATTAATTAATGTATCTGTTGTAATACCGCCACCTTTAAGGCTGTTTTTAGCATTGTTTTTACCCGGAATATCAGAAACAAAATTAACAGAATCGAGCCAATACAATTTATCAGAATGTAATATTTGCTGAAAAGTTTGGGGCATTTTCTGGATTTTTTCTCTCACTTGTGGCCAAAAATTAGCAGGATTACAAGCGTATTGATGTAAAGCATCAAATCGTTTAGGGTTGCGAAGTGCATGTTTGTCGCCTTTAACAATCTTTGATATGGGTGTTGCTAATGAGTGATTCCAAAACTGCTCAAATGAGTGATGCATTACCCCAACCTCTTTGCCCAACAAAAGAATATCTCTGTCTCTAAAATTATATTCGTGGTCGTAGTCAAAATATTCGTCTGCAATATTTCTACCACCAGTAATACCTATTTTACCATCCACAATAAAAGTTTTGTTATGCATACGTTGGTTTGCATCCCTAAAATCGGTGGCAAACTTGCCAAGTTTGGTAACCAAATTTTTACCTAAATTAGTACCAATATTATAAATTTTTATTTCAATATTTGGGTGAGAATCAAGCATTAAAACTTCTTCGGGTGTAGCCTCAACCATAATATCATCAACAATAATTCTCACCTTTACACCTCTATCCGCAGCACGAACCAAATAATCGCAAGCTATTAAACCTACATTGTCAGTTGAAAAAATAAAATACTGTATATCAATACTTTTCTCAGCATATTCGCTAAACCAAGCCCTGGCAATCATAGCTCCACCTCCATCTTCGAGTACGTAAGCGCCAGTTTGTGATTTTAATTTATCTGCAATTGGTGCAAAGGTTTTACTTAAAGTTATTGAATCATTTCTATGTATTGAAGTACAAAAATCAATTTTAGATTCATTTGAACCTTTGTTGTGCTTACAAGAAAAAAACACAAACAATGAAAATAATAGGTATAGGTGTTTCATAGTAAAACAAATGTATGAATAATATTTTAGGTTGAGATTTCAGATATCTATAGCTAACTAAAATATTCAATTGAACAGTGGGGATTTATTTTAATTTATCAATTAGAATATCCTCAATTTTGCCTACAACTTAAATTTTATAATATTCATGGTCTTTATTACAAACCCTTTTTCGAGTGTATTTAATTTGCTTGATTGTTAAACTTGACTTATTGTTATTGCCTTGTATAATAGCCAAAAAATTTATCTCTTTCCTGATATTATGTTTTCCAATTAACAAATTTAATGTATCTGAAGTATTGTTTCTAATTTCAGACTTAAACTTATCCCAATTTCGCTTATCTAACCAAATTTCAACACTTTTTCGATATTCTTTATTTACATTTTCATTTTCGATTAAGTTTTTCCCTATAATTTTCAGAAAAACACTTTCATTATAAGAATAAGAAGCAACTATCCTATTTTTTAATTCTTCTTTTGAAAAATCAAATTCATATGTTTCCTCTAAATCGTAAAAATCTATAAAACATAGAATTAGACCACGAGTGCAACTAGTAAAAACAATGAGTAAAGATAGTACTGATAAAAATGTTATTAATATTTTCTTCATTTATAGTTATTTATACCGTCATTTCGCCTTTGTGAACTTATGTCCTACAAGCTACTTATTTATTTTTATTTATGAAATATAAATTATTTCTTAGTCTTATTTAAATAGCTGATATCTTTGTTGTTGGTCAAAAAGACACAACAACGGCTTCTGTAGTTCACAAATCACCAACAAATGAAAATTTCTATCACCAATTACCTCACCTTAAAAAATTGAATTTTACGGAGTGTGTTTTTTTCTAAATTTGGTTCAACTAAGGCATATTTATCGTTTGCAAATTTAATTGTGCCTAAATAGTTTCTATCTCCATTTAGCACTTCTCCACTTTTACCAATTGGGAACTTACAATTTGGGCAAGATTCGTTAACAAAAACATCTTTTTTATTTACCCAAACCAATGCAGGTTCAGCATTTACACTTGCATCTGGGAAATTTACCAACACCTTATTTTGGGTTATTGCTATTACTTTTTGTTTTGGATTAGTGTAAAATTCCTTGTTGTAATAAAATGCCACAAATTGACCAATTTTTGTAAAATTGTTTCTAATTAAAGACTTAACTTTAATGGTATCATTGTGGTTATTAAAATAGGTATTTGTAATTTGAGTAGTATCAGATTTTGAATAGGCAAAAGTATATAAATCTTCATAATATACTTTCTTGAATTTTACAATGCCATTGTGCGTATTTGCAACAACTACATAATCAAATGCAAAATCTATAACCTTTACTGTATCAACCGTTTTATTACCAGATAATGAAGACTTTAGAATATACTTTTGATAAGATTTTATGCCTTTGTAAGTCTGCTCATATTTTTCATTATTCAAAACGGCATTTGTTGTGTTTGAATCTAATTTCACAACATCTGCACTCATTACAGTTTCCTTTGTTGTGTAAAAAATAAGGAAACGATGTTTAATTTTGGTTTGATATGAAAAGTTCGCAAAAATCATATTGTCAGTTAATGGGTATCTTGATTTTAGTTTGTTTTTCAAGCTCAATAAATCCAGTTCTTTATTTCCACCCAAACCCAAAAAGTAGTTTGCCTTTGTATAAGCCAATGCTACATCAACTACTTTTCCTTTATCAACTCCTTGATTAAAAGTATTTGAAACCAAAGTTCCGTATCTAAATGAAGTACAAGCGCTAAACAATGCAACCAATACTGTAATTATTAAAAACAATAAATTTCTTTTCATATCCAATAATTAACGTTTTAATATAAATAATCTACAATTTTAATGGTTAAAAAGTGTAATTCAAAAGAAATAAAGTAATATATATTTTTAAACATTATTCTACTTACAATCCACTCATTTTGTGTTAAATTGCAACTCAATTGAAATATTAATAATACAATGCTAGAAGAAGATATAGATTTGCTTGATGATAACGACGAAGAAGGGGAAGATGGTCTGTTTGAACATTTTCGCTTTATTACCGACAAAGGGCAAACTTTAATGCGTATCGATAAGTTTTTGATGGATAGACTCCCAAATGCTACTCGAAACAAAATTCAAAAAGGCATTGAAAATAAACAAATTTTAGTTGATAATAAACCTGTTAAGTCGAGTTACCAAATAAAACCTCTTGAAGTTATTACGGTTTCATTACCAACTCCTCCTCGAGAAACTGAAATATTACCCGAAAATATTCCGCTTAATATTGTTTACGAAGACGACTCTTTACTTGTAATTAATAAAGAAGCAGGTATGGTGGTTCACCCAGCTTGTGGCAACTGGACAGGTACTTTGGTAAATGCATTGGTGTATCATTTTAGCCAATTACCAACTGCTAGAAATGGTTACGGTCGCCCAGGATTGGTGCACAGAATAGACAAAGACACTTCTGGTTTATTAGTTATTGCCAAAACTGAAGAAGCAATGACACATCTTGCTCGTCAGTTTTTTGACCACTCAATTGAAAGAACTTATTACGCTTTGGTTTGGGGTGCTGTAGCTGAAGAGTCAGGCACAATTGACAAACCTCTTGGCAGAAGTGTGCGTGACCGTCGCCAATCAGAAGTGGTGGCTGACGATTGCACCTATGGAAAAAATGCAATTACACATTACAAAATATTGAAAAACTTACGTTATGTAACTTTGCTTCAATGTAATCTTGAAACTGGTAGAACACACCAAATTCGTGCACACATGCGTTATTTGGGGCATCCTTTATTTAACGATGCCATGTATGGTGGCGATAGAATTTTAAAAGGAACAACCAACGGAAAGTACAAAGAATATGTTGAAAACTGTTTCAAGCTAATGCCTCGTCAAGGTTTACATGCGAAGTCTTTAGGCTTTGTGCACCCTGTAACAAACGAGTTTATGCAGTTTGAATGTGATTTACCACAAGATTTTAAATCATGTTTAGAAAAATGGGAGCATTACGTACAATATAATTAAGATTTTTTCTTTAATTGCATGTAGAAATTATTGAATTTATTTATATAAGAATTTAACCTTAATATTATGTATAGAATTGGTATTGATTTGGGTGGAACCAAAATAGAAGCTGTTGTTACAGATTTAAACTACAAAGAATTGTATCGCAAACGTATTCCTAATGGAAAAGAAGGCGGTTACGAAAACGTTTTGAATAATATTGCAGCACTTTATAGTGATTTAGTGGAGCACATCAACAACGAACCTCACACTTTAGGTTTGGGAACTCCAGGTTCTATGTCAAAACAAACAGGTTTATTAAAAAACTCTAACATTGCAGTGATGAATGGTAAGCCATTCCAAGCTGATTTAGAGAAAAAATTAAATCACAAAATTGTAATTGAGAATGATGCAAACTTATTTGCTTTAGCAGAAGCTGTAATTGGTGCTGGTAAAGGTCATGAGTTAGTATTTGGAGTAATTTTAGGTACAGGAGTTGGTGGAGGTTTAATCTACAACGGACAAGTATTAAGAGGTGCTCGTGAAAATCTTGGCGAGTGGGGACACTCAACTATCAACTTTGATAACGGTCCAACTTGGGGTAACTCAGCAGTGAAAGGTTTGGTAGAATCATATATTTCAGGAACTGGCTTACAAGCTCGTTACAAAGAAAAATTTGGTTTAGATATTACTTCATCTGACATTGTATTCAACTATCGTAAAGGTGAAGACAAAGCAACAGAAATAATGAAAGAGTTTTTTGTTCATTATGGTGTTTCTTTAGGAAATATTATCAAAATTCTTGATCCAGATGTAATTGTATTAGGTGGTGGTTTATCAAATGTTGATGAGCTTTACACTGAAGGTTTAGATTATATCCGTGAAAACGTATTAGGCAAAGACCTTTATACACCAATCAAGAAAAATGAATTTGGTGATTCAGCAGGTGTATTCGGTGCAGCAATTATTGGTGTAATCTAATATACTCAACATATTTATTATTGAATAGGCTATCTTGAAAAAGGTAGTCTATTTTTTTTGTGTTTTTCAGATTGTTAAATTCATTTGTGATATGAATGAAAATGATATTTCGTTTAAAATTCGTGGGGCAATATTTAATGTTTACAATATTTTAGGTCCAGGATTATTAGAAAGTGCTTACGAAGCAGCATTAGTTTATGAATTAAAGAAAGCTGGTTTACATGTTCATAATCAAGTAGCCTTACCAATGATTTATGAAGAAGTTAAAGTTGATATTGGTTATAGGCTAGATATAATTGTTGAACATAAAGTGATTATTGAAATAAAATCAGTAGAAAACCTATTAGATGTTCATCATAAACAATTGATTACATACCTTAAGCTTTCTGGAATGAAACTTGGTATTTTGGTTAATTTCAATTCAGATGATATATCTAAAAGTATATTTCGTAAAGTAAATGGGTTGTAAAGTTTCCCCACTGATTTAATTTTCCCCGCTGATTTCATGGATTTTGTCTGCGATAATCTGCGTTTTAAAATCTGCGAATATCTGCGGGAAGATAAAATTTACATACTGTTTCTCTCTAAATAAATATTATTTTTAATATAAATAATATGACATTTCCAATAAACACATTCAATACTTATCAGTAAATTCATTCAAACAAATCTTACACATATAACTATTTAAAGTATTTTTATAAAAAAATAAATATAAATTATACATAATCCTTATTGTACTATTTTTACAAAACTGACAAAAATAAACTTTAGCAATTGATTTACTGTACTTTATATTTAAAATATTTATTTATAAATTGGCATAAATCAAAATCACCAAAGCTATGACTCAAAATAATATTTTAACCCAAGATTACATTTTACAACTAACTAATCAATTTGAGAATAGCATCAAATTACAAGAAAACTTAAAATCTCAAGGTTGGGAAGATGAAGCAATAAACCAATGCATTGTTGAATTTAAAAAATTAAAAAGTTCGCAAAAACTAAGTTCAGGTTTGCTATTTATAATTATTGGTGGGGCAATTGGTTTTATTAGTTGCGTACTTTGTATTTTAAACCCGTTACCAGAATTTCACAACTTGTTTTTATATGGTTTAACGTTAATTTCTGTGTTATTAATAATATATGGTATGTATGTTATTTTTGAATAAATGCAATAAAAAAGCCCTCAAATACTACATTTAAGGGCTTTTTGTGGTCTCAGCGGGAATCGAACCCACATCTAAAGTTTAGGAAACTTCTATTCGTAAACTTACACAAAATGCCTTTAAATATTCTTATAATTACCTGATTATTAGAATTAAATTTTTGTACGTATTTGAATTATTAATGTATTTTTCTTATAATTGTTCCACTATTGTTCCACTCTATATTTATTTAAAAGAATATAAAATGACTTACAGCCTCTACTTCAAGAAAGATAACAAAGATAATAAATATGGTCATATATATATTATGAAGATTGAGAACCGAATAAAAAGTTATCGGTCACTTAAAATAAAAATACCAACAAATCTGTGGAATGAAAAACATAAACAAGTTCGAGTAACAGACAAATTAGATTACATAAGTATTAACAAACAAATTAAATCTGAAATTGAAAATTGTACAAAAAATATATCTATAAAGAAAAACACCGATTCTTTCATTTCTTTTTTTGAGCAATACAACACAACAATTGCAAATGAAGGTTCAAAAGAAAAATACAAACAAGTTCTAGCAAAACTAAAAAAGGTTTATTCTGAATTATTATTTTGTGATTTTAATTATTCCGTAGTTTTAAATCTAAACAAAGTATTTAGGGAAACCTTGACTGTTAATACTTCTAATCATTATTTAAAACAAATAAAAAAAATATTGGACTTTGCTATTAAACTAGATATTATTAATTATTTAAGGCATCCATTTCTTGGTTTTGAATTTAAAAATGAAAAAGTAGGTAATGATAGTCTTAATATTCAAGAAGTTCAAGCTATTATTAATATACAAGATAATAAGCTAGCA